>CAYOQR010000062.1:0-33240 GCA_964406155.1 uncultured Rhodospirillaceae bacterium | reverse complement strand
TCTCCAGCGACTTCGCCTCCTCGACGGTGATGACGCCTTCATTGCCGACCTTCTGCATGGCCTGGGCCAGGAAGCGGCCGATCTCGGTATCGCCATTGGCGGAGATCGTCGCGATCTGGGCGATCTCGTCGTTCGAGGTCACTTTCTTCGCATGGTGCTTGAGATCGCGCACGATCGCATCGACGGCCAGATCGACGCCGCGTTTGATATCCATGGGATTCATCCCGGCAGCGACGGATTTCGCGCCTTCCTTGATGATCGACTGAGCGAGAACGGTCGCGGTGGTGGTGCTGTCGCCGGCCAGGTCGCTGGTGCGTGAGGCGACCTCTCGCACCATCTGCGCCCCCATATTCTCGAACTTGTCCGGCAGTTCCAGTTCCTTGGCGACGGTGACGCCGTCCTTGGTGATGCGTGGCGCGCCGAAGGATTTGTCGATCACCACATTGCGGCCTTTGGGCCCCAGTGTCACCTTGACCGCATTGGCCAGGATATCGACACCGCGCAGCATCTTCTCCCGCGCATCGGCGGAAAACCTCACGTCCTTGGCAGCCATGTCATTCTCCCTCAACCTGTGATCATCGATCTCCGATCATCAATGCCGTTGCCGGTCCCTAGCCATCCGGGGCCATCCGGGGCCATCCGGGGTCATCGGGGCCATCCGGGAAAATCTTGGCACCGCCTTCCATGCCGGGCAAGGCTGTCGCAAAGCGTGACGCGCATACCGATGTGGGTGGCACGCCGATGTCGATCGCGCGCCGATTTGACGCTTTAAGGAAAATTACCCGATGTCACGGATCGGGATTTCACGGCCAGGCCTTAGGCTTGCCGGGGCTCTTCCAGCGTGGCCGCCGGGGCGATCGGCGGGTTCCCGGCTTCCGCCAGCAGCAGGCTGACCTCGGTGCCGGCGCCGAAGTCGCTCCTGACGACCAGATCGCCGCCCATGAGCCGCGCCAGCGATTGGGCGATGGCGAGGCCGAGGCCGGTGCCACCCTGGCTCCGGACATGGGCGTCCGAGACCTGGACGAAAGGCTGGCAGATATCCGCCAGGCGATCCGCCGGAATGCCGATGCCGGTATCCGATACCCGGATGACGGGCTGACCGGTTTCTGCCGCGCGGCCGACGGTGATACCGATGCGGCCGCCGGCCGGTGTGAACTTGATGGCATTGGAGAGCAGATTGTTGACGATCTGCCGCAGCGCGCGGGAATCCGCCTGGACCAGGACCGGTGCCGCTGAGATCTCCAGGTCGAAGGCCAGCCCGTTGCGCGCCGCTACCTTGGCCTGGATCGCGCAGGTCTCGGCGACCTCGTTGCCGAGATCGAGATCGCCCATGGCCAGGTCACGTTTGCCAGTTTCGATGCGCGAGATATCGAGGATGTCGTTGATGATCGAGAGCAGCAACCGGCCGCTGGCCAGGATGTCGTCGACATAGCTGCGGTAATGCGGATTGCCGATCTCGCCATGCAGGCCGCTTTGCATGATCTCGGAGAAACCGATGATGGCATTCAGCGGCGTGCGCAATTCGTGGCTCATCACCGAGAGGAACTTGCTCTTGGCGGCGCTGGCGGTCTGGGCGCGCTCAAGCTGCTGCTCACACTCCTGCAGCAGGGCGTTCAGTTGCGTCTCGTGATCGCGTACCGATGTCATGTCCTGCAGGATGGCGGTGAAGATCATGCGGCGTCCGACCTGGACGCGGGAGATGACGACATTGAGCGGGAATTCCCGACCGTCCTGGCGCCGGCCCGAGATACGCCGCCAGTTCGCCATCTGCCGCATGGCAGTACCTTCGCGGGCGAAACGCTCGACCTGGCCGTGATGCCGGCTGCGGGCCGCATCGGGTACCAGCAGGTCCAGCGGCCGGCCGACGATCTCATGGGCGGCATAGCCGAAGATGCGCTCGGCCTCGCCGTTGAAGGTGATGATCTTGTGGCTTTCGTCGATGGCGATGATGCCGACCATCGAGGAGGCGAGGATCGCCGCCAGCACGGCCTCGCTTTCGCGCGCCCGTGCGCTCAGCGAGTATTCGTCGGTCATGTCCGACAGGCTGGCGACCACGCCCTTGATCCGGCCGGACCGGCCGCGCAGCAGGCTGGTGCTGACGCTCAGCCATTTGGTGTCGCCCTCGCGCGGCTGCAGGCGCAGCATCACGCGCTTCAGGTTTTGTCCGGTGCGCAGGGAGATGCGGGAGGGAAGCTCGCTGTCGGCAAGCGGCCGGCCGTTGACATCGTATACCTGCCAGAGATGCGCGAAGGCATTGCTGCCGATCAGCGCGGACCAGGTCACGTCCAGCAAGGTCAAGGCGCGCGGCGTCGCGGAACAGACGGAACCGGCCGTGTCATAGATGATGATGCCATCTTCGATCACGTCGAACAGCGCATCTAGAACGGCTGACGAATCCTCGCCGGGCTCCGGCGTCTCGAAAGTTCCGCCGCGATGCAGCCCAGCCAGATCGTCCATCGGTTCTGTACCCCAATCGACCGGCGCGCCACCTGCGGACGCCGCCGGTTACCCTATATTATGTCGCCTCGATATGGCGGCGTTGATAGCTGGCATCGCAAGGCCGTCACAACCTGTTATGCGGGACTTGCGACGATTAACCGCAGTGAAAACAGGGCGATGCAAGATGCGGCCGCGCGTCAGTCGCTTTCGACATCCTGCAGAGCCTTTTCCCAGGCCCGGCTATGGTTGCGCGCGATCTGGATCGTCGGGCACCAGCGCAGGAGGCGCAGGACGAGAGCGCCGAGCAGGCGGCCGGGCCGGCGCAGCGGACGTTTGATCTGCAGGGCGAGGACGATGCGGCGCTCGTCGCTGTCGTTGCGCGCGGCGGGGCGATAGCTCTCATCGAAGATCAGGCTGGTGCCCTCGATCCAATAGGCGGTGCGGTCCGCGAAGCAGAGCCGGCAGCTTTTCCAGTCCGAGGGAACCGACAAGGCGAGATGGCAGGTGATCAACCCCTTGGTGGCTGCCCGGGGACCGGTCGCATAGCCATCCGGCTCGAGAACGGAGAAGAAGGCGCTGTGCAGGCCGGGGATCTGTTCCAGCAGCCAGTCGGTGCGGGGGCAGGGCCGGCAATTTTCCGCCACGCGATACCCATAGCCCCAAAGAAAGAGCGCATGCGCGGCGCGCGGTTCCCATCCGGTATCGTCCCAGGCCTCGGACTGCAAGAGGGCATCGGCCTCCGCGGCGACCGTCTCCCAATTCTCCTCCAGCAGTACGGTCCAGGGGAAATGCCGGGCAAAGTGGCGGCGGTCAAGAACCGGCATGTCGCCGATGAGCGACTGGCCGGTCAGCAGCCGATCGGTCAGCGGTATGCTCTGTTGGGTGAGGCGGAAGAGCCTGTGACGCACATGTTGTCCCAATGACCGGGGCAATGCTGGTTGCATCGATCCGCCTGATGAAAGTCGATCCGGAATGCTGGCGGTTCGTCGCGATGGCTTCATGTCGGCTGCTGTGGATGGGCGGAGATGTGGGGGCGGGCGGATGGCGAAATCAATGGCAGAGACGGCGATGGAAATAAAGGCAAGCTGCTGTGATGAGGCTCACCTGTTGATTTTCGGGCCGGTTCCCGAACCGGGCCGACAAGGCCATGAAGCCGGTAGAGAGAGGATGCGGGGGAGAGAGTGCGGGCCAGAGAGTGCGGGCCAGAGAGTGCGGGCCAGAGAATGCGGGCCAGAGAATGCGGGGAGGTGTTGACAAGTGGGGCGACAGCTAGTTGACATTTGTCGAGGCGACGTGCCTGACATGGGTCTTCCGAGGTCGATCTACAGGCCCGGGAGACGCAGCGGTGACGGGTGGAAAAGGCGTTTGGGGACAGGGAGATAGATAAAATGCCAGCTATTTTTTATCGGCGCTAGGAAGATGGTTTTAAGGCATGGTTAATTCTTTCTTTCTACAGTCGTGGCCTGGGGCTTGACGATGTGGCTTTTTAGGGTGCGAACCGTCTAAACCGATGCAATCCACCAGCACCATCATTCTGCAGCTCATCCAGAACGTTTCCCTCTTCGCGTTGGTGGTGGTGGGCTATGCGGCGATCCGCCGGCGCGTGCAATTGTCGCCGGCGCTGCGCGATGCCGTGATCGGCCTGGTCTTCGGCGGCGGCGCAATGTTGGCCATGAGCCTGCCGGTCAATCTGGCGCCTGGCGTGATCATCGACGGCCGCTCGGTGCTGACCGGGACCGTGGCGGTCTTCGGCGGGCCGGTTGGCGCCGTCATCGCATTGGCCATCAGTGCCGGCTATCGCCTGTGGCTCGGCGGCGCGGGGGCGCCGGGCGGCACGGTGAGCATCATCGGCACCGGTGCCATCAGCCTGATCTTCTATCTCTTCCTGCGGCGGGGCCTGTTCAAGGCCGGGCCGCTCGCCTTCTTCCTGCTCGGCCTCGCCGTGGTCATCCAGGGGGTCTCCACCTTCTACCTGGCGAGCTATCTGGCGAGCCGGGACATCACCTTTCCGATCATCGGCATGCTGGCGGTGCCGCTGCTGGCCGTGGTGCCCATCGGCACCGTGATCCTCGGCGTGGTGCTGCAGCGCGAGGATGCGCGCCTCGCCTTGCAAGCCAAGCTGGCGGAGCAGACCCATCTCTTTGAAACCGTCTTCAACTCGATGAGCGAAGGCGTCTCCGTCATCGACGCGACGGGACGCATCATCATGGTCAACCGTATGTCGGAGGCGCTGACCGGTGTGCCGGCGACGGATACGCCCAGTGCCGAGTGGGCGGCGGCTTTCGGCGTCTATGAGCGTGACGGCAAGACGCTGTTCACCGAGGAGAGGATGCCGCTGGTCCGCACCTTGCGCGGCGAAGCGACGGATGATGTGGAGATGCTCGTCCGGAACCACCTGGACGGCAAGGACCGCCTGCTCAGCGTCAGCGGCCGGCCCCTGCTGGATGCGGAGGGCAGGCCGCAGGGCGGCGTGGCGGTGTTCCGCGACGTGACCGCGCAGACCGAGATGGAAGAGGCGATCCGGCGCAGCGAGGAGCGTTTCGCTCTGGCCATCGCCGGCAGCCGTGACGGCATCTTCGACTATAACCCGGTTACCGAGGAAGTCTGGTTCTCGCCCCGCTACAAGGAGATCCTCGGCTACAGCGACGCCGATTTCCCCAATGACATCAAGTTCTGGAAGAGCCTGATGCTGCCGGAGGATCATGCGGCCACCACGAAACAGTTCTTTGAATTCGAGGCCGGGGGCGTCGCCTCGATCGAGATCGTCCAGCGCTTCCGGCACAAGAACGGTTCGCTGATCCATGCCCAGAACCGGGCGCTCGGCGTGCGCGACGAAACCGGCCGCGTCGTCCGCCTGATCGGCGCCATCACCGATATCACGCCCCTGATCCGTGCCGAGGCACGGTTGAAGGAGGCGATCAACGCGATGGAAAGCGGCTTCGCCCTGTTCGACGCCGATGACCGCCTGGTGCTCTGCAACGAAGGCTTCGCCGATCCGGCGACGCGGGCCAAATACGGCTCGCCGATCGGCCGGACCTTCGAGGAGATATTCGAAACCTTCGCCTATGGGGAGTTGACCGCCATCGATGCCTTGCCCAACCGCGCGGCCTGGCTCGCCTGGCGCCTTGCCATGCACAAATCGCCGCCCGAGGCGCCGCTGGAAATCCAATGGACCGACGGGCGCTGGATGCGGGTGACCGAACGGCGGACGGCGGAGGGCGGCTATGTCGGGACCTGGACCGATATCACCCCGCTGAAGGCCGCCGAGGCGCGGCTGCGCGACGCCATCGAGAGCATCAATGAGGGCTTCGCGCTGTTCGACCGGAATATGCGCTTCGTCATCTTCAACCAGCGCTTCCTGGATCTCTATCCGCTCAGCGCGCCGGCCATCGTGCCGGGGGCCAGTATCGAGGAGGTCCTGTTCTACGGCGCGACGCAGGGCGAATATCCGGGTCTCGACACGCCGGAGGCGATCGACGATTTCGTGCGGACCTGGGCGAGCCGGTTCCGCGATCATACGGCCTATATGGGCGAGGGCGCCTTCGCCGATGGCCGCTGGGTCCTGGTCAGCCAGCGCGCCACGGCCAGCGGCGGCACCGTCGGGGTCAGGGCCGATATCACCGCACAGAAACAGCGGGAGCAGGCCCTGCTGCTGCAGCAGGAATTGCTGCGCTCGATCACTGACGCGATGCCGATCCTGATCTGCTTCATCGATGCCGAGGAGCGCTATCGCTACTGCAACCGCATCTATCTCCAGAATATGGGCTTCACCGCCGAGGCGGTGATGGGCCGCACCCTGCGCGAGGTCTTCGGGCCGGAAACCTATGCCGTCATGGCGCCGCAGGTCGCCCAGGCCCTGCAGGGCGAACCCAGCAGCTTCGAGCGGCCGCTGGTGAACACGACCGGCCGCTATGTCGAGGGTCGCTATATTCCCCAGCAGGATGTCGACGGGCGCATCGAGGGCTTCTATGTCGTCTTCTGGGACATCACCGAACGCCATGCCAAGGAACAGCGGCTGATCGAACAGGCGACGACGGACAAGCTGACGGGCCTTCTGAACCGGGGGCAGTTCGTCGACCTGCTGCGCGAGGAATTGCTGCGCCAGGCCCGCTATGGCCAGCATGTCGCCGTCATGTATCTCGATGTCGACCGCTTCAAGCAGATCAATGACAGCCTCGGCCATCACGCCGGCGATACCGTGCTGGTGGCCTTCGCCGAGCGCCTGCGCGGCGCCGTCCGCGCCTCGGACCGCGTGGCGCGCTTCGGCGGCGATGAATTCGTCGTCCTGTTGGTGGCGCCGCGCGCCCAGTCGGATGTCGAAGCGGTGGCGGAGAAACTGCTGCTGGCGGCGCGCATGCCGGTCGAGGTCAATGGCGCGCAAGTGGCGGTCTCGACCAGCATCGGCATCGCCTATGCCGGCCGGCCCATCTCCTCGCCGGATATCATGCTGGAAACCGCCGACGCCGCGCTCTACGCCGCGAAACGGGCCGGCCGCAACGCCTACCGGCTGCAGGTGATCGATATCTGATGCAAAGGCGTTGTGAGGTTAAATCTCACGGATCAGATATGCCAGATCTGCCGCCGCCACCCCCTCACGCCGACCCTCTCTCCGTCCGTTGGTATAGGCCGACATTCGCCGGCGGGCGGGGAGAGGGGGCTTTGACTATCTCACACTCGAAATTATCAACCTAAGCTCCCTCGCCCCACGCAAGTGGGGTGAGGGTTGGGGTGAGGGGTTGTAACATCCGATGAGATGTTTGCCGTTCCAGCTTCTTGCGCCGTCGAAAAACACCGAGCACCCGATCTATCACGCATTTCCAATGGGGAGAGAGAGAGAGAGAGACGGGGTGAGGGGAAATGACGGACTGTGCGGATGAAGGATCGATATACCCAAGTTGCCCGGCAACCATATGCCGGGTTCCAGCCCTACGATGATTGCGGCGGCTTGCGGATCATCGGCGGGGGTTGCTCTTGTTGGGTGATGTTGGCGCCGCCGACATCCCAATCCTCGGCAGCCAGGCATTGCGTCGGCTTGCCGTTATAGGTGACGGGAAAGATACCGAATTCGACGACGCATTCCGCGCCCCGGGGCGTATGCCACATATAGGCGCCATATTCCGAGGACTGGTTCTCCCAGGCCCGGCGATAGGTGGCGAGGCCGCCCTCGATGAAGTCGGCCTGCTCGCCGCCCAGTTCATCGAGATACAGCCCCTTCAGCTCCAGGCCGTTCATCTCCACGACCTTGGTGCCGGCGAGGCGGTAGAAGACGCGAAACGGGTCCGGCTCGATATCCACCACGATCATATAAGGCAGCACGCTGCGCAGATCGGCGAGGTCGAAATCGCTGCGGTCGGGGATGCGCCGGCCGGCCTTCTTTTCCTCCCAGTAGTCGGCAAGGCGCCGGATGAAGGGCGACCTGACCTGGTCCAGGGTGAAAGGCGTGATCAGGGAAAACATTGTTTCATGTCGCCAGCCCGTGGCGCTCCGCGCCGGTCACAGCCGGCTGAAAACCATGCCTCGGCATTATGCACCCATCTTCGCTGTCACGGTTCGAAAAACGGCACTCACAACCGGTACCGGTCATAAAGCAAGAACAAGCGGCCAATGTCGACGGTGAGCGACGGTCTCTTGTCCCGGACCGCGGGATGCCTTAACCGTGAGCATGCAGGACGCAGATCGTCATGGATACTGGATACAGCCGGCAGTTGACGCGAACATGTCGCGCAAGGCCGCATCGGGCGATTCTTTACAAGCTGTCGCCCCAATCGCGGCGGCGCGCGGCTTTATAGGCGTCGCCGTCGCGTTTGCTGAAGGAGCGAAGGGCGGCGGTGCCGTCGGGTAAACACAATTTGATCGTCACCCGGCCGCCAGCGCCCTTCGGTGGAGCGATGACGCGGGCCGGATTTGCTTCGACGATTTTACTTGTCGCGGCGATCTCATCGCTGCCGCTGCGTGCAGCGGCGAGATAAACGTATTTCTCGTCTTCCCAGGGGACCTCGGCGCCCTTGGCCCGGCGGTGCAGGCGCGAGCGCGCGACGCGGCGCGAGAAGTGGCACCAGTCGGGCGCCGTGAGCGGGCAGGTGGCGGCATGGGGGCAGGGCGCCACGATCTTCGCGCCGGCCGCGATCAGCCGGCTTCGCGCGGCGAGGATGCGTTGCCAGCCGGCCGGCGTGCCGGGCTCGACGATCAGCAGCATCTGCCCGGCCAGCGACCACAGGCGATCGATCAGCGCATCGCGCCGCGCCGGGTCCAACTCGTCCAGCACATAGGCCAGGGTGACGAGATCGCGCGGCGCAAGATCGGGGAGACCGGTGACGATATCGCCTGCCTGCCAAACGAGGCGGCTGATGCCGGTCGCAACCGACAGGCGTTCACCCTGGGCGCGGATCGCGGCGCTGCCTTCGATCATCAGTGCCTCGGTGAGATCCGGCCAGCAATCCGCCGCCGCCCAGAGTGCCGAGCCGGGGCCGGCGCCGATATCGAGCAGCGAGCGCGGCGCGAAATCGGGTAGCCGTTCCGCCGTCGCCGCCATGCTGGCGCGGATCGCCGCATAGGTGGCGGGCAGGCGGGTCGCAAGATAAGCGAGCGCCGCGCGATCATCGGCGAGATGCCAGGTGCCGTCCCGCGTCTCGGCACGGTACCGCCGCGACAAAAGGCCGGCGGCCTCGGCGAGATCGGCGAGGGGAATGCCCTCAAGGGCGCGGTCGACCGCTTGGCGCAAGGCGGGGGGAAGTTCCATGCCCTCAGTGACTAGAGCTTCCGCCCCGTTCTGGCAAGCGGTCGATCGAAAGCCCTCAATGCAGATCGGGCGCCACCGGCTGAGGGGCGGCGTGGCTGTATTGCTTGATGCCGAGAAGGGCGATGACGGCGGCGGTCACCAGCAGCACCGACGAGATGGTGAAGGTGGCGTCGAGCCCGGCGGTGATATGCGCTGCCGCATCGCCGCCGCCGCTGTGATCCGCGACCAGCCCGCCGAACAAGGCGACGCCGACCGCGCCGCCGACCTGGCGCGCCGTGTTGAGCACCGCCGAGGCGGTGCCGGCCCGCAGGCGCTCGACACTGGCAAGGACCGAGGCGGTCATCGCCGGCACGGTGATACCGGTGCCGCTGGGGATCAGCGCGAGGCACAGTCCCATATAGAGGAAGGGCGTGTCGGCATCGACATGGCGCAGCAGCCAGAAGCCGGTGGCGCCCACCAGCAGCCCGCCGGCGATCGGCAGGCGGAAGCCGATATGGGCGGCGAGCCAGCCGGAGACGATATTGGCGAGGACGAAGATCGCCGTCAGCGGCAGGAAGGCGAGGCCTGTCTCGGCCGGCGAATAATGCCGCACCTGCTGGAAATAGAGGCTGAGGACGAAGATCAGCCCGTAGAAGGTGAGATTGGCGGCGATCCCCACCAGGGTCGCCGCGCTGAAGGTCGGGCGGCGGAAGAAATGCAGCGGCAGCATGGGATGGCGGATCAGCGCTTCGGTGGCGAGGAAGGCGGCGGCGAACAGCCCCGCCAGGACCAGGCCGCCGAGGACAAGCTGGTCCTGCCAGCCGCGCGGGCCGGCCTCGATCACCGCACCGGTCAGGAAGAACAGCATGCCGATCGCCAGCACCTGGCCCAGCCAGTCGAAGCTGCCGTGGCGATGCTTGACGGTCTCCGCCACATAGCGCCAGGTCCACCAGACCGCGACGGCGCAAAGCGGGATATTGACCAGGAAGATGCTGCGCCAGCCGAACTGGCCGATCAGGAAACCGCCGATCACCGGCCCGGCCGCCACCGCCGCGCCGCCGGTCGAGCTCCAGATGCCGATCGAACGGGTGCGGGCCTTGTGGTTCTCGCCGCAGGCATGGGCGATCAGCGACAGCGAGGTCGGCATGATCATGGCGGCGCTGAGGCCCTGCACCGCGCGGGCGACGATCAGCAAGGGCGTCGTCGGGGCGATGCCGCAGGCGAGCGACGAGAGGCCGAACAGCAGGATGCCGAGCAGATAGGTGCCGCGCGAGCCCAGCCGGTCGGCGAGCGCGCCGGCGGAGAGCAGGAAGGCGGCGAAGGCGAGGGTATAGGCATCGACCACCCATTGCAGCCCGCCGATCCCGGCCTGCAACTGCGTGCCGATATGGGGCAGGGCGACATTGACGATGGTGATGTCGAGCTGCACGACGACGAGGCCGAGGCTGGTTGTCGCCAGGGTCCAGCCGAGATGCGGCTCGGCCATCGGCGCAACCTTTGGCGTGGTCGCGGCCACGGTCTCGCTGATCTGGCTGTCGCTCATGCTGGCCTCGTATAGGCTGCCGTCATCCCGGATCATATCGTCTGAACGGTCGCAATCATGCGCCTGGTCCATGAAGAAATCCTTCGGTTTCGGATAGCTGCTGATATGGCGGCCAATCGATATGCTGGTCGGTCGATATAATGACTCATCGACACGATGTGCTGGCGCGCCACGGCAATCGACGGAAACACAACCGCGCAGCCCTGGAGAGGCTGCTCAATCCGGCCGGACTCTGTACGATTGGATTCAGCGTGGAACGATGGAGAAGAAGTGCCTCCATGAATATCCGGGACTTGCGCCCGTGAGAAGCGACGATCCCTCATACGGGTGGCAAGATTTTCACATGGCTGAAAGGCGGGGGCCAAGAGACAGGGGTTGAATGTCAGGAGGCGGCCGGATGTCAGGTGCGGTCAGTTGACGATCTGCCGCCGCATGAAAAACACGTGCAAAACCTCAGCGCGTGAGCGGTTATGTAGCTTGACATACCGCGTGGTTGAGGCTGCTAAGGCCGTGCGGTAGGGTGACACGGAAAGCTAAGCGACAGGAACTGGAAGCTTCGATATGCGATGGGAGAAGCTGACGGCCCATACCTCGCGCGGCATTCCCCCTCACCCCGACCCTCTCCTGCGGGGAGGGCTTTGGGTAGGGGTAAAGAAAGCATCGTTGCCGGTTTTACGCGGTGCCAGCAACTGCCCACATTGTCACCCTCGGGCTTGACCCGAGGGTCCATGGTGGAAAGCGGTGCAGGGCATCTCCCATGGATTGCCGGGTCAATCCACGGGTCAAGCCCGAGGACAGGTCCGGCAATGACAAATGAGCGCCCGCCCGCGCTGTGCGATGCCGGAGAGCACTCCCTCTCCCCTGCCGACGCATGTCGGCCTACGCCAACGGGTGGGAGAGGGGTGGGGTGAAGGGGCGCGTGACGGATATGAACCGACTGCAATTGCAACCAATCAGACTGAGAGCATGACGGATCGATCAACACAGCAGGCATCAGCGGCAGAGGGCGAAGGTATCGCTAACGATATCGTCACGGATATATCCGGCTGGCTGCCGGCGCCGGCCGTGGCGGTGCGGCCGGTTTTCGCGATCGGCGATGTGCATGGGCGGCTCGATTTGCTGACGGCGCTGCATGCGGCGATCCGCGCCAACATCATCCGTGACGGCTTGCAGCAGGCGGGAGCGGAGGTGCCGCTCCTGGTGCATCTCGGCGATTACATCGATCGCGGACCGCAGCCGCTGGCCTGCCTGCAGGCGGTGTTGCGCGGCGCCGGAAAAGCCGAAAATGGGGATATCGAGAGCATAGCCTTGCCCGGCAATCACGAACAGTTCCTGGCGCGTGCCTTGACGGCGGAGACGCATGACCGGCTGGATACCCTGGTCGGCGTGTTGCAGAGCTGGTTTGCCTATAATTGCGGCACGGCGGTGGCGCGGGAATTGGGCTATGCCGATCCTTTCGAAGTCTTCGCCGCCCCCGATCGCTTCATCGCGCGATTGCGCCAGCGTCTGGGCCGCGATCTCCTCGATCGTTTCGCGGCCATGCCGACTTATCTGCGGCAGGGGCGCTATCTCTTCGTCCATGGCGGCCTGCATCCCGGCATCGACATGGAGACCCAGTTCGCCAAGCCCTGGGGCGAGGCGCCCAGCTATGACGGCGATGCCGATCCGCTCTGGGTGCGCGGGCCGTTCCTCACCCATGAGGGGCGTTTCCAGGAGGATGTCGTGGTGGTTCATGGCCATACGATCAGCCGCGAACCGCAACTGCGCCACAATCGTATCGGCGTCGATACCGGCGCCTTCATGACCGGCCGCCTGACCGCGGTCGAGCTACGCGGCGACAAATTGCGCTTCATCAGTGCCATCGGCGCCGAGATGCCCTGGTCGCATTGAATGGGTCGCATTGAATGGGTCCCATTGAATGGGTCCCATTGAGCGGGTTGCATTGAACGCGATCATTGTTCACGGCAATTCGCGCCCTGAAAAGGGATCGATCGAATAGGGATAGGTCTCGGCGAGGAAACCCGGCTGCTGCCGGACGCGATCGATCCAGGCGGTCACCTGGGAAAAATCCGCGAGCGGCAGATCGGCTTCCTCGGCCCGGTGTACATAGGCGAAGACCGAGATATCGGCGATGCCGTAGCCGCTCTCGACCAAGAAGGAACGCCGTGCCAATTCGAGGTCGAGGATGCGCAGCACCTTCAGCGAGGCCTGCCGCTTCGCCTCGATCAGCTCGGTGGGCCGGCGCGCGGCCTTGCCGGTCTGTATCCAATGCCGCAGCGTCGCCACGCTGGACTGTATGTAATCGCCCTCGAAGCTCAGCCATTGCAGCACCTTCGCCTGAAGATAGGGATCGTCGGGCAGATAGGATGTTCCTCGCGCGAGATAGAAGAGGATGGCGTTGGATTCCGCGATCACGCGTCCATCTTCTCCATTCTCATCGTCGATGCGCAGAGCCGGCACGGCGCCGGTTGGATTGATCGCGAGATAATCCGGGTGCTGCCCTTCGCCTTCGAAGATGCTGATCAGCTCGGTGCGATAGGGACGGCCGAGATGCGCCAGCAGCAAACGCACCTTATAGGCATTTTGCGAGGGCAGATAATCGTAGAGGGTCAGCATGGGACAGCTCCATTCAATCTATTGCTCAGTTTGCCGCTGCGACCCCTCACCCCAACCCTCTCCCCGTTGTCACGGGGCGAGGGAGAATTTCTTCGGCTTCGCGTTGCACACGGATTCGTCCGTCTGTCATTGCCGGGCCTAACCTCATCGGCGGAGCAATTCATGGGAGATGACGTGTACGGCTGTTGCTATGGACCCCCGGGTCAATCCTCGGGTCAAGCCCGAGGATTGACCCGGGGGTGACAAATGAATGGATGCAAGAATCGCACAAAAGCCTGCGGCAGCACTCCCTCGCCCCGCTTGCGGGGAGAGGGTTGGGGTGAGGGGCGGCAACGTCGGTTGAGATGCTTGCAGGCAAAGTCTCCTTTGCATCGAGGATGCTTCAGACGGTCGATGTGTCCAGCGATCAGGGCCATTCCTGAACAGGCAGCTATGGGGCACGGCATGAACATCACGGCAGCCTGCCCGAGATGCTGCCGCCAAGCCTCCCGATTCTTGCGGCACCGACGCGAGGTCGTGCCACGCCTTGATCTGCATCAAGGACGATAGGCCGTGACCGGGCATTCTCCGCCACCGGGATCGTCCGGCGGAGCATGGCCTTCATGACGGCATCAACGATCGGCGCGGCATCTGTCGTGATCGACACATCGACAAAGCCTGCATCGTCAGGAGCGGCGGAAACACTGCCGCCGACATGGCGTGGCTACATCCGGCAAGGTGGCGGCAGGCATCTCATCGGCCTCGGCGTTAGCACTTTGCTGCTGGCGGCTTTCGGCCTGCTGCCATTGGAGATCATGCGGCGGGCGGTCGATGCCGTGATGGAAACTCACTTGATGGCATCACGGGGCGTAGTCGGTGCCGATGCCGTGATGCCCGTGGCGATACAGGTGGCGATACTGGCGGCGGCCTATGCCGCTTTTGCCGGCGGCGAGATTCTGCTGCGGCTGGCGCTGGACCTCTATCGTAACTGGATCGGCGGGCGTATCGCGGAGCGGCTGCGCCTCGACGTGACGACGCGGATCGAGGCGCGCTTGCGGCGCGGCGACGGCTTCATTTCATCGGCGGCGGGACCGGCCGCGACGATTGACGGTGTCGAGCCGCGCGTGGTTCTTGGCGATACCGCCCAGCTCGGCGAACAGCTCGCACCATCCCTGCTGTTGCCGCTGCGGCGTGGCGCCGTATTGTTGGCGGTGCTGGCCTATCTCTTTCATTTGCAGATATGGATGGGCGCAGCGGTGTTGGCGGCACTGGTACCGCAGATGCTGCTGATGCCGCTGATCCAGCACGCCATCCGGCGGCGCGAGCATCAATTGTCGCGGCTCGCGGCGGCCGTCACGGCGGCATATCCCGGCCTCGGCGGTGCGCCGATGGATGGCGGTCGCGACAATCGGATGATGCGGTTCGCGAAATTGCGGCAGGGCATCGTCCGGCTGCAGCATCTGGCGCCGGTCGTCACCGCGCTCACCCGGCATCTCGGTTTCGCGGCACTGCTCGCTTTGGGCGCTGGGCTGATGGCCGTCGGCGGGGCGGGGAAGGGAGAGATCGGAATCGGCACGATCGTCGCGGCCTGGTTCGGCCTCGCGAAGATCGCCGATATCGGCCGTGAGATCGCCGCCTGGCGGCGTGACCGGGACCGCGACGACATGAAATACCGGCAGATCCGCGATGCGGTCGCTTGGCTGTGCCGGCCCGCTTGACATGGCCTGCTTGACAGGGCCCGCCTGATATAGACGGCCTGATCTGTCTGCCGCGAAATGGGGGAAGGGTGCGCGGCCCCTGGCCGGACTCTCTTGTGGCTCGATCCGATGCGGAGTTGTCCGCAAAGGAATCCGGCCAGGGGCCGCGCGATTTAGCTGTACCCGCCTTATGCGGCCCGGGACAGGTCCCGCAGGCGGCGCATATTGGCGACGGTCTGGGCGCAGGCCGAGGCGACTTCCTTGCCCTTCACCACGAAATGATCGAAGTAGAACTTCTGATGCTCGTCATGTTCGTGGAAGTGATGCGGCGTCAGCACGGCGGAGAGGACCGGCACTTCGGTCTCCAACTGCACCTGCATCAATCCGCTGATCACCGCCTGGGCGACGAATTCATGGCGATAGATGCCGCCATTGACGACGAAGCCGGCGCCCACCACGGCGGCATATTTGCCGGTCTTGGCGAGCAGTTTTGCCTGCAGCGGAATCTCGAAGGCGCCGGGCACGCTGAAGAAATCGATGCGGTCCTCGGCGATCCCCAGTCTGGCGATCTCGGCGGCAAAGGAATCGCGGCAGCGATCGACGATCTCCTTGTGCCAGGAGGACTGGATGAAGGCGATACGGCTGTCGCCGCCAAGGGCGTTGGCAGCGGTTTTAACGGCAGAGTTGGGTGAGGTGTTCTGGCTCTGATTCATGATGGTTCCTCAAATGACAGGACCTGGAATCAGGGCAACGGGCCATCTGGGAGGACACGGTTGCATCCCCCGACGCGATCTCCCGTTCTCTTCCATCCGGACTATACCGTCGGCTCCGGAATCGCACCGAATCTGCTGACCCCGCCAGCTTAACTGGCAGGCGCTCGCGGGCTTGGGCCTGAAAGCGTCACCGCTTCGCGAGCCCTTACCGCCGGTGGGGAATTTCACCCCGCCCTGAGAACGTTGTCCGGGCCACCGGCCCGAACGACAGCTCCCTTAGGCCATTTCGCGGCGTAGCGCAAGACAGCAAGGGGAAGGGGGGACGTGCTTGTTACCTCGATGGGTCAAGCAAATACCGTCCGGCTAAGGTGTAAAATGTTTTCGGTGAATACGCTGCATCACCCCCCACCTTAATCCTCCCCCGTAAGGGGGGAGGAAAGGAGGGAGTACTTGATAGCAACGAGATCAGAATCTTTTAGTAGTGCACTTTTGGGAGAGAGCTGACGCTATCAATTCCCTCCCCCCTTGCGGGGGAGGGTTAGGGTGGGGGATTGCCCAATGACAGCTTGTGTCTTGCCGATCCGGCTCTACAGGCCCCGCTCTCTCTCAACCGCTATAGGCGGCCCAGAGGAGGGAGCAGCCGGCGCAGAGCATCACTGCGTCGAGCAGGCGGTGGAAGGTCTGGGTGTTCATGCGCAGCACCAGGACCTTGCCGATGAAGGCGCCGGCCATCAGCGTGGCGCCGACGATCAGGCCGCGCAGGATGGTGACGGGCGGCAGGGCGCCAAGCTCGCGGAAGGTCGCGACCTTGCTGATATAAAGCGCCAGCGAGCTCATCGCCTCGGTTGCGAGGAAGGCGCCCTTGGCGAGGCCATAGGCCGTGAAGGCCGGCACGCTGAGCGGCCCGGTCGAGAGCACGATGCCGGTCAGGAAGCCGATGACGGCGCCGGCCACGGAGAGCTGCCACAGATTGAGGCGGATATGCCGGCTGTTATGCCAGCGCCGCAGCGGGATCATGGCGAGGAAGAACAGGCCGAGGGCGATATCGATCAGGCGCGGCGGCAGCTCCAGCAGCGTCCGCGCGCCGAGTGCCGCCGCCGGTGCGCCGGGCAGGGCATAGGCCGCGCAGGCCCGCCAATCGACCTCGCGCCACCAGGCCATGACCCGGCCGAGATTGGCCATCAAAGCGGCGATGGCCATGATCGGCACGGCCTCCTTCGGCCCATAGGCGAAGACCAGGATCGGCAGCAGCATGATCGACGAACCGGTGCCGATCACGCCGCTGATGATGCCGGCGGCCAGGCCGACGATCAGGACAAGCGCATAAGCAGCCATCATCTGTTCCGGTTCGGCCGCCGGCAGGAGCGCAGCGGGTACGGGAAGGGGGCAAGGATGGGCTCCCGTATAGCGCGGCCCGGCTTGCTTGAACAGATGGCGGCGAGCGAGTTGCGGTTCAGCTCAGGCAGAGCCTGATTCACGGGAGGTTTGGCGCGGTATCTGCGGTATCTCAGGGCGCACCATCTATCTATCTGCGGTCTTCGGCGCGGAAGGGATTTCAGCAATGGAGATCGTATTCGCCGCTGCTGCCCCTCACCCCAACCCTCTCCGCGCAAGCGGGGCGAGGGAGTGCATTGCAGGCTCTGTGTGATATCTGCACCCACTCACTTGTCACCCCCGGGTTTGACCCGGGGGTCCATGTCAAACACCGGAATCCACCTCTCCCGTGGATTGCCGGGTCAAGCCCGGCAATGACAAATGAGAACACGCGCGTGCTGTGCGAAGCCGGACAAACTCCCGCGCCCCGTGACAACGGGGAGAGGGTGAGGTGAGGGGCCGCTACGGCAAGCTGGATGCTGCCATGCCGGCTCGTTTCCTGAACCAAACCACCGGACAATTCCGCTCGCATCCGTGTCATTTTGCGGGTTTCCCCAGCAATCTCAATCCTCTAGGATGTCTGTAATCTAGCTGACAATTATGTTGAAGTGACGCATTCATGGCCATCGCGCTGATCCGGGCCCGCAACGGTTTTCCGATCTTCTTTGCCTTCACGACCTTCCTCGCGCTCTACATCCTGGTCTCTCCGGGGCGGGGCGACGACTGGGCGATGAATCCGCTGACCGGGCTGCTGGCGGTCGCCGCCGCTTTGCTGGTCTTCGGGCGTCTCGCCATGGGGGTGCCGAACCGCCAGGCGGGGCAGGTGTGGCGGCTGGTCCTCGGCCTGCTCGGCATCGTCTGCGTGACCCAGTTGCTCGGCGACCGCCTGCCGCTCGGATTGGCTAGGACCGAACTCGGCCAGGACGGGTTCGAGGATGCCGGCGATCTCGCCCTCGTCATCGCCTGTCCGGTGACGCTCTGGCTGCTGACCAGATTCGATCCCATTCCGCGTCTTGCGCGCAGCGTGCTGTGGCTGGGCTTCGTGGCGCAGTTCGCCGCTTTCGGCTTCGACCTGCTCGACAGCATCATGGTCAACCGCTACGGCATCGATTCCGCCGTCGTGCAACTGCTGATCGATTTCTCGCAATTCGCCGCCCTGCAGATCTATCTGCTGGGCGTCGTGCTGTTCCTGCTCACCTTGCATGTCGAGAAGCTGAGCCACAGCCGCAACCTGCGCTCGATCGGCGATCTCTCGCGCTATCTTTTCATCTATGGCGGTCTCTACGAGAAGCTGCTCTATCCCAATATCGCGCGGCTGCGCCTGCCCTGCGTGAAGCCGGTCCTGGCACTGGCGCATCTCTATCTCTGGCTGCCCCGGCTGGGGCCGTTGGTGCGGGCGCGGTTCGGCAAGACATTGCGGTGCCAAGTGCGGGAGATCGCCGCCCTCGGCTTCCGCCATGGCCTCGATGCCCAGGCCTATTACATGTTCGAGCTCTATCGCGAGAGCCGCCAGGCCGAGGCCGCCGGCTATCTCACCCGCTTCGAGACCAAGAACGGCCTCTTCAAGGCGGTCAACGCCCTGTTCCCCAAGATGCATGCCGAGGGCCGCAGCAATCTCGGCGACAAATTGCGCTTCACCGATTTCGCCGCTGCCCGTGGCGTCGCCTGCGTGCCGATCCTGGCGGTGGCGGAGAAGGGCAAGCTTACCTTGCGCACCGGGGACAGGAATGCCCTGAACCGCGATCTCTTCGTCAAGCCGCGCAAGAACAAGGGCGCCAAGGGAACCGGTCTCTACCGCCATCTCGGCGGTGAAAACTATCAGGCGCCGGACGGCACCACGTTGCTGCGCGACCGCCTGCTGGAACAGGTGGCGGCGGCCTCGGCCGAGCGGTCGCTGATACTGCAACCGCGCCTCGTCAATCATCCGGATCTGCGGGATCTCGCCGGCCAGTCCCTGCTGGCGGTCCGCATCATCACCTGTCTGGATGCCGAAGGTCAGCCGGCCGTCACACATGCGATGCTGCGCATCCTCGGCATGCTGGAGCCGGATTGGCCGACCAATGTGGAGCTGGCGGCGGCGATCGATCTCGCGACCGGCCGGCTCGCTGAGATGACCGGCGACAAGAAGGAAACTGCCTGCGCCTGGTTCGACCGCCATCCGGTGACCGGGGCGCAGGTCGCCGGCCGGATCGTGCCTTTCTGGGATGCGATCAAGGCCCTGGCGATGCATGCCCATGGCACCTGCCACGACCGCTTCATCATCGGCTGGGACATCGCCTGCACGCCGGAAGGGCCGGTGATCCTGGAGGGCAATTCCTATCCCGATGTGGAATTCCTGCAGCGTGTGCATCAAAGCCCAATCGGCGCCAGTCCGATGGGACCGCATCTCTTCCATTACCTGCGGCGGATCAAGGCGGCAGCGCGTCTCGGCGGTTGGTAAGGGCGGCTGCTCAGGGATCGCTGGTCAGGATTATGGCGGACCGGCTCCGCCACGGGCACACGTATTCGGATTGGAAGACCGGTTTTCGCAATCGCGGCAGCTTGCCGGATTTCAGCCACCGGATTTCAGCCACCGGCCTGCTGCGTCACCGTCGCCCGTAACCCATCCTGATCAATAATCCACAAGAATGCCTCATTTTATCTGTCACGAGGATGCAACGGGACTCGACAGAGGGCGTTAGAATCTGCAACGCTATCGGATGACCAGAGCGGTCGCCCGCTGGATGGCGGCTAGGCCTCGGTTATCCCATCATGTGCAAGGCTGCCGCAGCCGAAGCTGCCGCAGCGGGCCTGCCAAATGACGCGTAGTCGAAAGACAGGCATTTGGTTCTCGTGAGTGGTGTCCCTGGATGAAGCGTCCCAGGGCGAAGCATTTCAGAACATCAAGTGTTTCAAGGCATTGGGCGTTTCAAAAAAGAATAAGCATTTCAAGTGTGGCGTACAGGTGAGATAGATCGGCCGTCTTGATGCATGGTGCTTTCGGATCGGGCATGACCGCGTGATCCGGCAATCGAACCGCCCTTCGCCTGTCGCGGGGTGGGGACTCCGGGGTAGGAAAGACCCCAAGGTAGAAAGAGGCCATGGCAGAAAAAGACCCATGGCAGAAAAAGACCGGGGGATGCGGAGAGGGACGGCTGCAATCCGGTGAGGCAACCCCGCCGGACCAACCAATAGCGGGGCTGGGTGAGAGGAAGTGACGATGATCAGTGAGCAGGACATTTATGACCATGCGTCGCTTATGTTGCGTGACCGCAAGCCGGGCGATGCGTTGATTCAGGCATCGCAGATGGTGGAGCAATGCTGGGGCAAGCGTGACCTGGAAGGCCGCTATAAATGGATCCGGATCACGCTGGCGATCCAGGAACTGGCGCATCGGAACAGAATCGAAGCATCGCGCGAGAATTTACTAAAAAACTGATCAATCGCGCGGAAACCGGCCGGCAGGACGGTGATCGGCCAGAACGGTGATCGGTGAGACGCCGCCGATCACGGTGATGCCGATCATTGGCATGCCAACCGTCGGGATGCCAATCGCGGCGACACCAATCGCCGCGGTACTGATCGTCTCGGCGAGGCGTGTCGTGGCCCCTTCGCTATGCCTGGATCATGACCCGGTTGCGGCCCGCTTCCTTGGCGCGATAGAGCGCCTGGTCGGCGCGGCTCATCAGCGTCTGCAGGTTCAACCCCGGTTGCAAATGGCTGATCCCGATGCTGATGGTGAAGCCGATGCGCCGCCCGCCTGCCTTGAGGTCACCCGCTTCCATATCACCCGTCACGATCTCGATCTGAGTGACGGCGTCGCGCAGCCGTTCGGCCACCTGGGCGGCGGCCTCGCTATCCGCTTCGGGCAGCAGGATCGCGAATTCCTCGCCGCCGAGCCGGCCCAGCAGGGCCTCGGGACGCAGCATGGCGCTCAAGCGCTCGACCAGAGTGACCAGGGCCTGGTCGCCGATATCGTGGCCATAGCTGTCATTGATCTTCTTGAAGTGATCGATGTCGACCATCAGCATGCTGAGCGGCGGGCCGTAGCGCAGCGAGCGGGCCACTTCCTGGGCCGCGCGGGTGAAGAAATAGCGGCGGTTGGCGGCACCCGTGAGGGGATCGGTCTGGGCCAGGCGCGTGAGATCCACATTGCGCCGGTGCAGCTCCAGTTCATCCACCACGATGGCGGCGAGGTTGGAGAGCAACTTCTTGTCGCCGTCCGAGAAACTGCGCGGCTTGCTGTCGACGACGCAGAGCGAGCCCAGATTATAGCCGCGCGGCGTCTTCAGCGGCGCCCCGGCATAGAAGCGGATATTGGGTTCCCCCACCACAAAGGGGTTGCCGGCAAAGCGCGGGTCCCGCGTCGCATCCTCCACCACCATGACATCGTCGTCACGGATCGTGTGGTCGCAGAACGCATGCCGGCGCTCGGTCTCGCTGCCGTCGATGCCGTGCTTGGCCTTGAACCATTGCCGCGTGCTGTCGATCAGGGTGACGACGGAAATCGGCATCTGCAGGAGCGTCGCGGCCATCTCGACGATGCGGTCGAATTCCGGTTGGGCCGGGGTGTCGAGGATCTCGTAGCTGTGGAGATCGGCGACGCGCTGCTCGTCGGGGGACGGCATCTTGCGGGCATCGGCGAAAGTGGCGGCATCTTGCATAAGAGTTGATTCTCCTCTTGATCGACTCTCTTACGGAAGCGGTCGTCTCTTTACCGGTCTGGAATCGACATAACCCGTTACGTTCCACCGCGTCAAGCGACCGCGACCGGCCGCGATGCGCGGCATTCGATTTCCGCGCGAACGGAGAGACGGCGGGTCCCGGCGCTGTGAATCCCGGGGCATCGTGAATCAGGGTGTGGAGAAACGGGACAACGCGAATCGCTGTATCGGAATTCGATGCAATAAGTATTCCTATCAACGGATAGTCCTGCGATCGATTCCTTTTCAGAATCGAAAACCCGATGCGCCGGAACACAGGCACACGGTGACCTCAAGCCGGGACCTCAAGAGGATAGGATCGTCAGCGTGACAGGATCTGGCCGCCATCGGCGACGATGGTATGGCCGGTCACCCAGCTCGCCAGGGGCGAGGCGAGGAAGAGCGCGACATTGGCGATCTCCTCGGGTGTGCCGTAGCGGCCCATCGGAATCTCGCTGAGGATCTGGCCGTAGAGCTTCGGGTCGGACGTCTTGCACTTGTCCCAGAAGCCGCCGGGAAAATCGATCGAGCCCGGTGCGATGCCGTTGGCGCGGATGCGGTCCGGCGCCAGCGCCAGGGCCTGCGAAGTGGTGAACTGCATCAGCGCCGCCTTGGCAGCGGCATAGGCCGGGCCACTGGCCGAGGGGCGCAGGCCGGAGATCGAGGCGATGTTGATGATCGAGGCATATTTGGATTTCTTGAGATGGGGCAGGGCGGCCTCGGCGCTGCGCACCGCCGCCATCAGGTCAACCTCCAGGCAGCTCTTCCAGGCATCGCCTTCATCGAGCACGCCGGAGGCATTGCTGACCAGCACGTCGAGCCCGCCGAGCGCGGTGGCCGCCGCCTCGATATAGCGGGCGATGGCAGCGGGATCGCCGAGATCGCAGATCGCCGCATGCATCTGCTGCCCGCTAGCCTTCAACTCCTGCTCCGTCGCCCGCAAGGCAGCCTCGCCCCGGGCACAGATCGACACGGCGGCGCCCTGCCGCGCGAAAGCCAAAGCGATCGACCGCCCGATGCCACGGCTGCCGCCGGTCACCGCCACTTTCAACCCGGAGAGTTCAAGCATCACGCACCTGTCCGCCTGTCATGATCGAAGGACGCTACCATATCGCAAGGGCGGTTGATGACAAGCGTGGGGGAGCGGGGTGGAAGAGGAGGAACTGCTGAATCCGATTGCCACCACCACCTCACCCCGACTCTTTCCCGCCCCGTCGGCGTGAGGGGGTAGCAGACTGGATAGGCCGTCGATAGTCGCGTGCGATTGGTGTCACAAACCCTCGGCCATCGTTGCGTCCGCATGCCGGGTCGTCGGTGAAGGGCTGTCAGCGACAGGCGAGACCTGGTCGCGCAGCCAGTGCATCAGGCGTTGCGCCGGGCGGCTGATGTTGCGGCCGCACGCGGTCACGAGGTAGAAGCCGAGCCCGGTCTTGACGGTCGCCTCGACTGGCCGCACCAATTGGCCGTCGCGCAGGAGGTCATCGACGAAATGCCGCCAGCCGAGCGCGACGCCCTGGCCGTCGATGGCGGCCTGGATGATCAGCGAGTAGTTATTGTAGCTCTGGCTCTTGACCGCCGCTGTCCGTTTGGTCTCCGGCGGCATTTGCCGCGCCGTCCCGACTTGTCGCACCGCCCCGTTCTGCAGTCCCTGGCCGAACCAGGCCGACCAGTTCATCCAGCTCGCATCGACATCGTCGAGATGCAGCAGCGGCAGATCGGGCAGCGCCGAGACCGACCGTGCCGTCGGATGACGGGCGAGAAAGCTCGGGCTGCAGACCGGGAAAATTTCATCCCCAAACAGGAAGGCGGCGTCCAGTCCGGGCCAGTCGCCGGTGCCATATTTGATGGCGATATCGATCTCTTCGGTGGTGAGGTCGAAGGGCGCGTCCGAGGCCATCAGCTTGAAGTCGATCCCCTGTTCCTGAGCGCGGAAAGCATTGAGGCGCGGCATCAGCCAGAAGGTGGCGAAGGCGATGGTGGTGCCGATGGTGACATTGCCGCGGCTGGATTTGCGTTTCAGCTCCGCCGCATGGGCCGCCATCTGTTCCAGGCTGGCGGCCACCGTCTGATGGAAGCGCGCACCGTCTGGCGTCAGTTGCACGGCGCGGTGCTCGCGGGTGAAGAGCAGGGTACCGAGATGGCTTTCCAGCGTCAGGATATGGCGGCTGATGGCTGCCTGGGTGATGTTCAGCTCGCGCCCCGCCGCCGTGAAATTCTGCAAGCGCCCCGCCGCCTCGAAGGCGAGCAGGGCATTGAGTGGTGGTAGCCGGCGTTGCAATCGGTTGACCGACATATCGATAATCTTCCCCGCGTTCTTCCTCTCCCGTCCGAATCCTCCGCAAGAATCGCGGACTTCACCACTCCCATATTCCTCAAGCAATGATGAGATGAAGTTATCCATGATCCGTCTTTCTTCGATGATATACCGGTATGAGACGAAGATGGCGCGGTGGTGCGGTGCAACATGCCGTCGCGCGCAACGACCTCGAAAAGCCCCATGAATCAGCAGCTTTCCGCCAATTGCATGACGTATCGATAACCTGTCGTCATCGATGCCTAATTTTAAATGCGGTTTACGTCTCCGGTTTCGATGACTTGTATTGCTGCATAACAAGAAGAAACCGATTTGGGGAGACGACCCGCTCATAAGGTCTGCCGATCATCGCGATCAGCAGTGTGCCATGGGTTTACCGCGCTTCCCCATTGAGATACGGGAGCAGGCGCGTGGACAAACTGACGGTCAGAAATCTCTACAAGATATTCGGGTCTTCGCCGCAGGAGGCCCTGGCGCTGGCGCAGAAGGGCGCCGGCAAGGACGAGATTTTCAGGAAGACCGGCAGCGTCGTCGCCGTTAACGATATTTCCTTCACCGTGCGCCAGGGCGAGATCTTCGTCGTCATGGGGCTCAGCGGCTCCGGCAAATCGACGCTGGTGCGCTGCCTCAACCGCCTGATCGATCCGACCAGTGGCGGCATCGCGCTGAACGATGACGGCACCGGTACCGCTGATGTGACCGGCGCCGATGCCGATGCCCTGCGCCAGATCCGCCTGCGCCGCATTTCCATGGTGTTCCAGCATTTCGCGCTGCTGCCGCATCGCACCGTCGCGGAGAATGCCGAATATGGGCTGAAGGCGCGCGGCATGACGGCGCGGGAACGTCGCGACCGTGCGCGCCACGCCCTTGCCAAGGTCGGGCTCGATGCCTGGGGCGATGCCTATCCCGGCAATCTCAGCGGCGGCATGCAGCAGCGCGTGGGCCTTGCCCGCGCCCTCGCGGTCGAGCCGGAAGTGCTGCTGATGGATGAGCCCTTCTCGGCGCTCGATCCGCTGATCCGCCGCGAGGTGCAGGACCAGCTCCTGAAACTGCAGGACGAGATCAAGACGACGATCATCTTCATCACGCACGATCTGCAGGAAGCCCTCAAGCTCGGCGACCAGATCGCCATCATGAAGGACGGCCGCTTCGTGCAGGTGGGCTCGGCCGAGGCGATTGTCTCGCAGCCCGGCGACGATTATGTCCGTGCCTTCACCAGCGACGTCGATCGCAGCCGGGTACTGACGCCACGCCGGATCATGGGCCCGCCGGCAACGGCGGTGGAGATGGGCAATCTCGCCAAGGTGCCGGCCGATGCGCATCTCCATCAGTTGTTCGGCGCGCTCAGCGCCGGCCGGCCGCTCGCCGTGGTGGACGAGCAGGGCAGCTATCTCGGCGTGCTCGATCCGCTCACGGTCTTCGCGCATCTGGAGGCGGAAGGGCAGGGCAATCGGCCGGATGCTGGCCGATCGGCTGCCGGTGGAACAGCGGGGAAGGGGCGGTAGTCATGGCGACGGAAACTACGACCGGCGGCCTCACCGCGCTCGATCAGGCCCTGAAGCCCTCGACCTACGGCATGATCCCGCTGGACAAATGGGTCGAGCATTTTGTCAAGGATTGGCTGGTGCCGAATTTCCGCCCGACCTTCCGCGCCGCGCAATGGCCGGTCGATCAGGTGATGCGCTGGCTCGATGCCGGGCTGCATGCCGTTCCGTTCTTCGTCATGACGGCCTTCTTCGTGGCTTTGGCCTGGCGCTTCGCCGGGCGCGGCGTGGCGATCTTCACCCTGGTCGCCTTCCTGCTGATCGAGGCGGTGGGCGTCTATTCCGACACGATCACGACGCTCTCCATGATCATCACGGCGGTGCTGTTCTGCGCCGTGGTCGGCATTCCGCTCGGTATCCTGGCGGCCGGCAGCACCCGCTTTGATGCCGTATTGCGGCCGATCCTCGATGTCATGCAGACCATCCCGTCCTTCGTCTATCTGGTGCCGATCGTCATGTTGTTCGGCGTCGGCATGATCCCGGGCGTGGTCGCCACCATCATCTTCGCCTTGCCGCCGATCATCCGCCTCACCAATCTCGGCATCCGCCAGGTGCGCGAGGAGCTGGTCGAGGCGGGTTATGCCTTCGGCTCGACGCGTTGGCAGATCCTGCTCGATATCCAGCTACCGCTCGCCTTGCGCATGATCATGGCAGGCCTCAACCAGACGCTGATGATGGCGCTCTCCATGGTGGTGGTCGCGGCGCTGATCGGCGCCGGCGGCCTCGGCCTCACGGTCTATACGGGGCTCGGCCGCCTGGATGTGGGTGCCGCCTTCCTTGGCGGCTTCGGCATTGTGCTGCTGGCGATCATCCTCGACCGGATCACCCAGGGCATCGGTGCCGGCGCCGACCAGCGCCAGGCGAAATGGACCTTCTGCGGCTTCGTCAAGCGCATCACCGGCCTGGCGAAGGCGTGAGGAGTTGATACGCATGACGCTGACGCCCTCTCATTTGTCATTGCCGGGCCTGACCCGTCAACCATGTCTCAAGGCCATACATCAAGCCTGCGGGTGACAAGAGAGAGTGAGGACAGGTGGCGTGTGCAAGGCGACTAAAGCACCTTTCAACACGCACCCCAACAACAACGACACGCAACTCTGGTTCAACATTGGGAGGGATGACAATGCGATTGATGACCAAGACCCTGGCCTGCGCCGCTTTGGCGTTGATCAGCCTGGCAGGTGCCGCGCAGGCGGATAGCCTGCCGGGTGCCGGCAGGGATGTGAAGATGGCCCGGCCGACCTGGGATACCGGCTGGTTCCAGACAGAGATTTATCGCAAGGGCCTGGAGGAGCTCGGATACAACGTGCCGACCCCGACCACCCTCGACAACCCGCCCTTCTATCAGGCCGTCGGGCAGGGCGATGTCGATCTCTGGGTCGACGGCTGGTTCCCGCTGCACGATACCTACAAGTCGGCCTTCGAGTCGGGCGCCGAGGAATACGGCTATGTCGCCAAGGCCGGTGCCCTGCAGGGCTATCTGGTCGACAAGAAGACCGCCGACAAGTACCACATCAAGACCCTGGACGATCTGAAGAAGCCGGACATCGCCAAGCTCTTCGACAATGAGGGTGACGGCAAGGTTGATCTGGTCGCCTGCCCGCCGGGCTGGGGCTGCGAGACCGCCATCGCCCATCACCTCGACGTCTTCGGCCTCAACGATGTCGTGACGCCGATCAAGGCGGCCTATTCCGCCTCGATGGCCGATGCGCTCGGCCGCCTCAAGGAAGGCAAGTCGATCATCTTCTACACCTGGACGCCGAACTGGACCGTGGGCGTGCTGAAGCCCGGCCGCGACGTGGTCTGGATCGAGGTGCCGGATAAGGCCGCGCCGGGCAAGACCCTGACCGACGAGGACAAGACGACGGCGAAGAATGTCGAAGGCTGCGTCGAAAACCCCTGCCGCATGGGCTTCGCCGCCAACGACATCCGTCCCGTGGTCAACAAGGCCTTCCTGAAGGCCAATCCGGCAGTCGCCAAGCTGCTGGACGAGGTGCGGATCCCGCTGCCGGACATCTATGCGCAGAATGCCAAGATGAACGACGGCGAGAACAAGCAGGCCGATATCGAACGCCAAGCCCAGGAATGGATCGACGCTCACAAGGCCGAATGGACCAAGTGGATCGACGCCGCGAAAGCTGCGAAGTAATCAGGGCTGTGACGTCATCGGGCTTCACCCGATCCCGGTGGCGACAAGTCGCCATCTGCAGGAAGAGAGAAGGGGACGGCTCCGGCCGTTCCCTTTTTCTTCGAGGGAGTTGGTCTCATCGCTTGACTGTTTTCTTCTTCGCTGTCGTATCAAGCTGCATCTGCCTATGCCGCCTCTTTCCTGATTGCCGGGCTCGATCCAACGATCGATTGAGATGCTGTGCTCGATGTTGCCATGGACCCTCGGGTCAAGCCCGAGGATGACATGAGAGAGGGTGTTGGCGCTGTACGATCATGGTTTCGCTCATCATCGCCGTGTTCGTACAATGCTTGCGTCACACTCACTTGTCATTGCCGGATCAATCCATAAGGGATGCCGCGATGGTCCTCTGCCTGAGAGGGGCGGCATGCGTCAACGGCGCCGAGCTCGAGGTGGCGGAAGCATGTACGGCCGCGCGTCGTGCGTCGGCCGGCCGCCGGGATGGGCGTGGCCGGGATCAGTGCCTGGCCGGAATCAGTGCTTGGCGATGGCGCGCCTGGCTTTTTCCAGCCGGCGCGCGCCGCGGGCGTTGCGGTCGAAGCTCGGCGACCGCGACACGGTGAAGCTTTCCTTGATCTGGTCGGTGAGTTCACGGGCGTGGATACCGAGGCGGCGTTCCGCCTGGCGCCGGGCCTGGTGTTGGACGCGAAATTCCATCAATCGCCTCCGATCGCATGCCGGCGATGTCCTGCATGAAATCTCCCGCCTGGGTCTCTTGTGGGGGCAAGGCGCAGGATCGTGGCCGGTCGGTTGGAAATTGCAGCCTTGATCAGGTGATGGAGTAGTTTAGGCCGACGCAGCCGATGCGCCAACCCGCAATTCTGTGAGCGGAACTGTGAGCGGAATTGGGCCGGTGACAAGCCCGCTCAACTCGCCAGCAGGGCGGCTTTCTTCTCTTGCACATGGCGTACCAGCCAGTCGCTGAGCTGGGTGAGGACGGGATCGGTGGCGCGGTTCTCGCGGCAGGCGAGGTAATAGGCCTGGGGGGCCGGCATGGCGGTGGCGAAGGGCTGGATCAGGCGGCCGTCGCGCAGATGCGGCCAGACGATGGCTTCTGAAACAAGCGCCAGGCCATGGCCTTCGATGGCGGCGGCGACGGCGTGGATGACGCCGGTGAAATGCACATGGGTGACGGATTTCGATTTGGCGCCGGCGACC
Organism: uncultured Rhodospirillaceae bacterium; assembly: GCA_964406155.1. Taxonomy (GTDB): domain Bacteria; phylum Pseudomonadota; class Alphaproteobacteria; order Dongiales; family Dongiaceae; genus Dongia_B. The sequence continues at coordinate 4,275 of CAYOQR010000062.1, read as the reverse complement.
TTGCACCAGCGGCGCCAGGCGCTGCCGTCATCCTCGTGCAGCAGGGTGAAGTCGTCGAGGCGCGGTTCGCGCCGCCGCGCCATGATGCGCTGGAAGAGGTTGGGGGCGCAGACCGGGCGCAGCGGCACTTCCGTCAACAGCCGCCAGTAGAGGCCGGGCCAGGGCGGACGGTCGAAGACGACGGCGAGATCGGCGGTGCTCCAATCGACATCCTCGACGTGGATGCATTGCTGGACGCGCAGCTCGTCGACGCCGAACTGGTTGCGGAAATCGATCAGCGCCCCGGCCAGCCAGGCGGCGCCGAGGGCCGGCGGAATGGCGACGGTCAGGTGCCGCGCCTTGCGCTTGGGTGTCTGCGTGGCGGTCGCGGCGGCGTTCTGGATCTCGCCCAGCGCCCGCGCCACCACTTCGGCAAGGCTCTGGCCGGCGGGGGTGAGGCGCAGGCCGCGTCCGTCCTTCTCGAAGACCGGGGCGCCGAGTTCCGTGGCGAGTTTCTTCAATTGCAGGCTGACGGCGCCGGGCGAGAGGCCCAGTTCCGATCCGGCGAGCCGCACCGATTGCAGCCGCGCGACCGCCTCGAAGGCGCGCAGATAGGGCAGGAGATGGCGTTGCCGGCTCATGGTTTTTTCTTCGGTCCTCCCGTGCGGCGATCATTCGTCAGGCAAGGCCCGGCCGCTGCATTAATCGTTTAGTTTTTGTCGCCTATATGGTCGACAATAAATCGATTTTACTCAGCGATCAAACTGCTATCGTCGCGCCCAGACATTGTCGTCATGCCCAAGGTCGTCATGCCCAGGGTCGTCACGCCCAGGGTCGTCATGCCCAAGGCCATCATGCCCAGGCGAGGAGGAACATCATGATCAAAGCCCGCCCGTTCGACTTTCCCTATGACGGCCGCCTGGTGCCGGCCCAGACCGCGCTGATCGTCATCGACCTGCAGGTCGATTTCCTGTCGGAATCCGGTTACTTCGCCAAGCGCGGCTATGACCCGACGCCGCTGCGCGCCATCATCCCGGCCGTCAATGCGGTGATCCGGGCGGCGCGGGCGGCCGGCTGCCTCGTCATCCATACGCGCCAGGGCTATCGCGCCGACATGGCCGACATGACGCCCTATGAGAAGTGGCGCCGCCGTCGCGGCGGGATGGAAGGCACCGATATCCTGCTGCGCTCCAGCCCCGGCTTCCAGATCGATCCGGCGATCGATGTGGCGCCCACGGATTACATCGTCGACAAGACCTGCAACGGCGCCTTCACCTATACCGAGCTGGAGCATGTGCTGCGCGCCCAGGGCATCACCCATCTGCTCTTCACCGGCTGCACCACCGATGTCTGCGTCCACACCACCTTGCGCGAAGCCTGCGACCGCAATTTCCAATGCCTCACCATCGAGGACGGCGTCGCCAGCGGCGATCAGCGCGCCCATGAAGGTGCGCTCCACATGATCACCGTCGAGGACGGCATCTTCGGCACTGTCGCCCCGTCGTCGGAGGTGATCCCGGTGTTGCAGAAGCTGGCCGCCCAGAAAGCGGGTCAGAAAGCGGATCAGGGAGCACGCGCCTGATGCGGCTTTATATTTCCCTGATGAAGCTGACGGCCAAGGGCCTGGCCGAACTGGGCGACAGCCCGTCGCGCCGCCGCGTCAGCGAGGAACGCGTCGCCAAGCTCGGCGGCCGGTCGGTGTCGTTCTATGCGACGCTCGGCACCTACGACTTCGTTCAGCTCTTCGAGATGCCGAGCGAGGAAGCCATGCTGGAATATTCGTTGATCGCCCGACGAGACGGCTATGTCGATCCGCTCATCCTGCCGGCTTTCGCCGCGGACGACTTCGCCCAACTGGTCGGCAAAGTCTCATCGATCTGAGGAGGAATACCGTGAAGAAAAGTTTGTATCTGGCCGCCGCCGTGGCGGCCGGCACCCTTGCCGCGACCGCGACCCTGAGCGATGCCCGGGCCGAGGCGAAGAGCCCGAGCTTCGTCGCCGACAAGGTGCTGAATGTCTGCACCACGGCGGGTTTCCCGCCGCTGACCTTCAAGAACCAGCCGACCGACGAGCGTCCCGCCGGCATCGATATCGATGTCATCGAGAAGATCGCCACCCTGTGGGATGCCAAGGTGACCTATACGATCACCGATTTCGCCGGCCTGCTGCCGACCCTGGGCTCGGGGCGCTGCTCGGTCATCATCAGCGGCATCTATATCAACGACAAGCGGCGCCAGGTCTATGACGGCGCGCCCTATATGAAGTCGGCGGTCGCCATCATGATCAACAACGCGACGACCGATATCGCCAAGCCGGAGGATCTCGCCGACAAGCTGATCGCCCTCGAATCCGGCAGCTATTACCGTGAGGAGATCGTCGATCCCCTGAACAAGGACCTGGCCACCGCCGGCAAGAAAGCGGCGCGGACCCAGGACTACCCGACCCAGCAGGCGGCGGCGCAGCAGATCCTGGTTGGCCGGGCCGATGCGACCTTGACCGAGGAAGCCGAGGCGGCCGTTCGCGTCGGCCAGTCGGGCGGCAAGCTGAAGATCGCCTATGCCTATCCATCGACGATGAATTTCGGCATTTATGTCCGCCGCAATGCCGAGGATTACGCGCTGGTGAAGCAGGCGTTGGACACGCTCGCCAAGGAAGGCTTCTTCAAGGAGCTGGCGGTGAAATACAATCTCGACCCGGCGCTCTTCGACGTCGATCACGGCAAGTAAGGACCGGATCGCGTGTCCTTCGATCCCGCTCTCTTCCTGCAGGCGCTCGGCAGCATCGGCATGCTGAAGGGCGCCGGCGCGGCGCTGCTCCTCTCTGTCCTGGTCCAGGTCGCGGCCTTCTTCCTGTCGCTGCCTTTGGCCGTGGCGCTCGACGAGAAGCGGCGGGCCCTGAGGGCGGGATCGCAACTCTATGTCTGGCTGTTCCGGTCGGCGCCATTGCTCCTGGTGCTGCTCTTTGTCTGGAACGGGCTGCCGCAGCTTGTGCCGGTGCTCCTCAAGGCGAGCTGGTTCTCGCCTTTCGTCGCGGCCTTCCTGGCGATGACGCTGGTGACGGCGGCCTATATGGCGGAGACCATGCGCGGCGCCCTGCGCTCGGTCAACAAGGGCCAGCGCGAGGCGGCCTATGCCTTGGGCTTCCGCCCGCCATTGGCCTTCTTCCTGGTGGTCCTGCCCCAGGCCCTGCGCATCGCCATGCCGACCTTGGTCAATGAATTCATCAACCTCGTCAAGCTGACTTCGCTTGCTTACGTGATTTCGCTGCGCGAGATCATGGCGGTCACCAACGATGCCATCGCCCAGAGCTTCCGCTTCGTCGAATGGTACACGGTCGCGCTGATCTATTACCTCGTCATCGTCTCGCTCCTGATGGCGGCGCAGAGCTTGATCGAGAAACGCATGCGTTAGGCTGTCCGGTCTATGCGTTCGGTGAGATCGAGTTTGGCGCCCTCTCACCCCGACCCTTTCCGGCCCCGTCGGCGTCGACCGACATGCGTCGGCTAAAGGAGAGGGGGCGCTGCTGCCGGTCTTGCGCAATATTTGCATCCACTCGTTTGTCATCCCCGGGCTTGACCCGGGGATCCATGGCAACGGCAGCGTGAGACATCTCCCATGGATTGCCGGGTCAAGCCCGGCAATGACAAACGAGAAGTTATTGACGTCGAGCAAGGCCGGCAGCAGCGCCCCCTCTCCTTTAGCCGACGCATGTCGGCCAACGCCGACGGGGCGGGAGAGGGTTGGGGTGAGGGGGCATATGAGATGTGCGCAGTTGACGTCTCTTCTATATCGGAAAGACAGCAGTGATATGACGGCAACAAATTCGGCGATCGAGATCCGCAAGCTCGGCAAGTGGTATGGCGAGTTCCAGGTGCTGCGCGACATCGACCTCAGCGTGCGGCAGGGCGAACGGGTGGTGATCTGCGGGCCGTCGGGGTCCGGCAAATCCAGCCTGATCCGCTGCATCAACCGGCTGGAGACGCCGGAGAGCGGGCAGATCTTCGTCGACGGCACGGAACTGACCGGCGATCTCAAGCGGATCGACGAGATCCGCCGCGAGGTCGGCATGGTGTTCCAGCAGTTCAACCTGTTTCCGCATCTGACCGTGCTGCAGAACTGCACGCTGGCGCTCCGGTGGATCCGCAAGATGAAGCGGCAGGAGGCGGAGGAGATCGCCATGTCCTTCCTGACGCGGGTGCGCATCCCGGAACAGGCCGGCAAATATCCCGGCCAGCTTTCCGGCGGCCAGCAGCAGCGCGTCGCCATCGCGCGCGCGCTCTGCACGGTGCCCCGCGTC
>CAYOQR010000061.1:0-33841 GCA_964406155.1 uncultured Rhodospirillaceae bacterium | reverse complement strand
GACGGTACCGGCGGCCCGACGGCGGCGCCCTGCGGCGTCTGCGACCATTGCCGGGCCATCGCCGAGGACCGCCATGTCGATGTCATCGAGATGGACGCCGCCAGCCGTACCGGCATCGACGACATCCGCGAACTGATCGACGGCGTGCGCTATCGCCCGGTCAGCGCCCGCTACAAGGTCTATATCGTCGACGAAGTCCATATGCTCTCGGAAAAGGCCTTCAACGCCCTGTTGAAGACCCTGGAAGAGCCGCCGGAGCATGTGAAGTTCATCTTCGCCACCACGGAAATCCGCAAGGTGCCGGTGACGGTGCTCTCGCGCTGCCAGCGTTTCGACCTCCGGCGCATCGAGGCCGAGGAACTGGCCGCCCATTTCGGCCGCATCGCCGAGAAGGAAGGCGCGAAGATCACGCCGGCAGCGCTCGCGCTGGTGGCGCGGGCCGCCGACGGGTCGGCCCGCGACGGGCTCTCGCTGCTCGACCAGGCGATTGCGCTCAGCGATGGCGAGATCACCGAAACCGAGATCCGCGACATGCTGGGTCTCGCCGACCGGACCCAGCTTTTCGATCTCTATGACCGGATCATGCGCGGCGACATCGCCGCCGCTTTGGCCCAGCTCGCCACCATGTATCACGGCGGTGCCGATCCGGTGGTGGTGATCCAGGATCTGCTCGACCTGACCCATTGGCTGACCCGGGCCAAGATCACGCCCGATGTGCTCAACCAGCCGACCACGCCGGAGGCCGAGCGCCAGCAGGGCAGCGCCCTCTCGGCGCAGCTTTCCGTGCCGATGCTCAGCCGCACCTGGCAGATGCTGCTGAAGGGGCTGGCCGAGGTGCAGCAGGCGCCGCAGCCTTTGGCCGCGGCGGAAATGGTCCTCATCCGCCTCACGCATGTCGCCAACATGCCGACGCCCGGCGATCTGGTGAAGCATCTGATGGAACAGGGCGGCACCGGGAACGGTGCGACCCGGCCGCCGGCTGGAAGTGCACCCAGCGGCGGTGGTATGGGGCCGGGTGGCGGTACCATGGCTGTAGGCGCATCCGGCCTGGGTGGATCTGGCGGAGCGATGGCCGCGCCACGCGTCCTGGTCAATCCCTCGCCGCAACCGGCAGCGGCGCCGACCGCCGCCCTGGCTGCCGCAGACCTGCCCCAGCCGCAAAGCTTCGATCAGGTGGTCGCCTTGTTCGCCGAACGGCGCGAGGCCATTCTGCACGCGCATCTGCAGACCGATATCCATCTGGTGCGTTTCGAGATCGGCCGGATCGAGTTCCGCCCGTCGGAAAAAGCGCCGCGGGATCTCGCCAGCCGTTTGCAGGCGAAGCTCGGCGAATGGACCGGCCGGCGCTGGATGATCAGCGTCTCGGGCGATCATGGCCAGCCGACCTTGCGGGAACAGGCGGCCGCCCGGGTCGAGGCTGCCAAGGCCGATGCGGCGCAGCATCCGCTGGTGAAGGCAGTCTTGCAGGCCTGGCCGGGCGCCATCATCGATGAAGTGCGTGACTTGACCGTAAGCGTGCCAGCGGATAAGCCCAGCGCCGCCGTACCGGTTGCCGATGGCGAGGCCGGTGAGGCGGCGGAGCACAATGACACGGAATATCCGGTGGAAGACGACCCATCGCTCGATGGCTTCACCGGCATGGATGGATTAGGAGACGACGAGGCATGAAAAATCTCGGCCAGATGATGAAGCAGGCGCAGCAGATGCAATCCAAGATGGCGGAGATGCAGGCGGCGCTGGAACAGGCCGAAGTGACGGGCCAGTCGGGTGGCGGCATGGTCAGCATCACCATGACGGCGAAAGGCGATCCGCGCCGCGTCAAGATCGATCCCAAGCTGGCCGATCCGGCCGAGATCGAGGTGCTCGAGGATCTCATCGCCGCCGCTTTGAAGGATGCCCGCACCAAGGCCGATGCCCATGTCAGCGAGGAAATGTCCAAGCTGACCGGCGGCCTGCCCTTGCCGCCGGGCTTCAAGCTGCCCTTCTGAGGCGATAGCGGGAACGCAAGCGGCGTCGGGACCGGTCATGGCCGTCAGCGATATCGATCGTTTGATTCAGATTCTGGCGCGGCTCCCGGGGCTTGGCCCCCGGTCGGCGCGCCGTGCCGTCCTGTTCCTGATCAAGAAGCGGGAATCGCTGCTGCTGCCGCTCATCCAGGCGATGCAGGATGTCGCCACCTCGATCAAGCCCTGCAGCGTTTGCGGCAATCTCGACGACAGCGATCCCTGCGGCCTGTGCCGGGACGAGCGGCGTGACGGTTCCAGCATCTGCGTCGTCGCCGATGTGGCCGATCTGTGGGCGCTCGAGCGCACGGCGGCCTATCGTGGGCGCTATCACGTCCTGGGTGGCGTGCTCTCGGCCCTGGACGGGATCGGACCCGAGCAGCTCAATTGTGCCGCGCTCTATCGCCGGGTGGAAGGCGGTGGCGTGAAGGAAGTGATCCTCGCGCTCGGCGCCACCGTGGACGGGCAAACCACGGCGCATTATCTCAGCGACCGGCTACAGGGCTTCGGTGTCACGGTCTCGCGCCTCGCCCATGGCGTTCCGGTCGGCGGCGAACTGGACTATCTCGACGACGGCACGCTGATCCAGGCCCTCAAGGCGCGCAGCCGTCTTTAATCCTCCCGTGGTCCCTGATCGGGCTGCGACCTTGTGTCCCTTCGCCATAACCATAAAGTGACCGGCCGCCACATTTTTGCGTGCGCTTGGTCATAGTTTTTCCGCATTTACGCGTCCATGATAGGGCATCAATTTTCCTATCGGGAGCCGTTATGCGATCGACGTTTCTTGCCGCCACTGCCCTGGTGTCCGGCCTTGCCTTGTCCACTCTCCAGATGAGCGCGCCGGCCATGGCCGATGAAACCACGGTGACGCCGGAACAGCAGACCGGGGTCGCCGTCACCATCTACAACAACGACCTGGCGCTGGTCCGTGACGCCCGCAAGGTTAATCTGGCGAAGGGCGAGAACGATCTGGCTTTTGTCGAGGTTTCCGGCGGCATGCGGCCGGAGACCGCCTTGTTGACGTCGAAGAACACGCCGCTCTCGGTGATCGAGCAGAATTTCGACTTCGATCTCCTGACCTCCCAGAAGATCCTGGAGAAATCGGTCGGTCAGAAGATCCGGGTCATCCGCACCAATCCGCAGAGCGGCGCCGACAGTTCCGAGGATGCGACGGTACTGAGCGTCGCCGATGGCAGCGTGGTGCTGCAGATCGGCGACCGCATCGAAACCGCGGTGCCGGGCCGGCTGGTCTTCAGCGCGGTGCCAGCCAATCTGCGCGCCAGGCCGACTTTGGTGGTGAAGCTCGACAGTCCGGCGGCCGGCGAGACGCCCGTCGTCCTCTCTTATCTCACCCGGGGCCTCGGCTGGTCGGCGGATTATGTGGCCCAGCTCTCGCCGGATGAGAAGACCATCGACCTCAACGGCTGGGTGACGCTGACCAATCAGAGCGGCATCACCTATAAGGACGCCAAGCTGCAATTGGTGGCGGGCGACGTCAATCAGGTGCACCAGGAATTCGCCCGCCCGGTCGTCATGGCGGCGGGTGCGGATATGGCGATGCCGGCGCCGAAGATGAAGGAGCAGGCGGCCTTCGAATACCACCTCTACAGCCTGGATCGGCCGACCACGATCAGCCAGAACCAGACCAAGCAGGTGGCTTTGCTGTCGGCCGCCACCATTCCGGTCACCAAGACCTATCTCTTCGATAACATCTCGCAGCGTTACGGCGGCTATTTTGACCGCAACGCGAGCGATCCGCAGCGGGTCAATGCCAGCATCCGCCTGAAATTCCAGAACGACGAGGCTTCCAAGCTCGGCATGCCGCTGCCTCAGGGCACGATGCGGGTCTACAAGGCCGATAATGACGGCGAGGCGATCTTCGTCGGCGAGGATCATATCGACCATACGCCGAAGAACGAGCGCGTCGATCTGACCCTGGGCGAGGCCTTCGACATCACCGCGCGGGCGAAGCAGGTGACCTTCGAGAAGGTCAGCGACAAGACTTATGAGTCTTCCTACGAGATCGAATTGAAGAACGCCAAGAAAGAGGCCGTGACCGTCAATGTGCGGGAAAGCCTGCCGGGGCAATGGAAGATCCTGGAGGAATCGGCCAAACACGACAATCTCAGCGCCTCGAATGTGCAATGGCAGGTCCAGGTGCCGAGCGAGGGCAGCACCAAGCTGACCTACAAGGTCCGGATCATGATGTGACCCGTCGCATCCTCGTGCGATGAGCAGAGCCGGATGCTCACGAGTGGAATCGCTTCAGCGCTTCCACTCGTGAGCTGAATCCGTCTCTTCTCCATAAGGTAGGCGGCGGCATCATTGATGCCGCCGTTTTCTTGAGTGCCGATAGCCATGCAACCGTCATTTGCAGGTCCGATTGCGCTGCGGCGGCGAACAGGATACATATCCTGTCGGATCCATGCCTGTTGCTGCGCTGCCTTGGCGCCGCGAGCTTGCCGCGACCCTCACTTTGGCCTGGCCTTTGGCCCTGGGTGGGTTGGCGGAGCTGGCGGCCATGACATTGGTGTTCGTCATTGCCGGTCATCTGGGCACGGTGCCGCTTGCCGGCGCCGGCCTGGGAGCGGAAACCTTCCACGCCTTTTTCCTTCTCGGCCTCGGTCTTGCCATCGCGGTGTCGCCCCTGATCGCCGAAGCGCAGGGCCGCGGGCAGACGGCGGCGATCCCGGCCATTCTGCGCCAGGGGATACTGGCGACCGGCCTGTCGTCGCTGCCCTGCATGCTGCTGCTCTGGTTCATCGAGCCCATTCTCCTGGCGCTGGGCCAGGCACCCGATGTCTCGGCGGCGGCGCGCGAGTTCACGCGGCCCGCCGCCCTCGGCCTGCCGGGCTGGCTCTGGTTCTACGTTCTGCGCAATGCGCTGGCGGCCATCGATCGTCCACGGCCGGGCCTCTGGGTGGTGCTTGCGGCGCTGCTGGTCCAGATGGCGCTCGGCTATGGCCTGACATTCGGTTGCCTCGGCTGGGCGGGCTGGGGCCTGGCGGGCACCGGTCTTTCCTTCGCCCTGGTCGGCTGGTTCATGGCCGTGGCACTTTATGCCGTGAAGCCCTGGGCGCTCGGCTGGCGGCCTGAGTTCGTGGAACTGCGCCGCATCGTCCGGCTCGGCCTGCCGGTCAGCCTGGCGCTCTTCTTCGAGATCTCCCTCTTCCTCGTCTCATTCTATCTGCAGGGCCTGATCTCGGCCGCGTCGCAAGCGGCCCATGCGGTTGCGGTGCAGATCGCCGCCATCCCCTTCATGGCCCTGGTGGGGCTCGGCCAGGCGACGACGGTCAGGCTCGGCCTGGCCCTGGGCCGACAGGATATCGCGAGCGCCCGTGCCGCCGTGCTGGTCAGCGTGGCAGCCGGGCTGGTCTGCATCGCCATTTCCGCGACCGCGTTCCTGGGCGCGCCGCGCCCGCTGATGCTGTTGTTCCTCGACCCCAGCCAGCCGGATGTCGGCCAGGTGCTGGCGCTCGGCACTAGTTTCCTCGCCGTGGTCGCCTTGTTCCAGCTCGGCGATGGCGGCCAGGTGCTCGGCATGGCTTGCCTGCGCGGGCTGCAGGACACGCGCGTGCCGATGATCCTCGCGGCGATCGGCTATTGGGCGGTCGGCCTGCCCATGGCGGCGCTCCTGGGATTTGCCACGCCACTCGCCGGATTGGGCATCTGGCTCGGTATTGCCAGCGGATTGGGTGTCACGACCCTGCTGCTTTTCCTACGGCTCGGCAGCCGGCTGCATGGCCGCGCCTGGAATAGGTCCGCCGAATGAGGGCGCTTTACCCGCGGCGTTTTCCGCTGCCACACTAGGGACCGGCAGCCGTCAGGGGAGGATGCGATGGAGCCGGGCGAGGAATATGACGAAGCCATGGTTGCCGCGCTGGAACTGGTCTGGGGCGAGGGTTTCCTGTCGCCGGGCGGTCCCGATGAAGTCGCGGAAATTCTCGCCGGGACAAGCATCGCCGGGAAGAGCGTGCTGGATATCGGCTGCGGCATCGGCGGTGTCGATCTTCTCCTGGCCGCGACTTATGGTGCGCGTGAGGTGACAGGTATCGATATCGAGGCGGCGAATATCGCCCTTGCAAACAAGCGGGCGGCCGCGCGCGGTCTGGCCGACCGGGTCGGGTATCGCCTGGTCGAGCCAGGGCCCTTGCCCTTCGCAGCCGGCAGCTTCGATGTGGTCTTCAGCAAGGATGCGATGATCCATATCGCCGACAAGGAGGCTTTGTTCCGCGAGGTCTTCCGCGTGCTGAAGCCGGGCGGCGGGTTTCTCGCCAGCGACTGGCTGCGCGGGGATGACAATCAACCCACTGCCGCGATGCACCGTTATGTGGGTCTCGAGGGCCTCTCCTTCGCCATGGCCTCGGCCGGGCGTTACGAACGCGCGATGCGTACGGCCGGTTTCGCCGATATCGAGATACGTGATCGCAATGCCTGGTATCTTGCTACAGCGGCCGAGGAGCTGGCCCAGATCCGCGGCCCATTGCGTCAGAAATTGACCGAGTTAGTGGGGGCTGCGGAGACCGACCGCCAGATCCGCGTCTGGGAGGCGATGATCGCCGTGCTGGAAAGCGGTGAATTGCGACCCACCCATTTGCACGCGAAACGGCCGTTGTAGGGCGGGCCTTTAAGTCTTGGTGCCACGCCGGTCTTCTTCTCGGAAGCGAGGAGCTGGCGTGAGAGGCGAGACAACGAGGTAAAGTCCGACGCCGAATTTTGATGCCGGTGTACTCGAAAGAAAAACGGCCGCTCTGAGAGCGGCCGTTTCGTCGTCTGCAATCTGTCGCTGGCTCTTACGCCTTCATGTAACCCTCGGCCTTGAGATCGGCCATGGTTGCTTCGATCGACTGGCGCAGGATGCCGACCAGCTCGTCGACCTGGGCCCGGGTCAGGACCAGCGGCGGCGAGATGATGTTGAGGGCGCCGATCGGGCGCACGATCAGGCCGAGCTTCTCGCAATGATCGGCAATGCGCTTGCCGATATTGACCTCATCCGGGAACAGTTCCTTGGTGGCCGGATTGGCGACGTTCTCGACGCACATCATGAACTGGTGGCCGCGCACATCGCCGACGATGGGCAGGTCGCGCAGGCTGTTCAGGCGCTCCATCAGGTAGGGGCCGACTTCCTGGACATGGCCGCAGAGATTGTCCCGCTCCATCACCTCGATATTGGCGAGGGCGGCGGCGCAGGCGATGGGATGACCGGAATAGGTGTAGCCGTTGGTGAACCAGCCATCGGGATCCGGCGCGCTGATCACGTCATGGATCGCGTCGGAATAGATGCAGACGCCCAGCGGCTGATAACCCGAGGTCAGGCCCTTGGCGCTGATGATGATATCCGGCTCGATGCCGAAGACGTCCTTCGAGGCGAAGAAGTGGCCAAGACGGCCGAAGCCGGTGACGACCTCATCCGAGACATAGAGCACGTCATGCTTGTGGCACAGCTCCAGCGTCTTCTGGTGATAGCCCTTGGGCGGGACGATAACGCCGCCGGCGCCCAGCACCGGCTCGGCGAAGAAGGCCGCGACCTTATCGGCACCGAGTTCCAGGATCTTCGCTTCCAGATCGGCGACCAGATGATCGCAGAAGGCTTCCTCGCTCATGCCGGCCGGGCGACGATAGACGTTCGGCGAGGCGACATGATGGATGAAATCGGTGATGAAGCGCAGATTCGGGCTGCGGTCGGAGGCCTTGGCGCTCATCGAGCCGGTCAGATAGGTGCTGCCGTGATAGCCGTCATGGCGGCAGAGGATGTGCACCTTGTCCTGCTTGCCGCGTCGGCTCTGATAATACTGGATCAGGCGCACGGCGGTGTCATTGGCGGTCGAGCCGCCGCAGGTGAAGAAGACGTGGTTGAGGCTGCCGGGCGCCAGTTCGGCGAGCTTCGCCGCCAGTTCCGCCGCCGGAATGTTGGTGGTGTCGACGAAGGGATTGAAGTAAGCGAGCTGCAGCGCCTGGCGGCTGATCGCATCGGCGATCTCGCGGCGGCCATAGCCGATATTGACGCACCACAGGCCGCCGATCCCATCGAGATAGCGCTTGCCCGAGGCATCGAACACATAGGCACCCTCGGCGCCCGCCATGATCAGCGAGCCGTCCTTCTTGAAGCTGTCGAAATGGGTCCAGGGATGCAGGAAATGGTCGCGGTCCTTGCGCCAGATCTCCTGAACGTCATTGCGGTTCAGCGGTTGGAAGGCTTGTGCGGCGGTGCTGGCGGCCGCTGCGGGCGGGGTCATGGGTATCCTCCGAAATGGCTCTTTATCAAGAACGATTTTAATTTTATAATCGTTTCAAGATTTTTCGGCAAGCCCCTCCGTGAACTGCCTGGAAGGCGGTATTTCAATACTTGCCGGACCGGAAGTGATCGCCGATGGTGGGGCCAAATGGCGGCGGGACAGCGAGTCGCGGAATAGGTTAAGAGGACGCCCGGCAGATCAGATGAGTGGATTGCGCGACCAGCAGAAGAAGAAGCGGCGGGATGCCATCATGGCAGCGACCGCCGGCCTGTTCGGTAAACAGGGCTATGCCGCGACCAGCATGGAAGAGATCGCCGCCGCCGCCGAATTGTCGGTCGGCACGCTCTACAATTACTTCAAGTCAAAGGGCGACATCACCCTGGCGCTCTATCGTGCCGATCTCGAGATGGTTCGCGAGGCCAGCGAGACCGTGATCGCCGAGCCGCCGGCCGATCCTGTGAAGGCGATCACACGGCTGATGGAAGCCGATGTGAACACCACGCCGGATTATCTCGACGGCAATGCCTGGCAGGAATTGCTGGTCGCGGCCTTTACCAGTCCATCCTCCAGCGTCGCGGTGGAATGGGAAGGTGGCGATCTCATGCGGGTCGATCTCTTTGCTCGCCTGCTCGCCGCCTTGCAGGCACGTGGACATATCAGCGAGGAGGCGGATATCCGCAGCGCCGCCGAGGTGCTGGGTGCCCTCAGCCTGACCTACTTCATGCACTGGCTGGTCAATCTGAAGGCCGGCCGCGTCACCCAGGATAGCAGCCCGATCGCCGGCGCCACCAAGCGGATGCTGACCCGCCAGGTCAAGCAACTGGTTGCGGGGATGACGACCTGAACGCGATGCCGCCTCTCGCGGCGACACCGCGACTCAACCGGCGGATTTCGCGCGCTCGACTTTCAGGATCGTACCATCGACGCCGGTCACCGTGACCGCCGTCCCCGCCGGCAGATCGATGCCCTCGACCCGCCAGACCGTGTCGTTGATGCGGGCGGCACCGCGTCCATTGACGATCGGTTCCGTCAGGGAAACCGTGCGGCCGATCAGTTGATCGCCCCGACGGTTGAGCGTGCTGCCGGCACCGGCCTGCATCAGGCGCCGGCCGAAGCGGTGCCAGGCGAAGATGCTGATGATGGCCAGGACGGCGAAGACCAGGATCTCGCTTTCCCAGCCGAGCGAGGTGAAGACCAAGGTGACCAAACCGGTGACGGCCGCGGCGCCAGCCAGCCAGATGAAGAAGAAGCCCGGCGCGATGACCTCGATGATGGCGAGGAGGACCGCGAGGATCCACCAGTGCCAGAAAGCAAGATGCGAGAGGAAGTCGAACACGGTTCCGATCCGAACTTATGAGAGAGTTGCGATGCCGGGCGGCTTTGTCAGCTATTCGGCACGCGGGGCACGCTGCCGCCGCGCCCCGTCTGCTGCTGCGCCAGGGCCTGTTTCGCCAGCTCAGCGACACCGCCGATGGCGCCGATCACATTGGCGGCTTCCAGCGGCATCATGATGACCTTCTGGTTGGGGGCCGAGGCGACCTTCTGCAGGGCCTCGACATATTTCGTGCCGAGGAAGTAGTTGATCGCCTGTACGTCGCCCTTGGCGATCGCCTCCGACACCACCTGGGTGGCCTTGGCTTCCGCTTCCGCCGAGCGTTCGCGGGCTTCGGCTTCGCGGAAGGCGGCTTCGCGGCGGCCCTCGGCTTCCAGGATGACGGATTGCTTTTCGCCCTCGGCGCGCAGGATTGCCGCCTGCCGCAGGCCTTCCGCTTCCAGGATCGCGGCGCGCTTGTCGCGCTCGGCCTTCATCTGACGAGCCATGGATTCCACCAGATCGCGCGGCGGTGAGATATCCTTGATCTCGATCCGGGTCACCTTGACGCCCCAGGTGCTGGTGGCATCGTCCACCACATGCAGCAATTGGGTATTGATGCGGTCGCGCTGCGACAGCAATTCGTCGAGATCCATCGAGCCCATGACGGTGCGGACATTGGTCATGGTCAGATTGAGGATGGCGTTCTCCAGGTTGTTGACCTCGTAAGAGGCTTTGGCGGCTTCCAGCACCTGGTAGAAGACGATGCCGTCAACGCTCACCATGGCATTGTCCTTGGTGATGATCTCCTGGGTCGGCACGTCGAGTACTGATTCCATCATATTGACCCGGGCGCCGATGCGGTCGATGAAGGGCACGATGAAGGCGAGGCCGGGCTTCAGGGTATGGGTGTAGCGGCCGAACCGCTCGACGGTCCATTCCCGGCCCTGGGGCACGGATTTCACCGCCATGAAGATGGTGATGACCACCAGCACCAGAACCGCGAGGGCGAAAATGCCAAAACCGCTCAATGTGTCCATGATTGCCCCAGCCTGCCTTTCCCAAGGATATTCTTTGGCAACAGCATTTGGTGTTTTCCACATGGATTGCAAGCGATAGAAAAGTTAATCGCCGCTTTCACACGTTTTCCTTTTAGTGGGAGAATACCATCCTGGTCGCTACAGGGCATCCAGCGGCAGCTTCAGATAGCGCCGCCCGTTGCCTTCCGCCGCCGGCAGGCGCCCGGCGCGGATATTGACCTGGATCGCCGGCAGGAGCAGATCCGGCACCGACAGGGTCCTGTCTCGGGCTTCGCGGAGCGTCACGAAGGCTTCCTCGTCGATCCCGTCATGGATGTGGATATTGGCACGGCGCTGATCGGCGACGGTGGTTTCCCAGGCCGCGGCCCGGCCGCCCGGCTGGTAGTCATGACACATGAACAGCCGGGTTCCCGGCGGCAGGTCGAGGATGCGGCGGATCGAGCGGTAGAGCCGGCGTGCATCGCCGCCGGGGAAATCGCAGCGGGCGGTGCCGTAATCCGGCATGAACAGAGTATCGCCGACAAAGGCGGCATCGCCGATCACATAAGTCAGGCAGGCCGGGGTGTGCCCCGGCGTATGCAGGACGGTGCCGGAGATATCGCCCACGGCGATCGCATCGCCGTCGTGGAACAGGTGGTCGAAGGGCCCACCATCCGCCTGTATCATATCGTCGAAATTGAAGAGATGGCCGAAATGCCGCTGGGTGACGCCGATCTCGGCGCCGATCGCGGTGCTGCCGCCGGCCTGGTTTTTCAGATAGGCGGCGGCGGAGAGATGATCGGCATGGGCATGGGTTTCCAGGATCCAGTCCAGCCGATAGGCACGGCCGGTAACGAAGGCCAGGATCGCATCGGCCGCAGCCGTCCCCGTGCGGCCGGACTTCACGTCGAAATCCAGCACCGGATCGATCACCGCGCAGCGTAACGCGTCACGGTCGGCGACCACATAGCTGATGGTCTTGCTGGTTTCATGGAAGAAGGGCGTGACTTCAGACTGCATCGGGCCGCTTCCTTTCGCCTCGGATGTGGTGCTTGGCGCCACTTTATCACAACCGGCGGGAAAACGGCGGGCGCGACACCGGGGCCTCAGCCGTTCCCAGTCTCAGTCATCCACGGCCTTACGGCCTCAATGACGCGGCAGAACCGCTACATCCGCCGGCAGGGTACCGGTCTCGGGGGCCTCACCCAGCTCCAGCTCGCTGATCTCGCCGCCGCGCCGCACGATCTTCTCGGTCGAGATGCGGATCTGCCGGACGTCATCGGCGCCCTGCTCGAAATGCTTCTGCAGCTTGGCGACGCGGTCGTCCAGGCGGTCGACATCCTTGACCATTTCGCCGATCTTGGCCTGCAGCACATGGGCCTGTTCGCGCATCCGCACGTCCTTCAGCACGGCGCGGATGGTGGTCAGCGTCGCCATCAGCGTGGTGGGCGAGACGATCCAGACCCGCAGCCGCGCCGCTTCATCGACCAGTTGCGCGAAATTGGCATGCAGCTCGGCATAGACGGCCTCGGAGGGCAGGAACATCAAGGCCGATTCCGCCGTCTCGCCGGGGATGATGTATTTCTCGGCGATGGCCCGCATATGGGTGCGGATCGCTACCGTGAAGTCGCGCCGCGCCAGGGTCAGGGCGGCATCGTCGCGGGCATCGCGCAGGGCGCGATAGGCCTCCAGCGGAAACTTCGCGTCGACCGCGATGGAGCCCGGCGGGTTCGGCAGCTTCAGCAGGCAGTCCACCCGCTTGCCGTCGCCCAAAGCCGCCTGGAACTCGTAATGCGCGGCGGGCAGAGCGGATTGCACGATGTCCTGGAGCTGGATCTCGCCGAATGCACCCCGCGCCTGCTTGTTGGAGAGCACCTTCTGCAGATCGACCACCTGGGAGGAGAGATCGGTGATGTTCTTCTGCGCGGCGTCGATCACCGCCAGCCGCTCGCGGAGATCGGCCAGGGTCTGGCCGGTGATGTTGGTGCTTTCCTGCAGCCGGTCGCTGACCCGGTGCGACAAAGCCGAGAGGCGCTCCTCGAGGGCGGTGGTCAAGGCGCGCTCCTGCACCTGAAGCCGTTCCGCAAGCGCGGTCTGGGTGGCGGCCTGCTGGGTCGCCTGGAGGCTGGCCAGGTGCTGGATCTGGCTGGCGAGCTGCGAAAGCTGGGCCTCCGTGGCCGCCGCCCGGGCGTCCTGGGCCGAAGTATCCTGGGCGGCGGTATCCTGGGCCGTTGCACCGGTGCCCCGCCGCAGCAGGATCGCGAGAATCGCCACCAGCAGGAGGGCCAGACCTGCAAGAATTGCAGCCAAAAGCATGGTGGACGGAGCCAACTGGGTGAAATTCATGAGTTTTTCCAGGATAGACGGGAGCCGACTCGAAAGCCGACAATTAGGTCTCTTGCTTGACGATACAAGGGGAAAACCATAGGTAAAGCCGAAAGGATTTACATCATGGCCCTCTTGCCCATTCTGACCGCGCCGGATCCCCGGCTGAAGAAGACCGCCGAGCCTGTCGCCGCCGTCGATGACGATGTGCGCAAGCTGATGAACGACATGCTGGAAACCATGTACAAGGCGCCCGGCATCGGCCTGGCCGCGCCGCAGGTCGGCGTGCTCCGGCGCGTGATCGTGCTGGACACCGCCCGCGAGGACGAGGAGCCGCAGCCCCTGCGCATGGCCAATCCGGAGCTGACCTGGGTGTCGGACGACGATGCGGTCTATAACGAGGGCTGCCTCAGCGTGCCGGATCACTATGCCGACGTGGTGCGGCCGGCGGCGATCAAGGTGCGCTATCTCGACGAGACCAACGAGAGCCGCGAACTGGAAGCCGACGGGTTGCTGGCGACCTGCATCCAGCACGAGATCGACCATCTCGACGGCATCCTCTTCATCGATCACCTGACGGCGCTGAAGCGCAACATCATCCTGCGCAAGCTGCTGAAGGCGAAAAAGTCCGGTGACGGCAAGGCGCCCGAGCCGGCTAGTATCGGCGACGGATTCTGACGTCATGACGGATGGCGATGCGGCAGGAGAGACGACCGGTCTGAGGATCGTCTTCATGGGAACGCCGGATTTCGCTGCCGTCGCCTTACAGTCGCTGATCGCTGCCGGCCATCGCATCGTCGCCGTCTACAGCCAGCCGCCCCGTCCAGCGGGACGTGGCCATCAACTGCAGCAAAGCCCGGTCCACAATCTGGCGGAAAGCCATCGACTGCCGGTCCTGACACCGGTCAGCCTGAAGACGCCGGAGGCGCAGGCGGCATTCGCGGCGCATCAGGCCGATGTGGCGGTGGTGGCGGCCTATGGCCTGCTGCTGCCCCAGGCGATCCTCGATCTGCCGCGCTTCGGCTGTCTCAACATTCATGCCTCGTTGCTGCCACGCTGGCGCGGCGCGGCGCCGATCCAGCGGGCCATCGCCGCCGGCGATGCGAAGACCGGCGTCACCATCATGCAGATGGAAGCCGGCCTCGATACCGGACCGATGCTGTTGAAGGACGAGATGCCGATCACCGAGCGGACCACCGCCGGCAGCCTGCACGACGATCTTGCCGAAATGGGCGTAGGGCTCATTCTGACCGCGCTCGCGCGCTTGCCGACGGGCGGCCTCAAGCCGGTGCCGCAGCCGGCTGAGGGCGTTACCTATGCCGCCAAGCTGACCCGCGCCGACAGCCAGCTCGATTGGCGCCGGCCGGCCGAGGATCTGGAACGGGCGGTGCGGGCCTTCACGCCCTGGCCCGGTGTCGCGATCGATTTCGGCACCGAGAAGGTCAAGGTGCTGGCGGCGGAGATTGTCAGCCAGGGCCGGGGCGCGGTGCCAGGCGCCATCATCGACGATGCGCTGACGATCGCCTGCGGCCGCGACGCCTTGCGACCGCTGATCGTGCAGCGACCGGGCAAGAAGCCGATGCCGGTTGCCGAGATGCTGCGCGGTTTTCAATTGCCGCCCGGCCGTCTGCTGCCGCTGCCGGCGGCGGCCTGACCTCCGTGACGTGGTGTCCATGACGGCGACCCGTTTCAAGCTGCTGATCGAATATGACGGCAGCGCCTTGGTTGGCTGGCAGCGCCAGGAGAACGGCCCTAGCGTGCAGCAGGCAATCGAGGAAGCGATCCTCAAGACGACCGGCGAGACGGTGACCATCCAGGGGGCTGGCCGCACCGATGCCGGCGTGCATGCTTTGGGTCAAGTCGCGCATGCGGATATCGTCTATGCCATCGCGCCGGAACGCCTGCGCGAGGCTTTGAATTTCCATCTGCGTCCGGCCGCCCCGGTCGCCATTCTGGCAGTGGACGTGGCGCCGGCCGATTTCCATGCCCGCTTCAGCGCCACGGGGCGCGCCTATTGCTACCGCATCGTCAACCGCCGGGCGCCGCTCACCGTGGATCGCGGCCGCGCCTGGCATGTGAAGGTGCCGCTGGATGCGGCGGCGATGCATGCGGCGGCGCGCTGCCTGATCGGCCAGCACGATTTCACCACCTTCCGCGCCGCTATGTGCCAGGCGAAATCGCCGGTCAAGACCTTGGACCGGCTCGATGTCATCCGCATCGGCGAGGAGATCGAAGTGATCGCCGAAGCGCGCTCCTTCCTGCATCATCAGGTGCGCAACATCGTCGGCAGTCTCTCGCTGGTCGGCATCGGCAAATGGTCGGCCGATCGACTGGCCACAGCACTTGCGGCCCGCGACCGTGCCAAGGGCGGCCCCACCGCGCCGCCGGACGGACTCTATCTGACGCATATCGGCTATTGAGCGGCTATTGTTAAATTGAATTGCTGCTGCCGTGGTGCTGCCATAGCGTGCCGTCGTGTCCACGATGACACGCGACTGGGGTGACATGCGACCGGGATGACACGTGACCTGGAAGGAGCGCGGCAATGGAATCGAATACCGCGACATCGAATTCCACCTTCACGGCAGGTGATGGGGCGGGTTATGAGCGCCTGATGGGGCGCTGGAGCCGGCGCCTGGCCGAGCCGTTTCTCGATTTTGCCGGCCTTGCGCCTGGCGCCGTCGAGGGCCGGCTGCTCGATGTCGGCTGCGGCACCGGGAGCTTGAGTCAGGCGATTGCGGCGCGGGCGGGTTTCGACGCGATCCGGGGCGTGGACGCCTCGGCGCCGTATATCGATCATGCCATCGCGCGGAACACCGATTCCCGTATCGTCTTCCAAATCGGCGATGCCTGCGATCTGCCTTTCGCGGATCGGTCCTTCGACCGCGCCTTCTGCTTCCTGGTGCTGCATTTCGTCCGCGAACCTGCGCGTGCGGTTGCCGAGAT
The DNA here is from genome assembly GCA_964406155.1 of uncultured Rhodospirillaceae bacterium. Taxonomy (GTDB): domain Bacteria; phylum Pseudomonadota; class Alphaproteobacteria; order Dongiales; family Dongiaceae; genus Dongia_B. The sequence continues at coordinate 18,000 of CAYOQR010000061.1, read as the reverse complement.
GAAGCGCGTGGTGAAGCCCGGCGGCAGCATTGCCGCCGCCGTCTGGGATGCAAGAGGCGGCTTCGTCGCCAACCGGATGTTCTTCGATACCGCCGCCGTGCTCGATCCGGAAGCCGTCAAGCGGCGGGCGCGGCATTTCACCCGGCCGATGACCCGGCCCGGCGAATTGGCGGCGGCCTGGCGGACGGCCGGCCTCGCCGATATCCGCGAGGCGGCGCTCACCATTCGCATGGAGTTTGCTGGCTTCGAGGATTACTGGGCACCTTATGTCGGCAAGGACGGGCCGGGCGCGCAATATGTGGCGACGCTGGATGAGGCACAGCGCAGTCGCCTGCGGGAATGTGTTCGGCTTGCCTATCTCGACGGCGAGCCGGACGGGCCGCGCTCCTATGCGGCGACCGCCTGGGCGGTTACCGGCACTGTGCCGCAGTAAGTTTCCGCCTGCGGGAAGTTTCGGCTTGCCGGCTCACTTGTAGCGCCGTCGCCAGGTGCTCGGCGTCATGCCGGTGACCTGCCGGAACCGTCTCGTGAAGTGGCTGGGCTCCGAGAAGCCACAGGTCGCGGCGATCTCCGCCAGGGGATGGTCGGTTCCGGTCAGCAGCTCCTTGGCGGTCTCGAGCCGTTTCGCCAGCAGCCAGCGGGCCGGTGAAGTACCCATCGATATCTTGAAGGCGCGAGTGAAATGCGACGGAGACAGGCCGACCTGTTCCGCCAAAGCGGGGACACTGATCTGTCGCCCCCGTGCCGCATCGACCAGGCCGCCGATGCGGCGCAATTGCCAAATGGGCAAGCCGCCCTTGCGGCTACCGGTGTTCTCGTTGCCGAGAGCGGCAAGGGTGTCCTGGGAGCGCGCCGGGGTTTCCATCCGAGGCGGGATTTCCCTCTGGAGAGTCGGATCGAGTTGCACGCTGCCTGGATCGGCCTCGAGCCGGGCCAATTGCCATAGATGCAGTCTGGTCGTGTCCGCGAGCGGTGGCTGGGTGAGGCGAATGGGATCGTCGGTGGATAGCGCCGCCATGTCCTGTGCGATGCACTCATGAAAGTATCGCAGCAGATGGAGCCGCCGGCCGAAGGCCCGGGCGTCATGCCAGATATTGCCGGATGTCGCTTCCAGGGGTTTCGGCGAAAATGCCGGTTCGCCTCCAGTTGCGCCGGTTGTTGCAGTCCCAGCGGCCACGGCGATTGTCGCGAGATGGGCTGCCGCTGCCTCCAGATCGCGCCAGTGCTGCGCGAAAACCAGCGCGGCGACGGTATCCGGTGCCCTTTGCAGCGCGGCCTCGTAGTGCTGGATGAGCCGCCGGATTGCAAGCAACAGACGGCTGCCGGTTGATGTGTGGCCGAGGGATGACGGGAGGGATGACGGGACGGCCGGCGGCTGATCCGTCTGCGACTGATCGGTCCAGTCGAGCATTGCCGAGGAAATGCTTGCGCTTTCCAGATCCGCTTCGTGTTCCGCCGGCACACCGGGTGATCGGGAGAGTTCGCCGTCCATTGCGTCCTCGCGGGAGAAAAGTGTCAAGGAAGGGAAAAACAACGATATCGTTATCGATTGTCCTGGTTTCAAGACGTCACCATTTCAAGCCGCCGTCGCCAAAGCCGATTGAAGCAGGGTGGAAAGATGTCAGCTCGATGACGATTGAGCCGGCGCCGCTGCGCCAGGCGGGGCGATACCACTCAGGGAGAGCTCGATCTTCGAGTTTCGACATTCATGGAGGCTTCCGGGATCCTTGAAATCTTCGTCGGCCCCGACCGAAATCGCAGCCGCTTGGCGGGTAGTTATTAAGCGGATGTTAAATTAAAAACAGGAATTTGAGCCTTGAAAGTTGGCGCGGGCGAAGCCGCTGGCAACACGGGCGTGACGGGCTCGGTGTGACGGGCGCGGTCGGACAGGGTCTTGGGGAATTTTCATGCGCATTCGGAATCTCAGGCTGAGGACCAAAATCGTCCTCAGCAGCATCGTGATGCTGGCCGGCACGGCGGCGGTCATCACGGCGCTCACCATGTGGCTGTCGCGCCAATCGGCGCATGACGCGGCGATCGCTTTGGCGGAGGAAACCGCCAGCCATCGGAGCGCGCAGGTGGCGACCGATATCAATGAGGCGATTGCCACGGCGCGGGCCATCGCGGCCCTGGTGGAGACCGAACAGACGATACCGGCGCCGAGCCGTGTCGTCGTGAACCGCTTCCTGCCCCGCTTCCTGCCGGCCAATCCGCTTTATTACGGCACCTGGGTCGATATGGCGGACAATGCCTTCGACGGCAAGGATGCGGATTTCATCGGGGCGCCGGCCGGGGAAATGCTCGGCCTGCCGAAGACCGGCCGCATGAGCCTGAGCTGGTGGCGCGATGACAAGGGTGTGCCGGAACAGGACACGAGCGATGGCACGCCCTTTGCCGAAGTTATGCAGAAGGATTATTACCGGGTTGCCGCCGATACCAGGAAAGAGGCGGTGACCGAACCCTATGTGGACGATGCCACCAAGCACACCATGACCAGCGCGGCGATGCCCGTCATGAAGGACGGGAAGGTGATCGGTGCCGCCGGGGTCGATATCACGTTGTCGGGGCTGACCGATATGGTGAAGGCGGTCCGGCCTTATGGCGACGGTATCATGGCGATCGTTTCCACCAGCGGCCTCTATATCGCCCATCCGGACAACGCCAAGCTGATGAAGCCGATGGACGACCTGCCGCCCGAAGCGCAGGCGGCGGCCAAGGCCGGCCAGGCATTCGACGGCGATGTGATGCTGAACGATGCCTCCTATTACATGCGCCTGACACCGATTCGTTTCGGCAATGCCGACCAGACCTGGTCGGTGGTGATCGCCGTGCCGATCGCCAATGTCATGGCGAAAAGCAACCAGATGACCCTGCTGCTGGCGCTGACCGGTCTCGGTTGCCTGCTGATCGGCAGCTTGATCGCCTGGACGATCGGACGGGGTGTCGCGAAGCCGGCCCAGGATCTGACGCAGGTGATGTCGGTCCTGGCGCGCGGCGAATGGAAGCAGGACGTGCCCTATACGGCGCAGGAAGACGAGATCGGCCACATGGCCCGCGCCGTCGAGGTGTTCAAGCAAAACGGCCTCGCCAATGAGCGGCTGCAGGCGGAGCGCGAGGAAGCGAGCGAGCAGCGGGAGCGCCGCCAGGAACTGGTCCAGCAGGCGATCACCGATTTCGAGCGCGACGTCGCCGACGTGATCGGCTCGGTGGCGAGCGCCTCGACGCAATTGCGGGCCAATGCCGAATCGCTGATGTCGATGGCCGATCAGACCACACGTCAATCGACCGATGTGGCGGCCTCGGCGGAACAGGCCTCGGCCAATGTCCAGACGGTGGCCAGCGCCACCGACAAACTGACCTCCAATTCCGAAGAAGTCGGCCGCCAGGCCCGCAGCTCGGCGGAGATGTCGGATCAGGCGGTCGAGGTGGCGGGACGCGCCAATACGAATATCAGGGGGCTGGAAGCGGCGGCGAGCCGGATCGGCGAGGCGGCGAAGCTGATTCAGGCGATTGCCGGACAGACCAATCTCCTGGCCCTGAACGCGACCATCGAGGCCGAACGGGCCGGGGTCGCCGGCAAGGGCTTTGCCGTGGTTGCCTCGGAGGTGAAGAATCTCGCCCGGCAAACGGCCCATGCCACGGAGCAGATCACCGGCCAGATCGCCGATATTCAATCCTCGACCCAGGAGACGGTACGGGCGATTGAAACGATCGGCAGCTCGATCTCCGAGATGGCGCGGTCATCGACGGCGATCGCCGGCGCCGTGCAGGAACAGATCCAGGCGACCGCCGAGATCGCCCGCAGTGTCGACGAGGCGGCGCGTGGCACCGGCAATGTCTCGCAGGGCATCCAGACCGTGAATGTGGCGGCGCGCGAAGTCGGTGACGGATCCGGCCAGGTTCTTTCCGCGGCGACCGAACTCAGTCATCAGGCCGAGCAGTTGCGTAATTCCGTGGATCGTTTCATCCGCGCGGTGAAGGCAGCCTGACGGCGGAGACGGCGCTGTCCGCCCCTCAGGTGGCGGTGCCGGCCTTCCGCGTGGTGAGATGGGGCAGGCGGCCTTCGATCAGCGCATCGATCCAGCCATGGGCGATGCGCAAGGCCTCTGCCGGTGTGAAGCTCGTCCGGTCCAGGCTAAGCTCAAGCCAGAGCCCATCCATGGTGGCAGTGAAGCCCAGCACGGTCAGGCGGATATCGATGTCGAGGCGCTGCGTGGCGGCGATCTCGGCGATCAGCTTCTCCAATGTCCGGCGATAGTCGCCGTAGATATCGGCGTGAATCGTGCGGATGCGCGGGTCGCGCCGCACCAGGCCCCAGAAGGCCAGCCAGACCGACAGCAGATCGCCATCCAGCATTTCGGGGGTGAAGCTCGCATCGATGAAGGCGCGCAGCCGGGCCAGTGGATTGTTGCCGGCCGCTGTCATGGCATCGTCGAGGATCGTCGCCACGTGATCGCCGACATGGGCATAGGCGGCGGCGATCAGGTCGTCGATGCCCTCGAAATGATGGGTGACGAGGCCCGGGGAAACGCCGGCCCGGGCACAGACGGCGCGCACCGAGGTCCCGGTATGGCCGAATTCCGCCAGGCATTGCAGGGTCGCATCGATCAGTTGCCGGCGCCGGACCTCGGGCTGGTCGCGGGTGAATTTGCGCGTCTTTTCCATCCATTTCCTATAGCTGATCCGGGTTTACCCGTCTCGGTCGATCATATTCCAGCCGGTCCCGGCGCCGTCGTCATGTCTCGATCCGGTCGCCATGCTTTCAGATAAGGCATTAACTTCATTAAATAATATCGAGGTGCTGGTTACTCTTCGGCCAGTGCTTCTCCGGCTTCCGCCAGCCGTCGCGCCGTATCGGGGGCGAGGCGCTTCGCCAGACGGGCTTGCGCCTTGTTCCAGATGGGAATCGCCGCCTCCAGCCGCCGGGCACCTGTTTCCGTCAGCCAGACGGCGCGCCGCCGCAGATCGCTTTCGACCATGGTGATCTCGATCAGCCCCGCCTGTTCCAGGGTCCGCAGGTTGCGCGACAGGGTCGATTGGTCGAGCCCGGTGCGGCGGGCGAGGGCGCCTAAAGTGTCGTCGCTGATGACGGCGATCTGCGCCATCAGGCCGATCTGCGCCACGCTCAGGCCGCAGTCGGCTATCTCTCGGTCGAGGAACTGGGTGATGCGCCGGGCCGCCAGGCGGCTGTTCCAGCCGGCACAGGCGGCAAGCGAGGCGCGGGCGGCGCTGCGGAGCGTCTTTTGCGATTGCATCGGGGTGCGCATAGATGCATGTATATACATTATTTGTAGATACAAATAAATATCGTCGATCGATTTCGTGCCGATTTCGCTGACTGCTGGTGATCGGGAAGGATCGTAATCGGGAAGGAGGCGTCACCATGACGGGCCTGCCGCACAATATTTTGGACCGTATCGGCGGAACCTCGCTGCTGGCCTTGCGGAAAATCGTGCCGGCTTCCGGCGCCCGCATCCTGCTGAAGCTCGAAAACGAGAACCCGACGGGCAGCATGAAGGACCGGATGGCGCTCGCCATGATCGCGGCGGCGGAAGCGGATGGGCGCCTTCGCCCGGGCGGCCCGGTGGTCGAATATACCGGCGGCAGCACCGGCGTTTCCCTGGCCCTGGTCTGCGCCGCGAAGGGATATCCGCTGCATGTCGTCACCTCCGATGCTTTCGCCCGGGAAAAGCTCGATCACATGCGCTGTCTTGGTGCCCGCCTGCAGATCGTCCCCAGCGAAGATGGCCGCATGACGGAGAAGCTGACGCGTGACATGATCGAGGCGGCGCGCATCGTCTCGGTGGAGAGCGGCGCCTTCTGGACCGATCAGATGCGGAATCGTGACCAGCTCGCAGCCTATCATCGCATGGCCGCGGAAATCTGGCAGCAGACCGGCAGCCGGATCGACGGTTTCGTCCAGAGCGTGGGAACGGCGGCTTCCTTGCGCGGCGTCGCCGAAGGATTACGGCAGCATGGGAGCGGAGTGCGAGTCGTTGCCGTGGAGCCGGCCGAATCGCCGGTTCTTTCCGGCGGCAGGCCGGGCGCACATAAGATCGACGGGATTGGTGCAGGCTTCGTCGTGCCGCTCTGGCGGGACGGCATCGCCGATGAGATCGACCGGGTCACCACGGAGGAGGCCCGTGCCATGGCTTTCCGTCTGGCGCGGGAAGAGGGCCTCTTCGCCGGCGCGTCCACCGGCGCCAATGTCATCGCCGCCTTGCGTCTGGCCCACCGTTTGGGACCCGGCGCCACCGTCGTCACCGTCATGTGCGATACCGGTATGAAATATCTCACGACATACGGAGCGGCGCTGGCTGTTGATACAGCGGTGCAGCCGGCAAGATAAGCACGATGACGCCGCATACTGCCACATCCTGACACCCTCTTCAGCTCGGTCATCATCGAAGGATTGACAGTTCCGCCCCGCCGTGGCGTGATGGCCCGCCTCGCCCGCGCCCCGTTCTTGCGCCGTGGCGAGGAAAGAGCGAGCCGCGTCGCCGATTCCGGTATCGCCGAATTTCCTTATCGTTTGTCTGCTTGCCGCGATCCGTCCGCCTGAGGTGGGCCGTTGCCGCCAGCGCCGTCATGAGAGTACCGCACCATCATGTCCAGTTTTGCCCGCAATGCCATCGTCCTCGGCCTGCTTGCTGCGATCGGCCCCTTCGCCATCGACATGTATCTGCCGGCCCTGCCCGCTGTCGCCCTCGATCTCAGGACGAGCACGGCGCATGCCCAGATGACGTTGATGGCTTTCTTCTTCGGCTTCGGTTTGACGCAGATCATCTATGGTCCGGTTTCCGACATGGTCGGCCGCAAGCTGCCGCTTTATTTCGGCCTCACGGTCTTCATCATCGGCTCGATCGGGTGCAGCCTCGCGCCGGCCATCGACTGGCTGATCGCCCTGCGCTTTCTGCAAGGCATCGGCGCGGCGGCGATGATGGTGATCCCGCGCGCCGTCATCCGCGATCTGCATACCGGCGTCGAGGCGACGAAGCTCATGTCGCTGGTGATGCTGGTCTTCAGCGTCTCGCCGATCCTGGCGCCGCTGACCGGCAGCGCCCTGATTGTTCCCTTCGGCTGGCGCGCGGTCTTCGTTGCGGTCACCGTCGCCGCGTTACTCGGCTTCGCGCTGACCGCCTTCATCCTGAAGGAAACGCGGCCGCCGGCCGATCGGATCGCCGGCGATCTCGGCACCGTGCTCTCCAGTTACTGGCTCCTGCTGCGCGACCGGCATTTTCTCGGCGTGACCTTCATCGGCGCCTTCGGCATGTCGAGCTTCTTCACCTTCCTCGCCAGTTCGTCCTTCATCTACATCGACCATTTCGGCCTGACGCCGACGCAATACAGCCTGGCCTTCTCGCTCAATGCGATCGGCTTCATCGGCGCCTCGCAGTTCAGTGCACGCCTCGGCATGCGCTTCGGCATGGGCCGGGTGGCATTGGGTGCCGTCTTCGCCTATGCCGTGTCGGCGGCGGTGCTTCTTGCCGTGGTGATCAGCGGGGCCTATGACTTGGCGGTCCTGATGGGCCTGCTGTTCGTGACCTTCGCCTTTCTGGGCCTGGTGATCCCGACCAGCATGGTCTTGTCGCTCGAGCGCCACGGCCCCATCGCCGGCATGGCCTCGGCACTCGGCGGCACGCTGCAGATGGCGACCGGCGCGCTCACCATCGCCGTCTCCAGCCTCTTCTTCAACGGCACGGCCCTGCCCATGGTGGCGATCATCGCCGGCTGCGCGGCCGTGGCCGTCGTCCTTGCGAAATTCACCCTGACCGATCAGGAGGTCGCAGCGCCGGATCACGGGTGACGTCGAAGGCCTTTCCCGGCAACCGATAGGCCGGTTGCGGCATCAGTTATGGGCCGGGACCGGCAAGACGGTTGCCACGATGGACGCATCGAGCGATTCGAAATCCTCGAGGCGAAGAAGGTCATAAAGCTCGGTGCGGGTTTGCATCTCAGGCAGCAGGGCCTGAGTGCTGCCATCGCGGGCAAGAGTGGCGTAAAGCTTTTCCTGCGCCTTGTTGGCGACCCGCAGCGAGCTGACGGGCCAGATCACCATGCGATAGCCCATCTCCTCGAATTCGGAAGCGGTGAAGAAAGGCGTGCGGCCGAATTCGGTCATATTGGCGAGCAGCGGAACACCCGGCAGGCGCCGGGCGAAGTCGCGGAACATCTCGGCATCGACGAGCGCCTCGGGGAAGATCGCATCGGCGCCGGCTTCGACATAGAGCTTGGCACGCGCCACCGCGCCGTCAATGCCCTCGCTCGCCGCCGCATCGGTGCGGGCGATCAGATAGAGATGGCGCCGGGCCCTGGCAGCAGCGGCGACCTTGGCCGCCATGTCATGGGCGTCGGCCAGTTTCTTGTCGTTGAGATGGCCGCATTTCTTCGGCAGGAGCTGGTCCTCGATATGCACGGCACCGGCGCCGGCCTCTTCGAAGCTGCGCACCATATGCATCACATTGAGCGCTTCGCCATAGCCGGTATCGCCGTCCACCAGAACCGGCAGGCCGCTCGCCCGCGCCACCTGACGGATGAAGAAGGCGACCTCGTCCATGGTGATGATGCCGAGATCCGGCAGGCCCATGGAGGCGGTCATCGCAGCGCCGGAGAGATAGAGCGCCGAGAATCCCGCCGCCTTGGCCTGAAGTGCCGCCATGCCGTTATGCGTGCCGGGGAGGGGAAGGATGCCACTCCTTTCCATCAGCGCCCGGAAACGAGTGCCGGCTGGCTCGGTGGCCAGGTCGGTGGCAACGAGATAGGGCATGTGGGTCTCCTTCCGGCCACGAATGGTTTCAGATAGTGGCGATACTAGAGTCTTTGTTTGGTCGCATTATCTTCACGCGAACCGGTGCACACTTCGCTTGGAAATGCTCTAAGCGGCGCGTATGGCGGCACCGGTCCGGCCACGCGCCTCGATGGGGACAAAGACCCGGTTCTTCGGTCCCACGTAATTGGCTGACGGGCGAATGATCTTGTTGTCCTGCCGCTGCTCGATGATATGGGCACTCCATCCGGAGGTGCGCGCAATGACGAAAAGCGGCGTGAACAAGGCCGTCGGCACCGCCATCAGATGATAGGAGATGGCGCTGAACCAGTCCAGATTGGCGAACATCTTCTTGCTGTCATGCATGACGCTTTCGATACGTGCGGCGATGTCGAACATCTTAGTGGAGCCGGTCTCCAGCGACAGGCGCCGCGCCACTTCCTTGATGACCGCATTGCGGGGATCCGCCACTGTATAGACCGGGTGGCCGAAACCAATCACCACTTCCCTGGCCTCGATGCGGCGGCGGATATCCGCTTCCGCCTCGTCCGGATCGGCGTAGCGCTTCTGGATCTCGAAGGCCACTTCATTGGCGCCGCCATGCTTGGCGCCGCGCAGGGCGCCGATGGCCCCCGTGATGGCCGAATAGAAATCGGCCCCGGTTCCGGCGATGGAGCGGGCAGTGAAGGTGGAGGCGTTGAACTCATGCTCGGCATAGAGGATCAGCGAAGTATGCATCGCCCGCACATGGCTTTCGCTCGGCGCCCGGCCGTGCAGGAGGTGGAGGAAATGACCACCGATATCGTCATCGTCGGTTTCCACCTCGATACGCCGGCCGTTCTGCGAGAAATGATGCCAGTAGAGCAGCATGGAGCTGAGGGAGGCGAGCAGCCGGTCGGCGATGTCGCGGGCGCCGGCATGGTTGTGATCTGCCGTTTCCGGCAGCACACAGCCCAGAGCGGAGACACCGGACCTCATCACATCCATGGGATGGGCGGCGGCGGGCAATGCTTCCAATGTGTGGCGCACGGCAACAGGCAGGCCGCGCAGGCCCTTCAGCTTCGCCTGATAGGCAACGAGCTCGGCGGCGGTGGGCAGGCTGCCATGGACGAGGAGATAGGCAATCTCCTCGAAGGTGCAGGTTTCGGCCACATCGAGGATGTTATAGCCGCGATAATGCAAATCGTTTCCCGAGCGGCCCACCGTGCAAAGGGCAGTGTTGCCGGCCACGACGCCGGACAATGCGACGGATTTCTTCGGTGTGGGCTTCGGCGCCGAGCCGGAAGCGGGTGTCTCGTGCGATGACATGCGATCCTCCTTAACCGGAAACGAGGGTCAGTTCGGGCGTGGCATTGCCGCGCCAGTCGAAGATGCCAGTCCGTTGCGTCGAGCCAAGCAAAGCGGGATCGACGGAGAAGGTGAGGCCGGCGAGATCGTCGGCCTTGAGCCTTGGCAGGCGTTCCACCGTGCCGAGGAAGCGGTCCTGCTCGGCAGCGGAGATGATGCCCTCGGCCAGGCTGTGGAACTTGGCGATATACTGGGTCCGGCCGAATGGGCGCGCGCCGAGGGGGTGGGCGTCGGCGATGGCCAGCTCGTCCTCGATCACGTGGCCATTTTGCAGGGTCACCGTCACGCGCCCGCCGAACGCCTTCTCCCGAGGATCATGGCTGTGGTAGCGCCGGGTCCAGTCGGGATCCTCGACGGTCGAGATCTTGTGCCACAGCGCAACCGTGCCGGGCCGCGACGCCCGTTCCGGTGCATAAGAGTGCGTGTGATGCCAAGCACCGTCCTCAAGCGCCACGGCGAAGATATACATGATCGAATGGTCGAGGGTTTCCCGGCTTGCCTTGGGGTCCATCTTCTGCGGATCGCCCGCACCGGTACCGATGACGTAATGGGTATGGTGGCTGGTATGGATGACGACCTTTGCGATGCGGGAGAGATCGCCGATCTTCGGGCCGAGCCGGCGGGCGAGATCGATCAGCGCCTGGCTCTGATATTCGGCCGAATGCTCCTTGGTATAGGTCTCCAGAATGGTGCGCTTCGCTTCGCCTTTCTCGGGCAATGGCACCCGGTATTCGGCCTTGGGGCCGCCGAGCAGCCAGGCGATGAAGCCGTCCTCGCCTTCCCAGGCCGGAGAGGGTGCGCCTTCGCCGCGCATCGCCCGGTCCACCGCCTCGACCGCCATCTTGCCGGCGAAGCCGGGAGCATAGGCCTTCCAACTGGAAATCTCGCCCTTGCGCGACTGGCGCGTGGTGGTGGTGACATGCAAGGCCTGCTGCACCGCCTGATAGACGATGGCAGTGGGCAGGCGCAGCGCGGCACCGATACCGGCGGCGGCCGAGGGGCCGAGATGGGCGATATGGTCGATCTTGTGTTCGTGCAGGCAGATGCCCTTCACCAGATCCACCTGGATCTCATAGGCGGCGGCGAGGCCGCGGATCAGCGCCGCGCCATCCAGGCCGCAATGCTGGGCCACCGCCAGGACCGGCGGGATGTTGTCGCCGGGATGCGAATAATCGGCGGCAAGGAAGGTGTCGTGGAAATCGAGCTCGCGCACCGCCGCGCCATTGGCCCAGGCGGCCCATTCCGGCGTGACGCGCCGGTGCTGGGAAAGCCCGAAGACGGTGGCGCCCCGCTGGTGGGGATGGGCCTGCGCCTGCGCCCGCGCGCTCGCCACCGGCCGGCGGGCGATGGCGGCGGCGGCAACGGCGGCATTGTCGATGATGCGGTTGCCGATCATCTCGGCGACGTCAGCCTCGACCGGGACGGGATCGGTGGCGACCTCGGCGATCTTCCAGGCAAGCTGGTCGCCGCGCTCGAGATGTTCGGCCGATTTGTGGCTGCGGACGGTGTGTAGCTTCACGCTGGGTTTTCCTTGGTCTGAGGTGGAACTGAAGGGATGGGAACGGGGCGTCCGGCGGCATTCACGGCCACCATCTCGAAGGAGCCTCGTACGGCGAGGCGGCGTGCGCCGGAGATCAGGGCTTCCGCCGTCATCTCCACCACCACCGTCATCGAGGTCCGCCCGATCCGCGTCACCCGGGCATTGAGCTCGACGATCTCGCCGATCTGCACCGGGACATGGAATTCGGTCTTTTCGCTGCGCGCCATCACCACGGAACAGCGGGCGCGGCGCGTGGCGGCAACGAAAGCCGCCTTGCCCATCAGGGCCAGCGCGTTGCCGCCGAAAAGCGTCCCGTAATGATTGGCCTGGTCGGGAAAGACCATCTCCACGAAGGAGGTTTCGGCCGGTCCCGGAAGCAGGCCGGTTCCGGCGTCATCGGATATCGCGGCGGCGGATGCGGCCATTTCAGGCCCCTCCGGGCGTCGCTTGCCTGTCGGTCTCGGATTCCGGTTCGCGCACCAGGGGCACCATCTGGTCCCCCCAATTGCCGGTGCCGTCATGCAATCTGGAAGCCCGCTTCAGCTCGACGGAGATGCCGACGGCCACGGCCCGCTGGATTGCATCATTCACCCGGTGCACCGCATCGGCGACCCGGTTGATGGCACGGTCCTGCGCGGAGAGGTCGGGCGGCGTGACAGCTTTGAATTCGTCGGTCATTTCAACGCTCCTCACATGCGGTGGTCACGTGATGCTGGTGACATGGCGTCTGTGGCTATTCCGCCGCGAACTGGTTCATGGTGTTGGCATGGCCGCCGGCCTTCAGCGCCCGCTCGCCGCCCACCATTTCCTTGAAGGTATCGCCGAGATCGGAGCCGACTTCGTGCTGATGCCTCACCGCCGAGATGCCGCGACGGATTTCCTCGCGCTGTACGGTATTGACATAGGCCTTCATGCGGTCCGGCCCGAAATAGCCCTGGGCCAGCTCATCCATGCTCTTCGCCGTGAGATGGAAGGTGGGCAGGGTGATGAGGTTGTGGAACACGCCGGCTTTCTCGGCGATATCCGCCTGGAAGCGAGCCAGCCGGGCATCGGCCTCGCGGCCGAGATCGTCCGCGTCGAACTGCGATGACATGAGTTGAGCGCCATCGGGATAGGCCTCGGCCGGAACGCGGCCTTGCGCGATCCAGTCGGCACGGACCTGGCGGCGGATGCTGAGCGTCCAGTTGAAGGAGGGCGAGTTGTTGTAGGCGAGCTTGGCGCCCGGCGCCGCCTTGCGGATCTCGGCCACCATGGAGGCGATCTCCGTCACATTGGGCGTGTCCGTCTCAATCCAGAGAAGATCGGCGCCGCCCCTGGTCAGGGAGGCGATGCAATCCTCGATCGCCCGGGCGCGGCCGGAGCCTTCCTTGAAGGCGAAGAGGCCGTTGGCCAGGCGCACCGGCCGCACCAGGGTGCCGTCGAGGAAGAGCGCCAGATCGCCCTCGCGCAGCGGCTTGTCGGCGGTAACCGGCTCGGTCTTCAGCCATTTGATGTAATCGGCGGCGAGGTCGCCCGGCTGCTGGCTCACCGGCACCTTCTGGGTCAGGCCCGCACCCAGGCTGTCGGTGCGGGCGACGATGACGCCGTCGGTCACGCCAAGCTCCTCGAAGGCGAGGCGGCAGGCGCGCAGCTTCTCGATGAAATCCTCACGCGGCACCGTCACCTTGCCGTCCTGGTGGCCGCATTGCTTGGCGTCGGATACCTGGTTCTCGATCTGCAGGCAGCAGGCGCCGGCCTTGATCATCTCCTTGGCCAGCAGATAGGTGGCGTGCTCGTTGCCGAAGCCCGCATCGATATCCGCGATGATCGGCACCACATGGCTTTCGAAGGTATCGATGGCGGCGATCGCCGCCCGCACGCCGGCCATGTCGCCTGCTGCGCGGGCCGCCTTCAGCGTCTTGAAGAGATCGTTCAGCGCCACTTCGTCCGCCTGGCGCAGCGAGACATAGATCTCCTCGATCAGGTCGACGACGGAGGTCTTCTCGTGCATGGACTGATCGGGCAGGTGGCCGAAGCGGTTGCGCAGGCCCGCCACCATCCAGCCGGAGAGATAGACATAGGCGCCCTTGACCGTGCCGCGCAGGCGCTTCACCGACTTGATCATCTGCTGGGCATGGAAGCCGGACCAGCAGCCGAGCGACTGGGTGAAGCGACTGGGATCCGCATCATAGGCGGCCATGTCCTGCCGCATCACCGTCGCCATGGCGCGGGCGATGTCGAGATGGGTATCGAAGCTGTTCTGCAGCCGGAGTTGAACGATATCATCCAGCGCCACGCCGCCCGGTGCCGCACCGTCCGGAAACCGTGCCCGCAGCTCGGTGGTGAGGTCGGCATAGCTCTTGCGCTGTCCCATGGGGTCTTCCTTTCCGCATCGTCGCTCGTTCCCGGCCCTGCATGCGTCGAAAATGCTTGCGGCCGGATCGTTTCATCACAATATTTGCCGACCGAAACAGCCGAAATGACTGAAAATGCGTGGGTTTGCGATGTCGGCAGGTCAATTTTGCAAATCTTGCGAATTTTCTCTGCGCTGGTGAAAGAAGGGATCGGCCATGAAGAAGACCTTTGTCGGCGTCAGGCTGAAGCGGCTGCGGGAGGAACGCGGCCTTACCCAGCTTGCCCTCGCCCAGGCCCTTGGCCTGTCGGCGAGCTATCTCAATCAGCTTGAGAAGAATCAGCGTCCGCTCACCGTTTCGGTGCTGCTGAAGATGAACGAGATCTTCGGCGTCGATGTGCAGCTCTTCGCCGAAGGCGATGAGGCGCGGCTGGTCGCGGATCTGCGTGAGGTCTTTGCCGATCCCGCCAATGGCGAACAGGTTAGCCTCGCGGAACTGAAAGAGGTGGCGACCGCCATGCCGGCCCTGGGACGTGCCGTGGTGGCGCTGCATCGGCGCTGCCGCCATGCGCTGGAGCGAGTGGATGCGATGGCCGGCGAGCTTGGCCTCGGCTCAGGCGGGATGGCGACTCTGGTGGTGCCGATGCCTTATGAGCAGGTTCGCGATTTCTTCTATGCCCATCATAATTACTTCGCGGAACTTGATGAAGCGGCCGAGACCCTGGCGGAAGGTGCTCATCTTGTGCCAGGCGACATGGCGGAGGGTCTTGCCCGGTATCTTGAAGCGCGTCACGCCGTGCGTATCACGCGAGCCGAGGACGAGCCGGCGCAACGGCGGTTCCTGCCGGAGGAGCGAGTGCTGCGTCTGTCGCGCCGTCTCGACACTGGCCAGCGGGCATTTCAGATCGCCACGCAATTGGCCTTCCTGGAAGCGGGCAAACTGATCGACAGCCTCGCCACCGAGGCTGCGGCAGGATCGCGGGAGGCCTATGCGCTCGCCCGTATCGGTCTTGCCAATTACTTCGCCGGCGCATTGCTGATGCCCTATGGCGCCTTCCTGGTCGCCGCCGAGCGGGAGCGCTACGACATCGAACGCCTGGGTGCCCGCTTCGGTGTCGGCTATGAGACCATCTGTCACCGGCTGAGTTCGCTGCAGCGGCCGGGCGCTCTGGGTGTGCCGTTTTTCTTTATCCGCGTGGATCGCGCCGGGAACATTTCCAAGCGACAGTCGGCCACGGATTTCCACTTCTCCCGCGTCGGCGGTACCTGTCCGCTCTGGAATGTCTATGAGGCTTTCGCCCAGCCGGGACGCATTCTCACACAGGTCGCGCAGATGCCGGATGGGCGCATCTATCTTTGGATCGCCCGTACGGTGCAGCATGCCGCCGGCGGCTATGGCGATCCCGGCAAGACCTTCGCCATCGGTCTCGGCTGCGACATCCGTCATGCCGGCCGGCTGGTCTATTCCAAGGGACTGGCGCTCGATGGGCCGGCGGCCGCCACGCCGATCGGTGCCGGTTGCAAGGTGTGTGAGCGGCCCGCTTGTCCGCAGCGCGCCTTCCCGCTGATCGGCCGCGCTCTCGCCGTGGATGAGAACCGCAGTGTCTTCACGCCCTATGCGGCGACCTAGCCAACGCGCCATGCGTTACCTTTGAGGTAAAGGCGCTGGTGAGCGATAGGAGGATCGCCGGGTGATTACTGATTGGCTTTGAAGCGGTCGACGGCGCTGAGCTTCTGGACGTGGATATCGACATTCCGCTGATAGATATCGCTGCGGAGGAAAGCCAGTTCGGCCTCGCTCTTATCTTCGGGAAGCTCGATCCACCAGGATTTCGGCCGACCGTCATTGCCGTCGTTCCAGCGATATCCCCGGGCTTTCAGGATGTCCTTGAAATCGAACGGGCTGCGTTCCGCCCAGATCCGGTACCGATCGCGGCCAGCGGCGTCCAGCAGGAGTCTGAGCGCGTTTTCAGATCGGTCTGTCCCCGATCTGTCTGCCCTCGATCGGTCTGCCAGGGGCGCGTCGAGAATTTCAAGGAGGGCATGACAGTCTTCCACCGCCCGGTGACCGCGATGAAACCAGCCGAGCTGGTTCAAGAGATAGCCGAGCTTCGCACCCTCGAAGCCGAGTGCCGGCCAATCGATCTCGGAAAAGGAACAGGCCCAGGCCTTGGTGCTGAACTGCTCGACGAATGACTCGCAGAACGGCCGGTCGAATCTGGCATTGTGGGCAATGACGATCGATGCACCGGCGATGAAGTCTGCCACGGCGTCCCGGTCGATGGATTTACCCGCAACCAGCTCGTCGGTTATTCCCGTGAGCTTGACGATTTCGGGAGACAGGGGCTTGGCCGGCTGACGCAGCTCGTTGAAGACACCGATGACGTCCCTGACGCCGCCGGTCTCGCCATAGGAGAACGCCACCATGCCGAGCTCGATGATCTCGTCCTTCTTGTGATCGAGCCCCGTGGTCTCGACATCGACGATGACCCCGATCTTCAAGCCGGCCGCGAGCGGGCCCGGCCTGATCGGGCGCGGCACGAGCTGACGCTGCACGCGATACTGGCCGCTTTGCTCCAATTCATGGATCCATTTGGAATGCTTGTCCGGCAAGCTTCCTGGCTTCCGCTTGGCGGGCGCCTTGATCGGTGACGGGTCGAAGAGGTCGGTTTGATGCAGCATCTCGGTAAGCAGGAACGATCACGATTCGTCGGAGGATAGCACGGTTCCGGTGATCGATTCCTGTCCGACGATGGATCTGCTTGCGACCTCACATGACCGCGCGCAGATCGGCGGAGGATTGCCGCAGGTGGCCGATCATTCCCTGCCGCGCCTCGGCCGGGTTGCGGTTCTTGATCGCGGTTGCAACCTGCTGGTGAAATTGGGCGCCGGTGGTATCCGGCGGTAGCCGGTCGCGGCAATAATACCAGAGGCGGACGCTCAGATTGAGGTACTGGTTGAGCGATGGCTCCAGAAACGGATTATGCGCGGCCTGGTAGATCAACCGATGGAAGTGCGTATCGTGGGTGTTGAGCGTAAAGGGATCTTTTTCGACGGAGATTGCCTTGGCGATCTCGGTGATTTGCCGCCTTTCCTCGGTACTGGCGCGCGATGCCGCAAGCTCCGCCGCAAGACCTTCCATCTCGATGCGTACTTCCGTCAGCCAGCGCTCATCCGCCAAATTGATTTCGCTGACGAAGGTGCCGCGCCGGGGATAAACCACCAGCAGATGTTCGAGCGCCAGGCGCTTGACCGCGTCGCGTAAGGGGGTCAGCCCGAGGCCATGCTGTTTGACGAGCGACGATTCGTTGAGCGGCGTTCCCGGCGGCAAGGCCAATGTCACGATCTGGTCGCGGAGGGTCTCATAGGCCGATTGCGCGGCTGAACCCGCAACGGCACCCGCCGCAGTACCGGCGGTGGTATTTCGCATCCCCCCTCGCATCCTTCAGTACACCTCTGGCTATTGGCGACCGGAAAATTCCCGACCCCTGCTTCATACCCTTGACAGCACCGAAATAAAAGATAGAGTTACACTGAAATTTCAGTTTAAATAATAATAACACTTCAGATCAGGGAGGCTTCTGGAATGCCAGCAACCGGCGCCAGCGTGGAATTGCAGTCGCTTGTCTGCCGTTACGGCTCCGTCGAGGCCGTCCGGGCGATCTCGCTTTCCATCGCCCCTGGCGAGTTCTTTACCTTGCTGGGGCCGAGCGGATGCGGGAAATCGACCACATTGCAGGCGATCGGTGGTTTCTCGTTCCCCGTGTCCGGGCGGATCCTGATCAATGATGCCGATGTGACGCGCCTGCCATCGGCGATCCGCCCGACCAATTACGTTTTCCAGAATTATGCCCTGTTCCCGCATATGAGCGTCCGCGAGAACATCGAATACGGGCTGAAGCGCCGGCGCGTTCCGGCCGCGGAGCGCCGGGTCCGCGTCGATGCCGAGCTTGCCCGTGTCGGCATGACGGCCTTCGCCGAGCGACGCCCGGCCCAGCTCTCCGGCGGCCAGCA
>CAYOQR010000060.1:13742-34157 GCA_964406155.1 uncultured Rhodospirillaceae bacterium | reverse complement strand
CACGGTTTTGGCCCCTTCTGGGTCGTCCGCACCGTGTTCCCTATTAATCCCCTGGACTTCAGCCGTCGGGGAACCATCGTCTGTCAGGATATCGATGCTTACAACTACCTGTCAACGCAACCGCGCCATGTATTGGCGCCGTTGCGGCATGGCCCGGAGTGAATCGGATCTGGGGTGAATCGGATCTGGGGTGAATCGGACCTGGGGTGAATCGGATCTGGGGGAAACAGGCCTGAGGAAAAACCACTGTCGCTCCCCGACTCCAATCAGTATGTTCGCCGCCGAACAATCGCCGGGCCGGCGTCGCCCGCCTTGGGTCGCTGGAGAACCGTTTTCATGAAGCCGCATTATTTCGGCCTGATCGTCATCCTGGCCGCGCTGATGGCCTTCGCGCCGATGGCGATCGACATGTATCTGCCGGCCTTGCCCGAACTGGCGCGGGTCTTCGGTACCGGAACCGCCCAGGCGCAGATCACCCTCGCCACCTTCTTCCTCGGCTTCGCCACCGGCCAGGCGCTCTACGGCCCGGTCTCCGACCGCTACGGCCGCAAGCCGCCGCTTTACGTCAGCCTCACCCTCTTCACCCTGGCCTCGATCGGCTGCGCCTTTGCGCCCAGCATCGACGCCCTGGCCGGCCTGCGCTTCGTGCAGGCCCTGGGCGCCTGCGCCGGCGCGGTGATCGCCCGGGCCATCGTGCGCGATCTCTTCGAGAGCCACGAGGCGGTGAAGGTGCTGAGCGCCCTCACCCTGGTCTTCGGCCTGGCGCCGATCCTCGCACCCCTGATCGGCGGCTATCTGCTGCTGTGGTTCGGCTGGCAGGCGATCTTCCATGCCCTCGCCGCCTTCGGCTTCATCATGCTGATCGCCGTGCATTTCGGCCTGCCGGAGACCCATCGCGCGGAAAACGCCCGCTCCCTGGCGCTCGGCGCCGTGCTCGGCACCTATTGGCATCTTTTGCGCCAACGGCGTTTCCTCGGCTATGCGCTGTGCGGCGGCTTCGGGTCGGCCGGCATGTTCGCCTATATCGCCGGTTCGCCCCATGTCTTCATCGAACTCTTCGGCGTGGCGCCGCAGCATTACGGCTGGCTGTTCGGCACCAATGCCCTCGGCCTGGTGATCGCCGCGCAGATCAATGGCTGGCTGCACCGCCATGCCGGCTCGCATGCGATCCTCAATGCCGTGACCACGATCCAGGCCGTGGCCGGCCTCGCCTTGCTGGCCGATGCCGTGACCGGCTTCGGCGGCCTGATCGGCATCGCCGTGCCCCTTTTTGTCTTCGTCGGCAGCCTCGGCTTCATCAGCCCGAACACGACAGTGCTGGCCATGGAGCCCTTCAAGAGCACGGCCGGCGCCGCCTCGGCCCTCATGGGCACGCTGCAATTCACCCTCGCCGCCTGCGCCGCCCTGGGCGTCAGCCTGATCCCCGTCGCCACCGCTTTGCCGATGGCCGCCGTGATCGCAGTCTGCGGCCTGCTCGCCGTCCTGATGCTGCGTGTCGTGGTGGCAGACTGAAATTCCTAGAACGTCCACCCCCTTCAATAGATCTGAGGGCTATTCAGCTTTCAGCTTGAACCCCATATTATTCAACCTTAAGCAGTATATTTCAGGGCCTGAAGCCGGCCCTGACATGCGGCGGCCCCTGGAACTCATACCTAATATTCACCATTAACCAAGCGTTTGACGTTTCAACTCAATCGTTCGTTTGATATTCCGTCGCTAATTCTATTTAAAAGCGGATGAAAAGCTGAACTGCAGGGGGAATTTCCGTGTCTTGGCCGATAACGACATCACGCATGCAAGCAATCCGGTCGCCGTTACCGTCGGCTTCGACCCAGACCTAGCGAAAGCGGGAGCGGACCTTATCGGCACCGAGACCCGGAATGCGCATTCAGACCTTCCTCTATCTGGTCCTGTCCGGCTTCGTCGTCGCGGCCATCCTCATGGCCGCCATCTTCACGGAGGGTCGCTGGCAAACATATGTCTCCAGCGATCGCCTGCTGTCGTCGATCGATACCTACACGGCGGCGCTCCGGGTGGCGGAGAAACTGTCTTTCGAGCGCGGGCCGATGAACTCCGTCCTCGGCGCCGGCCCGCCGGTCCCGGCGGAATATAGTGTCAAGCTGGCCACCGCGCGGTCGCAGACCGACACGGCCATTTCCACGCTGCGCGCCATTCTGAAATCCTCGGCGGAGGCGGAGAATCAGCAAACCTTCGACGATCTGACGGCGATCGAGACGTCTTTGAGCGCGGCACGGCAGGAGATCGACCGCCTGGCGCTGGTCCGCAAGGCGGACAGGCCCGCCGGCTCGGTCGCCCATGTCGTCAATCTGATGTTTTCCGTGGTCGACCGGAACGCCTTCACGCTGAACCAGTTGGAGCTCAGCGTACCGAGAAGCGATCCGGCGATCGTCCAACTGATCTCCGTGGCACGGCAGGCCAGCGATCTGCGCGAATTCGCCGGGCGGATCGGCAGCACCCTCGCCGCTCCGATCACGGAAGGCCGCCCGTATTCGCAGGCGGAATCGCTGAAGGCGGAACGGATATACGGCAAGCTCGTCACGCTGACCGAGCAGCTCAAATTCGCCACCGACCATCTGCCACAGGAAAAGGCGCTGCCTGAATCGGTCGCGGCGATGCAGCGTTCCTATATTCAGCAGGGCATCCCGCTGGTCAACCGCTTGATTACCGTCGCCCGGGGGGATGGGCGCTACGATATGTCCATGGGCACGTTCACCAGCGCCTATGTGCCGACCATGACAAGCATTGTCGCGGTCCGCGACACAGCACTCGCGAGCGCCGTGTCGAAAGCCACCCAGACACGCTCCCTGGCGCTCACATTCCTCATTCTCTGCCTGGCCATGACGGCGATCTTCACCCTCGCCGTCCTTGGCCTCGCGGTCTTTTTCTCCCGGTATTACGTTCGCCCCCTCATCGACCAGACAAGGGACATTCAGCGCCTGGCGGCCGGAGAATCGAGCCTCAAGCCAAAGCTCATCGACCGGACGGACGAGATCGGCGACCTCTCGGCCGCGATCCGCCAACTCGTGGATCATACGGTTCTCACCGAGAGCGTCATGAAGAAGCTCGTCGAAGAGAAGATGCTGGCGACCAAAGCCAGCGAGGACAAGTCCCAGTTCCTCGCGCATATGAGCCACGAGCTGCGCACGCCGCTCAACGCGATTATCGGCTTTTCCGATCTCATGCGGTCGCCGGCGGCCCGCACCGATGCATCCGCAGGTACAGGCAAAACAGCGAAATTCGCCGAATATGCCGACGACATCCACGACAGCGCCATCCATCTTCTGTCGCTCATCACCGACATCCTCGACATCTCGAAGATCGAGGCCGGCAAGATGGAAATCATGCTCGAGGAAATCGACATTGCCCAAATGGCGCAGGACTGCGCTCGGTTGATGGCGATCCGTGCCGCGGCGGGGCAAGTGACCGTCGGGCTCGACCTCGAGCTCGACCTGCCGCCTCTTTGCAGCGACGCGCGGCGGCTGAAGCAGGCGCTCCTCAACCTTCTGTCGAATGCGGTCAAGTTCACGAAACCCGGCGGCAAGGTCACCATCTCCACGCACAGCTTGGATGATGGCGGCATCAGCATCCGCGTGACCGATACCGGCATCGGGATGACGGCGGAAGAAATCAGGAAAGCGCTGGAGCCCTATGGCCAGATTCAGCGGATGACCTCGGCGTCCCAGGAAGGAACGGGGCTCGGCCTGCCGCTCTGCAAGCTGCTGGTGGAACATCTGGGCGGCACGCTCTCGCTCCGGAGCAAGCCGCATGAGGAAACGGTTGCCATCATCGACATGCCGGGTAGAAGCCTGCAGTCAGCGCGCGCATAAGCCGGCCACCATTCGCCATCAGCCATGTTCCGGCGGCACAACCCGGGGGCGGCGTTGCTCGTCGATGGCGACATAGCTGAAGATACCTTCGGTGACCTTGATGGCATCGTCGCCGACGCCCCGGCGGACCCAGCTTTCGATCTTGATGGTCATCGAGGTGTGGCCGACCTTGACGACTTCGGCATAGCAGCTCACCTCGTCGCCGACGAAGACAGGACGCTTGAAGGTCATGCTGGTGATGGCGACGGTGGCGACGCGGCCCCGGGAGCGCCGGATCGCGGCGATGCCGCCGGCAAGATCCATCTGCGAGAGCAGCCAGCCGCCGAAGATGTCGCCGCGCTGATTGGTATCGGCCGGCATGGCGATGGCCCGCAAGGCGGGTTCCGTCCTGGGCAGGGTCTCTTCGCTTTGGTTCTGCGGATCGGCGGGTCGATCGTTGCTCGGTGTCTGGGTCATTGCATCTTTCCCACGAGACTCGGAGATGGAAGGTTCCGCCCCGGAGTATGGCACGGCCGTACCGCCGCCGGAATCCAGGTTCCCGTTTGCGGGTTCCGGCTGCCGGCGGCGGCATCGACCGCGATGAGCTATGTCATTATTGCGCAGCGCTCAGCTTGCCACCCTTACCTGCCGAACCGCCGCGCAACTGGCGGGCCGCCGCCACCATATTGATCAGCGCCGGCCGCACCTCATCCCAGCTTCGCGTCTTCAGGCCGCAATCGGGATTGACCCAAAGCTGGTCCGCCGACAGGTTCGCCGTGGCCTTGGTCAGCAGGTCGACGATCTCCTCCTGCGTCGGGCAGCGCGGCGCATGGATGTCATAGACGCCGGGGCCGATCTGGTTGGGATAGCGGTAGCCGGTGAAGGCTTCCAACAATTCCATCTTCGAGCGCGCGGTCTCGATCGAGATGACATCGGCATCGAGCCGGCCGATCGCGTCGATGATGTCGTTGAATTCCGAATAGCACATATGGGTATGGATCTGCGTTTCGTCCGCCACACCCGATGTCGCCAGCCGGAAACATTGCACCGCCCAGTCGAGATAAGCCGGCCAGTCGGCCGCGCGCAGCGGCAGACCTTCGCGGATCGCCGGCTCGTCCACCTGGATGACGCGGATGCCCGCCATCTCCAGATCCGTCACTTCGTCGCGCAGGGCCAGGGCAATCTGCCGGCACACCTCGTCGCGCGGCAGGTCGTCGCGCACGAAGGACCATTGCAGCATGGTGACCGGACCGGTCAGCATGCCCTTCATCACCCGGTCGGTCAGCGACTGGGCATAGCTCGACCAGGCGACGGTCATCGGCAGCGGCCGGGCGACATCGCCATAAATGATCGGCGGCCGCACGCAGCGCGAGCCGTAGCTCTGCACCCAGGCATGCCGGGTGAAAGCATAGCCCGCCAGTTGCTCGCCGAAATACTGCACCATGTCGTTGCGCTCGAATTCGCCATGCACCAGGACATCGAGGCCGATCGCCTCCTGCCAGCGTACCGCCTCCTCCGTCTCGCGGCGCAGGAAGGCCTCATATTCGGCATCATTCAACGTGCCTTTGTCATGGGCTGCCCGGGCCTTGCGCACCGCCACCGTCTGGGGGAAAGAGCCGATGGTCGTGGTCGGCAAGGACGGCAGGCCGAGCCGCTCCTGCTGGCGCCGCGACCGTTCCTTGAAGGTGCTCGCACGCTGCGCCATGGCCGGCGTCAGCGCCGAGATCCGCTCCCGGACCGCCGGATTGCGCGTCTTCGGCGAACACCGCCGCAGAGCCAAAGCATGCCGCGCCTCGTCCAGCTTGTCCGCGACCCGCGCGCGGCCATGTTCCAAAGCCTGGGCCAGGATCGACAATTCCTCGAGCTTCTGCACGGCGAAGGAAAGCCAGGGCTTCACGGTCGGATCGAGATCGGTTTCCAGACCGAGATCGACCGGCACATGCAGCAGCGAACAGGACGGCGCCAGGATCAGGTTTCCAGCCCCCCGCTTCGCCGCCAGCGGCTCGACCCGCGCGAGCAGGGCTTCGAGATCGCTGCGCCAGATGTTGCGGCCGTCGATCAGGCCCAGCGACAGCGTGAGATCGCCCGGCGCCATGGCCTGGATCAGCTCGATCTGGTCAGGTGCCCGCACCAGGTCGACATGCAGGCCGGCGACCGGCAGGCGCAGGGCCGTCGAGAGATTGCCGCCGAGCCCGCCGAAATAGGTGGCCAGCATGATCTTCAAGCCGGGTGCCGCCTGGGACAAGTGCTGATAGGCGGTGCGGTAGGCCGCGCGCGTCTTGTCATCGAGATCCAGCACCAGCGCCGGTTCGTCGATCTGCACCCACTCGGCCCCGGCGATGGCGAGGCAGCGCAGGATCTCGGCATAGACCGGCAGCAGACCCGGCAGCAGCGAGAGCGGATCGAGCGTCGCGTCCTTCGACTTCGCCAGTTTCAGGAAAGTCACCGGCCCCAGCAGGACCGGCCGCGTCCGGATGCCCAGCGCCTTCGCCTCGCGGAATTCGTCCCAGGGCTTGCTGGAGGTCAGGGCGAAATCCTGGCCGCGCGTCAGCTCCGGCACCATGTAGTGATAGTTGGTATCGAACCATTTGGTCATTTCCTGCGCCGGCAGGCCATGACCGGCGGCCACGCCATGATGTCCGGCGCAGGATCCGGCATCGTTTGCGCCGCGCGTGCCGCGCGCGAGGGCAAAATAGGTGTCGAGCGAGACTTCGCCGCCCCGCCAGCCATAGACCGGCGGGATCGCGCCCACCAGGACACTGGTATCCAGCACATGGTCATAGAACGAGAAATCGTTGCTGGGGATATGGGTGATCCCCAGCGCCTGCTGGCGTTGCCAATAGGCGGCGCGCAGGTGCGAAGCGGTGGCGAGCAGCGCTTGCGCGTCGCTTTTACCGGACCAGTAGCTTTCCAGGGCGGTCTTCAATTCGCGGCGCAGGCCGATGCGGGGAAAACCGAGATTGGCGGTCTGAATGGACGATGTCTGGATGGACAT
Source organism: uncultured Rhodospirillaceae bacterium (assembly GCA_964406155.1). Classification (GTDB taxonomy): domain Bacteria; phylum Pseudomonadota; class Alphaproteobacteria; order Dongiales; family Dongiaceae; genus Dongia_B. The sequence continues at coordinate 27,335 of CAYOQR010000060.1, read as the reverse complement.
GAAAACTCCTTCTCCGATCCTGACGCGATCCGCGCGGATGGGAGTGATCAAGAAATGAGAACCGGGTTATGGAAATTTGGACTGTCGTCAGCGCACCGGATGCCGGCGCCGGATGACGGTCAGCCCGGCGGTGACGTCCCGCTCGGCCAAATGAAGCCGGACTGTTTCTGAAACGAAGGCCTGCTGACGAACATTGGCACACTCCAACTGCAGTGGAAGCGTGGCCCGTGGAGGCGCATGAAGCTGAACGCGGCGATGCCGCTCACCCGGCAAGCCGGCTGCGATGAGCCGGTCCGTCGGTTCTGCCACGATGCGACTTACCGGATCACCCCGCCGGATTGACGATCTAGTGCACGGCAGGTCTCCTGGCTCGCGACTCGCCGCGATCCCGTCCGCTTTCGCTGTGCCTTCCCAACGGACATGCCGTCAGTGGCGTCAATCGACGGAATCGCTCATCGCCTACAGTTGCGGGGGCAGCGCCGGCCTCGCCCGCCGCTTTCGCGGCCTTGGACCACCGGCTTCCCTCTTAGCCCCGACGCGCCGTAACCGGCATGCCAGGGAACCGTGACTGAACCGATGGTAGGCGATGGCGGTTTTCAGTCAAGGCGAAAATGGATAATGACATAAAGATATCTTTATGTGATGATCTAAACAGAATGAAGGCGGGCTCACGCATCTGGATGCGGATATAGGAACGGCGGATGGACGAGGTTTTGAAGGGATTGCGGGCGGCGGCGGAACCGACCCGGTTGCGGATTCTGGGGCTCTGCGCCCATGCTGAGCTGACCGTCAGCGATCTCTGCGACGTGCTCGGCCAGTCACAGCCGCGAATCTCGCGCCACCTGAAGCTGCTGGTCGAGGCCGATCTGCTGGTGCGCAACCAGGAAGGCCCCTGGGCCTGGTACCGCCTGCCCGAGACGGGTCCCGGCGCCGAGCTGGCCCATGTCGTCGTCGATCTCCTGCCCCCCGATGACCGCCGCCACGCCGCCGACCTGAAGCGTTTGCAGGCGATCTCCGAGGGCTGGGCCGCGCGGGTCGCCGATTACTTCCGCCAGCATGCCGGCGACTGGGAACAGATCCGCGCGCTCCATACCGATCAGGCCCGCGTCGACAAGGCGCTCATCGCCGCCTTGCAGGAGAAACCGGTCGATACCCTGCTCGATATCGGCACCGGCGCCGGCCATGTGCTGCTGCTGGTCGGCGATCAGGTGGAAAACGCCATCGGCGTCGATTACTCGCGGGAAATGCTGAATGTCGCGCGGCACAACCTGTTCCGCGCCGGCCTGCGCAATTGCCAAGTGCGCCAGGCCGATATGATGAACCTGCCCTTCGCCGATGGCAGCTTCGCCGCCGCCACGCTGAACATGGTGCTGCATTTCGCGGAGCGCCCCGAGGCGACGATCCGCGAGGCGGCACGCGTGCTGCGTCCCGGCGGCCGGCTGGTGGTGGTGGATTTCGCACCGCATGATCTCGCCGATCTGCGCGACGAGCAGGCGCATCGCTGGCTCGGCTTCGACGACAATCAGGTCAGCGACTGGTGCCGCAAGGCCGGATTGGTGCCGGCCAAGCCGCGCCGCCTGCATGGCGGTGAGTTGACCGTCGTGCTGTGGACCGCCCAGCGGCCTGCCAATGACGAGCAGGACGCGTCCACACCCACCAAGGACGGGTCCGATACGACGCCTGCCAAGCATCGGCGGCGCGCATGACGGAGGGCTATATGCTGGACCAGGCGAAGACCAGACGGTTGAGCTTCTCCATCGAGATCTTTCCGCCGCGCGACGCGGCCGGTTTGGCGCAGATCGACGATACGTTGGCCCGGCTGGAAGGCCTGCAGCCGCGTTTCTGCTCGGTCACCTATGGCGCCGGCGGCTCGGCCCGCGCCGGCAGCGTCGCCGCCCTCGCCCGCCTGCAGGACCGCGGCAGCCTGGTGCCGGCGGCGCATCTCACCTGTGTCGGCCAGTCGCGGGCGGAGATCGCCGAGATCGCCCAGAGCTGGTGGTCGGCCGGCATCCGCCATATCGTCGCCCTGCGGGGCGACATGCCAGAATCGGGTGCCGCCTTCCAGCCTCATTCCCAGGGGTATCGCAATGCCGCCGAACTGGTGGCCGGCCTGCGCGGCCTGGCGGATTTCGAGATTTCCGTCGCCTGCTATCCGGAGATCCACCCGGATTCCCGCGACCGCCTCGCCGATCTATTCAACCTGAAGCGCAAGCTGAATGCCGGCGCCACCCGCGCCATCTCGCAATTCTTCTTCGAGCCGGAACCCTTCCTGCGCTTCCGCGACGCCGCCGCCGCCGTCGGCATCCATCACCCGCTGGTGCCGGGCATCCTGCCGATCCTCGACATCAACAAGGCGATCGGTTTCGCCGAACGCTGCGGTGCCTCGGTGCCGTCCTGGCTGGCGGACCGCTTCGCCGGGCTGGAGAACGACCCCGATGCGCGCGGCCAGGTGGCGGCCAGTCTCGCCGTCTCGCTCTGCGAGCGCCTGATCGCCGAAGGGGTCGAGAGCTTCCACTTCTACACCCTCAACCGCCCCACCCTCACTTTGGCCGTCTGCCGGGCGCTCGGCATCCAGCCGGCAATGGAACGGGCGGCGTAACCACCCACCTTCTCACGGCGTCTTTCTCGCAGCCTTTTTCTTACAGCGCCGCGTAAACGGCGTCGGTCAGGCGCCGGCGGCGGGGATCGATGCCGGTGTCGAAATCCTGCATCCGCGCCGTGACGAAGGCGAAGCCGAGGCGGGCCGCCGGATCGGCGAAGGCGACGGTGCCGCCCCAGCCGGTATGGCCGAAATTGCCAGGCGCGGCCTGGGTTCCATAAGCGGGATCGTCCAGGCGAAAACCGGCGCCGAAGGCCGTCTTGACCTTCAGGCTCTGGTCCCAGCCGCGAAAACGCTCGGCGAGCGCGCGGTCGATGCCTTGCTGCGAGATCAGGCCCCTTCCATCCATTGCGCGCCCGTCCAGCGTGCCACCTTGCGCCAGCGCGCCGTAGAGGATCGCCAACGACCGGGCATCGCCCTGGCCGTTGGCGCCGGGAATCTCGGCCGCGCGCCAGGCCCGCTCATTGGGCTTCAGCGGCGTGACGGCGGGGTTGCGGAAACAATGATGATAAGGCCCGGTGAGTCCCTCGGTGACCCAGGCCGAGGTGCTGGGCTCGGCGCGCAATTCGGCGACGCGCCGTTCCTCCGATTCCGGCAGGCCGACGAAGAGCGAGAGCCCCAGTGGGCCGGCGATCTCCTCGGCAATGAAGCGGCCGATGGTGCGCCCGTCCACGCGGCGCAAGGCCTCGCCGGCGAGATGCCCGTAGGTGATCGGGTGATAGATGCAGCGCGAACCGGGCTTCCAGAGCGGCGCCATGGCGGCGAGTGCTGCGACGAAGGGATGCCAGGCATAGAAATCCGCATCCGACATCTCGACCGAGAGGCCGTGCAGCCCGGCCTGATGCGACAGCACCTGATCGAGGGTGATGCCTTCCTTGCCGTTGGCGGCAAATTCAGGCCAGATCCGGGCCAGCGGCGCGGCATAATCCAGCTTGCCCCGCTCGACGAGCATGGCGATGGCCAGCGCCGTCACGCCCTTGGTCGACGACCACAGATTGACCAGCGTGTCGCGCCGCCAGGGCACGGTCCGGGCGGCATCCGCATGCCCGCCCCAAAGATCGACCACCAGCTTGCCGTCAACCATGACCGCGACGGCGGCGCCATGCTCGAGGTCCTCGGCAAAGCAGCTCTCGAAGGCGTCCCGCACACCGGCGAAGCGGGCATCGGCCGTGCCGTCGATCATGATGCTGGTCTCCGTGTTATAAAGTGATGCGCGTACCGCGTCAGCCCCACACTCTCTTGTCACCCCCGGACTTGATCCGGGAGTCCATGCCAACATCAAGTACGTCATTTACCATGGATTGCCCTGCCGACGAATGTCGGCCTACGCCGACAGGGTCAAGCCCGGCAATGACGAATGAGACGATGGACGCACCGCGTCAGATACACCGCGGTGAAACATCACCCCCGGAGTTGAGCCCCGGGGGTGAGATACGAAGCAACATTAAGGATGAGTGGCGCCCGCCGCCTTACGTCAGCAGCGAGGCGACGGCGTCGCGTTCCTCGGCCAGTTCGGCCAGGGTCTTGTCCAGCATCGACTTCGCGAAGGCGTCGAACTCCAGGCCCGTCACGCGCTGATAGCCGCCCTTGTCGCAGATCACCGGGACACCGCTGATCATGCCCTCGGGGATGCCGTAGGAGCCGTCCGACGCGATGCCCATCGAGACCCAGCGGCCGTTGCTGCCCTGCACCCAGTCGCGCATATGGTCGATGGCGGCATTGGCGGCGGAGGCGGCGGAGGAAAGGCCGCGCGCCTCGATGATGGCCGCGCCGCGCTTGCCGACGGTCGGGATCAGGGTTTCGCGGTACCAGGTCTCGTCATTGATCAAGGCCGGCAGCGGCTTCCCCTTCGCCGTGGCGAAACGGTAATCGGCGAACATCGTCGGGGAGTGGTTGCCCCAGACAGCGATCTTCTCGATATCGGCCGGGCCGACGCCGGCCTTGGCGGCCAATTGCGAGACGGCGCGGTTATGGTCGAGGCGCAGCATCGCCGTGATATTGCCGGCGGGAAGGTCCGGCGCGCTCTTCATGGCGATATAGGCATTGGTGTTGGCCGGGTTGCCGACCACCAGCACCCGCACGTCGCGCTTGGCGACCTCGTTCAGGGCGCGGCCCTGGATCTTGAAGATCTCGGCGTTCAGCGACAGCAATTCGCGGCGCTCCATGCCGGGGCCGCGGGGGCGCGAGCCGACCAGGAAGGCGGATTCCACATCCTTGAACGCCGTCTTCGGATCGTCGGTCACGACGATGCCGGCGAGCAGCGGGAAGGCGCAATCTTCCAGTTCCATGACCACGCCGCGCACGGCCTTCAAGGCCTGGGGCAGATCGAGCAGTTGCAGGATGACCGGCTGATCCTTGCCGAAGACATCGCCATTGGCGATACGGAACAGCAGCGAATAACAGATTTGACCGGCGGCGCCGGTAACGGCCACCCGAACAGCAGGTTTCGTCATCAGATGAGATCCTTCCTTGTGAGCCAGAACAGGCCGGCGCGCACTCTATAACCGGCCGTGTCGAATGGGAAGCGTAGAGCGCCGGCCCGCCTTGTGAAAAGCATCGCGGCGACATCCCCTGTGATATCTGCAGCGATATCCCGGGCGATATCTCCGGTGGCAACCCGGGTCTGCGAAATCCGCCTCGTTTTCCAACAGGATACCGCGCCGGCCGGGCCCTAATCCGTGAAGACTTCGTGACCCCGATCATACCTCCGCTCACGGCCCGGGCGAAGGAAATGAAGCCCGGCCGAGACTAATAAAAGTCAAGCTTAAAAGAGGCCCGAAACCACCCTTTCCGGCGAACAATTCCGTTGAAAATCGGGCAATTGCTCTGCTACATCTAGCGGACACGGTTCTCTGGAAAGTCTACATCTAGAGCTAAGAGGGAAGTCCGGTAACTCGGCGATGACGAATCCGGCGCTGCCCCCGCAACTGTAAGCGGCGAGCCGTCGTCCACTCCAGCCACTGATGCCCAAGGGCCCATGCCCTACGGCATTGGGAAGGCCGGACGGAGGCCAGAACCCGCGAGCCAGGAGACCTGCCGTGTCGCATATATCGTCCTCGGGCGGGGTGTCCTGCGGTCGCTTGCCGGTGTCGCCTTCGGGCTTCGCTTCGCGCATGCGTCCCACCGGTCTGTCCCTTCCGATCGCAAGAAAAAGATGAGGCTGCCCATGTCGTCGATGCTCGCTTTTGATTTCGATCTGAACGGCCATCTGGTCCCGGAACAGCCGCGTCCGATGCGAACGACACCGCCGGCCGGGAATCCGGCCAATGGGGCATCGGCCGCCGCCAAGCAGCAGGCGCCGCGAAGCCAGTCCGCGCGTGCCGTCGCGCCGGCCCCTTCCCTGTTCAAGGACCTGCCCGAGGCACCCCGCCCGGCCCAGCGCCATGCGCCGGTCCCCTTCCCGCTGGCCCAGCCGCCGAAGCCCTCGGACCTGAAGCTCGACCGCTCGCGCGACGATCTGCTGACGCCCTTCGGCAAGGCCACCTTGCGCGACCGCTATCTGATGCCGGGCGAGAGCTACCAGGATATGTTCGCCCGCGTCGCCTGCGCCTTCGCCGACGATATCGAGCACGCCCAGCGCATCTATGACGCGGTGTCGCGCCTGTGGTTCATGCCGGCGACGCCGATCCTCTCCAATGGCGGCACGACGCGCGGCCTGCCCATCTCCTGCTTCCTCAATGCCGTGCCGGATTCGCTGGACGGCATCGTGCGCACCTGGAACGAGAATGTGGCGCTCGCCTCCAATGGCGGCGGCATCGGCACCTATTGGGGCCAGGTGCGGTCGATCGGCGAAGCGGTCAAGGGCAGCGGCGAGACCTCGGGCATCATTCCCTTCATCCATGTGATGGACGGCCTCACTCTGGCGATCAGCCAGGGCTCGCTGCGGCGCGGCTCGGCCGCCGTCTATCTCGACATCCATCATCCGGAAATCGAGGAATTCCTCGAGATCCGCAAGGCCAGCGGCGACTTCAACCGCAAGGGCCTCAACCTGCATCACGGCATCAACGTCACCGACGATTTCATGGAAGCCGTGCGCGACGGCACGCAGTTCCCGCTGCGCAGCCCGAAGACCGGCGAGACCATGCGCCATGTCGATGCGCGCCAGCTCTGGCAGCGCATCCTGGAAACGCGCCTGCAGACCGGCGAGCCCTATCTGCTCTTCATCGACGCGGTCAACCGCGCGCTGCCCAAGCATCAGCGCGAGCTCGGCCTCAAGGTCTCGACCTCCAATCTCTGCAGCGAGATCACCCTGCCGACCGGCAAGGATCATCGCGACGAGGAGCGTACCGCCGTCTGTTGCCTCGCCTCGCTGAACATCGAGACCTGGGACGAATGGAGCGAGGAGCCGGGCTTCATCGAGGACGTGCTGCGCTTCCTCGATAACGTGCTGACGCATTTCATCGACGTGGCGCCGGACACCATGTCGCGTGCCCGCTATTCGGCCATGCGCGAGCGCTCGGTCGGTCTCGGCGTCATGGGCTTCCATTCGTATCTGCAGGCCAATGGCATTCCCTTCGAGAGCGCGCTGGCGAAGTCGATGAACTTCCGCATCTTCAACAAGATCCGCCGCGCGGCCGATGCCGCCTCGGTGGCCTTGGCGGAAGAGCGTGGGCCCTGCCCCGATGCGCTGGAACGCGGCATGTCGGCGCGGTTCAGCCATAAATTGGCGATCGCCCCCACCGCCTCGATCAGCATCATCTGCGGCGGCACCAGCGCCTGCGTCGAGCCGATCCCGGCCAATATCTATACCCACAAGACGCTGAGTGGCGCCTTCGTCGTGCGCAATCCGCATCTCGCCAAGGTCCTGGCCGAGAAGGAGCAGGATACGCCGGAGACCTGGCAGTCCATCGTCGAGCATGAGGGCTCGGTGCAGCATCTCGATTTCCTCAGCGAGGACGAGAAGGCGACCTTCCGCACCGCTTTCGAGATCGACCAGCGCTGGGTGATCGACCTCGCCGCCGACCGCACGCCCTATATCTGCCAGAGCCAGTCGCTCAACATCTATCTGCCGGCCGATATCGACAAGTGGGATCTCCACATGCTGCATTGGACGGCCTGGAAGCGCGGCGTGAAGAGCCTCTATTACTGCCGCTCGAAATCGGTGCAGCGCGCCGCCTTCGCGGGGCAACTCGAGAAGCGCCAAACCGCCGTCCTCACCACGCCGGAACGCACGGATTACGAGGAGTGCCTCGCATGTCAGTAACGGATATCGGCAAGGTCGATCCGCGCACGCTGATCGGCAAAGGCACCATCGGCCTCCTGAACAGCACCGGCACCTATGATGTCGAGCGCTATCCCTGGGCCTATGAATTCTGGAAGCGCCAGCAGCAGATCCATTGGATGGGCGAGGAAGTACCGCTGGGCGGCGACATCAAGGACTGGGCCTCGGACCGGGTGACCGATACCGAGCGCAGCCTGCTGACCCAGATCTTCCGCTTCTTCACCCAGTCCGACGTCGAGGTCGGCGACAATTACCTGAAGCGCTACATCCCGATCTTCCAGCCCCTGGAAGTGCAGATGATGATGGCTGCCTTCTCCAACATGGAGACGGTGCATATCGACGCCTATGCGCTCTTGCTGAAGACACTCGGCATGCCGCAGGCGGAATTCGCCGCCTTTCGCGACTATGACGAGATGCGCGCCAAGGCCGATTACATGCACACTTTCGGTGTCGGCACGGTGGCCGATGTCGCGCGCACGCTGGCCATGTTCGGCGCCTTCACCGAAGGCATGGCCCTCTTCGCCAGCTTCGCCATGCTGCTGAACTTCCCGCGCCACAACAAGATGAATGGCATGGGCCAGATCGTCTCCTGGTCGGTGCGCGACGAGAGCCTGCATTGCGAGGGCATCATCCGCCTGTTCCATCAGTGGAACCGCGAGACGGGTGCGGTCACCACGGCGGTGCGCGATGACATCATCGACGTCGCCAAGACCATGGTCGGGCTGGAGGAGCGCTTCGTCGAGCTCGCCTTCGGCCTCGGCAAGATCGACGGCATGACGCCGCAGAACATCAAGGACTATGTCCGCTACATCGCCGATTGGCGCCTCAGCCAGTTGAAGCTGACGCCGGTCTTCGGCTATTTCGCCGAGACGGAAAGCGGCTACCAGCAATTGCAGCCGCATCCCCTGCCCTGGCTGGTCGAGATCCTGAACGGCGTCGAGCACGCCAATTTCTTCGAGCAGCGCGCCACCGAATATTCCAAGGGTGCGAGCCGCGGAAGCTGGGACGGCGATAGCGGCGTCTGGTCGAATTTCGACCGGCTCTATGGGGCGGAAGCTGGCGGAGAGCAAGGCGCGGAGCAGCGCGCCGCCAGTTAGTCAGGCGCACCGGCTGAACAAGCAAACGGCCTGCCGATTAACCATGTTACGGCGGGCCGTTTGCCTGAATATTACCCCGGCTTGAATATTACCCCGACTTGAATATTAGCTCTGGCAACGGCATCCTATCCCTGGGTCCCTCGTGATCAGGGAAGTCGCCCGAGATGCGGTTCACCGCCGGTTCGCTCAGCCTTCGCGCACAAGTGGCGATCTGCGCCGCCCTCTTGACGCTGGGTTTGACGGTGATCCTCACCGCCATCGCCGCACACACCACCACCCGGCAGCTCCAGCACAATATCCGCCAGACCGAGCGCGCCCTCGCCGACCGCATGGCCGATGCCCTCAGCCATGGCATGTTCGAGCGCTATCGCGACCTGCAGGTGGCCTCCAGCCTCAATCTGTTCCGCGACGAGCATCAGTCCCTGGCCGATCAGCGCGCCTGGCTCGATAAGCTGAAGGAGACCTTTCCCGACTATGCCTGGATCGGCTTCGCGGGGAACGATGGCATCGTCCGGGTCAGCACTGACCGGTTGCTGGAAGGCGGCAGCGTGGCCCAGCGCCAATGGTTCGTCAGCGGCCAGACGCAGCCCATGATCAGCGACGTTCACGAGGCCGCCGATCTCGCCAGGCTGCTGCCCAATCCCGGCGGCGAGCCGATCCGGCTGATCGATATCGCGACGCCGGTCAAGGCCGCCGACGGCCACACGGTCGGCGTGCTCGGCGCCTATCTGAGCTGGCGCTGGGTCGGCAATCTGCGCCGGTCGCTGCTGCGCAATCTCGATCCCTGGGAACAGCTCGACATCCTGATCCTGGACCAGACCGGCCTCGTCCTGCTGGGGCCGGACCGGCTCATGGGAGAGCAGATCAAGCTGATCGAGAATGACGAGCGGAAGAGCGGCCGCTACCGCATCACCGACTGGCCCGACGGGCACGACTATGTCAGTGCCACCAGCCCCAGTGGCTCCTATCTGTCCTTCGCCGGCTTCAACTGGCTGGTGGTCGTCCGCCAGCCCGCCGAGATCGCCTTCGCCCCGGCCCGGGCATTGCGCGACCGCTTCATCCTGACCGGCATCTGCCTGGCGGTCCTTTTCGCGGCCCTCGGCTGGCTTGCCGCCACCTATCTGACGCGTCCCCTGCGCGCCATCACCGCGACCGCCGACCGCATCAGCCAGGGGATCCGCCACGTCACCTTCCCGATCCAGGCCGGCTGCCGCGAAGTCGCCGTGCTGACCCGGTCCCTACGCGACCTGATCGCCAAGCTGCTCGACCGGGAACGGGACCTGATATCGCTCAACACCTCGCTGGAGCAACGTGTCGCCGATCGCACGGCGCGCCTCGCCGAAGTCAATAACAGCCTCAAGGCCGAGATGGAGCACCGCAAGTTCATCGAGCGCGAACGCGAGACGCTGATCGAGAAACTGCGCGAACAGGCCTCGCATGATCCGCTGACCGGCCTGCTCAACCGCCGCGCCTTCATGGCCATGGCCGAACGCGACCGCCGGCGCATGCTGCGTCAGCACGGACAACTCGCCGCGTTGATGCTGGATATCGACCACTTCAAGCAGATCAATGACCGCTACGGCCATGCGGCCGGCGACGAGGTGATCCGCCAGGTCGCCGCGACCGTCAAGCAGGCCGTGCGCGACACCGATCTCGTCTGCCGCTATGGCGGCGAGGAAATCGCCATCCTGCTCGCCGATCCCGGCACGCCGCGGGCCGGGGCCATCGCCGAACGCATCCGTGTCGGGATCGCCGGGCTGCGCTTCGCCGTGCCGGATTATGCCCCCGGCACCACCTTCCAGGTCACGGCTAGTCTCGGCGGCAGTATCGCCAGGACGGATGATCTGGATATGAAGACGATCGCCGCCCTGCTCGCTCTTGCCGACCAGTCGCTCTATCTCGTCAAGCAAGGCGGCCGCAACCATACCATCATCGACCGCCAACCGGTCGAGCCGCTTCAGGCCTGAGCGGCACCCGATATCCGGGCTACCCTTCCCGTCGGGCGATCACGCTCGTCGGCAACTGGGTAATCTTCACCAGGCTTCGGCCGGCGAAGGAGACATATAAAGCCGGATCGGCTGGATTGGAGATCCAGTCATAATAACAATTCGTCGGCCGCCCGGTCAGGGCCCCGGCATGCAGCAGACACGTCCAGTTCACGCCATCGACAGTCATGAAAGCTCCGCCCTCGCCGACCGCGAAACGGACCAAGGGATTGCCGGGATCGAACTGCATATCCGTCAGGACCAGGTCGAAATAATCGCCGATACCGCTCGAGACGTCGTCGGAGGAGATCGCGATCCGGCCGCCCCAGGTAAGCTGGGTCTCGAGATTCTGATCGATCTGCCAGGTCCTGCCGCCATCATCCGAGCGTTTCACATGATCGTCGTCCAGGATGTAGATGAGCCGGGGGCGATACGGATCGACGAAGAATCTGACGGCATCGATCGCGCCCCCGCCCGGTACGAGCTGCTGCCAGGATGTGGCACCGGCGGTCCATGTCCAGAGCCCGAACCGTTTCTGGCCATAGCCGCCCCCGACATAGAAAACCGTCGCCGCATGACCGCCGGATGCCTGCACGATCCCGAGATTGGGATAAGGCAAGGCGGGGCCCTGCAGATAGACATTGGCACCTTGACCAGGGCCCGTCGCGGTCGTCGCCCATTCGTCGCGGCTGGCGATATCCAGGATGTTCTGCGTCCGGACGACCTGCGACATACCACCGGCGAAGAAGAGGATGAAGACGTAATCGCCCTGATCCGGCGCCGGTTCACCCGGCAAGCCGCGCACGATCGGCCGCGATCCACGTGAACCGTAGGAGCTGTCCGCATTCCAGAGATCGTGCCACGGAGCATCTGATGGTAAGAGCGGAGGTCCCGTCACCACGCGCCGATCCTGGGTACCGGCACGGCCATCCGGCAGCTTGCCCGGATCGGTCTGATAGACCGCGACCGTCTGCCCATCCCGCGTGTGGTCGGCCAACTGCCCGTCCGTTCCCCAGCGCGGGGTGAAGATCAGCATGGCATGCGCGCGCAGCGGATCGGCGAAGGAACAATCGTTATCGCCCCCGCCATATTGCTGATACGACCAGTGCTGGCCGCCATCCATCGAATAGAAGCCGGAATTGTCGCCGGCATTCAGCGAGAACGCCGGACCCTGGCCGGGATTGGCGACACCGGCGACATTCACGCAAGACAGCGTCCTCGCATTGTTGGTCGTGTGGAAGGTCCTGCCGCCATCGGTGCTGCGGGAAATACCGCCATCGGTCAGCAGCCAGATCGTCCCGGTCACCGACTGATAGGCACCGTTCCTCATCACCGCCGTGAAGTCGGGCGACAGCAGGACACCATGCAGATCGACATGGATATTGGCGTCCAAGGCCAGCCAGTCCGACGCCGAAGCCGGTTCGAGCGGACCTATATAACCGCGCGACCGTTGGGACCCGTAGAACAGCAGATCGCCGCCCCCTTTCCGGGTGGCGCCGAGAAAGACATTGCCTGAATCCTGGCCACCCAATTCGGGCAGAACGATCTGCTCCCAGGTCGCCTGCGGCGTGCCAAAGACGAAGGGGGTATAGTCTGCTCGCCATATCGCCGGCGAATTGCTGCCATCCGCCGTGACATAGACCTCGATCGGCTGGCGCGGCGAAACCACCATGACCCGCGCCGCATTGCCGTTCGCGGTGATACTGAGCTGACCGCCTATGTTCGGCGGCACGGCCCCATGATCCTGGAACCAGGTCGCACCGCCATCGGCGGAGAAGGCCATGCTGCCCTGCCCCAGCACATAGATCATCCACGGTGCTGGATCGGCGGGTGCGTTCTGCCACACGGCGACATGATTGGCCTGTTGCGCCACCCCGCTTCCCAAGGGCGTCACCTTCCGGAAGCTGATGCCGGCATCCTTGCTGATCAGCAAGCCATTGCCCACCGCCACATAGACCAGATGATCGCTGCCCAGCGCCCATTCCAACTGACCGCCGACCTCATCAGCCGAGAACGCATATACCTGCGTCCAATTGGCGCCCCCGTCGGTGGAACGCCAGACGCCCCGGCTGCCCGCCGCCCGATCGACCTGCGTAAGCGCCAGCACCGTCGTTCCATAGCCGAAACTGGGAAGGACGAAAGAGCCTTCCTGGAAGGTACCGTCGCCATTGCCGAGCGCCGTCCAGACGCCTGCATCGCCGAAGCCGACGATATCGGCATGACCGTTGCCCGTCAGATCCATGACGAAGCGCGGATGACGATCCACCCGCCACATCCCGGCCTCATAGCCGAAATTCGCCAGAACGAATTTCGCATCCTGGAAGGTGCCGTCACCCTTGCCGAGCGCGGTCCAGACACCTGCATCGCCGAAGCCGATGATGTCGGCATGGCCGTTGCCCGTCAGATCGGCGAGCAATCGCGGATGACGGTCCACCCGCCAGGCACCGGCCGCGTAGCCGAAATTGGCAAGGACGAATTTCGGTGCCTGGAACGTGCCGTCGCCATTGCCGAGTGCCGTCCAGACACCGGCGTCACCGAAGCCGATGATATCTGCACGGCCATCGCCGGTCAGATCCACGACGAAGCGCGGATGACGGTCCACCCGCCAACCGCCAGCCACATAGCCGAAATTGGCGAGGACGAATTTCGGTGCCTGGAACGTGCCGTCGCCATTGCCGAGCGCCGTCCACA
>CAYOQR010000060.1:0-13642 GCA_964406155.1 uncultured Rhodospirillaceae bacterium | reverse complement strand
CCTGGAACGTGCCGTCGCCATTGCCGAGCGCCGTCCACACACCGGCATCGCCAAAGCCGATGATATCCGCGTGGCCCTTGCCCGTCAGATCGACGACGAAGCGCGGATGGCGGTCGACCCGCCACCCGCCGGCCGCGTAGCCGAAATTGGCGATCACGAATTTCTCGCTCTGATACGTCCCATCGGCATTGCCAAGCACCGTCCAGACACCGGCATCGCCAAAGCCGACGATATCCGCATGACCCTTGCCCGTCAGGTCGGCAACCGCCCGGACATGCCTGTCGACCCGCCACCCGCCGGCGTCATAGCCGTAACCGGCGATGACGACATTGGGATCCTGGAACCAGCCATTGCCCTTGCCGAGCGCGGTCCAGACACCGCAATCGCCGAAGCCGACGATGCCGGCATATCCGCCGCGCGCGAAGTGGCTGAGGCATCTCGGATGCCTGTCGACCCGCCATCCCAATGCAGCCGCGATATCGACGACGCACCAGCCGCCGATGGCACCCGGCACGTCGAACTGATCCGGCGCCGGTTGCGGCCAAGCCAGTTGGTTCCAGGTCTGGCCGCTATCGCTCGACACCCAGAGATTCGAATAGGAACCGACATAGATCGTTTGTCCATCCGGCGTGCAGGCGATCGATAACATGCGCCCGGTCACGCATTGACCGGTGGAGGACGCATCCGTATTGAGCCATATCGGGCTGACATCAGTGATTTCAGGCATGGGCCCACCCCGTTCCGGTTGTGGATGACCTGCTTGTCTCTCATCTATTCAACAGGTGATGTGAGCGTGGCTCGGCTTTAGCGTCCCCGAACCTTTCCCCCTCTCGATGCCTTCGCCCGCCCATCGGCACGACGTGGATGCCGCAGACACGATCACCGCTCGGATGCGGTGCAAAACGCATCCATGTCTGGAATGGTGATCCGGATTATGCGCAGACGATCCCAAGAGAGCCCTCACTATAATTGAGGGCTCATTTCGGCGACAAGGCTCATGTGATCCATCTTCCTGCGCTGGATCGCATCGGTGCGAATTATGTCAGCTTGAAAGCAAAACTGTCGCGCTCCCTCATCCAAATGGATGAGGGAGATAGCTTCCATGCAGATGCATCTCTGCTGCAACATGAAAGCCCGCCCTGTCTTCACTTCAGCCCGTTCGAGATTGATGCTGATTTATGGAGGTGCTCGGTATGTCGAGCATCGGCATCTTGTCGATGCGACTGATGCTTCGGCTGCAAGCATCTCATCTGAAGCCGCTACCCCTCACCCCGACCGTCTCCCCACTTGCGTGGGGCGATGGAGTTTAAGGGCTGACATTGCCCGATCAATTCGCGTGAGAGGCGATTAAATCTCCCTCGCCCCGCTTGCGGGGAGACGGTTGGGGTGAGGGGTGGAAGCGACAAGCGAGATCGTGCCGCATCGACCGATCTCGCTGACCGGCAAATGCGCGCGCAGCCGCCTAATTCACCGCGATGGCCGATCTCGGCAGCAGGTTGAGGCAGTCAGCGGCCTGCATCGGCTTGCCGATATACCAGCCCTGGCCGAAATCGCAGCCGCAGGCGCGGACCAGCTTTTCCTCCTGCTCGTCCTCGATCCCTTCGGCGACCACCCGGAGATCGAAAAGCCGCGCCAGTTGCACGATGGCCTCCACCATCCGCACACCGGCGCGGCCGTTGCGCATGCTCTTGACGAAGGCCTGATCGATCTTCAGCACGTCGATCGGCAGGCCCTGCAGCAGGCTGAGCGAGGAATAGCCGGTGCCGAAATCGTCCAGCAGGACGCCGCAGCCGATTTCCCGCAGGCGGCGCAGGATATCCCGGGTCGCGCCCACATCCTGCATGATGGCACTTTCCGTCAGTTCCAGCCGCAGGTTGAGGGGCGACAATTGCTGCTCGGCCAGCACTTCCTGGATCAGCTCCGGCAGGCTGTCGTCGAGCTGCCGGCTGGACACGTTGACGCTGACGAAGAGATCGTGCGACCCCGTCATCGTGATCCATTCCCGCAACTGGCGGGCCGCTTCGCGCAGCACCCAGGTACCGACAGGCACGATCAGCGCGCTCTCCTCCGCCATCGGAATGAAATCGCCCGGCAGGACGAGACCCCGGGTCGGATGCTCCCAGCGCAACAATGCTTCGACGCCGGCCAGCTTGTTGCTGCCGAAATCCATGATCGGCTGGTAATGCACGCGAAATTCGTTGCGCCGCAGGGCGAGATGCATATCCGCCTCCAGACGCAGCCTTTCCTTGGACCGCCGCTGGGAATCCGGATCGAAGACCGCTTCCTGGCCACTGCCCTGCAGGCGGGCGGCATTGAGCGCGGCGGTCGCCTCCTTCAGCAATTCCTCGGCGCCCTGATGCTCCGGCTTGCCTTCCGCCATGCCGACGCTGAGCGTGACCATCACGGTTTCCTCGCCCAGGACCATCGGCTCCTCCGCCGCCGCGCGCAGGCGGCGGGCAACGCGCAGCAGATCGATATCGTCGCGCATGACATCGACCAGCACGCACATCGTGTTCTCGCTGATCACCGTCAGCGTGTCGGTGGTGCGGAGCGAAGCCGACAGCCGTTGGGCCAGCAGCTTCTGCGCCTGATCGCACAAAGCTTGGCCATAGGCGGCCCGCATCGCCTCATAGCGGTCGCTCTGCAGCATGATGATACCGAAACTTTCATCGGGCCGGCGGCGATTGCGTTGGATCACCTGATTGATGCGGTCATAAAGGACCAGCCGGTTGGGCAGGCCGGTCATCGGATCGGTCAGCTTGCGCTCGCTGATATCGATCAGGGAACCGGCGACCCTTGTGACCTTGCCGTAATCGTCATGCAGCGACGCGGCCCGGATCATGAACCAGCGATAGGCATGATTGCGATGCTGCATCCGGCATTCGAGCCGGAAGCTGAGCGAGATCCCTTCCAGATGACTGCGCAATTCGCGCTTCACCATCTCCCGGTCGTCGGGATGGGCCAAGGCGATCCAATCGTCGATGCTGGTCGGCTGATCCTCGACGGTACGGCCCAGCATCTCCAGGAGACGTGGCGAAAAATAGAGCTTGTTGTCGTCGAGCCGCCAGTCCCAGATGCCGTCGCCGGCGCCGATCACCACGAGATCGAAACGCTGGCGTTGCTCGCGCCCCTCGATCACCGCGCGTTGATGCAGCAATTCCCGGCGCAATCGCGCCATGGACAATTTCCGCTTGAGCGGCAAAGCAATGCAGTCATTGGCCCCCAGGGTGATCGCTTCCGCCATCACCTCCTCGGCCGTTTCCGGCACCGCCAGCACAATCGCCATATCGGCGAATTTCGTGAAGCCGCGCAGGCGCCGCAGAATGCTCAACGCATCGATCGCGCCGGCGTGGTTGAGCACCACCAGATTCGGTGGCGTCAACGCCGCTTCGATCGCCGCATCGAAATCCGCGCCGCTCGTCACCAGGGAGAGGTGGTATTGCGCCTCCTTCAGCTCGTGACTGAGTTCGGCAAGCCCCCCGGTATCGTCGGCAATCAATATCCGTTCCCGTGCCATCCAGCCGCTGCCTTCCGCGTGGCTGTTATATTATTTGGTCGTCGCCCCCGCGCCCGGTCGAACAAGTTATGGAGCCACACAACTTCCATTCGCTTGCTCGACCCTTCTCCGGAGAAATCCCCAAGAGTCCTATTAAATATAGTCTAAAATTCAATATTAGTCAGAAAATCTTAACCGACACCCACAACAAAAAAGTAATTTTTAACTAAAATTTTCATCAATTACGAACCAACTTCAGCATCGTTGCAACGACATCGATATGTATGTTCGTCCATGAACGAGAAACGTTACAGCCTCATCTCCGGCCCCATATCGGGACAGTATTCCCGTCGCGAAATCGCATTCCCATCCCGGCTCGCAACCACGCCGCAACACTCGCAGTTGAAACTGCCATCCTCAAAAAGCGCCGCCCCGACCGGGGCGGAAGACCCGCACGGGAATAGATTGTCGACCATTGAGACACGAAAGGTTTTGCTGCGAAGCAACGTCGAGAGGATGCGGCGCCGATCTCGCGGCGCCCTTCGGTGGCCGCCGGCTGCCGGAACCGGCAGACCACCGGCACGGGAAAGCATCAGGCCGGAAAACCTCAGGGCCGCCGGATCATCTCCGACCGCCGTCCATCGACGCTGACCGGCACCTCGCCGCCGATCGTCGTGCGCCGCATGGTGCGGTTCTGTCCGTCATAGTCGTTCAGCGCGTAATGCTGCGTCGCCTGGTTGTCCCAGATCGCCACATCGCCTTCCCGCCAGTTCCACCGGACGGTGTTCTCCGGCCGCGTCACATGGTTTTGCAGCATCTGGAACAGCAGTTGCGAATCCATGTGATTATGGCCGACCAGACGCTGGACGAAATAGCCGAGGACCAGCGTCTTCTCGCCGGTCTCGGGATGGATGCGCACAACCGGATGCTGGGTTTCATAGATGTTCGAGGCGAAGACCTTCTCGTAATGCGCCTTCTCCGCTGGCGTCCCATGGGCATGCTGCGCGGCGTAATCGAACTTGTTGCTGTGGACCGCCCAGAGGCTCTCCGCCAATTGCTTCAGTTCCGGCGAGAGATCCTGATAGGCCGCCACCGTGCTGGCCCAAAGCGTATCGCCGCCATAGGCCGGAATGGTCACGGCACGCAGCACGGAATAGCGCGGATAGGCATCGACGAAGGTGACATCCGTGTGCCACTGATCGGCCTTGCCATTGCCGGCCACCGCATCGAGTTCCAGGACGCCCGTCGTTCCCGCCAACACCTTCTCGGTCGGATGCGGCACGAGATCGCCCAGCAGGCGCGAGAAGCCCTCCTGTTCCTTGACATCGAACTGGAGCTGGTCGCGGAAGAAGACCACCCGATGCGCCAGCAGGGTCTGGCGGATCGCCGCCACCTCCTCCACCGACAGGCTGCCGCTTAATTTGACGTCGCGGATCTCCGCGCCGATGCGGCCGGACAGCCGGCGGATATTGAGCGTCGGCGTTGCCGATTTAGCGGTCACGGGTTTAGCTGTCCCGGGTTTAGCTGTCTCGGGGCTGATGCTCGACAAGCTGTTCATGTTTCTCTCCCTGACACGGCCCGTTGATGCGCGACCTGTTTATGCGCCACCGGTGTCATATAGCCGGTTGGTACCTGCTGGCCCTCGGCGGCATGCGTCCACAAAATCAGACAGCGGAACCGCACGAAACCTTTGATGGATAAAGTCGTCATGTGACGTATTTTATCAAGCAGGGCGATTTTTCCATGGCGCCGTTTTCTGCCGGGTGGCGCTCGATGTGTCATCCCCCCTCACCTGTCGCCAGAGAGATAGACATTCTCTTATATCGAACAATGAGCGCGTTCTCTCGTTTGTCATTGCCGGGCTTGACCCGACAATCCATGGGAGATGCCGTGCACTGCCTTCACCATGGACCCCCGGGTCAAGCCCGGGGATGACAGATGAGCAAATGCAAGCTTTACGCAAAGCCAGCAACAGTGCCACCTCTCGCCAGTCGACACATGTCGACCTACGCCAACGGAACGGGCAAGGGTTAGGGGATCGTGCTCGCGAATGAGATGGCCGCAGTTAATGCCTCATTGGCTAAACACCGGCCTGTCGGTCCCTCGCAATTGACTATCGCGCCTTGCCCTGCCGGTAGCGGAAGACCGGTGCCGAGACGGATTGCTGGCGGTCGGCGCTGGGTGAGCAGCCGAAGACCTGGCGGTAGATGCGCGAGAAATTTTCCAGCGAGGCGAAACCGGCGCTGACCGCGATCTCGGTCACCGGCAGATCGGTCTGCTGCAGCAGTTTATGCGCCTTGGCGAGGCGCAGCAGCAGATATTCCCGCGCCACCGTCTTGCCGCGATGATGCTGGAAATGCCGCTGCAATTGCCGCTGCGACAGGCCGATGCGCCGCGCCAGGTCACCGCAGGAAATCGGTTCCTCGATATTCTCCTGCATGAGATGCAGCGCCTGCTGCACCGCCTGATTCGAGATCGCGTCCTTGTCGGTATCCGGCGCCCCCTGCTCCTGGCCCGGCGGACGTTGCCGGCTCATCAGCAGATGCTGCGCCACCTCGCCGGCGAGGCTGCGCTCGCCCCACCCCACCCCGTCCGGACCGCTCTCGTCGCGCTCGCCGATCCAGCGCAGCATCATGTCGAGAATGGCGGTGGCGCCGGCACAAGTGAGACGCCCCCGGCCGATCGTATAGAGCTGCGCCGCGGCATCGACCCTCGGATAGCGTTCGCGGAAGCCGTCGAGATTGTCCCAATGCACCGCCGCCGGATGACCGTCCAGCAAGCCGGCCGCCGCCAGGATCTCGCTGCCGGTCTCGATCGCACCCAGCTCGACGCCGAAGCGCGACATGCGGCGCAGCCAGCTCGTGACGCGATGGTCCTCGGCATGCTGCTTCACATTGAAGCTCGCCAGCACGAAGGCGGTCTGGAAATCCGCCGTCTCGCCGAGCGCGCCATCGACCGGCACGCGCAGGCCGCTGCTGGAGCGCACCGAGAGACCGTCGACCGACAGCACCGACCACTGGAACAACTGGCGCTGCGCCAGCCAGTTGGCGACGAAAAGCGGCTCGATGGCCGCGGCCAGGCCGAGATTGGAAAAATCCGGCAAAGCGACGAAAGCGAGGCGATAGGCTTGCTGCTCCATGTCTCGACTGTCTCGCAGCCAGCATTCGAGTCTTGATTATTATCGTCTCAAATATGACGTATTTCATCAGATATGGGAAGAAAGGACAGTCACCCCAACTGCACGAAGATAAAAACAAATTTATATTTCAATGAGATAGATCAAACCACCAGACTTGATGCAAAACGACTTTTCCGCGACGTCTCCCATCCAATCCCGATGCGTATCCGGCGCACCATGAGCGACGACATCAAACGAAGAGAGACGGGTTGCCGATCGGGTTGCCCCGTCTCCGGACCGCGATCGGGAGAACATCATGCAGACGAAAAAGACGAGCTGGGATCAGAGCGACCAGAAGCTGGGCAAGACCATGCCCTCAAGCTTCTTCTTCGATCCCGGTGTCTTCCAGGACGAGAAGCGCGAGATCTTCTTCAAGTCCTGGCATTGCATCGGCCATGTCAATGAGTTCAAGGAGCCGGGCACCTATCTGACCCAGGACATCTTCGAGCAGAGCGTCGTCGTCATCAGCGGCCGCGATGGCCAGATCCGCGCCTTCCACAATGTCTGCCAGCATCGCGGCAACCGCCTGCTGACCGAACGGCGCGGCAAGGTCCCGGCGGTGCTTCGCTGCCCCTATCACTCCTGGTGCTACGGCCTGGACGGCGCCCTGCGCTCAGCGCCGCGCTCGGATTGCCTCAAGGATTTCGACAAGACGCTCTATGGCCTGAAGCCGGTGCGGGTCGAAACCTATGCCAGCTTCGTCTTCGTCAATCTCGACGACAATGCGAAGTCGGTAGCCGAGATGGGTATCGGCGGCCAGTATGGCAGCGCGGAAGCCGAGATGCGGCACTTCCTGCCCGATCTCGACAATGTGCGCCTGGTGGATGAGGTCGATGTCGTCGTCCCGGCCAACTGGAAGGTCATCCAGGAAAACTCCATCGAGGGCTATCACTTCGATCTCTCCGGTCCGGTGCACAAGCATCTGGCCTCGCTGATCGATTTCAACTCCTACCGCCTGAAGCAGTATGGCGAATGGTGGACCTATATGGCGCCGCCCAATGCCGGCGCGACCCAGGCCTATGGCCTGCCGATCGAGGGCGCCACCTGGCAGACCGACTGGTTCTTCAATATCGGTCTCTGGCCCAACACCACCTTCTATTGCTTCCCCTTCTGCGACATGGTGAGCACCTTCATCATGATCCCGCTGGACCCGGAAAAGTCGCTGCTGCGCTTCGGCTATTACGCCCCCGCCAACCGCGAGACGCCGGCTTTGACCAAGGCCGCCATCGCCTGGATGAACAAGGAACTGGGCCCGGAAGATATCCAGCTCAATGTCAGCAACCAGAAGGGCCTGCATTCCTTCGGCTTCGACCAGGGCCGCTACCTGATCGATGCCGATGAGAGCAATCAGAGCGAGCATCTGGTGCATCACTTCCACAAGCTCTGCTACGACGCGATCCGCCCCGACACGAACAAGGCCGCCGCTGAGTGATGGCATGCACCTCTTCTCAATTGTCATTGCCGGGCTTGACCCGGCAATCCATGGGAGCCGCCGTGCGCTGCTTCCATCATGGACCCTCGGATCAAGCCCGAGGGTGACAAAGGCAGATGGCTGCAAGCAGCCTGCGAAGCCCGCAACGACGCCCTTCTCTTCTTTGGCAAAGGCCCTGACGTGAGCAAGATTGCCGAATACGATTACATCATCACTGGAGCGGGTTCGGCCGGCTGCGTGCTGGCCACCCGCCTGACCGAGGACGCCGATTGCCGGGTGCTGCTGCTGGAAGCAGGCCCGGCGGACAAGAACTGGGCCATCCACATGCCCTCCGGCATGGGCCAGCTTCTGTCCTCGACCCGCTTCAACTGGTCCTATGAATCGGAACCCGAACCGCATCTCGACAACCGCCGCCTCACCCATCCGCGCGGCCGGGTGCTGGGCGGTTCGTCCTCGATCAACGGCATGGTCTATATCCGGGGCCATGCCCGCGATTACGATCACTGGTCGCAATCGGGCTGCCGGGGCTGGAGCTATGCCGAGCTTCTCCCCTATTTCAAGCGGGCGGAACAGCACCAGCATGGCGGCGACCGCTATCACGGCGGCGACGGGCCGCTCTTCGTCTCGCGCCCCGATGTGAAGACCTCGCCGCTCTGCACCGCCTTCATCCAGGCGGGCGTCGAGGCCGGCTACCCGTATACGCCCGACGTCAACGGCCAGCAGCAGGAAG
This sequence comes from uncultured Rhodospirillaceae bacterium, assembly GCA_964406155.1. Classification (GTDB taxonomy): domain Bacteria; phylum Pseudomonadota; class Alphaproteobacteria; order Dongiales; family Dongiaceae; genus Dongia_B. The sequence goes on along the minus strand of CAYOQR010000060.1, from coordinate 4,806 downwards.
GCTTCGGCGCCATCGACCGCACCACGCGGGACGGCAAGCGCTGGAGTGCCGCGCGCGGCTATCTCTCCCAAGCGTTGTCACGCCCCAACCTGACCGTCGTCACCGGTGCCCTCACGCTCTCGGTCGTGCTGCAGGGCAAGCGCGCGATCGGTGTCGATTATGCCGTCGACGGCGACCGGCGCCGTGCCCATGCCGCCCGCGAGGTGATCGTGTCGGGCGGCGCCATCAATTCGCCGCAGCTCCTGCAATTGTCGGGTATCGGCGCGCCGGATCACCTGCGCAAGATCGGCGTCGATGTGCGCCATGAGATGAAAGGTGTCGGCGAGAATCTCAACGACCATCCCGATGTCGTCATCCAGCATCGCTGCAAGCAGCCGGTCACGCTCTATCCGGTGACCACGGCGCCGCGCAAATACCTGACCGGATTGCGCTGGTTCCTGACCCAGCAGGGTCCCGCCTCGACCAATCATTTCGAGGCCGGCGCCTTCATCCGCAGCCAGAAGGGAATCGAACATCCCGACCTGCAGCTAACCTTCATGCCGCTGGCGGTGAAGCCGGGCACGGTGGACAGCGTGCCGGAGCACGCCTTCCAGGTGCATCTCGATTTGATGCGCCCGAAGAGCCTCGGCCATGTCAAGGCGCGCTCCTCGAATCCGAAGGACCAGCCGTCGATCCTCTTCAACTACATGGCCGATCCCCGCGACCGCGCCGATATGCGGGCCGGCATCCGACTGACCCGCGAGGTTTTGGCGCAGAAGGCGATGCAGCCCTTCGCCGGCGACGAGATCTTCCCCGGCATCGACGTCAAATCCGATGATGCGCTGGATGCCTGGGCGCGGCAGGCGATCGAAACCTGCTACCACCCCGTCGGCACCTGCAAGATGGGCAGCGCCAGCGATCCCCTCTCGGTGGTCGACAGCGAGCTGCGGGTACACGGTCTCGAGGGCCTGCGGGTGATCGATGCCTCGATCATGCCGGCCATCGTCAGCGGCAATACCAATGCCCCGACGATCATGATCGCCGAGAAGGCCAGCGACATGCTGCGCGGCAAGACGCCCCTGCCCGCCGATAACGCGCCGGTCTGGATTCACGAAAACTGGGAACGTGCCCAACGCTGAAGCCCGGCACCGGGTGAAAGAACGTTGAGGGAGAGAAACCAATGAGCACCGTGCAACTGCACAAAATGCCGCCGGCCGGCGAGATCGATATCGCCGAAGCCCGCATCGATCTGGCCGCCGCGTTCCGCTGGTTCGCGCGGTTGAACATGCATGAATCCGTCGCCAACCATCTGAGCCTCGCCGTCTCCGCCGACGGCTCGCGCTTCCTGATGAATCCGCGCGGCAAGCATTTCTCGCGCATTCGCGCCAGCGACCTGTTGCTGCTCGATGCCAACGACAAAAGCACGACCACGCGGCCCGACGCGCCGGACCCCACCGCCTGGTACATCCATGCACGTCTGCATGCCCTGCTGCCCCAGGCCCGCTGCGTCATGCATCTGCATCCGAAATACGGCACGGCGCTTTCGGCCCTCGAGGACAGCTCGATGCCGCCGATCGACCAGAACACCATGCGCTTCTATGGCCGCGTCGCCGCCGACGAGCATTTCGGCGGCATGGCGCTCTCCGATGACGAGGGCGACCGCCTGGCTCGCGCGCTCGGCGACAAGACGGTGCTGATGATGGGCAATCACGGCGTGCTGGTCGCCGGCCCCACCGTCGCCGAGGCCTTCGACGAGATGTACTACTTCGAGCGCGCCTGCGAGACGCTGCTGACCTGTTATGCCAGCGGTCGCAAATTGCGCGTCGTCTCCGAGAATGTCGCCAAGCTGACGGCCAGCCAATGGGCCGATTACACGCAGCTTTCCTTCGACCATCTGCGCGAGGTCAGGGCAATCCTCGATACGGAAGAGCCGGACTACCGCAACTGACATATCCGACATCGGCGTCGCGCGGACAAACCGACGCGACGCCCCTTGAACAGGCGCCAGACACCCGGCAGACGGGTGTCGATCGAGGCGCCTTGACCGTGGCCGCCGGTAGCGGTCGGGAGGAATGGGAAAGGGAGAGACCCATGATCAAAGGAGTGAGCTACGTCGCCGCCGCTTTCGTGGCGGCGATGATCGCCAATACCGCCGGCGCGACGAACGCCAAAGCCGCCGATCCGGAAAGCTGCAAGGCCGTGCGCTTCTCCGATGTCGGCTGGACCGACATCACCTCGACCACCGCCGTCGCCTCCGCTTTGCTCAAGGGCCTGGGCTATGAACCCCGGGCCGATCTGCTGTCGATCCCCATCACCTATGCCTCGATGAAGAACAAGCAGATCGACGTCTATCTGGGCGACTGGCAGCCCAGCATGGAGACCGACCGCAAGCCCTATCTCGACGACAAGTCAATCGACGTGCTGATCCCCAATCTGGAAGGCGCCAAGTATACTTTGGCCGTGCCGACCTATCTGGCCAAACAGGGGCTCAAGGATTTCGCCGACATCGCCAAGTTCAAGGACAAGCTGCAGGGCAAGATCTACGGCATCGAGCCCGGCAACAACGGCAACCGCATGATCACCGAGATGATCGACAAGGGCGATTTCGGCCTGAAGGGCTTCAAGCTGGTCGAATCCTCGGAACAGGGCATGCTCTCCCAGGTCCAGAAGGCCGTCGCCAAGAAGGAAGCGATCGTGTTCCTCGGCTGGGAACCGCATCCGATGAACAGCAATTACGAGCTCACCTATCTGACCGGCGGCGATAAATGGTTCGGCCCGAATTTCGGCGGCGCCACCATCTACACCGATGTGCGCAAGGGCTATGCGCAGGAATGCCCGAATGTCGGCAAGCTCTTGAACCAGCTCGTCTTCACCCTGAAGATGGAAAACGAGATCATGGGCAAGATCCTCGACAAGGGCGAGAAGCCGGACCATGCCGCCACCGCCTGGATCAAGGCGCATCCGGAGATGCTGGATAAATGGCTGGCGGGCGTCACCACCTTCGATGGCCGCCCCGGCCTCGAAGTGGTCAAGAGCGATCTCGGCGTCTGACCGCGCCTGCGACACAGAAAGAGTCTCCACCTGCAATCGTCCTATCTGGCGTTGCCACTCCTCACCCCAACCCTCTCCCCACTCACGTGGGGCGAGGGAGTTTCAGGCATCCATCACTCGGCTTGTCGAGTGATGTGAGGTCTTAGCACCCTCGCCCCGCCCGCCGACGGGCGGGGCGAGGGTCAGGGTGAGGGGCAGCAGCGACAGACGGGATATTGCCGCAAAGGCCTGCTTTGGCCTCGTCTGGCCTGGTCCGGCCAAGTATCTTTGTGCTGTTACACGTGTCTTCATGAGGGATGTCATGCGCTTCAAGGATCGGAAGGTATTGGTGACAGGCGGCGCACGCGGCATCGGTGCGGCGACGGCGGTCGCATTCCGCGACGAGGGCGCGATCGTGGCGGTGGGCGCCCGCTCCGCCGCCTCCTATGAAGCCTTTATCGCCCGCCATGGTGCTGCGAACTTTCACCCGGCACTTGGCCGCATCAGCCACCGGGCCGATTGCGCCGCCGTGGTAGATGGGGCAATCAAAGCCCTGGGTGGGCTCGACATCCTGGTCAATTCCGCCGGCATCTTCGCCGAGGTGCCGATCGAGGCGGTGGATCAGGCGCATTGGGACGAGACCGTCGAGGTCAATCTCGCCGGCACCTTCTTCTGCATCCAGGCCGCCCTGCCCGCCCTCACCGCCGCCAAAGGCGGTGCCGTCATCAATGTCGTCTCCGATGCCGGCCTGATGGGCTACAGCAAGAGCCCGGTCTATTCCGCCGCCAAGGGCGGCGTCGCCAATCTGACCCGGGCGCTGGCCATTGAGCTCGCCGGCCGGGTGCGGGTGAACGGTGTCTGCCCCGGCAATGTCGATACCGACATGATCCAGGCGGCCGCCAAGGCTTCCGGCGATGCCGCCGCCTATCTCAAGGCCGCCGACGACTATTCACCGCTGAAGCGCATGGCCCGGCCGGAGGAAGTGGCCGCCGCCATCCTCTATCTCGCCTCGCCCATCGCCGGCGCCGTCAATGGTGCCCTGCTGCCGATCGACGGCGGCGGTGTCTGCGGCGTGTAAGGCGTGGCCTTCTCACGAGCACCGACTCAATTGGTCATCGGATGACGCAATTCATCAAGCGGTACCGAATGTCCCTGCGAGAGTGATGACATTCATCGAATGACCAAGATGAGGTGCGGCTGCTTCGGAAGCTGCAGGATCAGGGGAAAGTCGGGGGGATTAGCGGCAGTTCGTCCGCATCAGGAAAGGATCCTGTTTGCAAGCGTGAAGGCAAACGCGGCTGCGGCTCCGCAGTCGGCGAACGAATGCCTATGCGCCAAACGTATTGCAGAGTCTGGCCCAACATCATCGCGGGTTGGCCGAGATAAGAGTGTCGTAACTAAGGGAGGAAGACAGAATGAATGCATGGGATGACCTCAAAGAGGCAGCGCTGACCGGCAAGCTTGGCCGCCGCGAATTCCTGCTGCGGGCGACGGCGCTGGGCGTCACCGCCGCGATGACCAGCAGTGTGCTGTCATCGAGCGCGATAGCCGCGGCGGCTCCGGTCAAGGGCGGCACGCTGAAGCTCGGCCTCGCCGGCGGCAGCACCACCGACAGCCTGAACCCGACGAGCTATACCGATACGGTGGCCTATAATGTCGGCTACCAGATCATGAACGGCTTGTTGGAGATCGATGCCCAGAACCGAATCACGCCGGAACTGCTGGAGAGCTGGAGCGTCGAACCGGGTGCCAAGAAGTGGGTGTTCAAGGTCCGCCAGGGTATCCCCTTCCATAACG
>CAYOQR010000059.1:0-34290 GCA_964406155.1 uncultured Rhodospirillaceae bacterium | reverse complement strand
CGATGGCAAACGCCCCCATCATCAGCCAGCGCAGCTTGATGAAGCCGCGCACCGAGGCGGCATAGCCGTGCGACAGCCTGTCGAATCCGGCATTGAACCAGCGGAACAGGAAGAAGCGCGAGGCCGGCTTGTGGCTGAGAAAGGCGGCCGACAGGGCTGGGCTCAAGGTCAGCGAGTTGAAGGCGGAGATGCCGACCGAGATCGCCACGGTCAGGGCAAACTGGTTGTAGAGCTGGCCGGCGACGCCGGGAATGAAGGCGACGGGAACGAACACCGCCATCAGCACCGCCGTGGTGGCGACGATCGGGCCGGTGACTTCCTTCATGGCGATCTTGGCCGCCTCCAGCGGCGGATGCCCCGCCTCGAGCTGTCTTTCGACGTTCTCCACCACCACGATGGCGTCGTCGACGACGAGGCCGATGGCGAGCACCATGCCGAGCAGCGAGAGCATGTTGAGCGAGAAGCCCATGGCCAGCATCACCACCATGGTCGCGATCAGCGATACCGGGATGGCGATGACCGGGATGAGCACGGTGCGCCAGTTCTGTAAGAAGATGTAGACGACGAGGACCACGAGGATGAGCGCCTCGACCAGCGTCTTGACGACGTCCTCCATCGCGGCCGACACGAAGCGGGTCGTGTCGTATTTCATCGAATATTCGATGCCCTTGGGGAAACGCGCCGAGAGCTCCTTCATCTTGGCTTCGACGGCTTCCTTCAGCTTGAGCGAGTTGGAGCCGGGCGCCTGGAAGACGCCGAGCACCACCATCGGCTTTTCGCCGTGATAGGCCGAGGACGAATATTGCAGCGAGCCGAGTTCGATGCGGGCGACATCACGAAGGCGCACCCCCGAACCGCCGGCCGGATTGGCCCGGACGACGATGTTGCCGAACTCTTCCGGGTCGCTGAGGCGGCCGGTGGCGTTGACCTGCATTTCGAAGGCGGTGCCCGCCGGTGCCGGATTCTGGCCGATCTTGCCGGCCGCGACCTGCACGTTCTGCTCGGCGACGGCATTCTGCACGTCGACGGCGGTGATGCCGAGATTGGCGAGCTTGTCGGGATCGAGCCAGATGCGCATGGAATAGCGCCGCTCGCCGAAGATCCTGACGTCGCCGACGCCCGGCAGCCGCTTCAGGGGATCGACGATCTGCAGATAGGCGTAATTGCTGAGCGCGACCGAATCGACCGAATTGTCGGGCGAGGTCAGGTCGACGATCAGCACGAAGTTGGGATTGGCCTTGGTGACCGAGACGCCGGACTGGTTGACGATCGCCGGCAGGGAGGAGGCCGCCTGGGCCACGCGGTTCTGCACGTCCATCGCCGCGATGTTCAGGGGATAGCCGACATCGAAGGTGACGGTGATGTTCGACGAGCCGTCATTGGAGCTGGCGGAGGACATATAAGTCATGCCCTCGACGCCGTTGATCTGCTGTTCCAGCGGCGTGGTCACGGTATCGGCGACGACCTGGGCGCTGGCGCCGGGATAGGTCGCGCTGACCACGACCTGGGGCGGCGTGATGTCGGGGAACTGCGCGACGGGCAGCAGGAAATAGGCGATCACCCCGGCGAGCACCATGATGACGGCGATCGCGGATGCGAAAATCGGGCGCTGAATGAAGAAATTGACCATGATCAGGCGTGTCTGCGATGACCGTTACAGGGAAAAGCTGTGCGATGTAAAAGAGGGACGACTGTGTCCTGCCAACCCAATTGACGCCGGTCCAGTCGATACCGGTGCAATGGATGCACGACACGCCAACCTCGGGTCAGTCCCCAGGCCAGTCCTTGTGACGCCACGCTTCCCCTCCATGCGGATGCAGATTGACCACGATCACTTTGACCACATTCGCTTCCGGGCGCCGGATGCATTTCTGGCGTCCGTCTCGCGCATGCGCGATGGTGGCAAGTTGGGGGATTAGGTCAAAATGAGGGAGACTCACAATACATCTCTGCCGGCGCCTGAGCGGGCCGTGCAATCCAGATATTCTGAAGTCCCTTGCCCTGATACCCCGGTATTCCGGCCCTGGCGTTCCGATCTTTCGGCAGTCGCGATGGATGGTCCATTGCCACACAGCGCAGATGACTGCCGGACGCCTTGCTCTCACGCGAGAGGGTATGGTAACGTACCATACCTTGTCAATATCGGCCTAATTACGATTGGGTTTCATCTACCGCCGGAGACACTGCGTCAATCGAAGAATTGCCGGCGGATGGATGACGGGGGAGGCTGGTTGCCAAATGGATGACTGCCAATGACGTCGGTGGTGCCGGTCCTGCGTGAAGCCGCGCATCGAACGTCGCGCGGCACGGCGCGGCTGAATGCGCTGCTGGAAATCGCCACGGACATGTTCCTCGAACAGGGCTATGAGGCGATGTCGCTGGATGCGCTCATCGCCCGGGCCGGCGGCTCGCGCCGGAATATCTACGATCATTTCGGCAGCAAGGAAGGCCTCTTCATGGAGGTCATCGAGAAGCTCAGCGCCGATTTTTGGGGCGCGCTGGAAGAGCTGGAGACGGAGAACCGGGATGTGCGCTCGGTCCTGACCATGTTCGGCGCCCGCATCCTCGACAGCGCCTTCAAGCCGCGCAAGATCGCACTGCTGCGCCTGCTGATCGCGGAGGGGCATAGGATTTCCGCCTGGACCGAAAGGCGCGCGGAGGCGCGCTGCCCCAGCCGCGTCCTGGTCGGCTGGATCAGGGAAATGCAGGCCGAGAACAGGTTGCGGGCCGATATGCCGGCTGCCGATCTTGGCGAGCAATTCGTCAATCTGGTGGTGTCGGGTCGCCAGCTCCGCCTGCTGGTGGGCCTTATCGTGGAGCCGCCCAACCCGGAAGAATGCCGCCGGATCGTCGATCAGGCGGTCGAGATGTTCCTCTGCGGTGCCGGCGGCACGCGCGGCCGCCAAGCTTAAGCTCTTTATCATATCCGCCGGGCCTGCAGCGCCGATTGCCAGTGGGCCAGGCGCTCTTTCAGCCTGGCTTGCTGAAGGTAAGAGGAAACTGCCGCTTCCTCTTCGCTCAGCTGTTCCAACACCTCGAAGCTGAAATGCGCGGCGCCATGATCGCGCCAGGCCTGCTGCAGATCGGCATGGGTATTATTGCCAAGGCGGAGGGTGAACCAGAGGCGGTTCTGGACGGAGTCCAGAGTCGGGCTCTGTCCCACCCAGATCGCCGCTGCGGCAGGGCAGCGGACCGCATAGATCCCCACTGCGCTCTTGCGTTCCTTATAGGCGGCGATGGCAGCCTTTCTGTCGGTCCCGTGCATTGAAATTGCCTCTGCCGCTGGATGATCTGCCTCGGTCAGTAGGGAGAATAATATTATACTGGTAATATTGACGCAATTAATTTTATCCAGGTATAAATAGGCGAAACATTCGACTGAGGATGACCGCCGTGACCGATTATCTTGCGAAACCCTGCGCCGCCTTCGAGGGGAGCCGGCTGCTTTGCGCCGGCCCGCTGATCGAGGTTGTGCTGGTGGCCAAGGACGCGATGGACCGTAATATGCCGTCAGGTGATCTGCCGGCACCGGTCCTTATCTTTGAGGATGCGACGGGCCGGGTCCTGGATTTCGACCTGCGCGGCAGCAAGGCCGAGATCGTTGCGCGCTTGTCGCAATCATCGCCCCCGGTCGTCCTGCCGGCCGGTCGGCAGACCACCGGTCCCGACAGCGATGTCGCCATGACGGAAGACGCGGCCGGTGAGCCGCGCGGCCGGGGACGGCCGAAGCTGGGTGTGATCGGCCGCGAGGTGACGCTGTTGCCGCGCCACTGGGATTGGCTGGCGGCACAGCCCGGCGGGGCGTCCGTGGCGCTGCGGAAGCTGGTGGATGAAGCCAGGCGCAATGGCGGCGATCTGCAGCGCAAGCGTGCGGCGCAAGAGGCAGCCTATCGCTTCATGTCGGCCATGGCCGGCGACCTGCCCGGTTTCGAGGAGGCGGCGCGTGCCCTGTTTGCACAGGACCGCGCGCGGTTCGAGCAGCAGATCGCAGGCTGGCCGGGGGATCTCCGTGCTTATGCGACACGTCTCGCTTTTGCCGAAGCCGGCGGTCCCGTCGCTTAAGACAGGTTTTCCTGTGGTTCCTTTGTCGGCGTCGATCCGGTACCAAGCTGCGCCCGGACCGCCAACCCCCCTTGCATGTTTGGCGATTGATGACCACGGGAGCCGGTCCTATCGTGAGGTCACGCAGAAACAAAACCAGTAGAACAAGACAAACGTGATGAGCAGGATCGGTCGCGATGGGCGGAATTGAGCGTGAGATGAGGCTCGCGGCGGAAGGTGGCGGGCTGGACAGCCGGTACGCCTGGGGGCGGCTGTTGGTGGCGCTCGTCATCGCGACCATCGGCGGGATCGGCCTCTGGTCGGCTGTCGTGGTCCTGCCGCCGATCGAACAGGAGTTTGGCCTGGGCCGTGGCGGCGCATCGGTGCCCTATACCGCGACGATGATCGGCTTCGCCGTCGGTGGCATCCTGATGGGCCGTCTCGCCGACCGCCGCGGCATCATGATTCCCCTGCTGGGCGGTACGGTCGTGCTGTCGGCCGGTTTCTGTCTCGCTGCGCTGGCCCAGAGCTATTGGCAGTTCGTGCTGGTCCAGGCGCTGCTGATCGGCATGCTGGGCAGTTCCTCGACCTTCGGTCCGCTGGTGGCCGATATCACACTGTGGTTCGAGCGCCAGCGCGGCATCGCCGTCGCCATCGTCGCCAGCGGAAACTATCTGGCCGGCACCATCTGGCCGCCGTTGTTGCAGCATGCGATCGACAATTACGGCTGGCGATCCGCCTACGCGGGCATCGGCGTCATCTGCCTCGTCACCATGCTGCCCCTCGCCTTGCTGCTCCGGCGCCGCCCGCCCAGCCATGGATTTTCCCACGGATATTCCCACGGGCATGCACAAGAGGCTGCTGAGGTCGGCCGGCCGATTGCCGCCGAGGCGGCCTTGCCGATGAAGGCGCCACCCTATCTGCAAGGCATGCTGATGTTCGCCGGCATCGCCTGCTGTGTCGCCATGTCGATGCCGCAGGTGCATATGATCGCCTATTGCGGCGATCTCGGCTATGGCCCCGCACGCGGTGCCGAGATGCTGTCGATCATGCTCTTCATGGGAGTCATCAGCCGGTTGGCCTCGGGGCTGATCGCCGATCGCATCGGCGGCCTGGGAACGCTGATCCTCGGCTCCACCCTGCAATGCCTCGCCTTGATTTTCTATCTGCCCTTCGACGGGCTGATGTCACTCTACGTTGTCTCCGCGTTGTTCGGCCTGTCCCAGGGCGGCATCGTGCCGAGCTACGCGCTGATCGTGCGGGATTACTTCCCGGCGCGTCAGGCGGGCTTGCGGGTCAGCATGGTGCTGATGGCGACCGTCGCCGGCATGGCGCTCGGCGGCTGGCTGTCCGGCGTCATCTTCGACTGGACCGGGTCGTATCGGGTGGCCTTCCTCAATGGCATCGCTTGGAACCTCGCCAATATGGCGGTCGCCTTCTGGCTGCTGATGAGCCGTAGGCGCCTGCAGGGTATCCTCCCGCGCCGAGCCGAATCTTATTGAGCGGAACTCGATGACCCCGGCAGTGATCGTCTCGGGACGGGTCGTCGGATGCGCTGGCACCACAGGCGGAAGCGGTCGAGATAGAGATAGATGACCGGCGTGGTGTAGAGGGTCAGCGCCTGGCTGACCAGCAATCCACCGACGATGGAGATGCCCAGCGGCTGGCGCAACTCGCTGCCCTCGCCGAGGCCGAGGGCGAGCGGCAGGGCGCCGAGAATGGCCGCCATCGTCGTCATCATGATGGGGCGGAAGCGCAGCAGGCAGGCCTGATAGATCGCCTCGCGGGAGCTGAGATTGAGCCGGCGCTCGGCATCGAGGGCGAAGTCGATCATCATGATCGCGTTCTTCTTGACGATGCCGATCAGCAGGATGATGCCGATGAGTGCGATCAGGCTCAGCTCGCTGTGAAAGAGCATGAGGGCAAGCACCGCACCGACACCGGCCGAAGGCAAGGTCGAGAGGATGGTGAGCGGGTGGACATAGCTCTCATAGAGAACACCGAGCACGATATAGACCGCCGCCAGCGCCGCGGCGATCAGGAAGGGCTCGTTGGCGAGCGATTTCTGATAGACCAAAGCCGTGCCCTGGAAGCTGCCATGGACGCTGGTCGGCAGGCCGAGATTTGCCATGGCCCGGTCGATCGCTGCCGAGGCGTCGCTCAAGGCGGCGCCCGGCGCCAGGTTGAAGGAAATCGTGGTGGCGACGGCGAGGCCCTGATGACTGATGGCCAGGGGCGTGTTGCCGGGGCCGAAATGGGTGAAGGCCATCAACGGCACCATGGTCTCGCCATTGGCACTGACCGCGGCACCGCTGGAAGCGGAACCCGGTCCGGAATTGGCCAGGGAATTGGTGGCCTGGTTGCGGGCGGAATCGGCGGCGACGGACACCGTGCTGGGCGTATTCGAGATGCCTGATCCGCTCACCGTCCCAGCGACGGCATTGGAGGACCGGGTGCCGCTCGCCGCGCCGCCGGAAGTGCTGATGAAGACGTTCCTCAGGGTTTGCGGGCTCTGCCAGTATTGCGGTGCGACCTCCATCACCACATGGTATTGATTGAGGGTATTGTAGATGGTCGAGACCTGACGCTGGCCGAAGGCATCGTAGAGCGTGTTGTCGACCATGCTGGCGGTGATGCCAAGGCGCGAGGCGGTGTCGCGGTCGATCACCAGTTCCGCCTCGAGGCCCTTGTTCTGCTGATCGGAATTGACATCGCGCAGGATCGGGATGGCCTGCAAGGCGGCCAGGATCTTGGGCGACCATTTGGTGATCTCCGCCAGCGAATCGCCCTGGATGGTGTACTGGTACTGCGCATTGCTCTGGCGGCCGCCGACGCGGATATCCTGCGCCGATTGCAGGAACAGGACGGCGCCGGGAACCTGGGCGAGCTTGGGCCGCAGCCGGCCGATGACCTGATCCGCCGACAGCTTGCGCTCGGCCAGCGGCTTCAGGGTGACGAACATGAAGCCGCCATTGGTCGAGGAGGTGCCGGTGAAGCCGCTGGCGCTGCTGACCGCCGGGTCCTGCTTCACGATGGAAACCATCTGGGTCAGCTTCTGCTGCATGAGCTGAAAGGAGATGTTCTGGTCGGCCTGAATGCCACCGACCAGCAGGCCGGTATCCTGCTGGGGAAAGAAGCCTTTCGGCACGCTGATGAAGAGATAGACATTCAGCGCCAGGGTCAGCATCAGAATGGCGACGATGGTCAGGGGATGGCGCAGGGCCCAGCGCAGGGTCCGGTCATAGAAGTGCAGCATCGCGTCGAAGACGCGCTCGGCCGCCCGGCTGAAGCGGCCCGGCTGCCTGGCCGATTTCGTCACCAGCCGGGCGCACATCATCGGCGTGGTGGTGAGCGAGATCACCAGCGAAACCAGGACCGCGATCGACAGGGTCAAGGCGAATTCGCGGAACAGCCGGCCGATGATCCCGCCCATGAGGATGATGGGGATGAAGACGGCGATCAGGGAAAGGCTCATGGAGAGAACCGTGAACCCCACCTCGCGGGCACCGAGCAAGGCCGCCTGGAAGCGGGGCATGCCGGCTTCCACATGGCGGGTGATGTTCTCAAGGACGACGATCGCATCGTCGACGACGAAGCCAGTGGCGATGGTGAGTGCCATCAGCGACAGATTGTCGATGCTGAAGCCCAGCAGATACATGACCCCGAAGGTGCCGATCAGCGAGACCGGCACGGCGACGCTCGGCACCAGGGCCGCCCGGCCGTTCCGCAGGAACAGGAAAACGACCAGGATCACCAGCGCCGAGGAGGCCAGCAATGTCCGCTCGATATCGGCGAGCGAGGCGCGGATCGTTGTCGAGCGGTCGAGGACGACAGCAATGTCGATGGCGGGCGAGATCGAGGCATGCAGTTGCGGCAGCAAGGCCTTCACCCGGTCGACGGTGTCGATGATATTGGCGTTGGGCGAGCGATAGAGAATGATCATGATGGCCGGCTTGCCATTGGCAAGGCCGGCATTGCGGATATCCTCGACCGAATCGACAACCTCGCCGATATCGCTGAGGCGGACGGCGGCGCCGTTCCGATAGGCCACCACCAGATTGCGGTACTGGGCGGCGCTGGTCGCCTGATCGTTGTCATAGACCTGGAAATGCTGCCGGTTGTTCTCGATAGCACCTTTCGGGCTGTGGGCGTTGGCGGCGGACAAGGCGGCACGGACATCCTCCAGGCCGATGCCATAGGCATTGAGGGCGGTCGGGTTCAGCTCGACGCGCACGGCGGGCAGGGAACTGCCGCCGACATCGACCTCGCCGATCCCCTCGACCTGGGAAAGCTTCTGCTGCAGGACGGAATCGGCGGCATCGTAGATCTGCCCCTTGGTCAGGGTATCCGAGGTCAGCGCCAGGACCATGATCGGCGAATCGGCCGGATTGACCTTGTGATAGGTGGGATTGCTCCGCAGGCTGGTCGGCAGGTCGGCGCGGGCGGCATTGATCGCCGCCTGGACATCGCGCGCGGCGCCGTCGATATCGCGGTCGAGGCCGAACTGCAACGTGATGCGGGTGGTGCCGACGGAACTGGACGAGGTCATCTCGGTGACATCGGCGATGGTGCCGAGATGGCGTTCCAACGGCGAGGCGACGCTGGTCGCCATGACCTCCGGGCTGGCGCCGGGCATCTGCGCCCGGACCGAAATGGTCGGGAAATCGACCTGGGGCAGCGGCGAGACCGGCAACTGGAAATAGGCGACCGCGCCGGCGAGGGCGATGCCCAGGGTGAGCAGCGTCGTCGCCACCGGCCGCCGGATGAAGGTTGCCGACAGATTCATGGCGCGGCGCCCGCCTCGCCCGCATCGGTATTGCCCGCATCGGTATTACCTGTGGGCCGGAGCCGCCGGGCCAGACGGTCGAAGGCCAGATAGATCACCGGCGTGGTGAAGAGCGTCAGCATCTGGCTGACGATCAGGCCGCCGACGATGGTGAGGCCGAGAGGATGGCGCAGTTCCGATCCGGTGCCGGTGCCGAGCATCAGCGGCAGGGCGCCGAGGAGTGCGGCCATGGTGGTCATGAGGATCGGGCGGAAGCGCAGCAACGAGGCCTGGAAGATCGCCTCGCGCGGGCCCTTGCCCTCGTTGCGTTCGGCATCGAGGGCGAAATCGATCATCATGATGGCATTCTTCTTGACGATGCCGATCAGCAGGACGATGCCGATGATGGCGATGACGGTGAGATCGCTGCCGGCGATCATCAGGGCCAGCAGGGCGCCGATGCCGGCCGATGGCAGTGTCGAGAGGATGGTCACCGGATGGATGAAGCTCTCATAGAGCACGCCGAGGACGATATAGACGGTGACGATGGCGGCGAGAATGAGGAACGGTTCGTTCTTCAGCGAATTCTGGAACGAGAGCGCCGCACCCTGGAAGCTGAGGACAACGCTCTCGGGCAGGCCGATCTCCTGCGCCGCCTGGCGGATCGCCGTCACCGCCTGGCCGAGCGAGGCGCCGGACGCGACATCGAAGGAGAGGGTCGCGGCCGGGAACTGCCCCAGATGGTCGATCAGCAGGGGGGCGGTCTCGACATGCATCTTGGCGACGGCCGAGAGCGGCACCTGGCCCTGGCCGGTCGAGGAAGGCAGGTAGATGCTCGAGAGATCGCGCATCGAGGTTCGCAGCTTGGGATCGGTTTCGAGAATGACCCGGTACTGGTTCGACTGGGTAAAGATGGTGGAGACGATGCGCTGGCCATAGGCGTCATAGAGCGCATTGTCGATCGTCGCCAGGGTGATGCCGAAACGGCCGGCGGTGTCGCGGTCGACCGTGATATAGGCCGAGAGCCCGTTCTGCTGGAGATCGCTGGAGGCGCCGGCGATTTCCGGGGTGTGATTGAGCTTGTCGACCAGTTTCGACGACCAGGCGGCGAGCTCGTCGGGATTGGCGTCTTCCAGGATCAGTTGATACTGGCTGCGGCTGACCGTGGTGTCGATGGTCAGGTCCTGGACCGGCTGCAGATAGAGCGAGATGCCGAGCACGTCGTGTGTTTCCTGCTGCAGGCGACGGATCACGGTGGTGATATCGTCACTGCGCTGATCCTTGGGCTTGAGATTGATGAGCAGGTTGCCGTTGTTCAGCGTGGCATTGGTGCCATCGACGCCGATGAAGGAGGACAGGCTGAGGACATCCGGGTCCTTGAGGATCGCCTCGGCCAAAGCCTGCTGGCGCTCGGCCATGTCGGCATAGGAGGCAGTCTGCGAGGCCTCAGTGATACCTTGAATCAGCGAGGTGTCCTGGACCGGAAAGAAGCCCTTGGGGATGACGATATAGAGATAGGCCGTCAAGGCCAGGGTGGCGACAGCCACCAGCAGGGTGAAGGCCTGGTGATCGAGGACCCAGGTCAGAGCGTGGCCATAGGATTCGATCAGGGCGTCGAACCGCTCGCGGCTCCAGCGCTGCAAGGCCGTTTCATGGGTCTCGCTGGGGCGCTTCAGCAGCTTGGCGCAGGCCATGGGCACCACGGTCAGCGAGACCACGGCCGAGATCAGGATCGTGACCGACAGGGTAATGGCGAATTCGCGGAACAGCCGGCCGACCACGTCGCCCATGAAGAGCAGCGGGATCAGCACGACGATCAACGAGACGGTCAAAGAAATGATGGTGAAGCCGACCTGGCCGGCCCCCTTGAGTGCTGCATCGAGCGGCGAGTCGCCCTTCTCGATATAGCGTGAGATGTTCTCGATCATGACGATGGCGTCATCAACCACGAAGCCCGAGGCGATGGTCAGGGCCATCAGCGAGAGGTTGTTGAGGCTGAAGCCGAGCAGATACATGGCGGCGAAGGTGCCGACCAGGGAGAGCGGAACCGAGAGGCTGGGGATGAGAGTGGCCCGGGTGCTGCGCAGGAAGACGAAGATGACCAGCACGACCAGCACGACGGCCAGGGTCAGTTCGAGTTCGACATCGGCCACCGAGGCCCGGATGGTCACGGTGCGGTCGGTCACCACCGCGACATTGATGGTCTGGGGCAATGCCTTCTGCAACTGGGGCAGCATGGCCTTGACCGCATCCACCACCTGAATCACGTTGGCGCCCGGCTGGCGCTGGATGTTGAGGATCACCGCCGGCGTCGTATCGACCCAGGCGGCGAGCTTGTCGTTCTCCGCGCCCTGCACGACATTGGCCACGTCCGAGAGGCGGACGGGATTGCCGTTCTTGTAAGCGACGATCAGCTTCATGTAATCGGTGGCGTTCTGAAGCTGGTCATTGGCATTGACCGTATAGGCCCGCCGGGGACCGTCGAAACTGCCTTTGGGCGTGTCGACATTGGCATTGCCGATGGTGGTGCGCAGATCGTCGATATTGAGGCCATAAGCGGCGAGCTTGCGGGTGTCGGCCTGGATCCGCACGGCCGGGCGATGTCCACCGGCGATGCTGACGAGACCGACGCCGGGGAGCTGGGAAATCTTCTGGGCGAGGCGCGTATCGGCCAGGTCCTCGACCTCGGTCAACGGCAGGGTCTGCGAGGTCAGGGCCAGGGTCAGGATGGGCGCATCGGCGGGATTGACCTTGGCATAGATCGGCGGCGCCGGCAGGTCCGAGGGCAGCAGATTGCCGGCGGCATTGATCGCCGCCTGGACTTCCTGTTCGGCCACATCGAGGCTGAGATTGAGGTTGAAGCGCAAGGTTATGCTGGATGCGCCGGCGGAGTTGGTCGAGGACATCTGGTTGAGGCCCGGCATCTCGCCGAACTGGCGCTCAAGCGGTGCGGTCACCGAGGAGGTGATGACGTCCGGGCTGGCGCCGGGATAGAAGGTCTGGACCTGGATGGTCGGGTAATCCACTTCAGGCAGGGCCGCCAGCGGTAGGAACTGGAAGGCGAGCATGCCGACCAGCAGGATCGCCAGCATGAGCAGCGACGTGGCGACGGGACGCAGGATGAACGGGCGTGACGGGTTCATGTGCGGCCGGTTCCCTGTAATATGGAGATACCTCGAAGCAGGTCAGGCTGTCGACGCCTAATGGCTGGCCTCGCCCTGGGTAGAGGGCTGGGCAGGAGCCTGGGCGGAATCCTGGGCATGCTTGTGCTCCCGTTTCTTTTGCGGCTGGGGATCGGTCAATGGCTGCGAGTCCGATGGACTTTGTTGCGTCTGGTCCGTACCGCCGGTCGTCCCATTGCTGGATTTCTTGCCGCTGCCCGATTCAGGCCGCAGAACGATGCTGGCGCCGTTGCGCAGCTTGTCGGCGCCGTCGATGACGATCTTCTCGCCGGGTGTCAGACCGCTCAGCACCGCGACACGCTCGCCATCCTGGGGCCCAAGCTCGATGGTCCGCAGGCTGACGGTGTTGTCGGGTTGCACGACGAAGACGAAGGTGCCGGGCTGGCCGCGCTGGACGCCGGCGCTCGGAATGACGACCGTCTCCTTGAGCGTGTCGATCAGCAGCTCGACATTGACGAACTGATTGGGGAACAGCATCTCGTCGCTGTTGGCGAATTCCGCCCGCAGCTTCACCGTGCCCGTCGCGGTATCGATCTGGCTGTCGACCGCCGACAGGGTACCATCGCCGAGCTTGGTGTCGCCGCCCCGGTCATAGGCGGTCACCGATAGCTTGGCGCCGCTGCGCAGGCGTTTCATGACCGCCGGCAGTTCATCTTCCGGCAAGGTGAAGAGTACCGAGATGGGTTGCATCTGGGTGATGACGGCGATGCCGGTGGCGGTGCCGATGGAACTGCCGGTCGCGCTGGCGGTGGCATTGCCGATCTGCACGTAATTGCCGGGATCGACCAGACGCAGGCCGATCCGCCCTGAAACCGGCGCGACGATATGGGTATAGCCGAGATTGAGCTTGGCGGTATCGACCAGCGCCTGATCGAGCTTCACCGTGCTTTCGTTCTGATGGACGACATAGAGCTGATCCTCGGCTTGCTGGCGCGCGATCGAGTTTTCCGTGGCGAGCTTCTGGTAGCGTTGAAGGTCCATACGGGCTTCCTCTGCCGTCGCCTGGTCGCGCTGCAAGGTCGCTTCGGCCTGGTCGAGGGCGGCCTGATAGGGACGGGGATCGATCTCGGCCAGGAAATCGCCCTGCTTGATATCCTGGCCTTCCTGGAAGGCGACCTGGGTCAGCGGGCCGGCGACCTGTGCCTGGACCGTGACGGTCCGCAAGGCCGTCACCGTGCCCAGCGCGTCATAGGTGATGGGAATGTCGCCGGTCTCCGCGGCAGCGGCGGCTACCGGCAGGGCGGCGGTGGCGGCAGGGCGTCCGGTTTGTGCCTGTTGCGCCGACCGGCCGTGGGTCCACCAGACGACGGCGGCGACCAGAAAAAGGGCGAGGAGGCCGATCCACAGGCGGCCCCGGGATGGTTTATGCGCAGACGGCGTTGGCGGGAGCGGCTTTGGAGAGGAAGGACGGCCGGACCGCTCAGGCGGCATGGTTCCTTGCTGCTTCAGATCATCCATCATGAACCTTGAACGGGCGACGACTGGTCAAACGCATTTTGGGCAAACCGATCGGCCCGGCCGGTTGCCCGGCCAGCCGCAGGTCGATCGTTATACGCGCGAAAGTTCGATATCCGGTTCTCCTGCCCAAGAATAAGGAGAACTCTTTCCGTCAGCGAAAAGATGGCGCGCCGTTGCTGTCAGGCTATTGACGGGCGGACACCGCCGACGATCACTACATCGTCATCGCTTGCCCGCCTCGCCAGCGGCGATCAATCACGGCGTGGAGGAGGGGGGTGCACGGCGTGGCACGACCAATTTGGCGGTCAGGACCTGCAGAACCTCGCCCTGCTGATTCCGGGTTTCACAGCGCAGGGTCACCATGCCGCGATCCGGGCGGGATTTCGACGGAACGACCGCGAGCACTTCCGTCTCCACATGCAGGATATCGCCGGGGCGGGTCGGGCGTGGCCAGGAGATTTCGCCGCCGACACCGATGACACCGCCGGCGATCGGCGCGCCGCCCGTCAGGAGCAGGCGCATGGTGAGTGCCGCGGTGTGCCATCCGCTGGCCGCCAATCCGCCGAACAGGCTCTGCGTCGCGGCGGCGGGATCCAGATGGAAGGGTTGCGGGTCGAACTGCCGGGCGAAATCCGTGATCTGGGATTCGTCGAGTGCATGGGCTGCGCTGCGGAAGTGTTGTCCCGGCGCAAGATCGTCGAGATAGAACAGGTTGCCCGTCGGTCCCGGCGCGGCGAGCTCCGGCGTCTCCGTTCCTGTCGTCATGGCGGCCTCGTTGCTTGCGGTGGCCCGGCAATATTCCTACAGTCGGCGGGTGCTACGGAAGCGCGATAATGATCGGCGATGCCGGGCCGACCCGGTCGTCGGATAACGGCATCGATGCGCCGCTGAAACGCACCGACGACGCGCTCTGCCGGGCGAAACGCGACGGCCGAAACCGGGTGCGGCGAGCGCCGGTCAGGTGGCGGAAATACGGTAAGTGTCTTGCTCTTGAGTGGCAGGCGCCGGCGAGCCGAAGTCCAGCCGCATGGCCGTATCGATGCTCGCGGCATAACCGACGGGCGGCCCCATCGCGCCTGCTTGCGGTCGTAACCGGATTCGGCGGGGTTGTTCGGGCAACAGGCAGAAGCCGTAATCCTCAGGCCGGAAACCCGGCGCCTCGATCTGCACGGCGGGCGTGAACAGTTCAGCCTGCAGGAGGAGCGCCCATTCCGTTCCGTCAGGAACCAGGCGCAGAGAAAGGCCAGGATCGCGCCACACCAGGCCTTGCGGCAAATGATAGGCGATCACCGCCTCGGCCGGCTCGTCCAGCCGTGTCATCGTCACCACCGTGACGTCATGTTCCGGCGGACCGAAGCGATAGGCATAGGTGACATCGAAGAAGCCGCCGATCAGCGTGGCGCTGGACAGCGTATGCCCGCCCCGCGCCGGGAGGGTCAGTTCGCGCTCGGCCTTGCAGATCGGTATCTTCCCATCGCGCAGACAGGCAAACTCGATCCGTACCGGTATGGGAGCGGCGGTTTCGTTGATGGCATGGATCGCCAGCCCGTCCAGCCCCTCATCCGTCACGCCAAGCTGCAGCGGACGAAAGGCGCGGCGCAGCGCATACCAGGCGGGCTTGGGACGTCCGGTCACGTCGATCACACCCCAGCCGCTGCCCCATGCCAGGTCTTGCAGTTGGAGAATGAGACCGCCGCCGCAGCCTGAGTTCGGCCGGCGCCATTCGGTGAAGACGGCTTCCATCAGCCGACCGGTTACGTCCCGCGCGAGGGTGGTGTATCGCTGCGGGTCGTCCCGGCGGAGGGACGGCGCGACACCATACAGCGTATGGAGATAGTGATCGCGCACATCGGCGAAATCCCAATCCGCCCCGGCATCCCGTGCCACGCCGGGCTCGGCTTGAGTTGATGTGGAATCCAAAGCGCGCGTCAGGCTGGGTGTGGGTAAGCTCGCCTCGCAGGGCGGATTGGCGAAGGCCAGGCATTCCGAGGCGAAACGCACGCCGGTCCGGCGCACATCCTCCATCCCCCGCCGATAGGCGCCGACACCGTAATAATGTCCGTTGCCCGAGGACGGCGAGAAGGGCAGCGAGTCCGTCGTGCCGGGCGGCGCGGAAGGCGAGTTGGTGACATAGGGCGTGCCCGGCAGGGTCTCGGCGCAGAGATCGGCCAGCAGGGTTTCGAACAGCATCGGACTGCAATCGACGATCGGGCGGCCCATCATCGCCGCTTGCTGGCTGACTTCGCTGCCGCCGCAGAGCACGGCGAGCGATGGCGACGCACCGAGCCGGTCCAGCACTTGCGTCGCCTCGGCCCGCACCAGGGCGGCGAAGGCGGGGTCTTCCGCCGGATAATCGAAATTGGCGAACATGAAGTCCTGCCAGACCATGATGCCCATTTCATCGCAGAGCGCGTGGAATTCTCCGCTCTCATAGACACCCGTGCCGGTCACGCGCAGCATGTTCATGCCCGCCTGCCGGGCCAATTCCAGGCGTGGCGCATAGGCCTCGGCCGTGCCGGGCAGCGCCAGCGGGTCAGGGGTGATCCAGCAGGCGCCCCGGCAGAAGACCGGTGTGCCGTTCACCCGCAGGGCGAAGCCGCGCCCATCCGCGCCGCGATCCAGCTCGATGGTACGGAAGCCGACCCGGCCGAGATCGAGCGTCAGCCCGTCGATCTCGGCCCGGGCGGCATGCAAGGCGGGGATGCCATGGGTGTGCGGCCACCACAAGGCCGCGCCCGGCAATACGATCCGGCCAGTGAGGGTGCGGTCGTCCTCCCAGGTGAGCGGCACGCGTGCATCCGCGACGTTGAAGAAGGCCGGCGCGGTGATCGGGCTTGGGGCACGCAGGGTCAGCCGCAACGATGCCCAGGGCCCGTCCTCCGTCACGCCGCAGCGCAGATCGGCACGCAGCGGATCGATCGGTCCGGTTTCGATCAGACGCACCGGCCGCCACGGTCCCGCCACATCGCCCGGCGGGCACCAGCCCGGCACCTGGCCCAGTATGGTGGCTCGGCGCTCGCGCAGCCAGGAGGCCGCGATCATCGGTGCCCGCCAGCGCGGCCGGCGGGGCCGGGGTGCCGCTGGATCGCTGCGGCCAGGGCGCAAGGCACGGAAGCAGAGATGAAGTATCCCGCCTTGGGATGCCGTGAGCGGCAGCTCCTGCGCCACGAACATGCTCTCCGATTGCAGCCGGCAGGTGCCGTCCAGCCAGATCTCCGTCTGCGTCGCCAGGCCTTCGAACACCAACCGCCCGTCGCCATGGGGCGGCATGGGCAGGCGGTACCAGACATCCCGCTCATGCAGCGGCAGCGGCGGCGTTGCATCCCATTGCCCGGCGGCGCGCAAGGCGGCGGCGGCGGTGCCCGGCACCGATGCGGCGAGCCAGCTCGCTTCTTCCGGCAGGGCATCGGGCGATAGCGCTTGGCCGGCCGGCGTCAGCGTCATCTCCCAGCCTTGCGCGAGATCCGTGTAGCGGCTCCCATCCATGGCAAATATCCTGGCCATGGCGGCTAACGCGAATTCCGTCCGGCGAGGCGCATTCGGCCGGAATCCGGCTGGCCTCCGATCAGCATGCGAGGGGCATGGAGAGACATCATGGCGTGGCCGAGCCGATCTAGGCTGGGGCGCGGTCCGCCAAAGCGGCGAAGGCGGCCACCGCTTCCGACCGCGCGGCGGAGAGCTGGGCGAATTGTTCGGCGCAGGGATCGAAACGTTTGCGCGCGAGCATGCGGGCGGTGCGGAACTGGATTGTCTTGGTGGTGGCGGAGATGTCCAGGCAGGGTGTCATCGCCGCCGTCGCCGGCAGGCCGCATTCCGCCAGCCAGCCGGCAAATCCGCCAAGGCGTTCGAAACCGGCGCCGAGCTGTCGCAAGGTGTTGAAGGCCCAGTCGTCGAACCCCGATGGCTGCTCCAGCAAATCGGCGATCTGCGTCTCGAAGCCGGCCTGCATCGCCTGAATGGGGCAGGCGGTCGGCACATGGGCCAAGGCCTGGCGCAGGCTGGTCATCGCCGCCGCCTGCAGGACCTGCCCCTGCGGCAATTCTTCCGACATTTTCGCGATTTCGGCGAAAAGCGGCAGGCCCGGTTCGGCGGGACGGAACAGCCCGGCGTAATCCTCGCCGTCGAGGGAGAAGACGCCGGCATTGTGCACGTAATGCAGCGTCTGACGATGCGGATCGAGCGCGGTGATGCCGATCGTCGTCTTGGTGTGCTGCCGGCGATAGCTGGTGGCCTGGGTGTCGGGCAGGTAATAGGAATCGACCTCGAGGAGGACGATGCGCTTGCGGGCCAACTGCAACACGACTTGTTGTTCCACGCTGCCGAAGCGGGACAGTTCCTGCACCGTCACACCGTAGAGTGCCTGCAGATCGGCGGCCGGCGGCTTGAGGAAAGTGAACTGATCCCCTTCCCAATCGATCGTCAGGACGAAAGCGGCCATGGCGCGCGGCTCGCCGCCCCATTGGCCGACCAGTGTCGCCCATAGATCGAGATAGCAACTCGTCTCGGGCCAATCCGTGTTGACGGCGCGCGCGATATCGAGGGGCGCGACAGACATGATCGGCCCCTCCTTAGCTGGCGGGCCAGAGCACGTTCCGCACGCCGGCCGGCCAGTGCGCCGGATCCAGGCCGTGATGACGGAACAAGGCGAGGGTCATCCGCTCCATGCCGAAGCCGACACAGCCCGAATGTATCAGCTCGCCCTTCTCGTCATGCAGACCCCAGGTCTCGGCGAAATGCGTCATGTGATAGTTGAAGCTGACGCAGGCGGTGGGTGCATCGTCGCGTGCCACGGGGATCAGCATTTCGAATTTCAGCCGCTGGTCGCGCTGTCCGTCGGCCATCAATTTGCCGCGACGACCGAAGAACGGATCGTTGGCGATATCGGTGTCGCCGGGAAGCTGCAAGGCCGCGATCAGGTCGCGCGCGCGGGTCAGCCAGTTCTCACGGAAGCTCAGCACCTGGTCGGCGGTACCCAGCCGTACCTGCTCGCGCATGCGGAACATCTGCATGCGCGCGGGATCGAGCGAGGGTTCATGACGGAAGCAATAGGAGGCGATGTCCACCAGCCGCCCTTCCGCCGGCACGGCGCCGCGCCGGGCGAGAACGGGATAGACGGGATAGCAGGCGGCGGGGGTCAGCACCGTCTCGGCGGGCACCTGTTCGGCGCTGAAATCCTCGCCGGCCTCGACATGGGCGAGCAGGCGGCGATGCGCCTTGTCGTCGCCGCAGAAGCAATGCACCGTGCCGACGAGTTGAGGAAAGCTCTTGAGATAGCCGCTGGTGAGGAAATCCTGGCGCCCCAGCAGCGGCGGGAAGCGCAGCCTCTCCGCGCCATCGTTGCGCGTCATGCGGCTCAGCGCATCGTCGATTCCTTCGACGACCGATTCAAAGGTATCGCTGCGGCCATAGAGGCCATCGATTCCGGTCGAAATCAGCAGCCCGGCTTCGATCAGCGTTTCTCGATAGGCCGCGGCGGCATCGAGCGGCAGTGCGGTATCCGGGACAGCATTCATGGCTGGGTCCCCTTTTCATCAGAAAATTGACCGACTTGCGGTAAGCTGAGGAGTACCAGATGCCCGGCATTGCCGAGGATCGCATCATTGCTGACCATCAGCGGTGCGGAGAGCAGATCGCGATACTGACGGCCCAGGCTGAAGGGGGTGTCGTTGCAATATCCGGCAAAGCCGGTGAGCCTGAGGCCGCGGGCGGCGATTTCCAGCGCGGTCTCCGACAGATCGGTCTTCAGCAAGGACATCTCCACCCCACGCTCGACCGCCTGGCCGGCGGCGAACAAGGCGAGGGCCCGGCGCAGCCGCGCATCCATGCCGCTCAGCAATTCCACCATTTCGGCGAGCCGGTTCAACCGCACCCCGTCCGGCTGACGATGGCGAACGAAGCCGCGGGAGCGCGTGACGATGTCAGCACTGATCCCGAGCCAGACGGCGCCCCAGAGAATGTGCGCCACCGGCAGCATGGTGGCGGCGGCAACGGTGCCGAAAGGCGTGGAGAGGATTTGCGCCGCATCGCCTTCGGTCCGCAACCGGAACGCACCGCTGCCCGTGCCACGCAGGCCCAATCCGTTCCAGGCGCGATAAGGGTCCAGCGTGTCGCCGGTGCAGGGTACCACCACCAGGACCTGATCGGAGGCATCGGTATCCGGCGCACGCCGGGCGGTGGCCAGGATGGCGTCCGCATATTGTCCGTAGGAAAGGGTGGAGGCTTCCTTGGCAAGGGCGAAGCGGTTGCCGGGCAATGCCTCGATGGCGCAGCGGCTTTCGCGGATGCGCCCGCCGATTCCTTCTTCGGAGGTTGCCGAGGCCAGCAGCAATTCCTCGGCCGCGACCCGGCGCAGGAAGGCCTCCTGCCAGGGATTATCGCCGCCATGCGCCAGGAGGCACATGACCTGGATCTGGTGCATGGCATAGATCATCGCCGTCGAGGCGCAGACCCGGCTCAGCTCCTGGGTAAAGCTTGCTGTCGCCGCCAGATCCTGGCCGCGGCCGCCGAGGCGGACCGGGATCATTGCACCCAACTCGCCGGCCTCCCGCAAGGCGGCGATGGCTTCCGCCGGGTGCCGACCGTCCAGATCCACCGATGCCGCATGTGCCGCCGCGACGGCGACGGGCGAGCCCGGGGCCACGCCGGCGGGCAACTTCAGGCGCGGGCCGTCGGCGGTCATGCCAAGCCACGTTCGGCTAGCAGATCCCGTACCAGATCGCAGAGCGATCCAATGCTGGAAAAGGTCGTACGACTGAGACGGTCGTCCGGAATTTCAACTTCGAATGTGTCCTCGATGGCCAGCATCAGATTGACGGTGGCCAAGGAAGACAATCCCGCATTGAAGAGATTGTCATCACGTCCCAGCCGATCGGTGGACACGGATAGACGACCGTGGGTTTTCAGAATGTCCCGCAGTTCCGTCTCGATCGGACGCGTTTCTACTACCGTAAGCATGGATCAGCCCCCCTTTGTCTCTTATCTCGGAATAAGAGAAGTCACACCCACTCGAATTATCGCATCAAATGTGAATTATCGCATCAAGGATGAATCAATTTTTAAGTAAAAAAAATGTCAACGATTAATGTCAGATCTTAAGAAACAGTTACACGGTGTCAGAATACGGAAGCAAAGTCCCCTGACAGCATCATTTCGATCACCTGACCACAAAGTCCAGCCTGTCAGTCGATGCAATGCCGTCTCGCTTCATCAAAAACATGTAAGGTACATAACAGTTATGCTGAAGCGAGGCTGCCGCACAGCTTATTCAACCCCATTTTCAACATCCATTCTGCCTGAAAATTTCGTGTGAGCGAACCCAAGCTGCAAAGCTGACACATATTTGTATCTGTTTGTGTTGGGTACGGGCGTGGCCCCTATGTTCCTAGCCGTCGAAACGACGGCGGTAGCACCGTCATCTCCATCTGACCTACTATTCCGGAAACGGAAGAGTGTTGTACAAGCACCTCAGGGCACCAGTTGCCCAGGCCGAAGCAGATCATGGGAACAGTCGAATGAGATATGAGCGCCCGACGACACTCAAGGCAGCATCCGCGTTGCTTGCCAAGGAAAAGGGCCAAGCCTATGTGCTGGCCGGCGGGACCGACTTGCTGGTCCGCCTGCGCACCGGGTTCATTGAGCCGGACCTTGTCGTCGATATCAAACATATTGCCGCCACGCGGGCGATCCAGAAGACCGCGACCGGTTTCAAGATCGGCGCCGCCGTGTCGGGTGCCGAACTCGGCGAGAACGCCGCCTTGCGCAAGGCCTGGCCGGGCGTGGTCGAAGCCGTCAATCTGATCGGCTCCAAGCAGGTCCAGGGCCGTTGCACCATGGCCGGCAATCTCTGCAACGCCTCGCCGGCGGCCGACAGCGTGCCGGCGATGGTTGCCGCCGGGGCGAAGGCGATCGTGGTCAGCACGACCGGCCGCCGCACCGTGGCGGTCGAGAAGATCCCGGTCGGTCCGGGCCGGACCTCCCTGAAGAAGGGCGAGATCATCGAGAGCATCACCCTGCCGAAGCGGCCGGCCCGGTCGGGCGACGCCTATCTGCGCTTCATTCCCCGCACCGAGATGGATATCGCCGTGGTCGGGGTTGGCGTCAGTGTCACGCTCGACACCAAGGGTGTCTGCACGGCGGCCCGGGTGGCGTTGGGTGCGGTCGCGCCGACTGTTCTCCTGGTATCGGAAGCGGCCGAGGCATTGATCGGCACGAAGATGGACGATGCGGCGCTGGATGCCCTGGCGGCTGCCTGCTCCGCCGCCTGCCGTCCGATCGACGACAAGCGCGGCACACGCGATTTCAGAATCAAGGTCGCCGGCGTTCTTGCCCGCCGCGCCGCCGTCATTGCGCGCCAGCGCGCCGGAGGGAAGTGATGTCCAGCATCCATGTATCAACCACCATCAACGGCGATGCCGTCGATTATGTCTGCGAGGCCGATGAGACCTTGCTCGACGTGCTGCGCAACCGGCTCGGCCTGACCGGTGCCAAGGAAGGCTGCGGCACCGGCGATTGCGGCGCCTGCAGCGTCACCGTCGACGGGCGCCTCACCTGCTCCTGCCTGGTGCTGGGCGCCGAGGCGGAGGGCCGCAAGATCGGCACCATCGAAGGCATGGCGAAGGGCGAGGAGCTGCATCCGCTGCAAAGCAAGTTCCTGGAACATGCGGCCTTGCAATGCGGTATCTGCACGCCGGGCTTCCTGGTTGCCGCCAAGGCGCTGCTCGACAAGAATCCGGATCCCAGCGAGACGGAAATTCGCTTCGGCCTGGCCGGCAATCTGTGCCGCTGCACGGGCTATGACAAGATCGTTCGCGCCGTCATGGATGCGGCGCAGGAAATGCGGAGGGCCTGACAATGCCATTGGATAACGCCCCTGAAGGCAAGCGCAAATTCGCCGTCGTCGGTTCCCGCCCGCTGCGGCCCGACGGCATCGACAAGGTCACGGGCCGCGCCAAGTTCGGCGCCGATGCCGTGGCGCCGGGCATGCTGGTCGGTCGCGTCCTGCGCTCGCCTCATGCTCATGCGCGGATCAAGAAGATCGATACCAGCAAGGCCGAGAAGCTGGCTGGTGTGAAGGCGATCGTCACCCGCGACGATTTCCCCGACCATACCGGCGGGGATAGCGGCCTCTATGACATCCTCTACAACGTCATGGCGCGCGAGAAGGCGCTCTATGAAGGCCATGCGGTAGCGGCCGTCGCCGCCGTCAGCGCCTCGGTCGCGCGCCAGGCTTTGAAGCTGATCAAGATCGATTACGAGGTCCTGCCGCATGTGACCGATGTCGATGAGGCGGTCAAGCCGGCCGCACCGGTCCTGCATCCCAAGCTGATCACCGACGGCGTCGAGCCGCGGCCGAAAAAGGCTTCCAATATCGCCCGCCGCTATGAATTCGGCCACGGCGATGTGGAGGAAGGCTTCAAGAAGGCCGATATCGTCATCGAGCGGCAGTTCAAGACCGAGGCGACGCATCAGGGCTATATCGAGCCACATGCCTGCCTCGCCAATGTCGGCCCCGATGGCACTGGCGAACTCTGGGTCTGCACCCAGGGCCATTTCATGGTGCGCGACACCTGCGCGCGGCTGCTCGGTATCAATGCCTCGCAGCTCCGCGTGACGGCTTCCGAGATCGGTGGCGGTTTCGGCGGCAAGACCACGGTCTTCATCGAGCCCGTGGCCCTGGCGCTGTCGCGCAAGGCGAACCGGCCGGTCAAGGTGGTGATGAGCCGCGACGAAGTCTTCAAGGCTTCGGGCCCGACCGCCAGCACCTCGATCGACATCAAGATCGGCTGCACCAAGGACGGCCGCATCACCGCCGCCGATGCCACGTTGCGCTACCAGGGCGGTGCCTTCCCCGGCTCGCCGGCGGAGTTTGGCGGCATGAGCACCTTCGCCGCCTATGACCTGCCGCATGTGCGGGCGGTGGCCTTCGACGTCGTCACCAACCGGCCGAAGCAGGCGGCCTATCGCGCGCCGGGCGCACCGATGGCGAATTTCGCCGTCGAGAGCGTGATCGAGGAACTGGCGCGCAAGGTCGGCATGGAGCCGATCGACTTCCGCATCAAGAATGCGGCGCGCGAAGGCACGCGGGCATCCTACGGTCCGGTCTATGGGCCGATCGGCCTCGAGGCGACTCTGGCGGCCGCCAAGAAGCATCCGCATTTCAAGGCGCCGCTCGGTCCCAACCAGGGACGCGGCATGGCTTGCGGCTTCTGGTTCAATTTCGGCGGCCAGACTTGCGTCACGCTCAACATCGCCGCCGATGGCACGGTGACGCTCTCGGTCGGCACGCCGGATATCGGCGGCTCGCGCGCCTCGATGTGTCTGATGGCGGCCGAGGAATTCGGCATCCCCTATGACAAGGTGCGGGCGATCATCGCCGATACCAGTTCGCTCGGCTATAACGACGTCACCGATGGCAGCCGTGTCACCTTCGCGACCGGCATGGCGACCATCCTGGCGGCGCGCGATGCGATCAAGAAGCTCTGCGCCCGGGCGGCGCAGATGTGGGGCATCCCCGAAGATGCCGTCACCTGGGAGAAGGGCCATGCGCGGCCGGCCGGTGCCAATGCCGGCAACTTCCCGCCGCTCTCCTTCAAGGAGATCGCCGCGGCGTCGGGTGCCACCGGCGGGCCGATCGCCGGCCACACCGAGTACAATGCGGATGGCGCGGGCGTCAGCTTCGCCACGCATATCTGCGATGCCGAGGTCGATCCGGAAACCGGCGCCACGCGGATCGTGCGCTACACCGTGCTGCAGGATGCCGGCAAGGCGGTGCATCCGGATTACGTCGAGGGCCAGTTCCAGGGCGGTGCTACCCAGGGCATCGGCTGGGCGCTGAACGAGGAATACATCTATGGCAAGGACGGCAAGCTGCAGAATGCCGGCTTCCTCGACTACCGCATCCCGGTCTGCTCGGATCTGCCGATGATCGACACGGTCATTCTGGAGATTCCGAATCCAGGCCATCCCTACGGCGTGCGCGGAGTCGGCGAAACCTCGATCGTGCCGCCGCTGGCGGCGATCGCCAATGCGGTCTCGGCCGCGGCCGGCGTGCGCCTGACATCGCTGCCGCTGTCGCCGCCCAAGGTGCTGGCGGCGATCGAGGCGACGCGGTCCTGATGGGCCGCGTCATCTCGACAGCCGTGATCCATAGCGGCGATCCGGGGCGCAGTATGGTGAAGGTCACCGCATGGTAAAGGTTGTGGTTTGGGGCTCGCTCAAGCCCTATACCGGCGGCCGCGCCCAGGTCGAGATTGAGGCTAACAATGTGCGCGATCTGTTGGCCCGGCTGGGGGAAACCTATCCGGGCCTGCAGCCGCAACTGAAGCGGGGCGTCTCGGTCGCCATCGACGGCGTGATTTTCCGCGACGGCTGGCTGCAGCCGCTGAAGCCGGAGAACGAGGTGTGCCTCCTGCCCTATATGGTCGGCGGCTGATCGGCCGCCACCGTAGTCTGCGCGTCAGGCGTGATGGCTGAACCTGCCGTGCTGGGCACCCGCCGTTATGCGGGCAAAGCGATCGGCGGTCATGTGAACCAGCGTGCCGTGATCGCCGGCTTCGAAATAGATCTCCGGCTGGTCCCTGATACTGTCGTCGACAATCAATGCCAGGCCATAGGCCGCGCCGATCGGCGGCACGGCGCCCCGCATGCAATCGCTGAACAGCCGTTCGACCTCTTCCTCGGTCGCCAGTTTGGTGCGACGCTCGAGCACGGAGGTCAGCTCTTCAAGGCTGAGACGGTATGACGCCGGAATGACCGCGAGCATATAGCCGTCATCATGCTTCAGCACGACAGCCTTGGCGAGTTTGTCCCCCGATACGTGGCTGGCTTCCGCGCTATGCGTCGATGTCATGGTCGGGATATGAGGCACGGTGTCGTAATCGACACCCTGATCGGCGAGATACCGTTGCAAGGTCAGTGCGATGGCCATGATCCGTCCTCCGGTGAGAAGGGGCAGCTTGCATTGGCGTGTGGAGCATCCTCGGCGAACAATCGATGATTGTCGGTCACATGCTTTCGGCTGCCGGCGAAGGGAGAATCCTACGCCGCTATCCGGGCGATCGCAATGCGCGGCGCGCCCGTGATCATGCGCGGCGCGGCCATGGCCATGCGTATCGCGTCATCGTGTGACTTGAATCGCGGTGGCCCTCGAACCATCTTCGCAGGATACTTCCAACCGCAACCGACATACCGGCGCCGCCGCGTCGGGGGATATTGGCGCCGATTTTCCGTCAAGGAGATCCGTCATGGGCATGCATCTCACCAGTTCCGCTTTCAAATCGGGCGAAAAACTGCCGCAGAAGTTCAGTTGCGATGGCGCGAATATATCGCCGCCCCTGGCATGGTCGGAGGCGCCGAAGGAGACACATAGCTTCGCCTTATTCTGCGACGATCCGGATGCGCCGGGCGGCATGTTCCATCACTGGGCCATCTACGATATTCCGGTCAGCACTCATGACCTGCCTGAAGGCTTCTCCGCCGCTGCGTTCAATGGGCTCGTTCGGCAAGGCGTGAATGATTTCGGCGAACTCGGTTATGGCGGTGCCTGCCCGCCGAAAGATCACGGCACACATCACTACCACTTCAAATTGATGGCGCTGAATGTCGGCCATCTCGCCGTGCGCGGCAAGACATGCAAGGACATTGCCGATGCGGCACGTGGTCATGTCTTGGCGGAGACCGAGCTGATGGGCCTCTATTCTCGCTAAAGACGCGCCGATCCGCCCACGTAAACAGGCGGGCGGATGTCCGACGGTTGGCATTCATCCCGTCGATCGACGGGATGAATGCCATGCCTGGTGCCAGATCGGGGGTGACGGCAGGCTCTTGCCGGCCATCGACCGGTCATCGACCGACCATCGATAGGTGTTCGCGCCGTGAGCCTGCTGATGGCTGTGACGTGAGGTTGCTACCGATAGCTGTAATCTTTTCCGCGTCATGTATCTAACGGCGACGCAAGGCCGCTCGCGTGCAACGGATTCGTCTGTGCCGCGTCATTATGTTAGAATTTCTCTCACGCAATTGCCGACCAACCAGAAATACCGGCCCGTCGTTTCGGGCCGAGGAACGACGGGAGGATGGCATCATGGCACAAAACGCTTCCAGCAAACTCGAACTCTTCAAGGGGATCCGATGGTATGACGGTTTCGTCGTGGCATTGGCCAATCCCGGTTTTCTGATCGGTTCTCTCGGCTATTCGATCGGTGCTTTGGGGGGGTGGGGTGCCGTCCTGCTCTGGTCGATCTCGATGCTGATCGGTGTCGGATCGAACTGGATCTATGCCGAAATGGCGTCGATGTTTCCCGACAAGCCGGGCGGCATCGCGCTCTATGCGCATGAGGGCTGGCGTCGCTATTTTTCGCTGATCGGTGTCGTTGCCACCTTCGGCTATTGGTTTGCCTGGTCCACGGTGCTGTCGATCTTCGGGATCGTGGTCGGCTCCCTCATTCAGTCGCAATGGTTCCCCGGCCAGACCTGGACCTTCTTCGATGGCGCGATCGATGTCGGCCTGCCGCATTTCATCGCAGCCGGCCTCATTCTGCTGGTCTGGCTTTTCAATGTATACGGCATCCGGCCGGCCGTGTGGTTCGGCTATGCGACGGGCGCCCTGCTGATGATTCCCCTGGCGGTCTTCATCATCGGCCCGTTCGTGACCGGGCAGTGGCATGCCGCCAATCTGCATTTCGGCATGGGGGATACGCATATCGGCCTTAAGCTGGCGCTTGTCTGGCTCTATGTGATGGGGTGGTCGTCCTATGGCGTCGAGGCCTGCGCGACCTTCGCGCCGGAATACAGGGACGAGGTCAGGGACACCAATAAAGCGTTGAAAAGTGCCGCCCTCTTCTCGCTCATCGTTTATGCGCTCCTGCCGCTCGGCATCACCGGCACGATCGGTGAGCAGCCGGCAGTGAAGGATCCCGTGGCCTTCTATGTGCCGGCTTTCACCCAGATCGCCGGCGGCGCCTCGGGCCTGATGGTGTTCCTGCTTGCCGCCAGCCTGGTTCTGTCGATGAACACGGCGACGGCCGACGGTTCGCGGGCGCTCTACGGCATCGCCCGTGACGACATGACGATCAAACAGTTCTACCAATTGAACAAATACCGGGTGCCGAGCCGGGCGATGACGGTCGATATGATCGTCAATCTGCTGCTGGTGTTCTTTATCGGCAATACGCTGGGGATTCTGGTTGCCGGCAATCTCGGCTACATCATGGCGCACTTCTTTGCCCTGACGGCCTTCCTGCTGCTGCGGAAAGATCGTCCCGACTGGCCGCGTCCGATCCGGGCACATGCCATCTGGGTGCCGATCGCCGCCCTGCTGGCCCTGGCCAATCTGGTATTCATCTTCTTCGGCGTGACCAATCCCGATATCACGGGCTATGGCACCTATCGTGATCTGCTGATCGGCATCGGCGTCTTGCTGATTTCGGTTCTGCTCTACATCTTCCGCCGGGTCTTCCAGGACCATCAGTCGGTCGCCATGCGGGAAATGACGCCGCCGTTGCCGCCGGCGGGCGCCCACGGTTAGGAGGCATGCGGGCAGGTCGCCGTTGCGCGGCCTGCCTTCCTTGCCGAGAAGGTCCGTCAGCCCGACGCGGAAAGGCGGGCCATGGTGACAGGCCAGTCTCGTTCTCTTGCTCAAGCAGCGCATCCGATGAGATGCATGCGCGGCCAGATGTGGCGGCGGCTGATCGCGGCGATCACCGGTGCCCTCGCGCTGCTGATCGTACCGGCGAGCAGGGCGGCGCCACATGAGGCGCTGGTGCTGAACGTCGACGGCGTCATCGGGCCGGCTCTTGCGGACTACCTGCAGCGCAGCATCGCCGACGCCAAGCCGGCGGAGACCGGCCTCATCATCCTGCGGATGGACACGCCGGGCGGGCTCGATGCCTCCATGCGCGATATCATCCGGGCGATCCTTGCCTCGCCGGTTCCCGTCGTCGCCTATGTCGCGCCGGGCGGCGCACGAGCGGCAAGTGCCGGCACCTATATCACCTATGCTTGCGCCGTCGCGGCCATGGCACCGGGCACCAATCTGGGCGCCGCAACCCCGATCGAGCTCGGCGCGTCGCCCCTGCTGCCGGGCTCGGGGCCGTCACCATCCTCCTCCCCTGCACCCGGAACATCTTCGTCTCCCAGTCCCGAGGATGCCGCGCATCAAGCGAAGGAGGCTGATGGGGAGACCGGCGGTGGCAAGGCAGGCGGCGGTGGCCCGTCAGGAAGCGCATTCCCCGGTCCGCCGCCGGCCGATACCGAGACGCGGAAAATCATCAACGATGCGGAGGCCTATATCCGGAGCCTTGCGACCCTCAATCACCGCAACGGCGACTGGGCGGTAAAAGCGGTTCGCGACGCGGTCAGCCTGCCGGCCGAAGATGCCCTCAAGATCCACGTCATCGATATTGTCGCGACCGATATTCCGGACCTGCTGCATCAGATCGACGGCAGGACCGTCGTCGCGGCGGGGAAAGAGATACGGCTCTCGACCGCGGGCCTTGACATTGTCTCACGCCCGCCGGATTGGCGAACGCAAGTGCTGACCGTCCTGACCAATCCCAATATCGCCTATATCCTGCTGCTGATCGGCGCCTATGGATTGTTCTTCGAATTCGCCAATCCGGGAACCGTCGCGCCCGGCACCATCGGCGGGATCAGCCTCCTGGTTGCGCTCTTCGCCCTCAATATGCTGCCGGTCGATTATGCCGGCGCCGGGCTCGTGCTGCTCGGCCTCGGTCTGATGGTGGCGGAGGCTTTCATCGGTTCTTTCGGCGTCATCGGCATCGGCGGCGTGATCGCCTTTGCGGTGGGTTCGCTGTTCATGTTCGACGCTAACACACCCGGCTTTGCCCTGTCCCTGTCGGTGGTCGTGGCTGCCACTGTCGTGACGGCGGGCTTTTTCCTGCTGGTCGTCGCCATGCTGTTCCGGTCGCGCCGCCGTCCCGTTGTCACCGGCCAGGAGGCCCTGATCGGCAGCGAGGCGGAGGCCATCGCCTGGGAGGGCGAGCAGGGGCGTATCCGGCTGAAGGGCGAAATCTGGCAAGCCCGGGCCCTGCAGGTACTCCGGGTGGGAATGCGCGTCAAAGTCATTGGGCGTGATGGTCTCATTCTCCTGGTTGAGCCGTTCTGATGGGCCGGCTTGACGCTTGGTCCGGTCCCTGAAGCTGGAGGCAGGCATATGATTCCCGCAGTTGCATCTCTCGCTCTTATCATTGTTCTGGTGCTGGTCATCTTCAGCGCGGCGGTCCGCATCCTGCGCGAATACGAGCGTGGCGTCATGTTCACGCTGGGGCGTTATACCGGCACCAAAGGGCCGGGTCTCGTGCTGATGGTGCCATATGTGCAGCAGATGGTGCGGGTCGACCTGCGTATCGTCGTCGATGACGTGCCGCCGCAGGATGTGATTTCCCGGGACAACGTCTCGGTCAAGGTTAATGCCGTTATTTATTTCCGTGTCGTCGATGCCGAGCGGGCCATCATCCAGGCGCGCAACTACATGGAGGCGACCAGCCAACTGGCGCAGACGACCCTGCGCTCGGTGCTGGGCAAGCACGAGCTTGACGAAATGCTGGCGGAGCGCGACCGGCTCAATACCGATATCCAGGATGTGCTCGACAAGCAGACGGATGCCTGGGGCATCAAGGTTTCCAATGTCGAGATCAAGCGGATCGATCTCGACGACAGCATGATCCGGGCGATCGCGCGCCAGGCCGAGGCGGAGCGGACACGGCGGGCGAAGATCATCAATGCCGAGGGTGAGCAACAGGCGGCGCAGAAGCTGTTGGAGGCCGCGCGTATCCTGGCGCCGCTGCCGCAGGCCATGCAGCTCCGTTATCTCGCGACCTTGTTCGACATCGCCGGCGAACGCAGTTCCACCATCGTCTTTCCCTTCCCGATCGATGTGATGCAGGCCTGGGCTCAGCGGAAGTCGGATGAGCCCACCGAGCCCGGTTGAGCATCCGACCCTAGCCCGGCGAAGAAACTTGGATCGGCTTCAGAGCCCACTGGGCTTGACCGGCATCGTCTGGTCGCCGGGATAGATCCGGACCAGCATGCGCTGGCCGATGCGCAAGGCGGATTGGTCGTCCAGCGCGAGGACGCAATCGACCACCCGCAATCGATCTGCTCATCGGGGGCGTCGCTCTGTTTCTTCTGGCCGAACACCTCGCCGATCCGCAGGACGCGCGCGGGATAGGTCTGATGATTGCCCGTTTCGGCCACCACCTCTGCCGGCATGCCGGGCTTGACTGCATCGATGAAGTTCTCCTCCAGTTTCGTCCGGACGATGCGCGGCGTATCTGGAACGGGCACCTTGACGTCGCCGTGGGGTCACGTCATTATTAGATCGAGTAATTTGTCTAATAATTAAAGTGTCTTTCTTGGAACTGTCGATAGGCGGCGGTGCGAGGGCGGCGCGGGGTGCGAGGCAGGCCGATGCGCAAGGTCGATCCGAAGAAACACGAAGCGAAACGGCAGCAGATCCTGGATGCGGCCATTCAATGTTTTGGCCAGAAGGGCTTCCATCAAACCAGCACGGCGGAGATCTGTGCCGCCGCCGGCATGAGCCCTGGCAACCTCTTCCATTACTTTCCCAGCAAGGACGCCATCATCGAAGCCATCGTGGAGGCGGAACGGCGCGAGGCCGAGGTGGCGTTCGATCGGCTCTATAAGGCGCCGGATATCTTCGCCGGGCTGCTGGAACTGATCGATCTCAGCTTCAAGGAAATTTCCGATCCGATCCACGCCCGGCTCGGCATGGAGATCGCCGCGGAAGTGACGCGTAATCCGCGCGTGGCCGAGCTCTTCGCCCGGAGCGAGGGGGAATCGAAGGAGCAGCTCGTCAAGGTGCTGAAGCTCGCCGCCGATCGTGGCCAGATCGATGCGTCGCTCGACATGAAAAGCGCGGCGACCTGGCTGATCGCGCTGCTCGACGGTGCCGTCGGCCGGGCGGCGCTGGATCCGTCCTTCAACGTCAAGAAACAGGCGCCGATGTTGCGTCTGCTGGTCACCCGCTTCCTGCAGCCGCAGCCGCAGCCGCAACCGCAAGCCTAGGCCGGCTGCCGGCAATCCGTTTGCCGCCAATGCGTCGAGCCGCCAACCGGAGCCCGTCATGAGAGAGGGAAGAGCGCCGTTCGGCCTGGTGCCGCGCGTCATCTATGCCATTCCGTCCGGTACCAAGGCAGGCTGGCATCTGCGGTTATGGCCGGGATCGCTGGCCGATTTCCGGGCCCGGATCGGCGGCAGCGCCGAAGCATGCCGAGGCCATCGTGTGATAAGCCGTGGCGAGGTTCCCGCCGCCTATCTTCCGTATTTCGTGGCGGACCAGGCGCATCGCGCCGGCTGGCAGCGGCATTGGGCCCGGGATCTATGGTTTCCGCCGGATGAGGCTTTTCCGGCTCTGCCGGGAAAGCCGGTGCCAGAGTTGATCAACATCACCCTGATCGAGATCCAGCACGGTCTGATCCGCTGGTCGATCTTAGCCGATGGAAAGTGCCTCGAGCTTAGCTTCGACGAAGTGGATGACCCGCTGATCCTGTTCGTCCGATTCCTGCGGGAGCTTTCCAACGGCGGCATGCCGCATGCCCCGTTCTCAAATCAAGGGAAAGCCTATTTCTTCGTTCAACCGGTACCGCTGCCGTCGCTCTGCCGTTTCCATGTCGCCTTGCGCGGCCCAGCCGGATTGGAGACGCTCGACATCGTTACCTGCCGGCAATCGCTGCTGAAGCAGTTCCGCGCCATGGCCGTGACCATCGCGGAACATCCGTTCCTGGCGGATCATTTTCTGGAAAGAGGCCTGTTGCCCCGTTGGCGCGCGGCGCTGCGTGATCGCGACATATGTTCGGCCGTCGGCGGGGCGATGCCGGCGCGGATCGAAGCCTACCGGCGGATGCTATGCCGATTGGAAATATCCGGGGCCTCATCACTTCGGCAATGAGGCCCCGGCTCGGGTCAAGTTAAACGGCTCCGATCAAGGCACCACCGCCCATGAGGGCGCCGTCTGCATGATCGTCGCGCGATTGGGCAACTGACTGGCATTCCAGCCACCGCCGAGGGCTTCGATCAGTCCGACGCTGGCGACCAGACGGTTCTGCCAGATGGTCAAGGCTGACTGCTCGTCACTCAGGGCGGCGGCCTGGGCCACCACAACCGAGGTATAGGCGATGGTGCCGGCCTGATATTCGTTCAAGGTGAGCTTCTCGGCTTCCTGGGCGGATTTGACCGCCTGATCCTGCACGGCCGATTCCTGTTCCAGAATCCGCAATGCCGCCAACTGATCTTCCACCTGCTGGAAACTGGTCAGAACGGTCTGACGATAATTGGCCACGGCTTCGTCATAGGTCGCCCGGGCGCCGGACACCTCGGCATGACGCAGGCCCGCATCGAAGACCGTTTCGGCGATATTGGCGCCGACCGACCAGAGATATTCGGAGGCCGAGAAGAAAGCACCACCGGGCACGCCGCCGGCACCGATCGCGGCGGTGAGGCTGATATCGGGATAATAGGCGGCGATCGTGACACCGATCAGCGCATTGGCCGCGGCCATCTGACGCTCAGCCCCGGCGATATCGGGACGCCGTTCGAGCAGGCTCGAGGGCAGGCCCACAGGGATATCCGGCACCACATAAACAAAGGGCGCCGGCGCGATGGTCAGTTCCGCCGGCGGCTTGCCGATCAGGATAGCGATCGCATGTTCGAACTGCGCGCGCCGCACGCCGACATCAACGGCCTGAGCCTGAGTCTGCTGCAGCTGCGTTTCCGCCGTCGCCACGTCCGATTTGGCGGTGACACCGGCGGCATACTGGTTTTGCACGATCTTCAGCGACTTGGCATAGGCCTCGCTGGTGCTGTCCAGCAGGCGTTTCAACTGGTCGGCGGCGCGCAGGTTTTCGTAATCGGTGGCCAGCGTCGCCTGTGCCGAAAGCTGCGCCACGGCGATGTCAGCCGCGCTCACCTGAGTATTGGCGACATTGCTCTCCACCGTCCGCCGGATCCGCCCCCAGACATCCAAGTCCCAGCCAACGGTCCCTTCTATCTGGAGCCTGCCACCCTGCGATGCCACGGTTGAGGTGCCGCTGAGTGGCGTGGTTTGCGAATAGGTCGCAGATGGCGTGACCGTCACGGTTGGGAACCAGGCGGCACGGCCCTCGCTGACCGTCGCTTGAGCGGCGCGATATGCGGCTTCGGCAGATTTGACGTTCTGGTTCGAGATATTGACCTGTTGCTCGAGCATATCGAGCACCGGGTCGTTGTAGATGCTCCACCAAGGACCGCGGCTCTTCGCGTCCGACGGCTTTGCTTCACGCCATCCCTGGGCCTCCTTGAAGCCGGTGGGTACCGGGGCGCTGGGCCGGTGG
The DNA here is from genome assembly GCA_964406155.1 of uncultured Rhodospirillaceae bacterium. GTDB lineage: Bacteria > Pseudomonadota > Alphaproteobacteria > Dongiales > Dongiaceae > Dongia_B. The sequence goes on along the minus strand of CAYOQR010000059.1, from coordinate 496 downwards.
TAATCCGGCCCGACGGTACAGCCGGTCAATGACAGAAGAAAAAGTCCGGCGAGTTTGGTCCGCACATGTATGTGTCTCATTTCCAGTCACCGTGTTTCCCAGAGAATATGATGCCGTCGTTTGTTTTAGCTTTTTCCAAAGGCTGGCTGCCCATCACCGCCTCTGCGAGGTTTGCGCCGCAGGCGCTGTAATTTCTGTTGGAACCGGTCGAGATAGAGATAGACGACCGGCGTGGTGTAGAGCGTCAGGACCTGGCTGACGATCAAGCCGCCGACGATGGAGATACCGAGCGGCCGCCGCAATTCGGCGCCGTCGCCGATGCCAAAGGCGAGCGGCAGCGCGCCGAGCAGCGCCACCATGGTTGTCATCATGATCGGCCGGAAGCGTATCAGGCAAGCTTTCAGGATGGCCTCCCGGGGGGTGAGGTCTTCGCGGCGTTCCACGTCCACCGCCACGTCGATCATCATGATGGCGTTCTTCTTGGCGATGCCGATCA
>CAYOQR010000058.1:0-34876 GCA_964406155.1 uncultured Rhodospirillaceae bacterium | reverse complement strand
CGGTGGCCTCGTCCATCAGCAGCACCGCGGGTTGGTGCAGGTTGGCCCGGATCACGTCATGGGCCGCGCTATTTGTATAGGTGATGCCGCAGGCGATCTGCGGCGTAGTGATGGCCTCAGTCAGATAGGACATCGGCGCCGGCGGGTTGTCGCCCGGCTGCATCTCCAGCCCGACCCAGTCGATGGTGCGGCCGTCGAGCCGCGCCGGCGTGCCAGTCTTCAGCCGGCCCAGTGGGAAGCCGAGCCGCGCCAGGGTTTCCGAGAGGCGCACCGCCGGCGCCTCGCCCACCCGGCCGGCGGGGGTCTTTTCCTCGCCGCAATGGATCAGGCCGCGCAGGAAGGTGCCGGTGGTCAGGACCACGGCGGCGCAGCCGATCCGCTCGCCCCGATCGGTAACGATCCCGGCAATCCGGCCCGCCCCGTCCAGGATAATGTCGTCGACCGCCGCGCCCTTGACGGTCAGGTTCGGCTGTTCGGCCAGCAGGTCCTGGATCGCCTGACGATAGAGCTTGCGGTCGGCCTGGGCCCGGGGGCCACGCACCGCCGGTCCCTTGGACTGGTTCAGCATGCGGAACTGGATGCCGCCCCGGTCGATGGCCTGTGCCATGATCCCGTCCAGGGCATCGATCTCGCGCACCAAATGGCCCTTGGCCAGACCGCCGATCGCCGGGTTGCAGGACATCTCGCCGATCTTCGCGGGATCATGGGTAACGAGCAGGGTCCGGGCGCCAAGGCGCGCCGAGGCCGCCGCCGCTTCCGCGCCGGCATGGCCGCCACCGACCACCACCACATCATATTGGTCGTTCATCTCGATCAACGCTGTCATCGTCTTTGTTTCACGTGAAACATTCCGGGGCGTCACCGCCATCACCGGAATAGGATTTACTTCCCGATACAGAATTCCCGGAAGATGCGGTCGAGAATTTCCTCGATATCCACCCGGCCGGTAATCTCGCCCAACGCCTGAACCGCCAGGCGCAAATCCTCGCCTTTCAACTCCGGCAATTCCGCATCGATCCCCCGCAGCAGGGCCGCCTGGCAGCGCTCCAGCGCCGCGCGGTGCCGCTCGCGGGTCAGGGCCGGCGTGGCCCCGAGGGCCAACCGTGCCCCCGCTGTCGTGGCCAGGGCCTCGACCAGGACATCCATCCCCTGCCCCGTCTTCGCCGAGACGGCGAGCAGCGGATGGCCGGCAACTTCCCGCGGCGCCTCGCGGGCCGCGAGATCGGCCTTGTTCAACACCAGAAGGGCATCAGCGTCAATCAGCTTGGCGGTTTCGCTGTCGATCAGCGGCGTCTCGGTCCCCAAAGCCGTGCCGTCCAGCACCAGCAATTTGAGATCGGCCGAGGCCGCGCGATCGAGCGCGCGCCGGATGCCCTCCGCCTCGATATCGTCCGCCGTCGCCCGCAGGCCCGCTGTATCGGCGAGCATCACCGGATAGCCGCCGAGATCGAGATACAGCTCGATCACGTCGCGGGTGGTCCCGGCCTGGGCCGAGACGATCGCCGCCTCCCGCCGCGCCAGACGGTTGAGCAGGCTCGACTTGCCGGCATTGGGCGGGCCGAGAATGGCAATGGAGAGCCCGTCCCGCAGGCGCTCGCCGCGATGGCCGTCATCGAGATGAAGGCCGATCGCCTCCTCGGTCTCGCGCATGGCCCGATCGACCGCCGGCACCAGATCGGGCGGCAGATCCTCGTCGGGAAAATCGATCGCGGCTTCGAGCCGCGCCAAGGCATTCACCAGGCTGTCTCGCCAGCCGTCATAGAGGCGCGACAGCGCGCCCCCGGCCTGGCGCATGGCCTGGCGCCGCTGCGCCTCGGTTTCGGCCGCGACCAGATCGGCGAGCCCCTCGACCTCGGTCAGATCGAGCTTGCCGTGTTCGAAGGCGCGGCGGGTGAAATCGCCGGGTCCCGCCAGGGACAGTCCATAGGTGTTTTTCAACTCCCGCGCGAGCGCAATGGCGATCGCCGGACCGCCATGAATATGCAGTTCGACGACATCCTCGCCGGTGAAGCTCGCAGGTGCCGGGAACCAGATAACAAGGGCCTGATCGATCGGCTCGCTGCAGCCGTTGCCCGCCTCCCACAGGGTCCGCCGGACGGCCCGGCGCGGCGGCGGCAAAGCCTGTCGCGTCAGGTCGGCCAATACACGTCCCGATTGCGATCCGGACAACCGGAAAACGGCGACACCGGCTTTGCCCGGCGCCGTCGCTTGGGCGAAAATGGTAGGTGCGAGCCCCATCACGGGCCCTCCAATCGCGGGGCCGGCGGCGGTCATTCCGCGCCGGCGGCCGCCAGTCGATCCGGTGTGGTCCGATCTTCCGGCAGCTTGTCGCTGGGCTGCAGCATCAGGCGCGGAACGCGCTCACCCGCGATCAGGTGACGCTGCAGCACTTCCTCGACATCGTCGATGCTGGCGACGCTGTACCAGATGCCCTCGGGATAGATCACCATGGTGGGGCCCAGTTCGCAGCGGTCGAGGCAGCCCGCCTGATTGATCCGCACCGCGTCGAGGCCGAGCTCCTTGGCGCGGGCCTTCATGTAGTTGCGCAGCTTCTCGGCGCCCCTGGTCTTGCAGCAGCCGCGCGGATGACCCGCCGGGCGCTCGTTGACGCAGCAAAACACATGGGCCTCGTAATAGGGCGCCGGATCGCCCGGCTGCTTGCGGTCTTGTCCACTCATTCTCTTCTCACCACCCAGCTCTCAATCGCCGGACCGCTTCTTGTCGCTCGACGTGCCGCCGGCGAATTGCTGCCAGAACATCTTCTGCATCTGCTCGAGACTGGCGACACCCGCCGGCATCCAGGTCTTCAGCAAGGTTTCCGGATCGGTCCCGCGCATCGCCCCCAGCATCCGGTCCTGCATTTCCTGCATCACCGCCCGCTGCATCGGCGCCACATCGGGCAACCCGAAAAAGGCCCGCGCCTCCTCCGGCGAGCAATCGATGTCGATTTTCACTTTCATGGCTCACCTCTCGATCCCATCTCACCTTATAGTCGCCCCTCCACCGGCGGCAAGGACCGGATGGAATCGAGCCCCCTGTCGCGCTATGTCAGGCCGGGTTATTCAGAGGGGAAAGGTTATCCTGTCCCCGGACCCCTCCCTGCGGGACGGGGTTTCAACGACCACTTCAGCAGAACAGGCCGGACCGATGACGGATCATTCCGCAACTCCCCCGATGATGACCACCAACCGGCTCGCGCAGGAGGTCAGCCCCTATCTGCTGCAGCATCAGCACAATCCGGTCGAATGGTGGCCCTGGGGCGAGGCGGCCCTGGCCGAGGCAAAACGGCGCAACCGGCCGATCCTGCTCTCGGTCGGCTATGCAGCCTGCCATTGGTGCCATGTCATGGCCCATGAAAGTTTCGAGAACGCCGATATCGCCGGGCTGATGAACCAGCTCTTCGTCAATATCAAGGTCGACCGCGAGGAGCGGCCCGATCTCGACGCCATCTATCAGCAGGCCCTGTCCCTGCTCGGCCAGCAGGGCGGCTGGCCGCTCACCATGTTCCTGACGCCGGATGGCAAGCCGTTCTGGGGCGGCACCTATTTTCCCCCGACCAGCCGCTGGGGCCGGCCGGGCTTCCCCGACATCCTGCGCTTCATTGCCGAGACCTATGACAAGGAACCTGACTCGGTCGCCAAGAATGTCGCCGGGCTGGAGGCCGCGATGCGCAAGCTGGCGCAGCCCCAGTCGGGCGATGCCATCACCCCCGATCTCATCGACCGCATCGCCGACCGCCTGGTGCAGGAGGTCGACATGATCGACGGCGGCATCAACGGCGCACCGAAATTTCCTCAAGTACCGATCTTCCTTTCCTTCTGGCATGGCTGGCAGCGCCGCGCCGATTCCGCGATGCGCGATGCCGTCACCATCACGCTGGATGCGATGTGCCAGGGCGGCATCTACGATCACCTCGGCGGCGGCTTCGCCCGCTATTCCACCGACGGCAAATGGCTGGTGCCGCATTTCGAGAAGATGCTCTACGACAATGCGGCGCTGACCGAGATCCTGACCGAGGTCTGGCTGGAAACCCGCTCGCCGCTTTACGCCGCGCGCATCGCCGAAACCATCGGCTGGGTCGAGCGCGAGATGCTGGCGGCGGTGGATACGACGGGCGACCGCGCTTTCGCCGCGTCGCTGGATGCCGACAGTGAAGGCGTCGAAGGCAAGTTCTATGTCTGGAGCGAGGCCGAGATCGATGCGCTGCTCGGCACGGACGCACCACTCTTCAAGCAGCATTACGATGTCAGCGCCCATGGCAATTGGGAGGAGACGAATATCCTCAACCGCCGCGCGGCACGCCTGCCCGCCAGTCCCGCCGAGGAGGAACTGCTGACGCTCCTGCGCGGCAAATTGCTGGCCGCCCGCGAGACGCGCATCCGGCCCGGCTGGGACGACAAGGTGCTCGCCGATTGGAACGGCATGATGATCGCCGCTCTCACCCGCGCCGCCACCGCTTTCGACAAGCCGCAATGGCTGGAGCTCGCTCGCAGCGCCTTCCGGTTTGTCATCCGCAACATGATGCGGCCCGATGCGGGGTTCGATGCCGGCGGCACCGCGCGCCTGCATCACGCCTGGCGTCAGGACAAGCTCGGCTCGGTCGCCATGCTGGACGACCACGCCCATCTCGCCCGGGCCGCTTTGCTGCTGCATGAAGCGACCGGCGAGGCCGCCTATCTCGACCAGGCCGAGGAATTCGCCGCCCTGCTCGACCGGCATTTCTGGGACCAGCAGAATGGCGGCTATTTCACCGCCGCCGATGATGTCGGCGACGTCATCATCCGCCAGAAGAGTGCCGCCGACAATGCGACGCCCAATGGCAACGGCATCATGGTCGAGGTCCTCGCCCGGCTCTATCACCTGACCGGCAAGGCCAGTTACGCGAAGCGCAACATGGAGCTCGTCACCGCTTTCGGCGGCGAGGTTTCGCGCAATTTCTTCCCGCTGGCGACTTTGCTCAACAATGTCGATTACCAGCTCAATTGCCTGCAGATCGTGGTGATCGGCGCCCGCGACGATGCCGCCACCGACAGCCTGCTCGCCGTGATCCGGGCGCAGCCTTTGCTCAATAAGCTGCTGCAGGTCGTGGCGCCGGGCACCGCCCTGCCGCCCTATCATCCGGCGGTCGGCAAGGAGATGGTCGATGGCAAGCCGACGGTCTATCTGTGCCGCGGCCAGACCTGTGGCCTGCCCATCACCGAGGCCGATCCCCTGTTGCGCGCGCTCAGCGCCCGCGCGATCTGAGCGCGACCTGACTGGGAACGGCGACACTCAACCAAGCCACCGGAGGCATCATGATCCAGGACAGCATGATCCAAAATACCGCCGATCAGAATGCCGGCATCGATCAGCCACAAGCCGCCACATCACACCACAACTGGCAGCATACCTATGTGCAAACGCCGATCGGCTGGATCGATGTCACCGCCGATGACAGCGCCGTGGTGCAGCTCCACTGGCATAACCGCAAGCCGGCGCGCGCCGCCGGCGCCTCGCCGCTGCTCAACGAAGCGGCCCGCCAGATCGAGGCCTATGTCGCCGGCAGGCTGCATGATTTCGATCTGCCGCTGAAGGCCGAGGGCAGCGATCTTGCCAAGGCCGTCTGGGCGCAGATGCTGGCCATTCCCTATGGCCGCACCCGGACCTATGGCGATGTCGCGACGCAGTTGAACGCACCGGCGCAGGTGGTCGGCCAGGCCTGCGGCCAGAACCCCATCGCCGTCATCATCCCCTGCCACCGCATCGTCGGGGCAAGCGGGCTCGGCGGCTATACCAGCGAATTAGGCCTGCGGGCGAAGACTTTCCTGCTCGATCTTGAACGCGGCCAGGGCCGGCTGTTCTAATCGAAGTTCGCCGCTTGCGAGGCTGTCGGATTTACCGGCGGGACTGTCGCCTTATCGATCATCGTTGTCCAACGCCCGGGTGAGAGGCCATAGGCTTTTTTGAATTGGCGCGTGAAGTGGCTTTGATCGGCAAAGCCGCTCGCAAGCGCCGCCTCAGCAAGCGGCGTTCCCGTGCGGATCAGGCCCCGCGCCCGGTCCAGGCGACGCAGCACCAGATAGCGATAGGGACTGGTACCGAAGCAGGCACGGAAGTGCCGTGCCAGCGCGAAACGCGACAACCCGCTTGCCGCTTCCAACTCCGCCGATGCCACGGTGCGGTCGAGATTGGCTTCCAGAAAATCCCGCGCCACGGCGGCTGCGCGCCAATGCCGCGCCGCAAGCGGACCCCGCACCGCCGAGGGGTCGACGGCCGCCAGGGCCTCGGCGAGATCGAGAATAATCTGATCGCGCCGCAACTCGTCCAAGGCCAGATCGAGATCTTCCAGCGCCGGCAGGATTGCCCAAGCCAGGCGCCGGTCGTCGGAGACCGGTGCGCGCAGGAACGGCAGCGGCCGGCAGGCCTTCCCCCGGCTCCGCTCCTCCCGGCCCGCCTGTTCCAAGGCCGCGTGGATCGCCGCCGGTTCAATATAGAGAATCCGATAGCGGAAACCCGTCGCGGTGCCCGCGCGGCCGTCATGCAGCTCATCGGGATGCAATACGAAAACCTGACCCGGCACGCAGTTCTCCGCTACGCCCCGGTATCTGAAAGATTGCACGCCCTGCAGCGTGAACCCGATCGCATAGGTATCATGCCGATGCGGCTCGAAAGCCGCTCCGGCAAAGAAGGCCTCGACACGCTCCAAGCCTTGCTGCGCCGGCGCTGCATGAATCCAGCCGGCAGCCGCCGCCCGGTCCGTCCGACGCACCGCTGCTCTGCACGATCGTTCAAGACGTTGCGCCATTCCCGGCCCCATAACCGATGACGTCCATCGGCCATCGATCATAGAGGAAAGGACGCGGCATGGCGGCAATCATCAGCGAGGGCATCGCCGGCTTCGTTCTGGCCGGGCTGGCCCTGGCCGGCAGTCCCGGCCCGGCCACCTTGAGCCTGGCTGCCACCGGCGCCGCTTTCGGCACGCGCAAGGGCCTCGCTTATCTCACGGGGCTCGTCATCGGCCTTCTCGCCGTCATGGGGATCGTCGCCAGCGGCCTGACCGGGCTGATGCTGGCCCTGCCGGGCGTCCGCCTCACCGTCACCCTGTTGGCCGGTGCCTATTTCCTCTACCTCGCCTTTCGCATCGCCACGGCGCCGCCGCTCGCGGCCGATGGCGGCACCGACCGGCAGCCGTCCTTCACCGCTGGTTTCCTGTTGTCGCTGGTCAATCCCAAGGGCTATGCGGCGATGGCAGCGATGTTCTCGGGCTTCGTCCTGATCCAGGCCCGGCCCGGGCTTGATTTCCTCGCGAAGGCCGCCGCGCTGACCGTCCTCATCGTCGCGGTCGATCTCGCCTGGCTGCAGGCCGGAGCAGCGCTTACCCGCTTTTTCCACGATCCCAAAGCGAGCCGCCTGCTCAATCTCGCTTTCGCCACCTTGCTCGTCGCCTCGCTCGTCTTCATGCTGCCGCATTGACCCGTCCGGCGGCAGGACGCTCCCAAAACGCCCGGGCCCGCTCTGCGGACAATCGGAAGCGCGGGCAATCGGCCGGTCAGGTCAAATCGAGCTTGAGATAGCGGGCGACCATCTCCAGGAGCGTTGCCGGATCGACCGGCTTGGTCAGGTGATCGGTCATGCCCGCCGCCAGATAACGTTCGCGATCGCCGTCCATCGCATGGGCGGTCAAGGCGATGATCGGCGTCGCGGCCACCTTGCCGCCGGCGCCCCGGATATGCTGGACGGCATCGAGGCCGCCCAGTTTCGGCATCTGGATATCCATCAGGATCAGGTCATAGGCGCCGTCCAGCACCCGCTCCACCGCCGCCGCGCCATCGCTGACGCAATCCATCTCGATCGGCAGATTGGCCAGCACCTCGCTGAACAGGCGCTGGTTCATCTGATTGTCCTCGGCGAGCAGAACGCGCGGCCGCGCCGCCGCCGATTGCGCCGCCGGGATTCCCGGCCCGTCCCATCTCTCCGCCGCCGGTTCGGCCAAGCCAGGACCAATGTCGCGGTCAGTCAGGCCGTCTCCGATTGAACCCGACAAAGCCGGTCCGCCGGCCGGCATGTCCGCCCAGTCCGGCGAAGGGGCCGGCGGCGGCGTCCCGCCATCGGCGCCCGGCAGATAGACGGTGATGGTGGTGCCCATCCCCGGTTCGCTTTCCAGCGCCAGCGAGCCGCCATGAGCCTCGGCCATCGCCTTGACCAGCGGCAGGCCGAGCCCGGTGCCCTGGTGCTGGCGGGCGATCTCGCCATCCACCTGGCCGAACGGATCCAGCGCCTTCACCATGTCGTCGGGCGACATGCCGATCCCGGTATCGGTGACGGTGATGGTCGCCCCCGACACCGCCGCTCCCGGCAGGCCTTCCATGGTTCCCTGCAAGGCAGCGAAATAGAGGCTCACCTGGCCGCCGGCCGGGGTGAATTTCAGGGCGTTCGACAGCAGGTTGATGATCATCTGCTTGATCGTGCGCTCATCGCCGTAAAGCTGCCGGCAATCGGCGGCGATCTCCACCGTCAGGGTGACGCCGCGATCCTTGGCGAGGCCGTCCATCAGCCGCGTCGAGCTGGCCGCCAGCGCCGCCACCGAGACCCATTGCCGGTCGAGCTCCATGCGTCCGGCCTCGACCTTGGAGAGATCGAGGACATCGTTGATCAGCGACAGGAGATGCGTGCCGCTTTCCTGGATGAGGCCGATATATTCCTTGTATTTCGGCGTGCCGATCGGCCCGAACAATTCATCGTCGATCAGCTTCGCAAAGCCGAGGATGGCGTTCAGCGGCGTGCGCAATTCGTGGCTCATATGCGCGAGGAACCGCGTTTTCGCCCGGCTCGATCCGACCGCCGACAATCGCGCCTGTTCCAGCTTCTCGGCGAGATCCGCCAGCGCCGAGGCTTGTTTCTCCAATTGCCGGCGCGCCGCCACCAGTTCCGCCTCGCGCCGCTTCTGCTCGGTCAGCTCGGTGCGGATACTGACCACGCTGCCGTCACTCATGCGGCGCTGGCTGATCAGCACCCAGCGGCCGCCGGCCAGCTCCCGCTCGACCCGGATCTGGGTCTCGTCGTCGAGCAGTGCCACCGCATCGCGGATGTAGTCCTCGCCCCGCCCCATCGCATCCATGAACTGACCGCGCGCAACACCCTCGCGCAGGAAGTCCTCATAGAGCGTGCCCGGCTCCAGGAGATGGCTGACGAGCGGATAGAGCTCGCGGCAGCGCTGGTTGCTGAGGACGATGCGGCCGTCGGGCCCCAGCAGCAGGAAGCCCTCCTGCATGGTGGCGACCGCATCCATCAGGCGGCGTTCCGCCCGCTTCAACTCGGTGATATCCGACCAGATGCTGACCGTGCCCTGGTCCGCCGTGCGCCTTTCGCTGACCCGGACCGAGCCGCCACCATTCAGCGACAGCTCGAAGGTGCCGCCCTCGCGATGCCACCGCATGCGGGCGGCGATATAGGCTTCCGGATTTGCCGCCCGGCTGGTCTCGCCCTGCGGATGGCTGACCATCTCCAGGAAGGTCACCCCCCGGAGATCGCCGAGATCGCGCAGGAAGGGGAAGAATTCCAGATAGCGCCGGTTATGCATGATCAGGCGGTCGTCGGCGTCGAACCAGGCGAAGGCGTCGCTCAGGCTCTCGATCGCATCGCGCATCCGCTCCTCGGCCAGGACCTTGGCGGTGACATCGGTATGGGCGCCGACGATGCGCAAGGCGCCGGTCGGGCCGGACTGCCGGCAGATCATCCGGCTGTCGACAAAGACGATGCTGCCGTTGTGATGCAGGTAGCGGAGCTGCATCCGCAGCACGCCGGAGGGATTGGCGAAATAGGCGGTGCTGCGCGCCAACATCTGCTGCCGGTCGTCGGGATGCAGCAGCCGGTCCCAGGTCGCCCGGACATTCGGCAGCTCCTCATCGGCATAGCCGAACATCTCCTTCCAGCGCGCCGAGAACCAGATCTCGCCGGTCTCGATGTTGAATTCGAAAATGCCGTCGCCGCTGCTCGCCACCACCAGGCCGAACAATTCCCGCCCGGCCTCCAGCTCGCGCTCCAGCCGCTTGCGGTCGCCGATATCGTGGCCGACGCATTGCACCTCGGTCAGCTCTCCCGCCGCGTCATGGATCGCCCGGGTGACCCACCGCAGCCAGCGCGACTTGCCGCCGGGCAGGGGTTTCTCGAATTCATGGACGCTGGTCGGCCGGGTCGGCGTGAGGCCGCTGATCTTGCGGGCAATCGCCACCCATTCCTGCGGCGCCAGCATGTTGTCGAGGCGGATGCCCCACATCTCCTCCGGCGTCTTGTTGTAGAAGCCGGCATATTTCTTGTTCGCAAAGACGATGGTGGAATCCGGGCGGAAGCGGACGATCGCCTCGTCCTGATCCTCGACCACGGCGCGGTACAGCGCCTCGCTCTTATGCGCCCGCCCCTCGGCCAGGACGCGGGCGGTGATGTCGGTATGGGCGCCGACCACCCGCACTGCCCCCGCGGGGCCCCGTTGGCGGCAGATCATCCGGCCGTCGATATAGACGATGCTGCCGTCGCGGTGGATGAAGCGGAACTGATAGCGCAGCACGCCATCGGGATTGCGGAAATAGACCTCGATCAGGTCCAGGATCCGGGGCAGGTCTTCCGGATGAGCGAATTTCTGCCAGGTTTCATAGCTGTTCGGCAGCTCCTCATCGCCGTAGCCCAGCATCTCCTTCCAGCGCGGCGAGTACCAGATCTCCTTGGTCTCGACATTGAGATCGTAGATGCCGTCGCCGCTGCTCGCCACCACGAGGCCGAACAATTCCCGGCCATCCGCCAGCTCCTGTTCCAGCCGCTTGAGATCACCGATGTCATGCGCGACGCCCTGATATTCGGCGATCTCGCCCTCGCTGTTCAGCAGCGCCCGGTCGACCCAGCGCAGCCAGCGCGTCGAGCCGTCCGGCAGATGCTCCTGATGTTCGAAGATGCGGGTCGGTTGCACCGGCGTCAGCGTCCCCAGCTCCGCCTTGATCGAACCCCAGGCCGCCGGCCCCAGCAGATTGGCGAGATGCATCCCCTGGAGCTCCGCCGGCGTGCGGTTGTAATAGGCGGCATATTTCCGGTTGGCGAAGCCGATGATGAAATCGGTGTCGTAGCGGACGATCGCCTCTTCCTGATCTTCCACGACGGCGCGATACATCGCCTCGCTCTTGCGCGCCCGCTCCTCGGCCACGACCCGCGCCGTCACATCGGTATGGGCCGCCACCAGCCGCAGTGCGCCATCGGGACCCGCCGGCCGGTACACCACCCGGCTGTCGATATAGACGAGGCTGCCGTTGCGATGGAAATAACGTTGCCGGCTGCGCAGAACGGCATCCGGATTGCGCGCCGTCGCGGCCCGGCGATCCAGCACCGCGTCGCGGTCGTCGGGATGGATCAGCCTTTCCCAGGTCTCGATCGTGTTCGGCAATTCATCGTCCGAATAACCGAAGATCTCCTTCCAGCGCGGCGAGAACCAGATCTCGTTGGTGGCGAAATTCCGCTCGATGATGCCATCGCCGCTGCTCGCCACCACCAGGCCGAACAATTCCCGGCCATCGGCCAATTCCTGTTCCAGCACCTTGCGGTCGGTGATGTCGTGGCCGACGCTTTGATATTCGGCGATCCGTCCCTCGGCATCCGGCAAGGCCCGGGTGGTCCAGCGCATCCAGCGTCTCGAGCCGTCGCGCAGGGTCTTCTCCTGTTCGCTGACGCCGAGAAGATGCCCCGGGACGAGGCTGCCGATCTCGGACTGCACACCCGCCCAATCCGCCGGCGCCAGCAGATCCCGCAGGGACTGGCCCTGCAGCTCTTCCGGCGCCACCTTGTAGAAGCTCGCATACTTCTTGTTGACGAAACTGATGATGCAATCGGTGTTGAAGCGGACGATCGCCTCTTCCTGATCCTCCACCACCGCCCGGTACATCGCCTCGCTCTTGCGCGCGCGTTCCTCGGCCTGGACCCGTGCGGTCACATCGGAAACCGCCACCACGATACGCGTCGGCGGGCTGATATCCGCCGAATGCCCGTTCACCCGGCTGTCGATATAGACGATGCTGCCGTCGCGATGCAGATACCGGGCCCGGTTCCGCATGACCCCGACGGGATTGCGCAAGTAAGCCGCAGCGCGCTCCAGCAATCCCTCGCGGTCCTCCGGATGGACGATTTTCTCCCAGGTCTCGACGGTGTTCGGCAGCTCGTCATCGGCATAGCCGACGATCTCCTTCCAGCGTGGCGAGAACCAGATCTCGCCGGTGGCGAAGTTCCAGTCGATGATCCCATCGCCGCTGCTCGCCACCACCAGGGCAAACCGGGCGCGACTCTTTTCCAGATCCAGTTCAAGCTGCTTGCGGTCGGTCAGGTCATGGCCGACGCATTGGTATTCGACGACTTCCCCGGCACCATCCAGCACCGCCCGGTTGACCCAGCGCAGCCAGCGCGTCGAGCCGTCGGGCAGGGGTTTTTCATATTCGCTGATATGGATCGGCGCCGCAGCCGTCAACCGCTCGACATCGCCGCGTGCCGCCGCCCATTCCGCCCGTGCCAGCAATTCGCCGAGATGGGTGCCGATCAGATCGGCCGGCTTCAGATCGTAGAACTCGGCATATTTACGGTTGGCGAAACGGATGATGAAATCGGTGTCGAAGCGGACAATCGCCTCTTCCTGGTCCTCGACCACGGCGCGGTACAGCGCCTCGCTCTGGCGCGCCCGTTCCCTGGCGGCATGGACCTCGGTGATGTCGCGCAACGTCCCGTCCATGCGGACCGGCTGCCCCGCCTCATCATGAATCACCACGCCCTTGACATGGACCCAGCGCATCGAGCCGTCGGCGCAGCGCAGGCGATGGCGCACATCCATGCTGCCGGTTTCCAGCGCCCGTTTCTCGGCCGCGTCGCGAATCTCCCAATCCGCCTCCGGAATGACCCAGTTCCGCACCTCCGGCTGGGTCAACTGCTCGACGGAATAGCCGGTCAAAGCGGCGATCGAAGGCGAGATATAGATCGGGATGAAATCCGGCAGGCGCGTCGACCAGGCGACATTCCCGGTATTGCCGAGGATGTCGATCAATTGCTGCCGCTCCTGCAACACCGCCGCTTCCGCCGCCATGCGGCGACGGCGGTCGCGCAAGGCCATCAGCAGATTGGCGGCCGTCGCCCGCAACGGCCCCAGCAAGGTCGTGATCGCCGCGTCATAGCCGGCCGGCCGATTGGCAAGACCGATCATGCCGATCATCTCGCTGCCGCCGAAGAAAGGCACGGCCATGAAGGTCCGCAAGGCCGGATGGCTGGGCGGCAGGCCGCGTCGCGTCCCATCCTCCTCCGGCACGTTGCTGATCACCGTCTGACCGTTGCGCAGTGCCTCGCCCAGCAAGCCGCCGAGATTGGTGAAATAGAAACCCGTCGCCGAGAGCCGCGCCTGATACTGGCGTCGCGATTTGTCATCCCAACTGATATCGGTGATGGCGATGACACGCAGTTGCGGCTCACCGACCGCGTTGATTTCCCGTTCGCCGATGAAACCGTATTCGCTTCCCGTCGCCTCCAGCATGGCGCTGAGCAGGGCATCGAAAACCGCCGCTGGATCACTGCCGGCAACAAAATCCATCTGCGCGGCGACAATCGCCTGTAGCAATTGTCCCTGTATCTGTAACTGACGCTGCGCCTCGTCCGGCGTCATGCCGTTCCGGGCGATGTCCGTCTCATCAGCCGCCACAGTCCATCCTGTGTTTCATTGACCCCGCTTTGCCGCCGAGCCGCAGCTTTGCCAGTTCCACTGGGGCTTCAGCTCCGGTCTCAGCCTAGGCAGCAAAAGTAAAGAAACCCCGCATCGGTGCCTGTCAATGCAGGCCTATCAATCATCTGCAATACAGCAAATCACCTGCAAGATATATCCGAATGCCCCTGCTCGACAAAATTGTGTTCTGACAGCGGCCTGACACTGACGCGAGCGGATTGCGACCCTGTCCGAGTTTGCACGTCATCCTGTCCGGGGAATGACGGCCCATACCCTCGCCCTTGCATCCACGGCAAACGAGAAAAGAAAGTGAGCCAATTTGCCCAAACCGCATCGCCGGGAGTCATCAGGGGAAAGATCAGGCTGGAGTGCAGATATGTCCGGCCCGCATGACCAATGAAGCGGTCCGGCTTGACGAAGTCCGCTCCGATCTGCCACGCTTGGTTCCGTCATACGTCTTCAGGGCAGGGTGAAACTCCCTACCGGCGGTAAGGCAGCGGCGATCGGTCGAGAGACCGGTTCCGGTGTCGAGCCCGCGAGCGCCGGCGGTTCTTAACCGTCGGGTCAGCAGATCAGGTGCGAGGGTCCGTCTCCAGACGGGCAATCCCTCAAGGCCTGGGCCGACGGTTACAGTCCGGATGGAAGAAGACGCTGGCCAGGATTACCCGGCTTCCGCCGGCGGCATACGGTTCCCGCCGTGCCGCTTGTGGAAGGCCCGCCGTTCCGATCCCGCTCCCGGGATGGGATATGGCAGCCTCCCAGGAGGATCGCCGGTGCATTTTTGGCTGTCGCCCTGAAACGTTTGTCGCAACCAGTCTGCGAGGAGCGTTTCGATGAACCAGTACCGACCCATTTCTTCCCCCACCGTCACATCTACATCCCTCTCGACATCGCCATCCCCGGCGATTCCAGGGATTGTATCACCCGGCCGCCTGGCGAGCCGGGTCGAGGCCTGTTTCGAAGCCATGCGCAGCGGCCTGCCCGTGATTCTCTTCGACGACCATGACCGCGAGAACGAAGCCGACCTGGTCGCCGCCGCCGAAACCCTGGATCTCGACGTCATGGCCCGGCTGATCCGCGATTGCAGCGGCATCGTCTGCCTCTGCCTCGACGATGCCCTGGTCCAGCGCCTGGCCTTGCCGCCGATGGTGGAACGCAACAACAGCCGCTACGGCACTGCCTTCACCGTCTCGATCGAGGCCGTGCGCGGCGTCACCACCGGCGTTTCCGCCGCCGACCGCCTGACCACGGTCAGGGCCGCCATCGCCGATAACGCGACGCCGGCCGATCTGGCACGGCCCGGTCATATCTTCCCCTTGCGCGCCCAGCCCGGCGGCGTTCTCGCCCGGCCCGGCCATACCGAGGGAACGGTCGATCTCGCCCGCCTCGCCGGGCTGAAGCCGGCCGGGGTGCTGTGCGAGCTGATGCGGCGCGATGGCAGCATGATGCGCGGCAAGACAGCCAGGGATTACGGCCGGCGCAACGGCTTCCCCTGCCTCACCATCGCCGAGCTGATCGAGTATCGCCGCCGCACCGAACCGCACCGCGACGCCGCCTGATCGACGATACGCATGCGTGACCTGTCCAGGCGATGACTCCGCCTGGACAGGAGAGCCCTGACTTGCTTTGATCGCCCCTCATCGAGATCACGGAAGGACCAGCGCCATGAAGACCCATGCCATCCGCTTTCATCAGACCGGCGGCCCCGAGCAGATGCAGTGGGAGGAAATCGAGATCGGCGCGCCCGGCGCCGGCGAGGTGACCCTGCGCAACAAGGCCTGCGGCGTCAATTTCATCGATACCTACCACCGGACCGGGCTTTATCCGGTCACCTTGCCCAGCGGCATCGGCCTGGAAGGCAGCGCCGTGGTCGAGGCGGTCGGCCCCGGCGTCCTCGATCTCAAGGTCGGCGACCGCGTCGCTTATTGCTCGGCGCCGCTCGGCTCCTATTCGGAGCTGCGCAATTATCCGGCCGAGCGCCTGATCAAGCTGCCCGACAGCATCGACGACAAGACCGCCGCAGCAATGATGCTGCAAGGCATGACGACAGAGTACCTCCTCCGCCGCACCTATCCGGTGAAAGCCGGCGATGTCGTGCTGCTGCATGCCGCGGCCGGCGGCGTCGGGCAGATCGCCACGCAATGGTTGCGCCACCTCGGCGCCATCATCATCGGCACCGCCGGCTCACCGGAGAAGTTGAAGATCGCCAGCGATCTCGGCTGCCATCATGTGATCAATTACCGCGATCCCGACTGGGTCGCCCAAGTCAAGGCCGCGAGCGGCGGCAAGGGCGTCAATGTGGTCTATGACGGCGTCGGCAAGGATACCTTCCTGCCCTCGCTCGATTGCCTGCGTCCGCGCGGCTATATGGTCACCTATGGCAATGCCTCGGGTCCGGTGGCGCCGATCGAGCCGCTGATCCTCTCGCAGAAGGGCTCGATCTTCCTCACCCGGCCGACCCTGATGGCCTATACCGCCAGCCGCGAGGACCTCGAACTCTCGGCCCGCGCCGTGATCGACGTCATCAGCCGCGGCGTGGTCAAGATCAATGTCAACCACACCTATCCGCTGAAGGACGCCGCCCAGGCGCATCGCGACCTCGAGGGCCGCAAGACCACCGGCTCGCTGGTGCTACTGCCGTAACCACGCCGGCGACAGGTCATGGAAAGGGCGATGCCGGATGCGGCATCGCCCTTCGCTTTTTCACGCTTCACATATCCCGCGTGACCGCCGTCAGATTCATCGTCAGCAGCACGCCGGGTTTCGGCAATTCACTGACACCGATGACGGTGCGGGCCGGGCGATGCTCGCCCATCATCTCGACATAAGCGTCGTTCATCCGCTCGAAATCCCGCATGTGCTGCAGGAAGACGTTGATATGCAGGACATGGGCAAGATCCGAATTCACCGCCGCCAGCATGACGGCGAAGGATTTCAGGATCTGCCTCGCCTGCAGATAGACATCGTCCCCGGCGAGCTTGCCGGTAGCCGGATCGACGCCTGCCGT
The DNA here is from genome assembly GCA_964406155.1 of uncultured Rhodospirillaceae bacterium. GTDB lineage: Bacteria > Pseudomonadota > Alphaproteobacteria > Dongiales > Dongiaceae > Dongia_B. The sequence continues at coordinate 18,158 of CAYOQR010000058.1, read as the reverse complement.
GCCGCCGATGGTGATGAAGGGCCCGACCTTGGCGATGTGATGATACGGCCCGATCGGCACCGGTGTTCCCGGTGGCGTCAGTGTCTCGATTTTCGATGGCATCTCCGCCTCCATTCGAAAAGGACGACCGGGATCAGCTTACCGGATGTTCCCGATCACAGAGAGAAACCATAGCGAGATCACAGCCAGGCTCGCCAGCGGAAGTCCATGCGATGACAGCGCTATCCGGATCGCCGCAACGATTGCCCGCCCCGGCGAAGCCCGGTACTGTCCCCTCCCCGGGCAACAACCCTGAGCAACAAACCTGGGCATCAACCCTGGTCGTCAATGAGGCGTCAACAGGGCCTGGACAGCCCCGCGCCGGAGGATCACGCCCCTTGCCACGCCGCCACAAAACCCTGCCGCCCCTGACCTGGCTGCGTGCCTTCGAGGCCACCGCGCGCCATCTCAGCATGGCCCGGGCCGCCGCCGAGCTGAACATCACGGCCTCGGCGATCAGCCAGCAGATCAAGCATCTGGAACTGCATCTCAACCGCAAGCTGCTGGTGCGCAAGGCCGGCGGCCTGCAACTGGCCGAAGCCGGCATGCTGATGCTGCCGAAGCTCTCGGCCGGCTTCGAATTGCTGCATGAAGCCGTCGAGGACGGCATGCCGGCACGCGGCCGCCAGGTGCTCATGGTCCGCGTGCCGACCTCCTTTGCCAGTCAATGGCTGGTGCATCGCCTGGATTCCTTCCGGGCCGCCCATCCCGGCCTGACCGTGCAGCTTTCCGCCACCAGCGATCCGATCGAACAGGGTACGACCGGCGCCGATCTGGAAATCCGCTTCGGCGACGGCAACTGGCCCAAGCTGCAAGCCACCTTGTTCCTCCAGGAAACCGCCTTTCCGGTTTGCAGCCCGGACTTAATGGACGGCTTGCAGGCCGGCAGCGTGCCGCTGCGCCGGCCGGTCGATCTCGCCCGGGTGAACATTCTCGACGTGCCCGGCTATCGCGAAGGCTGGGGCGACTGGCTGGACGCCGCCGGCGTGACACTGGACTGGACCGAACGGCGGATCGTCTGCGACCAGTCCGTCATCGCCCTGCAGGCGGCAATCGACGGCAAGGGCGTCGCCCTTGGCCGCTCCGCCTTGGTCGCCCGGGACCTTCAAAGCGGCCGATTGGTCGCGCCGTTTCCGCTGCGCCTGCCGGCCCGGGGCGGTTACTGGATCCTCTCCCCGGCCCGGGCGTCGGTGCCGCGCAAGGTCGCCGCCTTCAGGACCTGGCTGCTGCAGGAAGCGGCGCGGCCATAGACTGCCGCATCCCGCACAATAGCGGCGTTAAGTAGTACTAATCGCGTCCCTTAGTATTGCGGCATTGCCGCCCTCTCCCGCTGCCACCAAGCTGCGATGACAAATGCGGTGGAGGATGCAGGGCGATGACACGATCCGGACCGATGGCGAGGCTGCCGCTGTCAGCCGACCCCGCCATGGCGCGACACGCGCCCACATCCCCGTTGCCGACATCCATGCCGCCCACACCCCTGATCGCCGACCCGTTCAGCGGCGAGATCGCCATCGATATCCTGCTGCTGCCGGGCTTCCATCTCGGCGATCTTTCCGCCCTCGCCGATGTGTTCCAGCGAGCCAATGCCGCCGCGCCGATACCAGGCCCAAGACAAGACCAGATACGCCGCCGTTTCAGATGGCGGTTGATCGCGCCGGATCGGGCTCCTGTTGCCAGTTCGTGCGGCTGCCATGTAACGCCGGCAGCGGGCATCGACCCCCAGCCTGATCCCTCGCGTGATCCCTGGCTAAATATCTGGCCCGGCGCGGCGAACACGCTGTTGCTGGCGGGGCATGAGATTCCGCCCGAGCAAGATCGGGAGCGGCTGACAGGCTTCACATTCTGGCTCCGCCACCGCCAACGCTGCGGCGGCCGGATCGTCGCCGTCGGCGCGGCAACACTCCTGCTGGCGCAGGCCGGATTGATCGGCGGTCGCAGAGCGGCGGCACCCTGGCAATGCATCGATGCCTGGCAGGAGATGCACAAGGAGGTCCGCTTCGACGACCGGCTCTTCGTGCAGGACGACCGGATCACCACCTGCTGCGGCAACGGCGCGGCACTCGATTTCGCCCTGCATTGTGTCGCCCGGCTGATCGGTTCCGATCGCGCGCGGCATATCGCCGACCAGCTCAATTACGCCCGGCCGCGCGACGGCGCCGAGACGCAGCGGCCCTGGCGGTTCGCCGCTCTCGGCATCGAGCATCCCGGTTTCATCAAAGCCCTCACCCTGATGCACCGGGAGATCGAGCAGCCGCTCGGCACAGCCGATATCGCTGCGGCGACCGGCCTTGGCCTGCGCCAGTTGCAGCGCCTCTTCCAGCGGCATTACGGCGTCACGCCCTCGGAATACTATCTGCAATGCCGGCTGGACCGAGCCCGAAGCCTGTTATGCCAGACGAGCATGAAGGTGACGGAAATCGCCGTCGCCACGGGATTCGTCTCGATGTCGCATTTTTCCCGCTGCTATCGCGCCCGGTTCGGCGCCGCGCCCAGAACCGACCGGCAAAATGCCGACCGGCAGCAAACAGCCCGCCCTGAAACACATCGCTCGAAAACAAGTCGCGTGGAACCAGGGGCACTGAGAACAAGAACGGGAAAAACAAGAGCGGGCCGGCTGCCTCAGGCATCCTTCCAGGCCGTTGCGCCGACCTATCCGTCATAAGCCGACATCAGGGAGACCGACATGCATCATATGGCGACAGCCTCGGAAACAGGCGAAGACAGGGTCGCATTCGCCGCCTTGCTGCGCGACCAGAGATCCGGCCACACGCTGGACGCAGCCTTCTATCTCGACGCCGGGATCTTCCAGGCCGAGATGGCCGGTATTTTCCGGCGCCACTGGGTTTTCGCCGGACATGGTTGCGAGATCGCGCGCAGCGGCGATTTCCTGCTCTACAAGCTCGGCGACGAGCAGATCATCGTAACACGGGACGAAGCCGGCACGGTACGCGCCTTCCACAATAGCTGCCGCCATCGCGGCTCGACGATCTGCGATCAGGAACGCGGCCAGGTGCGCCGCTTCGTCTGCCCCTATCATGCCTGGACCTATGGCCTCGACGGGCGGCTTCTCGGCCTGCCCGCGCAAATGGGCGATATCGACAAAAGCGCGCATGGATTGAAGCCGGTCCAGGCCGAGGAAATATTCGGCCTCGTCTTCATCAATCTGTCGCCCCAGCCCGACGCGGCGAGCCGAGCTGCGATCGATGCCTTGCGGGCGCATTACGCGCCGATCCTGGCGCCACAGAAACTCGCCACCGCCAAGGTGGCGAAGATCGTCGATTACGACCTGCCGGTGAACTGGAAAACGATCGTCGAGAACAACCGGGAATGCTTCCATTGTCCCAGCAACCATCCGCTGTATCTTTCCGTCACCTATGACGTCGAGGGCGATCAACCGGCGAAACTGATGGAGATCGCCGCCCGCCTCACGGAATGCCGCGCGCGGTGGTCGGGGATGGGTCTCGATGTCAGCCGGGTCAATATCTCATCGGATTATACCAGCGACTGGTTCCGGGCGAACCGCACGCCGGTGCGGCAAGGCTGCGTCACCGAAAGCGCGGATGGCCAACCGGTCGCGCCGCTGATGGCCGGCTTCAGCGACCCGGATATGGGCACCGCGCGCGCCAATACCAATGTCAACTTCTGGTGCCACGCCAATAGCGACTACGCCAATACGGTGCGGATCACCCCGGTCTCGGCGGAACGGACCATCGTCCGTTCTTCTTGGCTGGTCGATGCCGATGCGGTGGAGGGACGCGACTACGACATCGACAAGGTCATGGCGGTCCATCACACGACCATGTCGGAAGACTGGCAGATCTGCCGCCGGCAGGCAGCCGGCATCAGAAGCTCCGGTTATCAGCCGGGCCCGCTCTCGCCGCAGAAGGAAGCCAATGTCATCCGCTTCCTCGACTGGTATCTGGCGACCCTGCGCACGACGGTTTCCTGACCAGATCCAGAGCAAAAAAACGGCGGCACCTTGCGATGCCGCCGTTTTCCTGTCCCATCGATCCGGCCGATTACTGGTTCATCGACTGGAAGAAATCGTTGTTGGTCTTGGAATGCTTCAACTTGTCGAGCAGGAATTCCATCGCATCGGTGACGCCCATCGGCATCAGAATGCGGCGCAGCACCCACATCTTGCTGAGCGTGCCCTTGTCGACCAGCAGCTCTTCCTTGCGGGTACCCGACTTGGTGATGTCGATGGCCGGGAAGGTGCGCTTGTCGCTGAGCTTGCGGTCGAGGATGATTTCCGAGTTACCGGTGCCCTTGAATTCTTCGAAGATCACTTCGTCCATGCGGCTGCCGGTATCGATCAGCGCCGTGGCGATGATGGTGAGTGACCCACCCTCTTCGATGTTACGCGCGGCGCCGAAGAAGCGCTTCGGGCGCTGCAGCGCATTGGCATCGACACCGCCGGTCAGCACCTTGCCGGAGGAAGGAACCACGGTGTTATAGGCACGCGCCAGACGGGTGATGGAATCCAGCAGAATGACGACGTCGCGCTTGTGTTCGACCAGGCGCTTCGCCTTCTCGATCACCATTTCCGCCACCTGGACGTGACGCGAAGCCGGTTCGTCGAAGGTCGAGCTGACCACCTCGCCCTTGACCGAGCGGGCCATGTCGGTGACTTCTTCCGGCCGCTCGTCGATCAGCAGCACGATCAGATAAGCTTCCGGGTGATTGGCGGCGATCGAATGGGCGATGTTCTGCAGCATCACGGTCTTGCCGGTGCGCGGCGGCGCGACAACGAGTGCGCGCTGGCCCTTGCCGATCGGGCAGATCAGATCGATGACCCGGCTGGTGATGTCCTTGCGGGTCGGATCCTCGTTTTCCATCTTCAGCCGCTCGTCGGGATAGAGCGGCGTCAGATTGTCGAAATTGATCCGGTGACGGAGCTTGTCGGGCTCGTCGAAATTGATCTTGTTGACCTTCAGCAGGGCGAAGTAGCGCTCGCCGTCCTTGGGTGCGCGGATCTGGCCCTCGACCGTGTCCCCCGTCCGCAGACCAAAGCGCCGCACCTGGCTCGGACTGACATAGATGTCGTCGGGGCCGGGCAGGTAATTCGCCTCCGGGCTGCGCAGGAAACCGAAACCGTCCTGCAGGATTTCCAGGACACCGTCGCCGAAGATAGCGGTGTCATTATCCGCAAGCTGCTTCAGGATGGCGAACATCATGTCCTGGCGCCGCAGGTTGCTGGCGTTCTCTACCTGCATGCTCTCGGCGAATTCCAGAAGCTCGGCTGGGGTCTTACGCTTAAGGTCTTGAAGATTCATGTGTGTTTTTCATGGGGGGAGGTTGCGTCAGGGTTCGACTGACAGGATCGGGATGGCGGTTGCGCCGATCGTTTTAAGGGTCACTGACCGGTCATTTATGCGTAGTGAGTCCGGCTCTTCTTTGCCTCAGATGGGCGCCCTGTGGCACCGTGACTTCAGTCTTATTGATCTAGGAGGCAGCGAAAAGGCAGGCGGCCCCATCCCCGGGCCTTCCGTCGCGTGTACCGCGAATAGCCCCGCCTGTCAAATGGAGAATGGGAGCCAGGTGACAGTCGGCACCGTTCCGCACCGCCGCTTAAAAAAATGAAACCGTCTGGTAATGGATGTGGACAGCCAACCGCCATCTTTCAAGCGCCTTCGTCAGCAACCGCCCATCGGACAGCCTTCCTTTCAACCCAGGTGCAAGCGACGATGTCCTATGGCGATGAAACTCCCGATGTCACCAATCGCCATCGCTTTGCCGCCGCCGGTTCGTCCTTTTGCCTCGTTAGCTGTGTGCAGCCGGCTCGGGCACGACCCGGCAACCGTTTAGAAAGAGGCGCGCGCAAAGACGCGCCCGCTCGGCAATTTCCGCGGCATCGGCCGGACCGCGCTGACCCATCATGGCGCTCCGTTGCGGCTCCATGGCCATCATGCCGCGCAGCATCCCGACGGCGATGGCAGGATTTTCCAGCTTGATCAGGCCGCGCTGGCATTGCTTCCCGATCCACGCCTCCAGCGCGCCCTGGGTCTGTAGGATCGCCGTTTTGTAGAAGGCCGTCGCGATCTCCGGAAAGCGGCCGCATTCCCCGATCACCAGACGATTGATCGCGATCACCTCGGCACTCAGCGTCAGGTTGCCGAAGGCGACGAGGATACGCCGCAAGGCCGGTTCGAGATCGAGCGGCCCGACGACATCATCCTCGATCTCCAACATGAAAAGACCGATGCGGTCGGCGATGACACTGGTGAACAGATCCGCCTTGGTGGGGAACAGGCGATAAAGCGTCTTGGTGGAGACGCCGCTGCCCTGGGCCACGGCATTCATGCCGCTGCCGGCATAGCCCTTGGCCTGAAACTCCAGCGCCGCCGCTTCGATGATCAGATGCCGGGTCTCGTCATCCGGCCGGACCTGTGGCCGGCCCCGCAAACGTTTCTCAGACTGCCGTTTTTCTGCTGCGCTATTTTCCACCATGACTATTTTCCAAATTCTCCTTGACAATTGGAATCTAACCGCTACATTGGAAAATGTCAATTTTCCTTATTCAGAGGGCGGCACGCATCGCCGCCCCCCGGAAACCAGGAACAGGAAAACCAGGGAGACCCCCGATGACAATCCAGACCGCTAGCTTTGAGACATCGACTGACGGCCACGGCTTTCCGGGCTCCCGCCCCGAGCCGGAAGCCCTGCAACCGGATGCGCCCCGCCTCGATGCGACGCCGGCAGAGCTCACGCCGGTCGAGCTCGCGCCGGCCGAGGAGCAGCTTCGCTCCACCAGCACCGGACTGGACCTGCTAGCGGAGGTAAAACCGGCGAGCAGCAAGCGGCGTCTGCGCCGGACCCTGCTGGCGACCGCTGGCCTGCTCGCCTTGGCGGGCGCAACCTGGTTCGGCTGGCATTACTGGACGGTCGGCCGCTTCGCGGTATCGACCGATGATGCCTACGTGCAGGCCGACAATACCACCATCGCGCCGAAGGTTTCCGGCTATCTCAGCACCGTCCTTGTCGGCGACAACCAGCAGGTGAAGGCCGGCCAAGTTCTCGCCCGGATCGACGACCGCGATTTCGCCGTCGCCCTCGACCAGGCCAAGGCCGATGTCGCCGTCGCGACCGCCGCCGTGGCCGCCAAGCAGGCCGATCTCGACGCCCAGCAATCGGCGATCAGCGCCGCTCAGGCCACCATCGCCGTCGATGAGGCCAATGCAACCTTCGCCGACCAGGACAACAAGCGCTATACCGCGCTGGTCGCGACCGGTTTCGGCAGCGTGCAGAACGCCCAGCAGGCGACCTCGCGCATCGCCGCCGCCCGCGCCGCCTTGGTCCGCGACACCGCGACCCGCGATCATGCCGTCAAGCAGCTCGCCATCCTGAAGGCGGAGCTCGCCCAGACCCAGGCGGCACTGACCCATGATCTCGCGGTACAGCATCAGGCCGAGCTCAATCTTTCCTATACGACCATCGTCGCGCCGGTCGACGGCGTCGTCGGCAACCGCACCTTGCGCGTCGGCCAATATGTCCAGGCCGGCACGCAGCTCATGGCGGTGGTGCCGGTCACCGCCACCTATATCGTCGCCAATTACAAGGAAACCCAACTGACCGACGTCCATGCCGGCCAGCCGGTCGATATCGAGGTCGACATGTTCCCCGGCACCATCGTGCATGGCCATGTCGACAGCCTCGCCCCCGCGAGCGGCCAGGAATTCGCTCTGCTGCCGCCCGACAATGCCACCGGCAATTTCACCAAGATCGTCCAGCGCATCCCGGTCAAGATCGTGCTCGACCACGATACGCCGCTGGCCGACCAGTTGCGTCCCGGCATGTCGGTCAATCCGACCATCAACACCAAGGCCAATGCGGCTGGATCTCAGATACCTGGATCGCAAGCGCCTGCCTCATCGCAGGTACCTGCCACAGCTTCCTTGTCCGTCAGCCATAGCTGAGTCTGGTTTTCAACCCCAATTCCGGTTTTCAATCCGAGGGCATCGTCATGTCGACTGCCGCACAGCTCCCCCTCACCCGCCCCGCATTCGCTGCTCCGGCGAGCATCAGGAATTCTTCCGCCGGCCAGGCCGACAAAGCCAGTCTGACTTCCTGGATCGCGGTTCTCGCCGGCATGATCGGCGCCTTCATGGCGATCCTGAACATCCAGATCACCAATGCCTCGCTGCTCGATATCGAAGGCGGCATCGGCACCGGCGTCGATAACGGCGCCTGGATTTCCACCTCCTATCTGATCGGCGAAATCATCGTCATTCCGCTCACCGACTATCTTAGCCGGGTGTTCTCCTTCCGGCGTTACATGCTCGTCAATTCGATCCTCTTTCCGCTCTTCTCCATCGCCTGCGCCTTCACCCACGATCTCGGCTCGATGATCGTGATGCGTGGCCTGCAGGGCTTTGCCGGCGGCATCCTCATTCCCATGGCTTTCACCATGGTGCTGACCAAGCTGCCGAAATCGCAGCAGCCGATCGGCCTTGCCATCTTCGCGCTCTCCGTCACCTTCGCGCCGGCCATCGGCCCGACCATCGGCGGCTATCTCACGGAAAATTACGGCTGGCAGACGATCTTCTTCATCAATGCCGTGCCCAGCGCCATCATGGTCGCCATGCTGGCTGCCACGCTGGAACGCGCGCCGATGCAGCTTTCACTGCTCCGGCACGGCGACTGGGCCGGCATCGTCACCATGGCGATCGGCCTTGCCGCCTTCCAGACCGTGCTCGAGGAAGGCAACAAGGACGACTGGTTCGCCTCGCCCTTCATCCTGCGCCTGGCGATCGTCGCCGCCGTCTTCCTGACCGCCTTCATCGCCATCGAACTCTCGGTCAAGAATCCGCTGGTCAATCTGCGCCTGCTTGCCCGCCGCAATTTCGGCATCGGCGTCATCGCCAATGTGCTGGTCGGCTTCGCCCTCTTCGGCAGCGTCTATATCCTGCCGCAATATCTCGGCCAAGTGCAGCGCTACAATGCCGAACAGATCGGCAATGTGCTGGCCTGGACCGGCCTGCCGCAGCTTGTTCTCATTCCGCTCGTGCCGATGCTGATGAAACGCTACGACCCGCGTTATATCGGCTTCGTCGGCATCAGCATCTTTGCAGTAAGCTGTTTCATGAACGTCACCCTGTCCCTGGACAGCGCCGGCGATCAGTTCTTCATTCCGAACATCGTCCGCGCCGTCGGCCAGGCCCTGGTCCTGACGCCGATCAGCACCATCACCACCGCCGGCATTGCCGCCAGCGAAGCGGGTGCCGCCTCGGGCCTCTCGAACATGCTGCGCAATCTCGGCGGTGCCGTCGGTACCGCGACGCTCTCAACCGTCCTCACCAAGCGCGAACAGTTTCATTCCAATATCATCGGCCAGTCCGTCACCCTGACCCGCGACGAGGTCCGCCAGCGGATCGCCGACATGACCGTTTATTTCCAGTCGCATGGCGTCGCCGATATCGCGACCGCCCAGCATCAGGCCATCGTTGCGCTCGGCAATGTCGTGCGGCGCCAGGCGCTCGTCATGGGCTTCAGCGATACTTTCGCTGTCATCGGCCTGCTGCTGGCCATCGCCGCGATTGCCCTGCTGTTTGCCAAGAAGATGAAAATAGGCGCGGCGGCGGGCGGTGCACATTGATCGCGCGCCGATCCCGCAAAACCGGACCGGCTTCGATTTAGAACGGCTTCACGATCGCCAGGATGACGATGCCGATCATCAGCACCGTCGGCACCTCGTTCATCACCTTGTAGAACTTGGCGCTGTGGGTATTGGCATCCTCGGCGAAAGCCTTGCGCCAGCGGGCATAGGCCGCATGGACGATCTGCATGACGATCAGCAGCGCGAACTTGCCGTGGAGCCAGCCCTCGCGCCAATGATCGCCGAGATAGGCCAGCGTCAGGCCGAAGATCCAGGTCGCGATCATCGCCGGATTGATGATGCCGCGCAGCAGCCGGCGCTCCATCACCTTGAAGGTTTCGGATAGTTCCGAGCCGGATTTGGCGCCGGCATGATAGACGTAAAGCCGCGGCAGATAGAGCATCCCCGCCATCCAGGCGATGACGGAAATGATATGCGCCGCCTTGATCCAGTCGTAATAGGCCATAGCGTTTTCCCGATCCTTGATTTGGTCCGATCTTACCCTGCTGCCTTGCAGGCGCAGCGCGACCAATCGGCGCAGAAATGCTGCCCCATGCCGTCCTGCACAATTTCCGTCTTGTTCAGCGCCTGACGCACCAGCCGCGACAGGCCGACGATGAAGTCCGGCTGGGTACCGACCGTCGGCACGCGGATATAGGCCGGCGCCTGGCGCACCTCGGCAAGATGGCGGTATTCGATATCGAGCTCGACCAGCGTTTCCGAATGTTCCGAAACGAAGGCGACCGGGACGACGACGATGGCGCGGTCATCCTCCGCCGCCTGGGCAATGACATCCTCGGTCGAGGGGCCGATCCATTCCAGCGGCCCGACCCGGCTCTGGAAAGCCGTGCGCCATTCGTCCTCCTTGAGATCGAGCCAAGCGGCGACGGCGCGCACGCTGGCCGCCACCTGGGCGACATAAGGATCGCCGGCATCGACCACTTTTTTCGGCAGGCCATGGGCGGAAAAAACCACCAGGGGTTTTGCCTGGGGTGCGATCCGCGACGCTTCCTCCAGACCGGCCTGGGTCGCCCGCGCCAAAGCCGTGATGAAGCCCGGCGCGGTCGGATAGCAACAGATCAGTTTCTGCGGCACGGTCAGCCCCTGGCGCTTCGCCTCGTCCTGCCACAGCCGGTAGGATGACGCCGTAGTCGTGGTCGAGAATTGCGGATAAAGCGGCAGGAGCACGATCTCATCCGGCCGATAGGCCTTCACCGCCTGCACCACCTCCCGCGTCATCGGCGCCCAATAGCGCATGCAGATGAAGGTCTTCACCTCGCCGAGATCACCGAGCGCCCGGGTCAGCGCCGCGGCCTGTTCCTGGGTATTGGGAACGATCGGCGAGCGGCCGCCGAGCTGCTGATAGATCTCGCGCGCGACCGGCGTCCGGCGGCGCGAGATGATCTGCGCCGCCAGCCAGCGGAACGGCGTCGGCAAGGTGATGATGTTGGGATCGAAGAAGAGATTGAAGAGAAAGGGCCGCACGGCCGCCAGATTGTCCGGCCCGCCCAGATTGAACAGCACGACGGCGATACGGCGATCGGCCATCCCGTTTCCCCTTCCCGATCTTCAGCCCCAGCTTTTGCCGGTTCCGGTTCTTACCCGTTTTAGTACTTATTTCAGGCGCGCCAGTTGTGGATCAACTCGGCCAGGACGGCGACATGTTCCGGTGGCGTCTCCGGCACGATGCCATGGCCGAGATTGAAAATGTAGGGCCGGCCGGAGAACCCGGCCAGCAGGCTTTCGACACTGCGTTTCAGGATCTCGCCGCCGCCGACCAGGATCTGCGGGTCGAGATTGCCCTGCAAAGCGAAACTGCCGGGCATGGCGGACCGGGCCCAATGCATGGGTACACCGGTATCGAGGCCAAGACCCTGCATGAAGCCGGCCTGGGCGAAATCCAGATAGCCGGCGCCGACGGCACGCGGGAAGACGATGACCGGGACCTTCGGATGTTTCGCCTGCACCTTGGCGGCGATCGCCCTGCAGGGCTCCAGCGACCAGTTCAGCATGGCGGCGTGATCCAGCGCTCCGGCCCAGGAATCGAATAGCTGCACGACCTCGGCCCCGGCCTCGATCTGGGCCGAGAGATAGTCGGCCGTTGCCTCGACCAGCAGATCGATCAGCCGCTTGAAGAGGTCCGGCCGGCGATAGATCCAGGCCTTGGCCTTGGCATAGTCGCGGCTGGACCCGCCCTCGATCATGTAGCTGGCAACCGTCCAGGGCGCTCCGGCAAAACCGATCAGCGCCGTCTCCGCCGGCAGTTTGGCGCGAAGATCGGCGACCGTCTGATAGACCGGTGCCAGATGGCGATGCAGACGGGCGATATCCAGGCTGCGCAGGTCGTTATCCGGGTCCAGAGCGTCCAGGACCGGCCCTCGCCCGTCCTCAAAGGTCAGACCCTGGCCCAGGGCATGGGGCACGACCAGGATGTCGGAAAAGAGGATCGCCGCATCCATGCCGAAGCGGCGGATCGGCTGCAGGGTGACCTCGACCGCGAAATCCGGCCGGTAGCAGAGATCGAGGAAGGATCCTGCCTCGGCCCGTAATGCCCGGTATTCCGGCAGATAGCGGCCGGCCTGCCGCATCAGCCAGAAAGGTGGCCTAGGCAGGGTCTCGCCGCTCAGGGCGCGCAGGAGGAGCTTTTTCGTCGTTTCCATATCGCGGTCGTTGTTAGGGGAAAACGGTTATCCAGGCGATGCCGCGGAAGGTCGCAGCCTACCTCCTCAATACTAATAAGAATCTGAATCTTATAGAGGTTTTTGTAGTGCGGTGAATCCTGTGAATCCCCGATTCCCTTTTGTTCCTCGGACAAGTCTGTGGATAAAATTTTCCGCCGGACGGGGCGAGTTATCCACAATTGTCTGGGGGCAAAGTTTGTATAAGCGCGGATTCCCGCGCGCTCGAACAGCTTGAGTCCGGTGGATCGTCCAGAGGTCCCAGTTATCCACCGGATTCAGGCCTTTCCAGGAAAAAATCCTGGCTCGGCATAAACCGGTCCTGACAAGTCGAGCAAACGGGGATGATCTGATGGGAATGGATAAAATCCGTCTTTATCCCCAAATTTCCCCCATGAAATTCTTCACTTGTCCACAGTATACCTGTGGATGGACCGCCGCTGCATGGGGCCGGCGGCGGGTCCGGAAAGTCCGTACCGGATTTTCCACACTGCCCTTCCGTAGAATTGCCCTTCCGTAGACGGGACTTTGACGAGGTGACCAGATGACCCAGCCTGGCGAAACGAAGAACGGGGCGCCGCATGCCTTTCATCTGCATCTCGTTTCCGATGCGACCGGCGAAACCATCAACAGCGTGACCCGGGCTTGCCTGGTGCAGTTCGAGGGTATTCAGCCGATCGAACATAGCTGGACCCTGATCCGCACCCCCGGCCAGATGGAGAAGGTCCTGGCCGGGATCACCCAGAATCCCGGCCTCGTCCTCTACACGGTCGTCAATGAGAAGCTCCGCAACCTGCTGACCGATGGCTGCCGGCAGATGAATGTGCCCTATGTGCCGATCCTCGATCCGGTCATCTCGGCCCTGGCCATGCATTTCGGCCAGCAGGCGCGTGGCCAGTCGGGGCGCCAGCATGAGCTTGATGCCGGCTATTTCGCCCGGATCGAGGCGATGAATTTCGCCCTCTCCCATGATGACGGCCAGTCCAGCCGGTCCTATGCCGAGGCCGATGTGATCCTGGTCGGGGTCTCCCGGTCCTCGAAGACGCCGACGGCGATCTATCTGGCGAACCGCCATATCAAGGCGGCTAATGTGCCGATCGTACCCGGCTGTCCGATGCCGCCGGAACTGTTCACCGTCAAGGGCCCGCTGATCGTCGGATTGACCAAGGATGCGACCCAGCTCGTGCAGATCCGCCGCAACCGGCTGCAGATGATCGCCCAGGACGACGATACGGATTACGTCGATATCGCCTCGGTGCGCGACGAGGTGGCGATGGCCCGGCGGCTCTGCAGCGATCACGGCTGGCCGGTGATCGATGTGACCCGGCGCTCGATCGAGGAAACCGCCGCCACCATCATGCAGATGCTGCAGGAACATCGCGACAAGCTGCATCTTTCCTCGACATCCGGCGGCATCACGCAACTGCAGGCCCGATGATGACATCACAATCGGCCATGACGTCAGCTATGATGGCGGATCACGCGCCGCCGCTGGTCCTCGCCTCCGGCAGCGCCGTCCGGGCGCAGGTGTTGCGCCAGGCGGGACTCGTCTTTGAGATCAGTGTCGCGGCGGTTGATGAAAGCGAGATCAAGGCTTCCCTGCAGGCCGAGGGACTTCCCGTCGAGCGTGTCGCCGAAGCCCTGGCCGAGGCCAAGGCACAGCGTGTTGCCGCCCGCCATCCGCAAACCTTCGTGCTGGGCGCCGATCAGATGCTGGATCTCGGCGGCGACTGGCTCGACAAGCCGCGCGATCTCGATGAGGCGCGTGACCATCTCCGGAAGATGCGGGGCCGCAGCCATCGCCTGGTCTCCTGCACGGTGCTGGTCAAGGACGGCACCCGCATCTGGCACCAGACGGCCGAGGCGACGCTGACCATGCGGCGCTTCTCCGACGATTTTCTCGAGCGCTATATTGTGGCGGCCGGGCCGGCGATCCTGAATTCGGTTGGCGCCTATCAGCTCGAAGGCCTCGGCGCGCAGCTCTTCGAGCGTATCGAGGGCGATTTCTTCACCATCCTCGGTCTTCCCCTGCTGCCGGTGCTTGGCATCCTGCGCCAGCACGGCATCGTCGCCGGCTGAGGGGCTGCGTGCTTCCACTGGCCATCTTCCATCGGTAAGGACGATCATTGGTTAGGACGATCATGAGTACCGCGTTACATACCTTGACGGGCAAATCCCTGATCGCCGGCGTCTTCGGCTGGCCGGTCAGCCATTCACGCTCGCCGCGCCTGCATGGCTACTGGCTGCGGCAATACGGCATCGACGGGGCCTATGTGCCCTTCGCCACACCGCCCGAGCGTTTCGAAGCGGCGTTGCGTGCTTTGCCGGCCTTGGGGTTCCGGGGCGCCAATGTGACGCTGCCGCATAAGGAACAGGCCCTGCGCAGCGTCGATCAGGTCAGTCCCCGCGCGCGGCGGATTGGCGCGGTCAACACGGTGATCGTCGAGGAAGACGGCAGCCTGCTCGGCGACAATACCGACGGTTTCGGCTTCTACGAACATCTGCGGGCAAGCGCGCCGGACTGGCAACCGGCCCAAGGGCCTGCCGTGGTCCTGGGCGCCGGCGGTGCCGCCCGCGCGATCGTTGTCGCTTTGCTCGATGCCGGGGTGCCGGAGGTTCGCCTCGTCAACCGTACGCGCCAGCGCGCCGAGGAAATCGCCGTTGCTCTAGCCGGTGATGAAACCGGCCGGCGGCTCGTGGCGCGGGACTGGGACGAGCGGTCGGCCCTGCTCGATCAGGCGGCCTTGCTGGTCAATACCACACAGCTCGGCCTCGCCGGCCAGCCGCCGCTGGACATCGATCTCGCGAAACTGCCGCCGCAGGCAGTGGTGGATGATATCGTCTATGTGCCGCTGGAAACGCCGCTGCTGGTCCTGGCGCGGCGGCGCGGCAATGCGGTGGTGGACGGGCTCGGCATGTTGCTGCATCAGGCGCGGCCCGGCTTCGCCGCCTGGTTCAAGGTGGAACCCGAAGTGACCCCGGCCCTGCGCGATTACGTCCTCGCCGACATTCCCGGCGCGCGCGGGTGATGGGACGCGTGCGGACGATGTCGGGACAGGTTGCGAGGCTTCGACCATGGACCCCCGCCGACGAATGTCGGCCTACGCCGACGGGGTCAAGCCCGGGGGTGACAGGGGAAGAAACGGGACGCACCTTGCGAAGGCGATCACGATTTGTCATCCCCGGGCTTGACCCGGGGATCCATGCCGATGCTAGCGACATTGTCATCACGTCTTTCCGGAGCACCCCATGATCGTCATCGGCCTCACCGGATCGATCGGAATGGGGAAATCGGCGGCGGCGCGGGCGCTGAAGCGGCTTGGCCTGCCGGTGCATGACGCCGATGCGGCGGTGCATCGGCTGATGGGAAAAGGCGGAGCGGCCGTGCCATTGATCGAGGCGGCTTTTCCCGGTGTCATCGTCGATGGCGTGGTCGACCGCAAGGCCCTCGGCGCCAAGGTCTTCGGCCAGCCGGCGGAATTGCGGCGGCTGGAAAAGATCCTGCATCCCATGGTGCAGGAGGTTGCCCGGCGCTTCATCCAGCGCGCCCGGGCGCAGCGCCGCAAGATGGTGGTGCTGGATATTCCCCTGCTCTTCGAGACCGGCGGCGAGAAACGCTGCGATGCGGTCATTGTCGTGACCGCTCCGCGATTTCTGCAACGCGCCAGGGTATTGGCCCGGCCCGGCATGACGCCGGAGCGGCTGGCGCAGATCGAACGCCAGCAGATGCCCGATGTCGAGAAGCGCCGCCGTGCCGATATCGTCGTCGATACCGGGCTCGGCTATCGCGCGGCACTGGCGACCCTGCGCCAGGCGCTGCGGCAGCTCGCCGACAAACCGCGCCACCATCGGCCTCAGCGGCAGAGATGACGACCCGTTTCCTCGCCCGTGACTCGCTGAACCTGAACGGTGCGCCGATCGGCGTCTTCGATTCCGGCCATGGCGGATTGACGATCCTGCGCGGCCTCATCGACCGGCTGCCGCGCCAGACCTTCATCTATCTCGGCGACCATGCAAATGCGCCCTATGGGCCGCGTCCGCCGGCGGAGATCCTGGCGCTGACCCAGGCCGGCATCGAACGCCTGTTCGGCCTCGGCTGCCGGCTGGTCATCCTGGCCTGCAACACGGCCGCCGCCGTGGCGCTGCGGCGCCTGCAGCAGGACTGGCTGCCGAAGGCCTATCCCGACCGCCGCATCCTCGGCGTGCTGGTACCGATGGTAGAAACCTTGGCCCGCACCAACTGGTATGCGGCGCTGCCCAGCGACACGCGACCCGAGGACGGTGCGGCCATGGGCGAAACCGTGGCGGTCTTCGCCACGGCGGCGACCGTCGCCACCGGCGCCTATCTCAACGAGGTGCAGAACCGCGCACCCTGGATCCGCGTCGTGCAGCGGGCCTGCCCGGAACTGGCCGGGCTGATCGAGCGCGATGCCGGCGATGCGGTGATCGCGCCGCTGGTCGAAGCCCATGTCGCGGCACTGCTGGCGGATCTCCGCTCCACAGCCCCGGGGCCGGGGCCCGGGTCAGGATTGGGCGCGGAAAAAGCCGTCCCCCGCAAGGCGGTGCTGGGCTGCACGCATTATCCGCTGATCCAGCATCTCTTCCGCGCGGCGCTGCCGGCCGAGACCGAGATCCTCTCCCAGCCGCGCCGGGTGGCCGAGAGCCTGACCGCCTATCTCTGGCGCCATCCGGACTTCCGTCGCTTCGAGATGGAACCGGCTCAGCCGCGCTGTTTCACGACTGGCGATGCGGCGCGTGTCTCCATCCTTGCCAGCCGCTTCTTCGGCGGGCATCTTCAATTCCAGACCCTGCCTTAAGCCCGAGCCTTGCCGCCGGGTCAGACCGGAAAGGCCAGGCCGCAAGAGATCGGCCAGATAGGAAGCGACCCAAGATGAGCGTGCCACGCGAGATCGTCCTCGATACCGAAACCACCGGCTTCGATCCCCTGACCGGCGACCGGCTGGTGGAAATCGGCTGCCTGGAATTGATGAATCACGTGGCGACGGCGAACACCTTCCATATCTATCTGAACCCTGAGCGCGACATGCCGGAGGCGGCGTTCAAGGTGCATGGCCTCTCGGCCGAATTCCTCAGCGATAAGCCGAAATTCGCGGATGTGGTGGACAAATTCCTGGACTTCGTCGGCGAGGCGCCGCTGGTCATCCACAATGCCGAATTCGACATGAAGTTCATCAACTACGAATTGGAGAAAGCGGGAAGGAAGGCGCTGCCGATGCAGCGGGCGATCGATACGGTCAAGATGGCCCGGCAGAAATTCCCCGGATCGCCGGCCAGCCTGGACGCGCTCTGCAAACGCTTCAATATCGACAATTCCGCCCGCACCCTGCACGGCGCGTTGCTCGACGCGCAATTGCTGGCGGAGGTCTATCTGGAGCTGATGGGCGGCCGTCAGGCCGGCCTGGTGCTGGATACGGAAACCGAGATCAGCCCCGATCTGATGATGCCAACGAAACCCTCGGCGACCGGCCGCGCCGTGCGTTCGCCGCGCCCGCATGCCGCGACGCCGGAGGAACTGGAAGCCCATGCGGCTTTCGTCGCCAAGCTCAAGGGCGCCCTCTGGCTGCAATGAGCCGGGAGAACTGGTGGCTGAAAGCGCGCTTCTGCTCACTGACTCTGGATTGAGTTCGTTGCATCGGGTCTCGAAAGCTCTTCGATGCGAAGATGAGATCAACTGCAATCATCTCATCTGACGTTGACGCCCCTCACCCCAATCCTCTCCCCGTTGTCACGGGGCGAGGGAGATTCCTTTAGCTCCCTCGCCCCACTTGTGGGGAGAGCAACTGTCTTTTTCTCAAGCCATCTGAAGGCGCCAAGGGGTGTTG
>CAYOQR010000057.1:0-39557 GCA_964406155.1 uncultured Rhodospirillaceae bacterium | reverse complement strand
GGTTGAATCATATCCCCGCTTCGAGGGGAATCATCTTTATGAGTACAGAACCTAGGTCATTGGGCCGTATAGCCGCCATCCACCACCATTTCCGCACCGGTCATGAAGCGCGACTCATCGGAGGCCAGGAACAACGCGGCATTGGCGATATCGATCGGCTCGCCGAAATGACCGACGGGATGCAACGCCGCCTTGCGCTGCCATTCGCCTTCGTAATCGCCGAGATCCTTGAGATACTTGTCATGCTGGGGCGTGTGGATGTAGCCGGGATGGATCGAATTGATGCGGATCTTGTAACCGGCCTGGGCGCAATGCAGCGCTGCCGCCTTGGTCAACAGGCGGACGCCGCCCTTGCTGGCGCAATAGGCCGCCAGCGGTGATTCGCCGATGATGCCGTCGATGGAGGAAAGATTGATGATCGATCCACCGCCGGTTCCCTTCATCGCCTTCACGCCCGCCTTCACGCCAAGGAAGACGCCGTCGAGATTGACCTTCATCGTCCATCGCCAGTCTTCCAGCGTGGTATCCTCGATCGAGGCGGCGACGCAGATGCCGGCATTGTTGACCAGGATGTCGAGCCGGCCATAGGTGTTGAGGAGCTGCGCGATGGTGTTGTCCCATTCCGCAGCCTCACCCACATCATGGCGCTGGAAGACGGCGCTGCCGCCGGTGGCGATGATGCCCTGAACCACGGCACGCCCTTGTTCCTCATTGATGTCGCTGACCATGACCTTGGCGCCCTCGCGCGCCAGCAGTTCGGCGGTCGCCTGACCAAGCCCCATGGCCGCGCCCGTCACCAGCGCGACCTTGCCGTTCACCCGTCCCATCGTTTCCTCCACATGTCTTCTTCATTGGCGGCAAGACCGACATGCCATCCCCTGACGGATGTGTCGGCGGCTGCCTGTGCTATGGAAGACTGGAATTGTGGAGCTCGGTTTGACGCATCCGGTCATCCCGCGACGCATTTCGTCAAATCGCGGAAGGGTAAAATCACGGAAGGGTACAGGGCGTCGCAGCAGAAAATCATGCCGCCGGCACCTGCCTTGCCGAGTAATCGGTCTAAACGTCGAGCAGTTTCAGCCCGGTCGCAAACCAGCGTCCGTCGCCCTGTGGCACCGGCTGAAAAGAGAGGCGCTGCCCTTCCGTGAGATTGGCAAGGCCGGCGGTGGCGACATCGCTGATATGGACGAAGAGATCGGGCCCGGCTTCATCGGGTTTGATGAAGCCGAAGCCCTTCTTCACTTTGAACCACAGGACGGTTCCAGTCGCCATGTCGGTTACTTGCCGCTGCCGGCCACGTCCTGGGTATCGCGGGTCAGGTAATAGGCCCCGATGATCGGCAGGAAGGTGATCGCCATGACGATGATCGCCGCCACATTGGTGACCGGCCGCTGATGCGGGCGGATCAACTCGTTCAGCATCCAGATCGGCAGGGTGTGCTGCTGGCCCGCCGTGAAGGTCGTGACGATGACTTCGTCGAAGGAGAGGGCGAAGGCCAGCATGCCGCCCGCCAGCAAAGCCGTCGCCAGGTTGGGCAGGATGACATGGCGGAAGGTCTGGAAGCTGTTGGCGCCGAGATCCATCGAGGCTTCGATCAGGGCCGGCGATGACCGCCGCAACCGGGCGATCACGTTGTTATAGACGACGACGATGCAGAAGGTCGCATGGCCGAGGACGATGGTCCAATAGCTGAAGGGCACTTCGCCAAGCGCGAAGGCGGCGCGCAGCGAGATGCCGGTGACGATGCCGGGCAGGGCGATCGGCAGCAGGATCAGCAGCGTCACCGATTCTTTGCCGAAGAAACGGAAGCGGTACATCGCTGCCGCGGCGCAGGTACCCAGCACCATGGCGATCGCCATGGAGAAGAGCGCGACGCGGACCGAAAGTCCGAGCGCTTCCCAGAAATCGTCGCGGGCGAAGGTGACGGCGAACCACTGCGTCGTCAGGCCCGGCGGCGGGAAGGAGTAGCTTTTGTCGTCGGTGGTGAAACCGTAAAGGATGATAAAAAGGATCGGCAGGTTCAGGAACAGAACGCCGAACCAGGCGGCGGCGGTGAGGCCGAAGCCGGCCTTGGCCGTGCTGCGGTCAGAGGGCATCGAAAGCTCCGAAACGTTTGGCGAGGGCGAGATAGACCGCCATGATGGCGATCGGCACCATGGCGAAGGCGGCCGCCATGGGAATGTCGCCCGAGGTACCCTGGAACTGATAGACCGCCTGGCCGATGAAGGGCCGCGAGGAGCCGATCAACTGCGGGATGATGTAGTCGCCCAGGGTCAGTGAGAAGGTGAAGATCGACCCGGCCGCGACTCCCGGGATCGAGAGCGGCAGGATGACCTTGCGGAAGGTCTCGCCCGGCTTGGCGCCAAGATCGCTGGACGCCTCGATCAGCGAGCGCGGCACCCGCTCCAGCGCCGCCTGGATCGGCAGGATCATATAGGGCAGCCAGATATAGACGAAGGTGATGGTGGTGCCGATATAGGAGGTGGAGAGCGAGGAGCCCTGCACCACCGGCAAGGAGAGCACCCAATCCAGGAATCCGCTGAGGCCGATCTGGTTGAAGATCCAGTGGATGGCACCTTCCTTGGCGAGGATCAGCTTCCAGGAATAGACCCGGACCAGATAGTTCGACCAGAGCGGCAGCATGACGGCGACATAGAACAGCGCCTTCATGCGTGGTCCGGCATAGCGCGCCATGTAATAGGCCAGCGGGAAGGCGATGACGGCGGAGATGATGGTGACGATGGTCGCCATGCCGCCGGTACGCCAGATGATCGACAGATTGGTGACGGAGACGAGCCGCACGTAATTGTCGGCCGTCGGCTTCATCACCACCTGACCGGTGAAATCGTCCAACTGGAAGAAACTCTGCAACAGCAGGGTGAAGAGCGAGCCGAGATAGATGATGCCGAGCCACAGCAAAGGCGGCACCAGCAGCAGGGCCAGCAGCGCGCGTGGTCTGGTGTAGAAGAAGGTGGAAAGACGCCCGGCCAGGCTGGGCGTGGCTCCGTCCGATGTCAGGCTTGCCATGACGCCGCCTCAACCTTGAAATCGCATGAGGTCATTGGCATTCCACCACAGCAGGACATCGTCGCCCTGTGCCGGCAGATAGGAGCCGTCACGGTTCTGCAGCATGACGGTGAGATCGCCACCGCTCGCCAGTTCCACGTCATAGCGGCTGCCGGCACCGAGATAGAGCACTGACTTCACGCGGCCCCGGGTCGACATGGCGCGGCCGGCATAGGCGCTGGGCACGGCGCCGCCGGCCTGCTCGACATGGATCTTTTCCGGGCGGATCGAGCAGGCGCCGTTCTGCCCGGTCAGATTGGTGGCCACCGTGCCGTTCAACAGGTTGGAGACACCGACGAAGCCGGCGACGAAAGCGGTGCGCGGCCGCTCATAGAGTTCGTTCGGCGCCGCCATCTGCTCGATGCGGCCCTGATTGAAGACGGCGATGCGATCGCTCATGGAAAGCGCCTCACCCTGGTCATGGGTCACATAGATGAAGGTGATGCCGACCTGGCGCTGGATCGCCTTCAATTCGACCTGCATCTGTTCGCGCAATTTGAGATCGAGGGCGCCGAGCGGCTCGTCCAGCAGCAGCACGCTCGGCCGGTTGACGAGGGCGCGGGCAAGGGCGACGCGCTGGCGCTGACCGCCGGAGAGCTGCGAGGGCTTGCGGCCGCCGAAGCTGCCAAGGGCCACCATCTCCAGCATTTCCTGGGCGCGTTTCCGGCGCTCGGCAAGCGGCACTTTCTTGATCATCAGGCCATAGGCGACATTCTCCGCCACTGTCATATGCGGGAAGAGCGCATAGTCCTGGAACACGGTATTGACGTCGCGGTCATAGGGCGGCACGCCCGCCACTGGCTTGCCATGGATCACCACCGAGCCGGCGGTCGGCTGCTCGAAGCCGGCGATCAAGCGCAGGCAGGTGGTCTTGCCGGAGCCCGAAGGGCCCAGCATGGCGAAGAATTCGCCGTCGAGAATCTCGAAACTGACATCGTCCACGGCCTTCACTGCGCCGTAATGGCGCGAGACGGATTGGAAGGAAACGGCGATCGAGGAATTGCTTTTGCTCATGATGGCGACGGGCGCAGCCTGTATCTGGTCAAATCAAAAAGGTTAATCAAAGAAGTTGGGGGCGGGTCTGTCCGATCCGCCCCCTTCTTTAGTCTTTTAGTCTTACTGTCCGCTCTGGATCGACTGATAGGCGGCGACCCAATCCTTATAGGGGACGCAATCGCCACCACCGGTGCTGCATTCCTTGACCGGGGTCTTCCAGAAATGGATCAGGCTGAAGAGCTGCGAACCGTTATTGCGGCAGCCAACTTCACCGATGATGTCTTCCTTGCAGGCGGAAGGCACGGCCGGAACGCTGCCGAACCAGGCGGCGACGCCGGCCTGGGTCTTCGTTTCCAGCGAATGCGCCAGCCACTTATAGGCGCAGTTCGGATGCGGGGCGGCGCTATGCATCATCGTGGTATCGGCCCAGCCCGTCGCCCCTTCCTGGGGGATGGTCATGCCGACGCTGATCTTCTTCGCGCCGCGCAGGGTGTTGACCTGGTACGGCCAGGAGGTCGCGGCGACGATACCCTCCGAGGTGAAGTCGTCCACCTGGGCGGCGGCGTCACTCCAATACTTGGTGACCAGCTTGCGCTGGCCGCGCAGCAGGTCGACCGCCGCGTCGAATTGCGGCTGGGTCAGTTCATAGGGATCCTTGATGCCGAGTTCGGGCTTATGCGCCATCAGATAGAGGGCGGCATCGGCGATATAGATCGGGCCGTAATAGGCTTCGACCCGGCCCTTGTTGGATTTGCCGTCCGGCAGCTTCTGCTCCTGGAACACGACGCTCCAGCTCTGCGGCGCGTTCTCGAAGACCTTCTGGTTGTACATCAGGACATTCGGGCCCCATTGCCAGGGCACGCCATAATGCTTGCCGCCGACCGTGTGCCAGGCGCCGTTCTGCAGCTTGGGATCGATCGTGTCATAGCCCGGGATCAGCGCGGTATTGATCTCCTGCACAGTGCCGCCCTTGATCAGGCGCAGCGAGGCGTCGCCCGAGGCGGTGACGAGATCGAAGCCGCCGCCATTCATCAGCGACACCATTTCATCCGAGCTGCCGGCGGTCTTCACCGTCACCTTGCAGCCGGTTTCCTTCTCGAAGCCGGTGACCCAGTCGTAGTTCTTGTCGGATTCGCCGCGCTCGATATAGCCCGGCCAGGCCACGATGGCGACTTCGCCTTCGCCCGGACCGATTGATTTCAGCATATCGGCCATCGCCGCGCTGCTCATCGCCAGGGCGCCGATTGCCGATACCAGGGCGGATGCCGCCAGCCTGGTCGAATTGGACATGATGCCTCCTCGAAAGATGTTTCCCAGTTTTCCCTCAGCCCGCCGGTGGATGCGGACCGATTCCCCCCATGTCATCTCGGACATGTCATCCCGGAAACCGGCCCCCGATGGTCTGCGGCGCCCCGCTCTTTGTCGCCGGGACGCCTTATCCAAAACCCTAACGCGCGGCCCCTGGATTGTAAAAGGGGATTGTCGAATCGACGTAACCGCGCAAGCCGGCTGACAGGATATCCCGTCGCCGGCCGACGGCTATGCCGATTCAGGAACTAGGTTCTAAATTAAGGACTGTAAAGCTGAAATAATCTCACAAACGGCCGATGCCCTATACCGTTGGTGCTTTCTGGAAATCCGCCAGGGATTTACCGAGCACCGCCTGATCCAGGTCACGGGTGATGAAGACCAGCCGCGAGCGGCGATCGTCGCCGGGCCAGGCCGGCAGGACCACCGGCGGATGGAACAGATGTTGCACGCCGTGAATGGCAATCGGTTTGTCTTCGCCGGCGACATTCAGGATGCCCTTGACCCGCAGCAGATTGGCGCCCTGGGTGGTGGTCAGCATTTCGATCCAACTGACGAATCGATCCCAGTCCAGCGGCGCGTCATGGGTCAGGCAGAAGGCGCGGATATGATCGTCATGGCGATTGACGTCATTGCCGGCATGATGGTGATCGTCATGGTCATGGCCGTGCTCATGATGATGTCCATGATCGTGATCATGGTTTTGAGCCGCATCGCGATAGGCTTCCTCGCGCAGCCAGTTCTGAACGTCCAGGCTCTTGGTCTCGGGATTGTAGAGGCCGGCATTGAAGAGCTGCTGCGCCTCGATGCGGCCCTGGACGATGCGATGAACCGGTGCTGCCGGATTGAGCTGGTGCAGCCGCCGCTCCAGCCGGTCGAGGCCGGCGGCATCGGCGAGATCGCTCTTGGTCAGCAAGAGGCGATCGGCGACGGCGGCCTGCTTGACGGATTCGCTCTGGCGGTCGAGCTGGTCCATGGCATTGACGGCATCGACCGTGGTGACGACGCCGTCCAGGCGATAGAAGGCGGAGAGCAGCGGATCGCCGATCAGCGTGTGCAGGATGGGGGCCGGATCGGCAAGACCGGTGGTCTCGATCACCAGCCGGCGGAAGGCCGGAATCTCGCCCCGGTCGCGCTGCTTGTAGAGCCGGCGCAGGGTATCGATCAGGTCGCCCCGGACGGTGCAGCAGAGGCAGCCCGAGGAGAGCAGCACGGTATCCTCGTTGGCCGCTTCGACCAGCACGTGATCGAGACCGATTTCGCCGAATTCGTTGATGACGACGGCGGTATCGGCCATCCAGTCCTGCACCAGCAGATGTTTGAGCAAGGTGGTCTTGCCGGAGCCGAGAAAGCCCGTGATGACGGAGACCGGCAGTTTTTCCAGCGGTTTTTGTCCGCCGGCCACCGTGTTGTCTGCCGCGTTATCCGGTGTCGCTGTCACGTCGTTCATGCTGCTTCCACTCGCTTCAGGCCATGCAGCGCATAGAGCGCCACGGTCAGGAGGACGATGGCGCCGCCCTGATGGGCGACGGCCAGGGGGACCGGCACGACCAGGATGAGCGTCGAGATGCCGAGGGAGACCTGTGCCAGCAGGGCGAGGATCAGGTAATAGGCACGGGTATTCAAGACATCCGCGATCTGCGCGCGGCAGAGCCGGATCACGAAGGTGACCAGCACCAGGGTGACGATCAGCGCCGTCACCCGGTGCAGGAACTGCGCGGTGCCGGGATTTTCGAAGAAATTGATCCACCAGGGCGACTGGAAGAACAGATCGTCGGCGATGAAATGCTCGCCCATCATCGGGAAGTTGTTATAGATCAGCCCGCCATGCAGACCGGCGACGAAGGCGCCGATGGTGATCTCCAGCGAGATCAGCCCGACCAGGACGCAGCCGAGGCGCGCAAGGCCCGGTTTCAGCGCCGCCGCCTTGCTGCGGATTGCCGCCGGCTGCAGCAATTCCAGGGCCGCCCAGAAGATGTAGCCATAGATGATGAGGGCCAGCACCAGATGCGCCGCCAAGCGGTATTGGCTGACGCTGGTGCGGTCCTCGAAGCCGCTGGCGACCATGACCCAGCCCATCAACCCCTGCAGGCCGCCCAACACGAACATGGCGATCAGCCGGCCGCGCCATTCCTTGCGGATCCAGCCCTTGAACCAGAACCACAGGAAGGGCAGCAGGAAGACGACGCCGATCAGCCGGGCCCAGAGGCGGTGGATGAATTCCCACCAGAAGATGCCCTTGAAGCCCACGATATCCATGGTGCTGTTGATGTGCTTGAACTGCATCGTCTGCTGGTAAAGCGCGAAGACGTGATTCCACTGCGCCTCGTTCAGGGGCGGGATGCCGCCGATGATCGGCTTCCATTCCATGATCGACAGGCCGGAACCGGTCAGGCGGGTGATGCCGCCGATCAGCACCTGGCCCAGGATCATCAGGCAGACCAGGATCAGCCAGCGGCCGACCGCGGCGTCATGGGAATGGGCGGGAAGGGTCCGGCCGGTGGAACTGGCGGCGGCGGGATGGGTCAAACTCACGATGCAACCTCGAAAATCGGAAGCCCGGCGGATCGGCAGCGGGAGAACCGGGGATCGGTCGGCCGGGCGCGAACTGGCGCAAAGATAACGCCCGTGGCGGCAAAGGCCAGCCGAAACCGCATCCCGCCCGGCGGCGGACTGCCGCAGTTTTCCCAAGGTCTTGCTGCCCGGAGGGCGGCCGCCCGCGGCGGCGTCAGGGCTGGCGGCGGTATTTTTCCGGTAGCAGATCGGCGACGGCTACCCGTTTCAGATGTTGCGGCGCACCGGCCTCGGCGGCCGGCTCGGCCAGGATGACGACACAGCCGGCGGCGAAATCGGTCAGCATTTCCCGGCAGATGCCGCAAGGCGATACCACCTTGCAGTCGCGATGCTGCTCGCGGGGGCGCGGATGGCGCACGGAAACGATGGCCGCAATCGCCTTTTCCCCGGCACTCAGGGCCTGGCCCAGGGCCACCGCCTCGGCGCAGACCGAGGCGCGGCCGACATAGGTGTCGAGATGCAGGCCGGTATAGATGCGGCCTGACCCGCCACGCACGGCGGCGGCGATGTGATGCCGATTCTCGATATAGCGCTCGGTGATGAGGCGCCGGGCAGCCTCGACCAAGGCATGGTCGTCATCGGTGAGGGCGTTGGCGGATGATTGGAGGGACATGGGTTCCGGTAGCGGCGGGGATTGATGCTGCATGGTCTCCGTCAGGTCAGGACGTCGCCGGATCTATCAGCCGGCGCGCCCATCCTGGAAAGCCCGGGCTGTGCCGTCAAGGCCGGCCTGGTGCGACATCCGTGCCCGTCATCTGCCGCTGCCGGCTGCGGCTTGGCGAGAGATACACGCTTTGGTAGAAGCTTCGTTGAGTCTATCGCCCGGCAGTGACGGCTATCAAACTCAGAAGCCATTAAAGCTCAGAAGAAGGTCCGGATCGTTTCGACCACGGTCCAAGTGTCGTCGACGACGTGAATCTCGCGCCATTTGTCGAAGGTGGTGCAGGGATGCGAGATGCCGCAGCAGATCAGATCGCCGACGGCGAGATCGGCCTCCGGCGGCAGATGCAGATAGGCATGCTGGTCGTTCATGCGCTCGATCCGCCAGGATATGTCCAGCGGCTGCGTGGCCGCCTCGCCGATCCGGCCCCGCAGCAGCGGGATCGGCAGACCGGCATCGTGCGAGGCGTCACGCTTGCCCATGGTGAGCAAGGCAAGCCCCGGTTCCGGTCGCGACTGGACGCAGCTCCAGACGAACAAAGCCGGTGCCATGGGGCCGAGGGCCGCCGCGAGATCCGCCGGCAGCCGCCGGGCGAGGGCGGGGAATTCGCCCTGATACTGGCCGGAATCATGGGTCAGATAGCAGCCGCTGCGGATCACCACGCGGGTCGGTCCGGGATCGCGCAGGGCGCCGAGCCGAGCCGCGACGATATCGAAGAAGGTCGAACCGCCGGCGCTGATGATCGCTTCCGCGGGCTCATTCCCTGGCGCGCCGGTCTCGAAGGCGCCATGTGAGCGCGCCAGCATGAAGATTTCGGTCAGCGTCTCCAGGAAAGCGGCGACCTTTCTTTCGGTTGCGCCCTGATCGGCCTCTCCGATTAACCCTTCATAGCCGGCGATTCCACGCAGCCTGAGAACATCACGCGCCTGCGCCAAAACATCCAGCAGCGCCGCCGCTTCGGCTTGGTTGCGCAGGCCGGTCCGCCCGCCCTCCATGCCCATCTCCAGGAGCACGTTCAACGGACGCGGCAAGCGGAGCGCACGTGCCCGCAGAGTTTCAGCCAGCAGGGCGGCGCCCGCCGGCGAATCCACATAGCAGAAGAATTCCAGCTCCGGGTCGGCCGCGAGGAGATCCAGCACCAGACGGATATTGGCGGGGCCCACCAATTGATTGGCCATCAGGATGCGCTTGATGCCGGCGGCGGCACAGATCGCCGCCTGCTGCGCCGTCGCCACGGTAATGCCCCAGCAGCCATCGGCAAGCTGCCGGGCGAAAAGCTGCGGTGCCATGGTGGTCTTGCCATGGGGCGCCAGGGAGACGCCGGTCGCAGCCAGAAAACTGCGCATCCATCGGCTGTTATGCTCCAATGCCGAAAGCTTGAGGATGGCGGCCGGGAAGGGGAGGTCGCCTGCCAGCACATTCCAGCGTCGCGTGCCGATCTCTGCCGCTGCCGGCACCGTGCCAGGCAGCCCCTTGCTGCCGGTATCCAGGGGGCGGTGGCCAAGCGTGTCGAGATACCGGTGAAGCGCCACACGATCATAGGCGCCCCGGTCATGGGCATCCGCCGCTCTGCGCTGTCCCGCGCCAGTGCTTCCTGTCGGCATCGTACTCAACCTTCCATTCGGGGCTTATGCCTGTGTGAGCTTATGATTATCGCTCGGTCTCGTTTGCCTGCCGCACCGATCTTCGTCAAGCCCGGCCGGCGGAAGCAGCGGCGGCATCGGCCGCCCGCAGATGTTCCAGTTCGACCACCAGCCGCTCTGCGGCGCTCTGTAATTGCGGCAGGGCGATTAAGACGGTTTCCACGCTGTTGCCTGCCGCCGAGAGGCGCTGCGTCAGGTCGGTCAATCCATCGGCCCCCAGTTGCGCGGCATTCTCGCCGAGATTCTGCAAGGCCACATGGCAGGCATCGTAATCGCTGAGATCGATGGCGGTGCGCAGGCGTCGCAAGTCATGGGCAATGCTGACCGAGAGCAGCTCGATAAGCTGTTCGAAGTCGACAGCGTCGAGTTGCTGCCGGAGCGCATCGACGATGGCGGTGTTCCAGCCGCTCTGCAGTCCGAGGGCTGTTCCGCTCGATGTTTCAGATGTCGAGGGACGGGGGCGCATGGCCGCAGGCGTTCCGGCTTCGGGCAATGTCGGTCGCAACTGCCGGGCGATCGCCTCCAGCAACCGGGCGGCACGGACTGGTTTCTCCAGATAGTCGCTGAAACCGGCCGTCAGAAAGCGTTCGCGGCTGCCTGTCATGGTGTCGGCGGTCAGGGCAATGATCGGCGTATGGGCGCGGCTGTCATCCAGATCGCGGATCCATTGCGTGGCGGTGACGCCGTCGACCTCCGGCATCTGGACATCCATCAGGATCACGTCGAAGCGGTCGCGGGCGACGGCGGCCAGGGCGGCGGCGCCGTTTTCCGCCGTCGTCACCCGGTGTCCTGCACGCCCCAGCATTTCGCTGACCAGGGCGCTGTTGACGGGATTATCCTCCACCACCAGCACATGGCAGGGCGGCAAGGTCGGCAGCGGTACGGGTGGAAGGGCGCGGCGGCGGTCAGGTGAAGGGTTCCCCTGCAGGCAGGGAATCATGACCCGGAAGGTGCTGCCCCGGCCGAGCTGGCTTTCGACGATGATCTGACCGCCCATCAGCTCGATGAGCTGCTTGCAGATGGTGAGGCCGAGACCCGTGCCGCCGAAGCGCCGGGTGATGGAATCGTCGGCCTGGCGGAAGCGGTCGAACAGCCGGTCCATTTGCGTGGGTGCAATGCCGATGCCGGTATCGACAACATCGATCGTCAACAGATATCGCGGCATCCGGGACTGGGCGGCTTCCGGCTCCGGCGGCAGGTCGTTGCTGCCGACGCGGATGACCACATCGCCGCTGAGCGTGAACTTGATGGCATTGCCGACGAGATTCATCAGGATCTGGCGCAATCTGGTCGGGTCGCCGCGGACCAGCGGCGGCACATTGCCGGCGATCTCGGCAGAGAGGCTGATGCCCTTGCTGGCGGCGCGGGCGGAGAACAGGGCGACGATGCCCTCGACCAGTGCCGGCAGGTCGCAATCGGCGACATCCAGTGACAGCCGGCCGGCTTCCAGCTTGGAGACGTCGAGGATGCTGTTGAGGATGATCAGCAGCTCTTCCGCCGAGGCGAGGGCCGTATTGGCATAACGCTGCTGATCGGCTTCCAACGGTGTATCCAAGAGGAGGCCGATCATGCCGATGACGCCGTTCAACGGTGTCCGAACTTCGTGGCTGACCGTGGCGAGGAAGGCGGATTTCGCCTCGTTGGCGGCTTCGGCTTCGCGTCGCTGCAGATTGAGGTCGCGCGCCAGCCGGGTCAGCGAGGCGGTCTGGTGCTCCAGTTCCTCGCGGGCATTCATCAGGTCGCTGATATCGGTATGGGTCCCGACCAGCCGGGTAACGCGGCCCTGCTCGTCACGCCTGACCGAGAGGCGGCAGAGGATGTGAACTACATGCCCCTGCTTGTGGCGGAAGCGCAGCAGGCATTCGCTTTGAATGGTGCGATCGCGGTCGACATCGGAAAATTGCGCCAACGCCTTTTCCCGGTCCTCCGGCAGGATCAAGCGCTCCCAGGTCTCCAGGGTATTCGGCAGCTCATGGGCCTCATAGCCGAGCTGCTCCTTCCAACGCGGCGAGAGCCAGAGGAACTTGCTGGGACGCCGGAAATCGAACAGCCCGTCATTGCCGCCGTGAACCGCGAGGGTGAGGAATTCCTCGCGGTCGCGCAACCGCTCCTCGGCGCTTTCCTTCTGACGGGCCAGGGCGCCAAGCAACTGGTTGGTGACGTTCAGGCTGAGGATGAAGAGCTGGATGACGAAGAGCGCGGTTTCCTGCGAAGCATAGAGGAAAGCACCGGTACCGACACGCGTGGCGATGATGGCGGCGACGGCGACCAGCAGGGTGGCGATGCAGGAAAGGCGCAGATCCAGGCGGATCGAGGCCCAGGCGATCAGGGGGAAGCAGAGAAAGGCGATCGGGTCCGGATCGTCGACCGCGCGCAGGATATCGACATAGGGCAGGCCGAGCAGGATACCGGCCAGCATCAGCAGAATGACGCTGGCCTCCGCCAGTTGGGCGGATATCTGGTCGCGGCGCGGCAGTCCCTGCAGCCAGACCAGGATGACGGTGGTCATCATCAGCACGCCACCGGCATTGCCGAACCAGAAGGTTTCGACCGCTGGCTTGAATTGCGACCAGGCGATGGCACCGCCGAAGCAGAAGAGGGTGATGGTGAAGAGACCGTTCAACAGAGGGCCGATCGGGGCACCGACCAGGACCAGCGTCACCACATCGCGAAAACGCGGCAGGGCCGGGTCGAAGGCGGTGAAGCGGCGCAGGAGATAGGTGGCGATGATCGGCTCCAGGGTGGCGCCGATCGGGCTTGCCAGGGAAAACCAGAGCGGCAACGGATCGGAGGTCCAGAAGAACTGCTCGGTCAGTCCGGCGATGAAAATCGCCGGCGCGATCCGGTAGCCGTAATGCAGCATCATGGCCAAGGCGATGCCGCTGGCCGGCCAGACCGGCGAGATGCCGTTGGCGATGGCCAGCATCAACCCGACCTTGGAGCCGATGACATAGGCAATATAAGTGATCAGATACGGCTGCCAGTATCCACCGACCGGCTGAGAGATACCGGCTCGAATCGGGTTTCCCTGGATCGGATTTTCCAGGACCAGATCTCCTTGAGGAGCTGCCGATCCGTCATCGGATACCCGACCGCTCGTTTTCCGGCCGGCCGGATCGGAAACGATCGCCGATTTCGGGGTCATGGTGAGACGAAGCCGAGATGCGAAGGACATAGGGGCACAATACACCGGGGGCAGGGCGCGGATAAGGCACTAGAAAAGGTATCCAGGCCAAGGCATCCCGCCTTTATGGCGAACAGGGTCCGGCCGGAGTTTTCCGATCCCGGACGGTTCAATACCGGACTTTTGCCGACATCTCATATCAATGAGCTGACGTTGCCGCGTAGACCTTGCTGGTATGGGTGTTTCCTCCGCGCGGATGTCACCGGTGAGGGTGCTACTGGCAGGGGGTGATCTGCGGCGGCGCCAATTGGCGGATCAGGGCGGCAAAGGCCCGGAAATCAGCCTCGCGCGGCGAGGCCTTGCGCCAGAACAGGCCGATGCGCCGATGGGCGCTCGCTGCTGTGCCTGGGCCTTCAGTACGATGGCTTCCTGCCTGATTTCCCGCTAGCGGGACGAGGCGGATGCGCGGATCGGTTTCCACCGCCGCCGCCAAGGCGGGCAGGAGTGTACAGCCATGGCCGGCTGCCACCAGATGGCGCAGCGTGGTGAGGCTGGCGGTCCGGAAGGCGGGGGCGATGCCGGCCTCGCCGCAGAGCGCGATCGCCTGGTCGCGCAGGCAATGGCCCTCGGTCAGCAGCATCAAATCGGTCGTCCCGACCTCGCTGGCTTCCACCTCTTTCCGCGCCGCCAGCGGGTGATCGGCGGGACAGGCCAGCAGGAAAGGTTCATCGAACAGCATCTCACAGGCGATATCCGGCGCCTCGACCGGCCAGGCCAGCAAGGCGGCATCGAGTTCGTAATCCTGCAGGCCGCGCAGCAATTGCGCCGTCTGATCCTCGGTCAGATGCAGGTCGAGCTCGGGATGGGCTGTCTGCAGTGGACTGAGCAGCCAGGGCAGCAGATAGGGACCGAGTGTCGGGATGACGCCGAGGCGCAATGTTCCGCTGAGGACGGTGCGGGCGCCGCTGGCGATCTCGCGCAGCCGGCCGGCGCCGGCCAGGATCTGGCGGGCCTCGGCGATGATCCGTTCGCCAGTCGGGGTTGGTACCACGCTGCGATTGCCGCGTTCAAAAAGCGGTAGGCCAAGTTCGTTCTCCAGCTTGCGGATCTGGGTGCTGAGGGTCGGCTGGCTGACATGGCAGGCCTCTGCCGCCCGGCCGAAATGGCGCTGATCGGCCAGGGCGACGAGATAGCGTAGCTCGGTCAATGTCATGCTCTCTCGGCCCTTCCGCTGCCAGCCTTTCGCGATAGCCCGTGGCTATCGCCGCTATTCATAAATAAAATTATACAAATCAATTCGATGGAGATCAAATTAGAACGAATACAAAGAATCTTCAATATACCAATCGGAAGGAGACTGGCCGATGACCAAGAAACAGGAAAAGACCACCCGGATGACGACGGCGGCTGGCGCACCCGTTGGGGACAATCAGAATTCGCTGACTGTGGGGGCCCGCGGGCCGATGCTGCTGCAGGACATCTGGTTCCTGGAAAAACTGGCGCATTTCGACCGCGAGGTCATTCCGGAACGCCGGGTCCATGCCAAGGGTTCCGGCGCCTATGGCAAATTGACCATCACCCAGGATATTACCCGTTATTCCAAGGCCAGCCTCTTCGCCAGGGTCGGTAAGGAGACGCCGGTCTTCCTGCGCTTCTCCACGGTTGCCGGCGAACGCGGCGCGGCCGATGCCGAGCGCGACGTGCGGGGTTTCTCGCTCAAATTCTATACCGACGAGGGCAACTGGGATTTAGTCGGCAACAACACGCCAGTCTTCTTCATCCGCGATCCGCTGAAATTTCCCGACTTCATCCATACGCAGAAGCGGGACCCGGCGACCAATCTGCGCAACCCCGATGCTGCCTGGGATTTCTGGTCATTGCATCCCGAGAGCCTGCATCAGGTGACGATCCTGATGAGCGATCGCGGCCTGCCGCGCAATTACCGGCAGATCAACGGCTATGGCAGCCATACCTTCAGCCTGATCAATGCGCAGAACGAGCGTTTCTGGGTGAAGTTCCATTTCAAGTCCAGGCAGGGCATCACCCACTATACCGATGCCGAAGCGGCAGAAATCGTGGCGCGGGACCGGGAATCCTCGCAGCGCGATCTCAATCAGTCGATTGCCGCCGGTGATTTTCCGCAGTGGCGCATGTGCATCCAGGTGATGCCGGAAAAGGATGCGCTGACCTATCGCCTCAATCCCTTCGATCTGACCAAGGTCTGGCCGCATAAAGACTATCCGTTGATCGAGGTCGGCATCCTGGAGCTCAACCGCAATCCGGAGAACTATTTCGCCGAGGTCGAGCAGGCGGCGATGAATCCGGCGAATGTGGTGCCGGGCATCGGCTTCTCACCCGACAAGATGCTGCAGGGGCGGCTGTTCTCCTATGGCGATACCCAGCGTTACCGCCTCGGCATCAATCACGGGCAGATCCCCGTCAATGCGCCGCGCTGCCCGTTCCATGACGTGCATCGCGACGGGCTGATGCGGGTCAATGGCAATAACGGCGGTGGGCCGAACTATCAGCCGAACACCGTCGGTGGGCCGGTGGACGATGCGCGCTATAACGAGCCGCCTTTGGCTCTGGCGGGGGCGGCGGACCGGTTCGACCACCGTGTCGATGCGGATTACTACAGCCAGCCCGGCGATCTGTTCCGCCTGCTGGCCGAGGATCAGCGCCAGCGTCTGTTCGCCAATATCGGGCGGTCGCTGGGGGCGGTCACCCGGCGCGACATCAAGCTGCGCCAGGTGCATCACTTCTACAAAGCCGATCCGGCCTATGGCGAAGGTGTCGCCAAGGTGCTGGGCATCGACCTCCAGCGCGAGGTTCTGGCCATGGCGGCACAATAAGCCGTCACGACTGACGGACCCGCCGGACGCAAGTTCGGCGGGCCTTGCTTTCTGCGTGATAAAAAAACGCAGAAAAACCGGATGTGAAAAAACCCATGGGGAGGATCGGGGTCTCCCCATGGGTCAGGGATGATGCAGTTGTCAGGGAGAAAATCGACGACCGCGATCTCTTTATATTGAAAATGAGAATGATTTGCAAATAGATTTTACCGGAAGTTTTACCGGGGGATTTGACGGACCGAATTGGAGGCGCGGCATGCGGCCGGCCGTTCCACGGGGCTTGATTGGTCGGGCGAGGGCGCCTTGTTTCGAGTATGTCCGGATGTTCTGGACGATGAATGCGGGAGCGACGCATTCAGCCCAGGCCATGACGTTGCGGTGATGACGTTTTCCGGGGGCACATGCTAGTTTGCCGCCATGAAAACACTGGAGTCCGCAGAATTGCTGGTCGAGGACTTATCGCTTGGCGTGCTGCCGCGCGATATCTCGGCGTGGCTGCAGGCCTTGGCCGATCTGCCAGGCCTCGTCTTCCTGGACAGCGCCCGTCCGGGCGGGCCGCTCGGCCGCTATTCCTTCCTGGCGGCTGATCCGATTCACCGGATCGAGGCGAAGAACGGCCGGGTGACGTTGGATGGCGAGAGCGTCGATGGCGATCCCTTCGCGGTGACGCAGCGGCTTCTCGCACGCTATCCCGTCGCCCCGCGGCCGGATCTGCCGCCGTTCCAGACCGGTCTCGCCGGTTTCTTCGGCTATGATCTGCGGCATCACCTGGAGCGGCTGCCGGCCCATGCCACGGACGATCAGCCGTTCCCCGATCTCTGCCTCGGTTTTTATGACGTGGTCGTTGCCGTCGATCACGAGCTGCAGCGTTGCACGGTGATGTCGAGCGGCTATCCCGCCACCGGATCTGATCGCCTTGGGCGGGCAAGGATACGGCTGGATGCGATGGTGGCCCGGCTGCGGTCTGCCCGGCCGATGGCCGACATCGCCGATTGGTCGATCGTGGCGAAACCGGATCTCGATCGCGGCACGGTCGAGGCGATGGTCCGCAAGACGATCGACTATATCGAGGCGGGAGATATCTATCAGGCCAATATCACCCACCGCTTCCGCGCCACCCTGCCGCCGGATCTCGACCGGCTGGCTCTGTACCGCGAATTGCGGCGGCGCAATCCGGCGACCTTCGCCGCCTATCTCGATTTCGGCGAAACGGCGATCCTGTCTTCATCGCCGGAGCGTTTCCTGAAATTGCGGGATGGCTGTGTCGAGACCCGGCCCATCAAGGGGACACGGCCGCGCGGCGCGACGGCTGCCGAGGATGCGGCCCAGGCAGCAGCGCTTCTCGCCAGCGAAAAGGACCATGCGGAAAACCTGATGATCGTCGATCTCCTGCGCAACGATCTCAGCCGGGTCTGTGAGATCGGCTCGGTCAAGGTGCCGGTGCTCTGCGGGCTGGAGAGCTATGCGACGGTGCATCACCTGGTTTCGGTGGTGACCGGCACCCTGCTGCCGGGCCACGACGCGGTGGATCTGCTGCGGGCGACCTTCCCCGGAGGGTCGATCACCGGTGCCCCGAAGATTCGCGCGATGGAGATCATCGCGGAACTGGAACCCAATCGTCGCGGCCCCTATTGCGGCTCGATCGGCTATCTCGGCGCCGACGGCTCGATGGATACCAGCATCGTCATCCGCACCTATTGCATCCTCGGGAATGAGCTGAGCTTCCAGGTCGGCGGCGGCATCGTCGCCGATTCCGATCCGGCGGCGGAATATGCCGAGACACTGGATAAGGCCAAGGCGCTGATCGAGACCTTGCTGGACGGCCGGAACGGCGATGCCCTGCCGTCGCAACGGAGCAACGGGACGGCGGCATGAGCGGCCTTGCCCTCTTGCAGTCTGTTCCATTGCGACCTGGCCGGTCGAACCTCGTTCGATCTCACTCCGACCAATCGCAAAGGGAGAGCTGAATGGGAGCCGATCTGCTCTGGCTGGATGGTGTTCTCCTCGACCGGGCGGAAGCGCGGATCGATCCTGGCGATCGCGGCCTGCTGCTGGGAGACGGGATTTTCGAAACCGTGCTGGTCCGTGCCGGCCGGGTCCTCTATCTCGAGCAGCATCTGCAGCGTCTCGGTGACAGCGCGGCGTTTCTTGGCATTCCCCTGCCGGTCGATGTCCCGGGCATCGCCACGGCGATCGGCGATCTGCTGGCGGCAAAGAAGTTGCCCGGTGATCTTGCGGCCTTGCGGATCACCCTGACGCGCGGCGTGGGACAGCGCGGCCTGCTGCCGCCGGAGCCGGCGTCTCCGCATCTGATGATCACCGCCGCGCCCTATCATCGGCCCGCGCAGGAGAGCTTCAAGGCGCGTCTGGTGAATGTCCGGCGCAACGAGGGATCGCCGCTGTCGCGGGTGAAAAGCCTCAATTATCTCGACAACGTCCTGGCGCAGCAGGAAGCCGTTGCGCAGGGAGCGGACGAGGCGTTGCTCCGCAACAATGCCGGCTATCTGTGCTGCGGCGGCCGCAGCAATCTTTTTCTCCTGCGGCGGGGCGTCCTGGCGACGCCGCCCGTCAGCGACGGCGTGCTGGCCGGCATCCAGCGCCAGGCTATCCTCAAATCGGCGGCGATGGCCAATTACCGGGTCGTGGAACGATCCCTGGTGCCGACCGAACTGCTGGAGGCCGAAGAGGTCTTCGTCTGCAACAGCCTCATCGAAATCATGCCGGTGACACGGCTCGACGGCATTCACGGCATGGGCCACGATCTGGCGATCGGACCGGTCACGCGGCATCTCGCAAAGCTGATCAAGGCGGCGTGACCGGCAGCCCCGCTGGTCTTAGTGCGCCGGGCTCAGTCTTCCAGGGCCATCTGCGCCTGCAGCCAGGCCTCTTCCGCGTCGGCCAGGCGCTTGCGGACATCGGTGTGCTTCTTCTGCCATTCGGCTACCCGGTCGGCCGGTTCGTTATAGAGCGCGGGATCGGCGAGCTTGGCTTCGATCAGCTTCAGGGCCTTGGTGTATTTCTCCACCGCGACGCCGGATTGCTCGGCGGCGCGCTTGAGCTGAGTTTTCTCGGCGCGGCTTCCGGCGGTCTGGCGCCGTTGCTCCTTGCGGTCGGTTTCCGTTGCAGGGGCGGCTTCACGTACCGGTTCGCTGCGCATCGACGCGCGGTTCGCGCCGCTTTCCAGCAGCTTCCGGTAGTCGTCGAGGTCGCCGTCGAAGGGCTTGCAGGTGCCGTCCTTGACCAGCCATAGCCGGTCGACCGTCAGCTCGATCAGACTGGGATCGTGGCTGATCAGCACCACGGCCCCGGCGAACTCGTTGATCGCCTGGACCAGCGCGTGGCGGGAATCGATGTCGAGATGGTTGGTCGGTTCGTCGAGCAGCAGGATATTGGGCGCGCTGCGGCTCATCAGCGCCAGCAGCAGGCGGGCCTTCTCGCCGCCCGACAGATGCCCGATCTTGGTGCCGACCTTCTCGACGCCGAAATCGAAGCGCCCGAGATGCGCGCGGCACTGTTGCGGATTGAGATCGGGCGCCAGGCGCTCCATGGTGTGCAGCGGCGTCGACTGCATGTCGAGCTCTTCCGCCTGGTGCTGGGCGAAATAACCGACACGCAGCTTCGAGGAGCGCCGCATCTCGCCCGTCATCGGGCTCAACCGTCCCGCCAGCAATTTGACGAAGGTCGATTTGCCATTGCCATTGGCGCCCAGCAGCGCGATCCGGTCATCGGGATCTAGGCGCAGATCGAGGCGCTTGAGGATCGGCTTGCCGGCCTCATAGCCGACATCGACATGATCGAGGGTGATCAGCGGCGGCGGCAATTCGACCGGCGTCGGGAAATCGAATTCGACGCCGCGCTCCTCGATGGGAACCGTGATCGGCGGCATCTTGGCCAGGGCCTTCAGGCGCGATTGCGCCTGCCGCGCCTTGCTGGCCTTGTAGCGGAAGCGGTCGACGAAGGCCTGCATGTGCTTGCGCTGGGCCTCCTGCTTGGCGGCCGTGGCGGCCTGCAGGGCCAGCTTTTCGGCCCGGGTCTTCTCGAAGGTGTCGTAATTGCCGCCATAGACGGTCAGCTTCTGATCCTGCAGATGCACGATCCGCTCGACCGCCTTGTTGAGCAGCTCGCGGTCATGGCTCACGATCAGGATCGTGTGCGGATAGCGCCGCAGATAGTCTTCCAGCCAGATTGTCGCTTCGAGGTCGAGATGGTTGGTCGGCTCGTCGAGCAGCAAGAGATCGGGGGCCGAGAAGAGCACGGCGGCGAGGGCCACGCGCATGCGCCAGCCACCGGAGAAATCGGCGCAGGGTCGCGCCTGGGCGACGGCATCGAAGCCGAGGCCGTGCAGGATTTCCGCCGCCCGCGACGGCGCCGCATGGGCGTCGATATCGACCAGCCGCTGGTGGATGTCGGCGATGCGGTGCGGATCGGTGCAGTGTTCGGCTTCAGCGAGCAAGGCCGCGCGTTCGGTGTCGGCCGCGAGCACCGTTTCCAGCAGGCTTTCCGGCCCGCTCGGCGCTTCCTGGGACAGCATGCCGATGCGGCAATTGCCGGGCATGCGGATTTCACCGGAATCGGCATGCAGATCGCCGGCGATCAGCTTCAGGAGGGTCGATTTGCCGGTGCCGTTGCGTCCGACCAGACCGGCGCGCTGGCCGGCGGACAGGCTCAGCGACGCCCCGCTCAGGATCGAGCGGCCCGCGATGCGATAGGTGAGGTCGGAAATGGTCAACATGGATGAGACTATCTGCAAATAAGCGGCCGATCGGCGGCGCGCTAGGAATTAATGATGGTTAATGACCGTTTTGCTGCATGGCAAGGGCAGGATTGCGGCTGCGGGCCGAACTCTATATAAGCCTGCGCCAGTTTCGCAACGAGGAGTCTGTTTACCATGGCAACCGAACGCACCCTGTCGATCCTGAAGCCGGATGCGACGCGCCGCAACCTGACCGGCAAGATCAATGCCCGCATCGAGGAATCCGGTCTGCGCATCATCGCGCAGAAGCGCGTCTGGCTGACCAAGGCGCAGGCTGAGAAGTTCTACGAAGTCCATGCCCAGCGTCCGTTCTACAACGATCTGGTGAGCTTCATGACCAGCGGCCCGGTGGTCGTGCAGGTGCTGGAAGGCGACAATGCCGTCACCAAGTATCGTGACGTCATGGGCGCCACCAATCCGGCCAATGCCGCTGCCGGCACGATCCGCAAGGATTTCGCCGAATCGATCGAAGCCAATTCGGTCCATGGTTCGGATTCGCAGGAAAACGCCAAGATCGAAGCCGCCTATTTCTTCAGCGGCCTGGAACTCGTCGGCTGATCCGGCCACGGTTCAAAGACATAAATGAAAAGGCGCCGGAGCGATCCGGCGCCTTTTTGTTTTACGTGCCTTCGACGGATCAGACGATCAGGGCGACCACGACAATGGTGGTCAGGGCCGACAGGATCGAACCCCACAGCAGCAATTTGCAGAAGCCGTTCCAGGTCTGCTGACGGTTGGCCAAGATCTGGTCATTGAGCGAGGACGACATCGGAAAAGCTCCTGAAAGGCTGAACGTGATGCGGATTTTTACCGCAGCCGCCGTCACCATGCAATCCCGGGTAAGTTGTATGGGAGGCCCCTTGACGAGGCTTGGGGGCGTGAGACTCCGGTTCCCGGGACTCAGGGCAAGGGCGGGTTGATCAGGCAGGCCGTGTCATCGGCCGGATGCGCGATCCGGGCGACCTCGCCCTCGACCCGGACCTTGCCTGCGGCAATCAACCGCAGGGCATGGGGATAGAGCCGGTGCTCCGCCGCCAGGACCCGGGCGCCCAGACTATCCGGTGTGTCGTCTTCGAGAACCGGCACCGCCGCCTGGGCGATGATCGGGCCGGTATCCATTTCAGGCCGCACGAAATGCACCGTGCAGCCATGCAATTTCAGGCCGCGCCGGATGGCCCGCTCGTGGGTGTGCAGGCCCTTGAGGGCCGGCAACAGGGCCGGATGGATATTCACCATGCGATCGCGCCAGGCATTGATGAAGCCGTCCGTCAGCAGGCGCATGAAACCGGCAAGGGCAATCATCTCGGCGCCGGCGGCGCGGATTTCGCGATCCATCGCCGTATCGAAACTGGCGCGGTCGGGGAAGGCCTTATGGTCGAGCGCCAGGGTTTTGACGCCGGCCCGTTCGGCGCGGGCCAGTCCGGCGGCATCTGGCCGGTTGGAGAGCACGAGGACGATCTCGATGGGACTGCCGGCGATCCGCGGTCCGAACTGATCGAGGATCGCCTGCAGATTGCTGCCGCGCCCGGAGATCAGGACGGCAAGGCGCAGCTTTGCCGCCATCCGGGATCAGCCCTGCGGCCAGAGATCGGTCTTGGCGACGGTGCAGCCCGGCGCGCCGGCAGGACGGCCGGTGATGCGGCCGATCCGGTGCACGGTCTCGCCATGTTGGCTGAGGATGGCGCTGACGGCATCGGCCTTGTCTGGTGCCGCCACCAGGATCATGCCGATGCCGCAATTGAAGGTGCGGCTCAGTTCCTGGGCGGCGATGCCGGCAGTCTTTGCCAGCCAATGGAAGACCGGCGGCAGTTGCCAGGCCGAGGCATCGATCTGCGCCTGCAGGGTTGCCGGCAGGACGCGGGGAATGTTCTCGAGAAGGCCGCCGCCGGTGATATGGGCCAGCGCCTTTACGGCGCCGGTCTGGCGGATCGCGGCGAGGCAGCTCTTCACATAGATGCGGGTCGGCGTGAGCAAGGCTGCGCCAAGTGATTGCCCGGGCGCGAAGGGCGCCGGCGCGTCATAGCCGAGGCCGCTCAGTTCGACGACCTTGCGGACCAGCGAATAGCCGTTGGAATGCACGCCGCTGGAGGCAAGGCCGAGAATGATATCGCCATCGGCCACCGTATCGCCGGTGATCGCCTGGCCGCGTTCCACGGCACCCACCGAGAAGCCGGCGAGATCGTAATCGCCCTTGGCATACATGCCCGGCATTTCCGCCGTCTCGCCGCCGATCAGCGCGCAGCCGGCCTGATGGCAGCCTTCGGCGATGCCCTTGACGATGGCGGTGCCGGCTGTGACATCGAGCTTGCCGGTGGCGAAGTAATCGAGGAAGAGCAGGGGTTCCGCGCCCTGGACCACCAGATCGTTGACGCACATGGCGACGAGATCGATGCCCACGGTATCGTGGTGACCCGCATCGATCGCCACTTTC
Source organism: uncultured Rhodospirillaceae bacterium (assembly GCA_964406155.1). Lineage (GTDB taxonomy): Bacteria > Pseudomonadota > Alphaproteobacteria > Dongiales > Dongiaceae > Dongia_B. The sequence continues at coordinate 16,149 of CAYOQR010000057.1, read as the reverse complement.
AGCTTGGTGCCGACGCCATCGGTGGTGGCGACCAGGATCGGATCATGATAGCCCGCCGCCTTCAGATCGAAGAAGGCGCCGAAGCCGCCCAGCCCCGCAGCGGTGCCGCTGCGCGCCGTCGCTTTGGCAAGCGGTTTAATGGCCTCGACCAGGGCGTTTCCGGCATCAATATCGACCCCGGCATCGCGATAGGTCAGGCCGTTCCCGGTCCCGCCGCTTCCCGTGCTGCTCGCGCCGCTGGTTATGGCATCCTCCATGGTTTCGGGCTATAAGGCTCGGGCTGGACAATACTGGTTTCAGGGCGGTTTGCAATGGGTCTGACAGTCATCGCGCGGCATCCGATCGGGCGGTTTTGCCGGGATTTCCGGCGCGTTGTTTTGGGTGCCGGCGGGTTTGCGGCGATGGTTTTCGTGGCATTGCCGGCTTTGATTCTACCCGCCTTGATTCTATCGGGCGTGATCCTGCCGGCTGCCGTGGCGCCGGCCTGGGCGCAGCAATCCGATATCTATACCGCCAGCGGCATCTCGGTCGATCTGACCGGCGATATCGCGACCTTGCGCGACAAGGCCCTGGTCCAGGGTCAGCGTCTGGCGCTGCAGAAGATCATCAGCGACATCGCCCCGCCGGACAAGGCCGCCAGCCTGGCCTTGCCGGACGATGCCACGATCGGCAGTTGGGTGCAGGATTTCCAGATCGAGGACGAGAAGACCTCGGCGACCCGCTATATCGGCCGCTTCACCTTCCGCTTCGCCGCCCAGCCGGTGCGCGATTACCTGGGGCAGCATGGCATCGATTTCGCTCAGGCGCCGTCGAAGCGCATGCTGGTGGTGCCGATCTATACGGACGATACCGGGACCAGCGTGCTCTGGGGGGCGAATAATCAGTGGCTGCATGCCTGGTCGGCCAAGCCGGCGAGCAGCGGCCTGGTGCCGATCGTGGCGCCGAGCGGCGATCTGCAGGACAGCAATACGATCAGCGCCACCCAGGCGCTGGCGGGCGATCGCGGGCGCCTCAGCCTGCTGGCGCAGCGCTATGGGGCCGGCGATATCCTGGTGACCGAGGCGCGGATGTCGCCGGCGGGAGCTGACGGGCAGCGCAGCCTCAGCATCCAGGTGACGCGCTATGGCGTCGATGGCGTGAAGAACTACAAGGATTCGCTCACCGGCCCGGCCGGCAATATCGATCAGTTGCTGAGCCAGGGTGTCGAGCGGGTGACCTCGGCGATCGGCCAGTCCTGGAAGAACGAGAATCTGCTCAATCCCAATCAGCAGAACCAGATGACCATCAACGTGCCGGTCGATAATTTGAAGCAGTGGATCGAGGTCAAGAAGCGCCTCGCGGGGGTCAATCTGCTGAAGAGCGTCCGGCTGGTCAGCCTGACGCCGAGCCTGGCGGTGATCGACGTGACCTATCTCGGCGATGCAGGACAGTTCAGCCGCACCCTGGCACAGAACGCGCTGACCCTCAGCGATGTCAGCGGCAATCAGGGCACCTTGTCGCTGACGCCCGGCGGTGCGCCGACACCAGCCCCTGCACCGGCGCAGCCGGATGGCGGCCAGTCCGGCGACGGTCAATCGGGGAACGGACAGGGTAATCAGACCGCGCCCGCAAATGGCGCTCCGTCGGATCAGCCGGCGGTATCGGATCAACCAGCGGTGCCGCAGTGAGCCCAACGCGGCAACTGCGTTCCTGGCTGATCGCCTTTGCAGTCTTCGTCCTGCTGCTGATCGTCCTGCGCAGCATTTTGCTGCCTTTCGTCGCCGGCATGGCGATCGCCTATATGCTGGATCCGATCTGCGATCAGCTCGAGCGCTGGGGCATGTCGCGGCTGGGGGCGACCGTGGTGGTCACCGCTCTGTTCGCGCTCATCATCGTCGTCGTCCTGGTATCGCTGGCGCCGCTGCTGTTGCAGGAGATCAGCGACTTCCTCGCCAGTCTGCCGGACTTGGCGAAGCGCGCCCAGGCACGGCTGCTGCCGCTCTATGAGACCTTCCGGTTGCGCTTCGACCTGCCGGCCCTGTCCGATCTCAGCGGCATGGCGCAATCGCGCCTGGGCAGCGCCGTCTCCTGGCTGGCGCGGGCCTTCCAGGAATTGCTGGGCCAGGGCCTGGCCCTGGCCAATCTTCTCTCCCTGATCTTCATCACGCCGGTCGTGACTTTCTATCTGCTGCGTGACTGGGACCTGCTGGTGCGCCGGATCGATGATCTGTTGCCGAGGCCGCATCTGCAGGTGATCCGCATGCAGTTCAGCGAAGTGGACCGGACGCTCGCGGGCTTTGCCCGGGGCCAGTCGATGGTGTGTCTGACGCTGGGCGCCTATTACGCCACCGCCTTGGCCCTGGTTGGCCTGCCGTTCGGCATCGTCGTCGGCCTGCTCGCCGGGGTGCTGACTTTCATCCCCTATGTCGGGGCGATGACCGGCTTCGTCACCGGGATCGCCATCGCCCTGGCGCAGTTCAGCGACTGGACGCATATCGCCCTGGTGGCCGGTGTGTTCCTGGTGGGGCAGGTCCTCGAAGGCAATTTCCTGACGCCGAAACTGGTTGGCGACCGGGTCGGGCTGCATCCCGTCTGGATCATCTTCGCTTTGCTGGCGGGGGGGACCCTGTTCGGCTTCCTCGGCCTGCTGCTGGCGGTGCCGACCGCCGCCGCCATCGGTGTCCTGGTGCGGTTCGCCATCGGCCAATATCGCGGCAGCGCCCTCTATTTGGGGGGCGAGCCGGGGCCGGCTGATCCGGCGGCAAGCGCGGCTCTCGCGGATCCGGCGAAGGACTGATCGATGGCCGCTGCCCAACTCGCTCTCGACCTGGCCTTCCGGCCGGCGCTCGGGGCCGGCGATTTCGTCGTCTCCGACAGCAACCGTGACGCTGTTGCCTGGGTCGACCGCTGGCCGGATTGGCCCGGTCGGGTCCTTGCCATTCATGGGCCAGCCGGTTGCGGCAAGACCCATCTCGCCCATGTCTGGCAGGCACGCTCCCAGGCGCAATTCCTGAGCGTCGCCGATGCCGCGCAGTTGACCCCCGGCGCCGCCGTCATCCTCGACTGGTCGGTTGCGACGGACTTGTCGCGGGACGAGCAGGTGGCCCTGTTCCACGTGCTCAACCGATTGCGCGAGCTGGAGGGTTCCCTGCTGCTCCTCAGTCAGACCCCGCCGGCGCGCTGGCCTGTCGCGCTGCCCGATCTCGCCTCGCGCCTGGCTGCGATCCCGGCGATCGCGGTCGAGGCGCCCGACGATCGGCTGTTGGCAGCGGTGCTGACCAAGCATTTCGCCGACCGCCAGCTCAGCGTCGGCGACGAGGTGATCGCCTATCTCGTGCTGCATATCGAGCGGTCTTTCGATGCTGCTGCGCGCAGCGTGGCGGCAATTGACCGCGCCGCTTTGTCGAGCCGCCGGCGTGTCACGCTGCCATTGGTGCGGCAGGTGATCGGCGCGGCGACCGGTGATGCAGCGGAAGACGATGCCCTAGATGACGGAACCGAAGAAACCGGCGGGGTTTAAGCCCGATCCGGACCAAGCCGGCAATGCCGCAGAATGAAATCGGCGATCGCGCCGGTGTCGTTCAAATCGAGCACCGGCAGCTCGGTCTCGGGCACGGGACCATCGGAGAGGACGGCGACGAAACTGGGATCGCCGACAGAGAGCAGCGGTTTCCCGACCGAGCGGCGATAGATCTCCAGCTTCTCATGCGGTTCGCGCTTGAAGCCCTCGATCAGCAGCAGATCGACCGGCGTCATATGCCGCATCAGCTCGGCGGCATTCGGTTCGGCGCCGCCGCGATGCTCATGCATCAGGGCCCAGCGATGTTCGGAGGATACCAGGACCTCGGTGGCGCCGGCTTCGCGATGGCGATGCGAATCCTTGCCGGGCTTGTCGACATCGAAGGCGTGATGGGCGTGCTTCATGGTGGAGACGCTGATGCCGCGTGCCACCAGTTCGGGGATCAGGTGGACCATCAGGGTCGTCTTGCCGGCGCCGCTCCAGCCGGTCAGGCCCAGAATTTTCATCGGAGCATCTTCATCAGCGCACCTTCATCGGGCCGCGCTGTCAGGCGGTGCCGCTGCCGCGATCATCGGCGGCCATATGGCGCAGGCCGACCAGCAGGTAATCGTAGCCGGTGATCAGGGTCAGGGCGGCGGCGATCCACAGCAGAATCTCGCCGATCAATTCGCAATCGAGCTGGGCCGGGCCGGCATTGCCGAGGATGAGGAAACCAAGGGCCAGCATCTGCACCATGGTCTTCCACTTGGCCAGCATGCTCACCGGGACACCGACATGCAGCTCCGCCAGGAATTCGCGCAGGCCGCTGACCATGATCTCGCGGCACAGGATGATGAGGGCGGCCAGGGTCGCCCAGCCGGCGATGTGATGGGTCGCCACCAGGACCAGGATGATGGCGGCGACCAGCAGCTTGTCGGCGATCGGATCGAGGAAGCGCCCGAGCGCGGAGACCTTCTCCATCCGCCGGGCGATATAGCCGTCGAAGAAATCGGTGATGCAGGCCAGGGCGAAGAGGATCAAGGCCAGCCAGGACCATAATGCCGAGCCGAGATACATGAAGCCGACGATCAGGGGTATCGCGGCGATGCGCGACATGGTCAGGATATTCGGCAGATTGGTCATGATCGGTGGGGCCTCTTGGCAGACGTGGCGGCACCATAGCAGGAAGAGATGTACCTGTCATAGAGCCCGGAGGTCGCAGTGTTGCCGAGCCACGGGGTTTTGATCGGGCGGATGGTCGGGTCCGATATCGGCATTGCGTGATCAGCCGCCATGGAAATGATCGTAGATCTTGCGGGCCACGGCTTCGCTGATCCCTTCGACGGCGCAGAGGTCGGCAAGCCCCGCCCGGGCGACCTCGCGGGCCGAGCCGAAATGCAGCAACAGGGCCTTTTTCCGCTTGGCGCCGATCCCCGGTACCTCGTCCAGCAAGGACTGGCCGATCTGCTTCGATCTCTTGGCGCGGTGGGTGCCGATGACGAAGCGATGGGATTCGTCCCGCAGGCGCTGCAGGTAATAGAGGACGGGGTCCTTCATATCGAGGCTGAAGGGCGCCCGGCTGGGCATGAAGAAGCGCTCGCGTCCGGCATTGCGGTCCGGTCCCTTGGCAATGGCGGCGACCGGCATATCGGTGATGCCAAGCTCGGTGAAGACGTCGAGGGCGGCCTGCAACTGGCCCTGGCCGCCATCGATCAGGACGAGGTCGGGCCAGGTGCCGCGCTGGCGGTCCGGATCCTCTTTCAGGGCGCGGCCGAAACGGCGCATCAGGACCTGCCGCATCATGCCGTAATCGTCGCCGCCGGTGAGATCCGCCGAGATGCCGGGAACAGGACCAGCGGGCGGCGCGGGGACGAAATCCGCCGCGGCTGCTTCGCCGACCTGGCGCAAAGGTGTCGCGGGTTCCGCCGATGCTTCGTTATCGTTTCCATCTCCGCCCATATCGCCATCGTCATTGTCATTGCCGGCAGATTTGCCGGCGCTGTCCTGCCGGATGGCGAATTTGCGGTACTGGTTCTTCAGGAAGCCGTCCGGCCCGGCGACGATCATGGCGCCATAGGCATTGGTGCCGGAGATATGGCTGTTGTCATAGACCTCGATGCGCTTAGGCGATTGCTCCAGGCCGAAGACCTCGGCGACGCCGCGCATCAGTTTCTGTTGGGTGCTGCTTTCCGAGCTGCGCCGGGCCAGGGCCTCGCGCGCATTCAGCAAGGCATGCTCGACCGGTTTGCGCTTGTCGCCGCGTTTCGGTTCGATGATTTCCACTTTGCCGCCGGCCCGCAGGATGAGCGCTTCGGTCAGCAGCTCGACCTCGGCCGGCTTCTCGCTGACGAGGATGAGCCGGGGCGGGGTCTTGTTCTCATAGAACTGGGCCATGAAGGCGGCGAGAATCTCCGGCAGGGTCGCCTGCTTGTCATGGGTCGGGAAATAAGCGCGGCTGCCGTAATTGCAGCCGTTGCGGAAGAAGAAGACCTGGATGCAGCTCTGGCCGCCTTCCTGGATGGCGGCGATGATATCGGCTTCCTCGATATCGATCAGATTGATGTCCTGGCGCGACTGGATCAGGGTCAGGGCCTGGATACGGTCGCGCAATTTGGCGGCGCGCTCGAATTCCAAGGCATCGCTGGCGGTCTGCATCTCGGTTGCCAGGCGGTTCTGCACATCACGGCTCTTGCCGGCCAGGAAATCGCGGGCCTCGCGCACCAGTTCGGCGTAATCGGCCTGGCTGATGCGCTCGACGCAAGGCGCCGAGCAGCGCTTGATCTGGTATTGCAGGCAGGGGCGGGTGCGGCTGGCATAGATGCTGTCGGAGCAATTCCTGAGCAGGAAGGCCCGCTGCAGGGCGACGATGGTGCGGTTGACGGCACCCGCCGAGGCGAAGGGGCCGAAATATTCGCCGGGCTGGTTGCGGGCGCCGCGGTGCTTGGTGATCTGCGGGGCCGGATGGTCACCGGTGATCAGGATATAGGGGAAGCTCTTGTCGTCGCGCAGCAGCACGTTGTAGCGCGGCGTGTAGCGCTTGATCAGATTGGCTTCCAGCAGCAGCGCCTCCACCTCGGTATGGGTGGTGACGAATTCCATGGTCACGGTTTCGGCGATCATCCGCTGGATGCGGAGCGGCTGGCGATAGGGCTGGGTATAGGACGTGACCCGCTTCTTCAGATCCTTAGCCTTGCCGACATAGAGGACGTCGCCCCGCTCGTTCAGCATGCGGTAGCAGCCGGGGCTGCCGGGCAAGGTCCGGACTTTTTCCTTGATGACCGTGACGCCCTGGGCCAGCCGCCCTGTCGGCAAGCCGTCTTCAGGGGAATCCTCTCCCAAGGAAACGTCGTCGGAATCGGACTCCTGTGGGTTGCTCCCGACCCCCGGCAAATCGAGATCGTCGGTTGCTACCGACCCCTCGGGCGCGGTTGCACCAGATGCCTCGTCGGAGGTGGCGCCGGGACCGCCGGGTTTCGGCGCATCGTCGCGTCCGTATGGATCATTGGCTGTCATTTTCGTCGTCATGCTCTGCCAGCACGCCTGCCGTCATGGGGTTTGTTCGGCCTGCGGCGGAATGTCGCAAATCGGTCATACAAATGGGCTGAGATCGCAGATTCGTCGAGACGAAAGTTAAGCCTGCGTCGCGTGATCGACAACTCTTCCAGATATCCACGATTCCTGTGGATAAGTCTGTCGGTAACATTTGGGGCAATTTGCCGAGGCGTAGGAAATCCGCCATTTCCCCTGTATGCTCAAAAAATAGGCATAAAATTATAAGCTATTGATTTGTATCGAAATATAATGATCCACAGGAAAAGAAAGAGTCACAAAAGGGAATCGTCTTGACTCTCTGTCGGACTTCGGACTCAGGCTTTGCCCGTGTGAACAACTTCCGTCAGGAAGAGCAGCAAGGGCGCTGATCGGATTGGCTTTTTAACGCCCTTGCTGCAACGATTCGATCACAGTTCCTTAAAAAGTGAAGGAACCGGCCAATTTGGCCTGGATCAGCGCAGGTTGCGCACCCGCTCGATCTCTACGCCAACCGCCTCAGCTTCGGCGAAGACGTCCAGTTTCTCCACCCGGACCTTCGCCTCCTGGACCCGGTAATCCCGGAGGCAGAGAGCCGCAATCCGCTCGGCCAGGGTTTCCACCAGGTTGATGTGCTCGATCCCGATCAGTTGCTTGATCTCGGTGATGATCTGGTCATAGCAGACCACATTGGCATGTTCGTCATTGATCGCCGGATGCTCATTGCAGATCAGCTCCAGGTTGATCCGGACACGCTGCTCGCCCAGCTTCTCATGGCTGTAGACCCCGATCCGGCATGGCAGCACGAGATCACGGACGAAGACTTTCAGGGTGCGCTGGCCAGCATTCCCCGGCAGCGGCGTAATTCTCTCAGCTTGGCTCATATGCCCAAAGGCCCTCCTCAGGCCGCAAGAAGATGCCGCACCCTGGGGCAAGATGATCGGGCCGCACTCTGGAGCCCGATGGAGAAGGCGCCGATTGCGCCTGGTGAAAGCGAACTATACCGGCAAAGCACCGCATCGGGCTATTCCTTTGGCTGAAAGCCCTTATTCGGCACCTGCCATCCCAGATGCTCGCCGCCATCCAGGGCGATCATCTGGCCGGTCATCGACCGGGCACTGAGAATATAGAGGGCGGCGCCGGCGATTTCTGCAGCCGAGGCGCCATGGCCTAGCGGCATAGCGGCTGATTGCGCCTGAAAATGCTCCTCGCTTTGCCTTGGGCTCGGCAATGTCGGACCCGGTCCGATGGCATTGACGCGGATCCGCGGCGCAAAGCCGAGCGCCAGGGTACGTGTCAGGGTCCAGAGTCCCATCTTCGCGACGGTATAGCTCAGGAAATAGGGCGTCAGCTTCCAGACCCGCTGGTCCAGCATATTGATGATATTGCCCTCGCGGCCCTCCGGCAGTTGCCGGGCGAAAGCCTGGGAAAGGACCAGGGGAGCCCGCAGATTGGTTTCGATATGACGGTCCCAACTGTCGCGGGTCGCGGTATCGACCTTGTCCATCTCGAAGACCGAGGCGTTGTTGACCAGGCAGGAGACCGGGCCGAGCGCCGCATTGGCCTGCGGCAGGAGCCGCTCCACCTCGCTCTCACGGCCAAGATCGGCCTGGAGCAGGGCGGCGCGCCGGCCATGTCCACGAATTTCCTCGGCGGTCTGCTCGGCATCCGCGACAGATTGATGGTAATGCAGGGCGATGTCCCAGCCATGTTCGGCCAGGGCCAAGGCGATGGCCCGGCCCAATCTCTTGGCGCCACCTGTTACCAAGGCGACTTGTTGGGAGGCGACCTGCGGCGGGGCCACATTCTGCGTGGAAGGTTGAAGCTGCGTCGTCATGGCCGGCATCCTGTCCAGAACCGCCCCGTCATGCAAGGTGCGAGGCGTCGCCGTTTGTTCTTCCACCGCCGCACCGGTCGACGGCATTCCGGCCGGGCGGTTTATCGAATCCTGAACTGTTTGTCACACCTTTGGGCAGATATCCCTCTTTTTGAGCAGATATCCCAAGGCATTATTTTACCTGTCAGATTCCTGATAGAATGCCAAGTGATAACGGCGTCTCCGGCGTCCGATGGGGCGGGGAAACAAAACCGAGCGCTATGACTGGACACGAGGTGGTGTCCGTTGCTAGCCCTAACCGAGCAAGGCCCTATCCGTGTTGCCTATCCGTGTTGTCTGCCCCTCGCATGAAGATCGTTTGAACTGATGGCCGAACTCGAGCAACGCCCGTTGAAACTGGCAGATGCCTGGTTCAGCCGCTGGCGGCCCGTGCTGTCGCGTTTCCTGGTGCCGGTCCTGGCGATCGGCCTCTTCGCGCTGGCGGTCTGGACCATTCACCACAGCGTCGCCGCCATCCGCTTTTCCCAGATCCGGCGGGAGATCGGCGCGATCTCCTACCAGACCCTGCTGCTCGCCTGCGGCCTGACGGCGTGCAGTTTCCTCGCTTTGGCCCTGCAGGACTATGTTGCCTTGTGGTCGACCGCCAAACGCATTCCCTTTCTGCGGGCGGCGCTCGGGTCCTATATCGCGCAGTCGGTCGCCCATTCGACCGGCTTTTCGATCCTGATCGGCGGCGCCTTGCGGGCGCGCTATTTCATGGCCGAGGGTCTCAGCTTCGCCGACACCATGAAAGTGCAGCTCTCCTTCAGCGGCACCTTCGGCATGGCGACCTGCATTCTGCTGGGCCTCTCTTTTGTCCTCGATCCCAGCCTGGCGGCGGCTCAGGTGCCGAGCCTGCCGGAATGGTTGATCCGTGGCCTCGGCGTCGCCTTGCTCCTGGGGCCGGCCGGTGTCTTCATCTGGCGCAGCGTGCATGTCGGTCCACTGCGCCTGTTCGGCCGCCAGATCGACATGCCGGATACCCGCCATCTGCTGCCGCAGACCCTGCTGTCGCTCACCGACGTCGCCTGCATGGGTGCGGTGCTCTATGTCTTCCTGCCGCCGGAACTGCATATCAGCTATCTGGCCCTGCTCGGCTTCTTCGCCATCGCCATGACGATCGGCGTCACCAGCCATGTGCCGGGCGGGCTCGGCGTTTTCGAAGCGACAATCCTGTTGCTGGTGACGCCACCGCCCGCCGTGCTGCCGGCCCTGGTTACCGGCCTCGTCATGTTCCGCTTCGTCTACTACTTCCTGCCGCTGGTCCTCGGCGGTGTTGCCATCGCCATTACCGAAAGTACCCGTCATGGCAGCCGGCTGCGGGCCCTGACCGAGACTGTCTCGCAATACAGCTCGCCGCTCGCTCCGACGATTTTCGGCATGCTGGTTTTTCTGGGCGGCGCCGTGCTGCTGGCCTCCGGGGCCTTGCCCGGCGCGAGCTGGCGCCTGGTCCTGGTCAATGCCTACCTGCCTCATGCCGCCATCGAAACGACCCATGTCCTCGCCGCCGTTATCGGCACGCTGCTGCTGCTGCTGGGGCGCGGTTTGTCGCGCCGCCTGCGCAGCGCCTGGTGGGTGACCGAACTGCTGCTGATCGCCGGGGTGGCGGCCTCGCTGATCAAGGGCCTGGAATACGAAGTCGCGGCCCTGCTGGGATTGCTGTTTCTCGCGCTGCTGCCGTGCAAGCCTGAATTCTACCGCAAGGCACGGCTGATCGAGCAGCGGCCTACCCTGGGCTGGATCATCGGAATCGTGGTGGTGGTCCTTGGCATGTGCTGGCTGCTCGCCTTCGTCTATCGGCATCTCGACTACAGCCAGGCGGTCTTGCTGCAATTCGATCTGGCCCGCAACGGGCCGCGATCATTGCGGGCGGTTTCCGCCATGCTGGCGACCCTGATGGTGGTGACCATCTGGCAAAGCCTGCGCCTGACGCAGCTCCAGCGTCCGGCCCGGAGCGGGGCGGATTTCAACCGGGTCCGCAGCCTGGCCGGCGCGTCGATGCGCAGTGCCGCGCAGCTCGCTTTGACGGGCGACAAGTCCTTCCTGCTCAATCAGCCGCAGACCGCTTTCATCATGTACGGCATCAGCGGCCATAGCTGGATCGCCCTCGGCGATCCGGTCGGGCCGCGTGGAAGCTGGACCGACCTTCTCTGGGATTTCCGCGACCGGGCCGACCTCTTCGGCGCGCAGATCGCCTTCTATGATATCGGGCCGGAAGCCTTGTCGATCTATCTTGATCTCGGTCTGCAGGTGATCAAGTACGGTGAGCGGGCACGGATCCGCCTGACGGATTTCGATTCCGAACAGTCGGTGGCGCCGGCTTTGCGGGAAGCCCACAGCCGATTGCTCGCCAGCGGCATGGGCGTCGAAATTCACCCGGCGGAGAACATCGACCGGATCATGGGGGAACTCTCGGCCCTTTCCGACGACTGGCTAGTGCGGCATCAGATTCAGGAGACCGGTTTCACCTTCGGTTTCTTCTCGCGCGACTATATCGCCCGCTGTCCGGTTGCGGTCTTGCGGCTGGACGGCCGGATCGTCGCCTTCGCCAATCTGTGGCGCGGCGGCGGGCACCAGGAATGCGCGGTCGATCTGCTGCGGTCGGCGGCAGATGTTCCAGCCGATCTTTTGCCCGGGTTCCTGCTCGAGATCATGCTCTGGGCGAAGGGGCAGGAATATCGCTGGTTCGATCTCGGCACGACGCCGCTGGGCGTGGAAACGGATCATCGCCTGGAGCCGCTCTGGGCCAGGATCGATGGCCAAGCGCTCCAGTTCGGCCTGCTGCCGGACAGGCAGGTTCTGTGGGATTTCAAGCAAGGCTTCTCGCCGGTCTGGGAACCGAGCTATCTGGCCTGCCCCATGGGCAAGCTCCCGCGTCTGGTCCGGGATGTCGAGGATCTGATCGGCGGTAGCAGCCGGACCGACTGAGCGGCTGCTTAGCTCTTCTTCCTCGTGGTACTTTTCGGTGGCAGGTCCTCCGATGACAAGCTCCGTCCGCTGACCACCTCCTGCTGCGCCAGTGCGATGAAGGCGGCCGCCAGGGGCGAGGCGCCCGATCCGTCCAACTGGGCAAGGACCACACGCTGCGGCGCCAGGGGTTCCAGGATCGGCCGGCAGGCGATCGGACGTCCGTCATAACTGCGGTCGCCATGTGGCCTCGTGCAGGACAACGCGATCCCGCAGCCATGGGCGACCAGGCCACGCTGCATCTCGAAGGTCTGGGTATATTGGCCAATGCGCGGCTGATGGCCATGCGACCAGAACAGCGACATGAAGTATTCGCGCGATTGCGCCATGTCCTCGAGGATGAGCGGTTCCCGGGCCAAGGCCGCGAGCGACACCTTCTGCTGCCGGGCCAGGGGATGGCGGGCCGGCAGGAGCGCATAAGGCGGCAATTCCACCAGGGGCCATCGTTTGATATCGGCCTCGATCCCCAGCTCGTAGGTGATGGCGAGCTCCGCCCGGCCGCCGATCAGATGATCGCGGACCGTCGCGAAATCGCCTTCCAGCAGATGGATCACCGCCTCCGGATGATGCTGCCGGAACTCGGCCATCAGGCGCGGGACGATATAGGGTGCCAGATCCTTGAAACAGGCCAGGGACAGGCGGCCTTTCAACGGACCTGTGGACGTATCCCGGCCGGCGGAGATCCGGGTCGCCAAGGCCAGCAGGTCGCGCGCCTGATCGAGCAGGCGGCGGCCGGTCGCGGTCAGGGACAGACCATGCCCGGCGCGGCGAAGGAAGAGTTTTTCCCCGAGTGCTGTCTCCAATTGGGCGATCGCCATGGACATCGCCGGCTGGGCGACATGCTTCGCCCGGGCGGCTTCGCTGATCGTGCCATGTTCGGCGATGGCGACGAAGTAATCGAGTTGGCGGAAGGTGAAGGTTATCATCAAAATATTATGGGTAGATATCAATATCATATATTTTACCTGATGGCTCAGGCATGGCAAGTCTGTCGGCACGTATCAAACGCAGCGTGGATCAAAGAAGGATAAGCGCCCGATGCCCGGCATGACTGTGACCCCCGACCAGATCGCCGCCTATCAGCGCGACGGCGCGATTGTCCTGCGAGGCGTTTTCGCCGATTGGGTGGAAATCCTGCGGCAAGGCTGCGAACGCAACATGGCGGAGCCCAGCACCTATGGTGCGGAGAATGTCCGGCCGGGCGAGGGCGGCGGCCGGTTCTTCGACGATTACTGCAACTGGCAGCGCATCGCGGAATTCGGCGACTTCATGCGCCGCTCGCCGGCGGCGGCCCTGGCCGGCCAGTTGATGGGCAGCCGGACGTCGCAGATCTTTCATGACCATCTGCTGGTCAAGGAGCCGGGAACCTCGAAGCGGACGCCCTGGCATCAGGACATGCCCTATTACTGCGTCGATGGCATGCAGACGGCGAGCTACTGGATCCCGCTCGATCCCGTGACGGAGGCGAATACCCTGCGTCTGGTCCTCGGTTCACATCTCTGGCCGAAGCTGGTGCGGCCCAAGCGCTGGGCCGGCGGCGAGGATTTTTATGCCAATGAGGAGAACTTCATGGACCTGCCGGAGATCGATGCCGGCGGTTTCGAGATCCTGGCACCGGCCTTGGAGCCGGGCGATGCCATCATCTTCAATTACCGGACCGTGCATGGCGCTCGCGGCAACGAAGGCGCCAACCGCCGTCGCGCCTTTTCGGCCCGCTTCCTCGGCGACGATGCCGTCTATATCCAGCGTCCCGGCCGCACCTCGCCGCCCTTTCCGGGAATCGATCAGCAGAATGGCGAAAAGCTGCGCGAAGATTGGTTCCCGACGGTTTGGCAGGCCGCTTGACATCTCAGCCGGCGGCGTATTTGCATGCATCGTGCCGTCTTGTAGTCGATGTCATTGGATGCTGCCGGCAAGAAGAGGGGGATCGTGCTCGCCCGCAATCGCTTTGACCGAGCAGAAGTGGCCGGGGCATTCGGCGATTTAGGGACGCTCATTCCCTTCGTGGTCGCTTATATCAAGCTCCTCGGCCTGGACCCTTTCGGCATCTTGCTGGCCTTTGGCCTGGCCATGCTGGCGGTCGGCCTCTACTACAAGACGCCTTGGCCGGTGCAGCCGATGAAGGCGATTGGGGCCATTGCTGCCACGCAGGCGGCACAAACCGCGGTCATCACGGCGGGCACCGTCTATGGCGCGACACTGGTCACGGGCGCCATTTGGTTCGTCCTGGGCATTACGGGGGCGGCCAAACGCGTGGCCGATCTGGTGAGTCGGCCGGTCGCCATCGGCATCATCCTTGGGCTTGGTCTCAGTTTCATGCTGGACGGCGCGAAGCTGATGGCAAGCGATTGGTGGCTGAGTGGCGGTGCCTTGTTCTTGACGCTCGTTCTTCTCACCAACCGGAAAATTCCGGCCATGTTCCTGCTGCTGGCCGGCGGCGCCATCGTGGCTGTGATTCGCGACCCTCATCTTTTGTCGGCGCTGGCCTCGATCCATGTCGAGCCGCGACTGCCGTCCTTCGCGCTGGGCTCGGTGACGTGGCACGATATGGTGATAGGCACGCTGTTTCTCGCCCTGCCCCAAGTGCCCCTCACGCTCGGCAACGCGATCATCGCGATAACCGAGGAGAACAACCACCTTTTCCCGGACCGTCCGGTGTCGGAGCGCAAGGTCGCGCTCTCGACCGGCATCATGAACTTGGCCGGCGCGCTGGTCGGCGGCGTTCCCATGTGTCACGGCGCCGGTGGCATGGCCGGGCATATTGCCTTCGGTGCCCGGACCGGTGGGGCGCCGATCATGCTCGGCAGCCTGCTTCTCTTCCTGGCGCTGTTCATGAGCTCTTCCGTCGCGGTCATCTTCGAGATGATCCCGCAGGAAGTGCTCGGCGTGATCCTGTTTCTCGCTGGCGCTCAGTTGGCCCTCGGTTCGTGCGACATCAGCAGGGACAAGGGCGAACGGTTCAGCACCATCGTCACCGCCGGCCTTGCCATGTGGAATGTCGGTATTGCCTTCGTGATCGGGCTGGCGGTGTACCATGCCTTCAAGCGCGGACTGATCCGGGTCTGAGCGCTGCGGTCGAACCGTTCTTTATCGTCGTCGCAAAACAACCGGCCAATTTGAGCTAGGCAACAACCGCTGCTGCGATGGCGGCGAGCGTCTCGACAATATGGCGCGGAGCGAGACGCAGTTGCAGCCCGCGTTGCCCGCCATTGACGTAGACATAGCCGTGCGCGAGGGCCGTTTGTTCGATGACGGTCCGCACCTTCTTCATCTGGCCGAAGGGGCTGATGCCGCCGACCTTATAACCAGTGACGCGCTCGGCATCGGCCGGCTTCATCATTTGCGCCGATTTACCGCTGACTGCCGCCGCGAGCTTCTTCATGGAAATCTCGCGGTCGGACGGGAGGATGACGCAGACCGGCTTGCCGTCAACCAGCGTCATCAGGGTCTTGAGGACGCGGCCCGGATCCTCACCGATCGCCGCGGCGGCCTGCAGGCCGATACTATCAGCCTCGGGATCGTAATCGTAGCTGTGAACGGAAAAGGGCAGCTTGGCCTTTTCCAGCATCTGCGTCGCCCGCGTTACCTTTGACATGCCATCTTCATTTCAAAGCAAGGCGCATGCAATCAGTGACGCTTGCGCGGCCCCTTCTTGCCGGCATTGGAGCCGGCGCGCCCGCCCACCGAACGGCCGCGCACGGTATTCCCCATGGAGGGCTTGCCCGGCTTGTCGCGATGGCTGTAGGCGGCCCCCGGCCCGGCCCGGTTCCCGGTGGTGCTGTAATCCAGCGGAATGCCGAGATCGATCGCTTCCAGCCGCTTGATCTCGTCGCGCAGCCGCGCCGCTTCCTCGAATTCCAGTTCCGCCGCCGCCGTGCGCATCTTCTTCTCGAGATCGGCGAGGGTCGCTTTCAGGTTATGGCCGATCAGATGGGCCTCGCCGGTCAGACCGGTATCGACCGTCACATGGTCGCTCTCATAGACCGATTGCAGAATGTCGCCGATCTGCTTCTTCACCGATTCCGGCGTGATGCCGTTGGCGGCATTATAGGCCTGCTGCTTCTCGCGCCGGCGATTGGTTTCGTCGATGGCGTATTGCAGACTGTCCGTCATCTTGTCGGCATAGAGCAGGACGCGGCCGTCGACATTGCGGGCAGCGCGGCCGATGGTCTGCACCAGCGAGGTCTTGGACCGCAGGAAGCCTTCCTTGTCGGCATCGAGGATGCAGACCAGGGCGCATTCGGGAATGTCCAGGCCCTCGCGCAGCAGGTTGATGCCGATCAGCACGTCGAAGGCGCCG
>CAYOQR010000056.1:0-39955 GCA_964406155.1 uncultured Rhodospirillaceae bacterium | reverse complement strand
TATGACGAGGTCTTCGAGCTGGAGGATATCAACCGCGATTTCCCCCAGGCCGATGTGGCTTTCGTGATCGGCGCCAACGACGTCACCAATCCTGCGGCGAAGTCCGACCCCAAGAGCCCGATCTTCGGCATGCCGATCCTCGATGTGGAAAATGCGAAGACCGTGCTCTTCGTGAAGCGTTCGATGGCCTCGGGCTATGCGGGGGTCGAGAACGAGCTCTTCTTCAAGGACAACACCATGATGCTGTTCGGCGATGCCAAGAAGATGTGCGAGGACATCGTCAAGTCGTTCGGCTGATCGTTTGGCCGAGCCGTGGCATCTATTGTCGCCTGTCTCCAACGAGAAAGGGCCGGAACGAAAGTTCCGGCCCTTTTCTGCTACAACGTGCTCGGGGTGTTACCCCCGGAAGCTTGAGTGCTTAGTAGCCCTCACGCTCCATCCGCTTGCGCATCAGCTTCCGGTGACGACGCACAGCTTCAGCCTTCTCACGCGCCTTGCGCTCTGACGGCTTCTCATAATTGCGACGCATCTTCATTTCCCGGAAGATCCCTTCGCGCTGCATCTTCTTCTTGAGCGCGCGCAGGGCCTGATCGACATTATTGTCACGGACGAGAACTTGCACGGTTGATCACAGCCTTTCTAAGTTGGGGTTTTTGGAAACGCAAAAACTCGTCAGGCAGCGGTATTGCTGCCAGTTGACGGGTGTGGATAACACAGGGAATTGCCGTTGTGAAGGGCCGTGAGGCGGTCAAACGGCCTTTTCAGCCCCTCTTTCGGCCCTTCCTTGAGGGGCGAATCTGCACCATATTCCCCTGAAAGGCAGGTCGTTACATGGCTATTCTCAAGATTGCCCGCATGGGGCATCCGGTGCTAAAGCGCCGGGCGGATCCCGTCTTCGATCCAAAATCTCCAGAAATTCAAAGACTTATCAGGGATATGCTGGAGACGTTGGGGGATATCGGCGGGGCCGGGCTGGCGGCGCCGCAGGTGCATGTACCCCTGCGCCTGGTCATTTTCCATGTCCCGGCGGCCCGGATCGCCCGGGAAGAGGGGGGCGAGGCGGGGGCGGTGCCCCTGACGGTCCTGATCAACCCCGAGATCGAGCCGTTGGGTTCGGAAACGGGGGGGCCGGAAATGGCCGACGGCCTGGAGGCCTGCCTCTCGGTGCCGGATCTCGCCGGCATGGTGCCGCGCTATACGCATATCCGCTATCGCGGCCTGGATGCCGAGGGCGGTATCATTGACCGCGAGGCGCGGGGATTCCACGCCCGGGTGGTGCAGCATGAATGCGACCATCTGGACGGCATCCTCTATCCGATGCGCATGACCGATCTTTCGACCTTGGCCTTCGTCGAGGAGATGCGCCGGGCCGCGGCGGATGCGGCGGCGGCGAAAGATTGAACGGAATTTTGAAGGGGATTGAGCATGACCGGCAGCTATGACCGGGACCAGGATCGCGAACGCCTGCTGGCGGCGGCCCTCAACCATGTGCCGTTCGACGGCTGGAGCGAGGCCGCGATGCAGGCGGCGGGGCAGGAGGTCGGCCTGCCGGCGGATCGCGTGCTCAACGCCTTTCCCGGCGGCGCGCGCGATGCCCTGATCCTGTGGCACGAGATGGCGGATCAGGCCGTCATCGCCGCTTTGGCGACGCCGGAGATCGCCGGCCTGCGGGTCCGCGAACGCATCGCGACGGCGGTCCGCCTGCGGCTGGAATATTGCCAGGCGCATCGCGAGGCGGTTCGTGCCGGCTGCACCCTGCTGCTGATGCCGCAGAATGCCGGGCTGGCAACCAAGCTGCTCTATAGCACGGTGAATGCCATCTGGTATGGCGCCGGCGACCAGTCGACCGACCACAATTTCTATACCAAGCGTGCTTTGCTGGCGGCGGTCTATTCCTCGACCGTGCTCTATTGGCTCAACGATAAATCGCCGGATGGCGCCGCGACTTGGGCCTTCCTCGACCGTCGTATCGGCGAGGTGATGCAGATCCCCCAGGTGATCGGGCGGACCGTGGAGAAGGTGCGGGAGATGAGCGATCGCCTGCCGCATCCCCTGCGCCTGCTGAAGCGCGCCGGCCGGCCGAATTTCCGGCGGCGGCACGCGCGTCCATGACGATCCGATTAGTCCGTCGGCCGCTTACTTGCGCGGGCTGAGGCGGTTGACATGCCCCATCTTGCGGCCGGGACGAGCTTCCGTCTTGCCGTAGAGATGCAGCTTGGCGCCGGGATCGCCGAGGATCTCGCGCCATTGATAGGCTTCCTCGCCGATCAGGTTCTTCATCACCGCGTCCGAATGCCGTTCCGGTGAGCCCAGGGGCAGGCCGCAGACGGCGCGCACGAATTGCTCGAACTGGCTGGTGATGCAGGCATCCATGGTCCAGTGGCCGGAATTGTGCGGCCGGGGTGCCAGTTCATTGACCAGGACCTCGCCCTGCTGGGTCACGAACATCTCGACGCCGAGCAGGCCGACCAGTTTCAGCTCCTGGGCGATATGGCGGGCGATCGCTTCCGCCCGCTGGGCAACCAGCTCCGTGACCCGCGCCGGGGCGATAGTGACATCCAGGATGTGATGGCGGTGCTGGTTCTCGACCGCCACGTATTGCGCCGTGTTGCCGTCGACGCTCCGGGCGATGACGACGGAGATTTCCTTGTTGAAGTCGACGTAGGCTTCCAGGATCGCGAGATCCGCCCCCATTCGCTCCCAGGCCTCGTTGAGGTCGGTGTCGGCGTCGATCCGCACCTGTCCCTTGCCGTCATAGCCGAAGCTCGCCGATTTCAGGATACAGGGCCGACCCAGGGCCTGGACCGCCTGAGGCAATGCCTCGGCACGGCCGACTTCCAGGAAGCGGGTGGTCGGCACATTGATCGACATCAGGAAGTTCTTCTCGCGCAGCCGTTCCTGCGTGAGATAGAGCACATGCGGCGCCGGCCGGGTCGGCTTCATCGCCGCGAGGAATTCCGTCGTCTCGGCCGGGATATTCTCGAACTCGAAGCTGACGACATCGACCGCGGCGGCGAAATCGCGCAAGGCATCCTGGTCGTCATAGGCGGCGACGGTGGTTTGCGCGGCGACGAACGACGCGGGGCTGTTCTGATCGGGACAATAGATGTGAACGTTATAGCCGAGCCGGGCCGCCGCCGAGGCGGCCATGCGGCCGAGCTGGCCGCCACCCAGGATACCGATGGTGCTGCCGGGCGGGATGATCTGGCCTTGGTCGATGCTCATGTCACGCTTGATCCGATCACGGTTTCACTCTTGGCATCGGCTTGCGGCCGCTCATGCCGGGTTGGGTCAGGTATCGAAGTATAGCACCGGTCAGTTGTCGCGGCTCGGCTCGTAGGCGACAGCCTCGGTCTGGCGCCGGCGATAGGCCGCCAGCTTGGTCGCCAGATCCGGGTCCAGCAGGGATAGGACCGAGACAGCCAGCAGGGCGGCATTGATGGCGCCGGGCTTGCCGATCGCCAGGGTGCCGACCGGCACGCCGCCCGGCATCTGCACGATGGAGAGCAAGCTGTCCTGGCCCTTGAGGGCGGCGGATTCGACCGGCACGCCGAAGACCGGCAGATCGGTGATGGCGGCCACCATGCCGGGCAGATGGGCTGCCCCGCCGGCACCGGCGATGATCACCTTCAAACCGCGGCTACGGGCGGTCTCGGCGTAATCCACCATCCGGTGGGGGGTACGGTGGGCGGAGACGATCCGGACCTCATGGGGCACGCCGAAATCGGTCAGGACATCGACGGCATGGCGCATCGTCTGCCAGTCCGACTGGCTGCCCATGATGACACCGATCTGTGGCGGGGCGGAGACCATATTCCTTGATCCATTCTCGGCCAGGCGAAGTGGCGCGCATTATAGGGGCGGTAACCGTCAAGACAAGGCGGCTTCCGATGATATTCCGGCCTCAGCGACCGGCATCCAGGCAATCTTAAGACGGCGCCAGGCAACACGGCAAACGGGTGAAGTTTCGCTGCCATTAAGTTGGATTTAACGAATGCATGTCATTGTGATCCTTACCAAAACAGGACCAAAAACCGTTTCGGTACTGGGATCTGCGATCCAGCTCGGACCTTCCGTGCGACGCGGTCTCAAGATGAGGGCCGCATTGGGGGCGAGCACGGAATGCCTTTGTCGGGTGAGAGCACGTTGAAATGAAGGTCCGCAGTCGGGCAAGTTCAGGCGCCACCAGGACGGCGGGCGTGCGTCAGGCGGCGGCCGTCAACAAGGCGGGTGCCACCGTCGGCGCGGTCGCGGTTGCCGAAGCTGCGGCATCGGTCTCGGCGGCCGACCGGGTCGCCTTCCTCGGTCTGGCCGAAGGCGAGTTATCGCCGAATGTCCGCACCGCCCTCCAGACCTTGCTCGATGAAGTGTCACATCTGCGTGACGAGCTCGACCAGACGCGCAAGCGCATCGCGCATCTGGAGCAGTTGGCGGATGAAGATGCCATGCTGCCGATCGCCAACCGCCGGGCCTTCCTGCGCGAACTCACGCGCATGATCTCTTATGCCGAGCGCTACGGCACCAGCGGCAGCATGCTCTATTTCGACATCAACGGGATGAAGGCGATCAATGACCGGTTCGGCCACGCGGCCGGTGACGCGGCATTGCAACAATTCGCCCGGCTGCTGATCGAGAATGTGCGGGACTCCGATGTCGTCGGCCGGCTGGGTGGCGATGAATTCGGCGTGATCCTGGCGCAGGCCAATGAGAAGCAGGCACAGGAAAAAGCCAACAGGCTGGTGCGGGTGATCAACCAGACGCCGTTCCGGTGGGAAGGCGAGGAGCTGTCCTTGTCGTGCTCCGTCGGCATCCATCAGTTCCTCGCCAAGCAGAGCGCGGAAACCGCCATCAACGCGGCCGACGCCAATATGTATCAGTTGAAGCGCCGCCACTACGAGAAGGCCAATCCGCCTGATGCGGTGTTGGAGCGAGCGGCGGCGCGGCCAAGCCCCATCGAGTAACGGCCCAACCGCCATCCTGCTTCAGCCCATCATCCTTCCCCAACCGTCATCCTTCCATCGACAATTCCGTTTCCTCGGCAATCGCGAGTCACGCCGGCGTGATGATTCTCGTGCACGCGATCAACAGAACTTGAATTGCCGCTTCGGCATTATCCCCTAGATAACTCTCACGACAGCATGTCCATCCGTGACCGCATGTCACGCGCTGTCGCATCATTGAGGGGTTAGAGAGGAATTCATGAAACCGATCGTTTACGCCGTCCTTGCCATGGGCCTGAGCCTGACGGTGGCCGCTTGTGGCAAGAATGACCAGCAGGCAAGCCAGAGCGCGCCGACCGTGGAACAGAAGGTCGATGATGCGGCGAAGGCTGCCGGCGAAGCTGCCGACAAGACCAAGGATGCCGCTGCCGCCGCTGCGCAGCAGGGCGTCGACGCGGTGCAGAACGCGGCGACCCAGGCGGGCGAGGCCGTGAACAATGCGGCCCAGGATGCCGCGCAGAAGGTTCAGGATGCCGCGAAGTCGGTCGGCGACGCCGCCCAGGACGCGGCCAAGAAGGTCGATGACGCGACGAAGTCCAATCAGTCGTCCGAGTAAAAACTGGAAGGCTTCTGAGCCGGTCAACCGGCCGTCAAATACCAAGCCACCCAATTCCATCCTGAGCGATGCCGATCATATCGGCATCGCTTGTTTCATGCAGCAACCGGCCGGACACATTGGCCGTGCGACAAGGCGGCCCGATTCGTTCCGTTGCGGTATAGTGAGGAAGGCGGCGATCCGGCGTCCTGGTAGATGAGCCGGTTATGCGTCAGGCGATGATGTCGGGAAGCAGCTTGCTTTCCAGCTTGATGATCTGGTCCTTCAGCATGAGCTTGCGCTTTTTCAGGCGCTGAATCTGCAACTGGTTGAAGGGCGAGGTTTCGGTCATTTGCTGGATTACGTCATCGAGGTCCCGGTGCTCGCTGCGCAGCTCTTCGAGCTTGACCCGCATTTCATTGATACCGATCATCACGGCGCGAACACCCCTCTGGCCTGAAGGCGGCAATTCTAGCTCAAAAGCATCCCGGCGTCATCGATTCCGTCATATTTTTTTCAAGCCGTTTCAGCCTTTTATGGGCGGTTTGCGGTCGCTTGCCAAGGCCGCGGGCGGCGGATGGTTGCCAGGGCCGGGCGCGCGGGATAGAGATGGGATATCCCACCCTCTACTGATAGGCCCCGATCCATGGCCGACCGTTTCGATCTTCTGCTGACCAATGGTGCCATCTTCACGCCGAACGGCCTGGAAACCGGCGATATCGCCGTTCGGGACGGGCGCATCGCCGGTATTGGCCGCTTCCAGGCGGGGCAGGCCGGGACGGTCCTGCCGGCCGACGGATTGACCATCCTGCCGGGCGCCATCGACAGCCAGGTGCATTTCCGCGAACCGGGCCTGACCCATAAGGAGGATCTGGAGAGCGGTACGGCGGGTGCTGCAGCCGGCGGCATCACGGCGATTTTCGAAATGCCGAATACCAGCCCCAACACGCTGACGGCCGGCGATCTCAAGGCGAAGCTCAATGCCGCCAAGGGCCGCGCCTGGGTCGATCATGCCTTTTTCATGGGCGCGTCGGATGAGAATGCCGACAAGCTGGATCAGCTCGAATTGCTGCCGGGCTGTGCCGGCGTGAAGATCTTCATGGGCTCCTCCACCGGCAGTCTGCTGGTCGCCGATGACGAGACGCTGGAACATGTGCTGCGCCGGGGCCGCCGCCGTGTCGCGGTCCATTCCGAGGACGAGGCGCGGCTGCGCGAAAGGCTGGCGCTGGTCAAGGGCGGCGCCCATCCGCGCGAGCATCCCAATTGGCGCGACGTGGAAACCGCCGTGCGCTCGACCAAGCGGCTGCTGGCGATTGCCCGGCGGGCGGGGCGGCGCGTGCATGTCCTGCATGTCTCGACCGCTGATGAAATGCCGATCCTGGCGCAGAACAAGGATATCGCCACGGTGGAGGTGCTGCCCAATCACCTGACCCTGGTGGCGCCGGATTGCTATGACCGCCTCGGCTCCTATGCCCAGATGAATCCACCGGTCCGTGACGCGCGGCATCAGGCCGGTATCTGGGAGGCCGTGCGGACGGGCATCGTCGATTGCATCGGCTCGGATCACGCGCCGCATACGCGGGAGGAGAAGGACCGGCCCTATCCCCAGAGCCCCTCGGGCATGCCGGGCGTGCAGACCCTGCTGCCGCTGATGCTCGATCATATGAATGCCGGCCGGTTGACCCTGCAGCGCCTGGTCGATCTCACCAGCGCCGGCCCGGCGCGGATCTTCAACATCGCCGGCAAGGGCCGTCTCGCCATCGGCTATGACGCCGATTTCTCCGTGGTCGATCTGAAGGCCAAGCGCACCATCACCCATGACTGGATGAAGACCAAGGCCGGCTGGACGCCCTATGACGGCATGACCATCACCGGCTGGCCGATCGCCACCATCATTCGCGGCCAGATTGTCATGCGGGACGGCCAATTGCTGAACAAACCGATCGGCGAGCCGGTCCGTTTCGGCGAGACGCTGCCGGTTTCTGCCTGACCGGACTTCCGCTGACCGGAATCACCTCTGAAAGGACGGATGCGATGTTCAAGGCGCTGATGTTGCGCGAGACGGACGGCAAGGTGACGGCGGCGATCGAGGCCGTCGCCGAGGATCAATTGCCGGAAGGCGATATCACCGTCCGGGTGAGCCATTCCACGCTGAACTACAAGGACGGTCTCATCCTCAACGGGATCGGGCGCCTGGTCCGGCAGTACCCGCATATTCCCGGCGTGGATTTCGTCGGCACGGTCGAACAATCCGCCCATGCCGGTTTCAAGCCGGGCGACCAGGTGATCCTGACCGGCTGGCGGGTGGGCGAGATGCGCTGGGGCGGCTATGCGGAGCTGGCGCGGGTCAAGGGCGACTGGCTGGTCAAGCTGCCGGCCGCGCTGACGCCGCGCCGTGCCATGGCGATCGGCACGGCGGGCTTCACCTCGATGCTGGCGGTCATGGCCCTGGAGGCCCATGACCTGACGCCGGAAAGCGGCCCCGTTCTGGTGACGGGTGCGGCTGGCGGCCTTGGCAGTGTCGCCACTGCCATTCTCGCCAAGCGCGGTTACACCGTGGTCTGCTCCAGCGGCCGTCCCGAAACCCATGACTATCTGAAAGACCTTGGCGCCGCCGAGATCATCGACCGGACCTCGATCGCCACGCCATCGGGCAAGCCGTTGGATGCCGAACGCTGGGCGGGCGCCGTGGATGCTGTGGGCGGTTCCACCCTGGCGGCGATCCTGCCGCAGATCAAATATCGCGGCAGCGTTGCCTCCTGCGGTCTTGCCGGCGGCAACAAGCTGGAAACCACGGTCATTCCTTTCCTGCTGCGTGGCGTCAATCTGCTGGGCATCGATTCGGTGCAGTGTCCGATGAAGCTGCGTCAGGAGGCCTGGAATCGGCTGACGACGGATCTGCCCCCGGCGAAGCTCGATGCGACGGTCGAAGCCGCCAAGCTGGAAGATTTGCCGCGTCTTGGCAAAGCCATTCTCGATGGCAAGGTGCGCGGCCGTGTGGTGGTGGAAATCGGTAACTAAGTTCGACACCTGGGGACGCGCGCGGCGGTGTTCGACTTAAGGCGAATTCCGTAGAGGGTCGTGAAAGCGCGTAGCGTCGTGCAGTGCGGCGCGTAATGGAATTTACGCAGAGTAGCCAGTTCGATCGCTGACTTTGTCAGCCGGCGAGATCAGGGCGCTTCGCCCGAACCGGTGATGCGATAGATGCGCTTCACCTGAGCGGCCGGCAGATGGATTTCCTGCGGCGGATTGAACTGATAGAGCACGACCTCGTCGTCGCTGCGCCGCAGGAACTGCTTGATCAATCCCTGGCCGTCTTCCAGCTCGACGGCGACGAAGCAGCTTTTGGTGATCGGCCGGTTGGGATTGACGTAGAGCAATTCGCCGGCGAAGTAGCGCGGCTCCATGCTGTCGCCATCGACATACAGCGCGAAGGCGTTGAAGACGCCTTTCAGATTGGCCGGGCGCTCGACGAATTCCTTCGGCTCGCCTTCATTGAAATAGAAACCGTCGCTGCCGCCTTTCACGGCGCCGATCACCGGCAGGTCGCGCTGGCCGGAGGCGGCGTTGAGGCTGAGCGGGCGTTGCTGTCCGGCCTCACGCTTGGTGGCGACCGGTTGTCCCGGCTCGATGCCGGCGAGCTGCAGCACGGCGCCGGCATCGACACCGTTCGGTACGAAGATGTCTTCCAAGGCGCGTGCCAGTTCGAAGGGCAGGAAACGGCGCTTGTAGCGGTCTTCGTAATGCTGGTAGCGCGTCAGGCTCCAGCCGAGCGCATCGGAAACGGTGCGCATGGTCAGGCCGGCCTGTTCGCGCAGTTCCTTCAATCGTCGGGCGGCTTCGGAAATTTCCGACATCGCGTACTCCCACTCTGACGGCCGGGCGGTCCGGCGGCAGCCTCGCGGCGCGGCTGGATCACCGTATTTCGCGGCATCATACGTTTTTCACCATTGACACTTAACATGTAAATTGCGTAAATTTATGTTGCAAGGGTAATCTTCCAATCTTCCTAAAATTCTTTTGAGTTTCAGGCGCCGAACGGGGAGGTGTTAAGGTGAAAAGAGAACAAAATGGCAACAAAGAATCGACCAAGCCTTGCAGGAAACGCATTTGCCTCAGTTGCCGCGCGAGCTTCCCCAGTGAGGGGGCGCATCACCGTATCTGCGATAGCTGCAAGGGGCACCGCGCCTGGTCCAGCGAAAATCCGCTGTATGAATGTCATATGCCGGGCAAGGCGGCGAACGACAATAGTGGCTGAAGAGGGCACCGAAGGTGACGGCGCGGACGTGTCCTGATCTTACATTGCTTGGATGTAGAAACTGGGTTAGAGCAGGGAACCACGGCGATAACGGTATCCCAGGGCATGGATCATCTCGACCGGCTTGAATCCCAAAGCATTTACATCCTGCGCGAAGCCTTTAACCAGATCGACCGGCTGGCCATGTTGTGGTCGCTGGGCAAGGACAGCAATGTCATGGTCTGGCTGGCGAAAAAGGCGTTTTTCGGCCATGTGCCGTTCCCGGTCATGCATATCGATACCGGCAAGAAGTTTCCGGAAATGTATGCCTTCCGGGACCGCTATACGCGGGACTGGCATCTCAACCTGATCGCGGACACTTGCCCGCCGGTGGAGGAGACCGATCCCAGCCTGCCGCCGGCGGCGCGCTCGGCCGCGCGCAAGACGCTGGGCCTGAAGAACGCCATCGCCAAGCACGGCTTCAACGGCATCATCGCCGGCATCCGCCGCGACGAGGAAAGCGTGCGGGCGAAGGAGCGGGTGTTCAGCCCGCGCGGCGCCGAGGGGAGCTGGGACTTCCGCGACCAGCCGCCGGAATTTTGGGACTATTTCAACACCAGTCTGCCGCCGGGCGCGCATCTCCGGGTGCATCCGCTGCTGCATTGGACCGAGCTCGATATCTGGCGTTACATCCAGCGCGAGAAGATTCCGGTGGTCGAGCTCTATTTCGCCAAGGACGGCAAGCGCTATCGCTCGCTGGGTGATCAGGACATCACCTCGCCGGTGGCCAGCACGGCCGTGACCATCGAGGAGATCATCGCCGAGCTGGAAGCGACCAAGACGCCGGAGCGGGCCGGGCGGGCCATGGACCGGGAAACAGAAGATGCATTCGAGCGGCTCCGTGCCGCGGGGTACATGTGATGACGGCTGACAAGATGCTGCGCGACCTGCTTCGTATCGTCATCGTCGGCCATGTCGATCACGGCAAGTCCACGTTGGTCGGCCGCCTGTTCCACGATACCGGCTCGTTGCCGGAGGGCAAGCTGGAGGCGATCCGCGCCATGTGCGAGCGACGTGGCATGCCCTTCGAATGGGCTTTCCTGATGGATGCCTTCCAGTCCGAACGCGACCAGGGCATCACCATCGACACGGCGCAGATCTGGTTCAAGACGGCACGGCGCGATTACACCATCATCGATGCGCCGGGGCATCGCGAGTTCATCAAGAACATGATCACCGGTGCGGCCAATGCCGAGGCGGCGGTCATGCTGATCGATGCCGGGCAGGGCGTGCAGCAGCAATCGCGCAGCCATGCCTTCCTGTTGCAGCTTCTGGGCGTGCGGCAGATCACCGTCGTCGTCAACAAGATGGATCTGGTGGATTTCTCGGCCGAGCGTTTCCGCGAGATCGAGGCCACCTATCGGCACTATCTCAGTGAGATCGGCCTTGAGGCGGCGCATATCATTCCCGTCGCGGCGCGGGACGGCGACAATATCGTCGAGCGGTCGACGCGCATGTCCTGGTATCAGGGGCGGACACTGGTCGAGGCGCTGGATGGTTTCAATAGCGCGGCCGATCTCAGCAGCCTGCCGCTGCGCTTTCCCGTCCAGGACGTCTATAAATTCGACGACCGTCGGATCCTGGCGGGGCGCATCCTCAGCGGCCAGCTCAAGGTCGGCGACCAGTTGCTCTTTTCGCCCAGCAACAAGAATGCCCGCGTGGCCTCGATCGAAACCTGGTCGGCGTCGGCGAAGAGCATCGCCAGGGCCGGGGAATCCGTTGGCATCACGCTGAGCGAACAGCTATTCATCGAGCGCGGCGATCTCGCGAGCCATGAGGAGACGCCGCCGATCGAGACCAATGTCTTCAACGGCCGTCTGTTCTGGCTGGCGCGCGAGCCTCTGCGGGCCGGCGCGACCTATCGTCTGCGGCTGCAGAGCCGCGAAGTCGCGGTGACGGTACAGCAGATCAAGGCGCTCTATGACGTCGATCAATTGACCAGCGCGCCCAGCGACAGCGTCCCGCGTAACGGCATCGCCGATGTGGTGCTGCGGTCGCAGGCCATGCTGGCATTGGACCGCTTGGACGACAATCCGAAGACCGGCCGTTTCGTGCTGACCGACGGCGTCAATCTGGTGGCCGGCGGCACGATCAGCATGGAGGGTTATCCCAATCAGCGCCAGTTGGTGACGGTGCGGGGCAGCAACCTCACCGAGGTCGAGCATACCGTGACGGGGCGGGCGCGGGATCAGCGCAACGGCCATCGCGGCGGCGTGCTGTGGTTCACCGGCCTGTCGGGCGCCGGCAAATCCACCATCGCCATGGCGGTGGAACGCGAATTGTTCCGCCGCGGATTCCAGGTCTATGTGCTGGACGGCGACAATGTGCGGCGTGGCCTCAATGCAAATCTCGGCTTCTCGCCGGAAGACCGGGCGGAGAATATCCGCCGGGTCGGCGAAGTGGCGGCCTTGTTCGCCGATGCCGGCATGATTGCCATCACCGCCTTCATTTCGCCGTATCGCTCCGACCGGCATCGGGCGCGCAGCGCGGCGCTGGGCGCCTTCCATGAGGTCTATATCAAGGCCGATCTCACGGCCTGCGAATTGCGCGATCCCAAGGGGCTCTATCGGCGGGCGCGGCGCGGGGAGATTCCAAATTTTACCGGCATCTCCGCACCATATGAAGCACCGGAAGCCGCCGAGCTGATCGTCGATACCCAGGAACGCAGCGTCGAGGAATGCGTCGATCAGGTCATCGCCTATGTCGAGGCGAATTTCCGATCATGAGGCGCGGCGAGATCACCCATGCTGAGCCGTGGGTAATCTTTTGCTAACCTTTACGCTTATGATTTTTAGGTGACGCTTCCTCGATGGCGGCGTTTCGGCTTGCCACGCTAATACCCCATCCCTAAGGTACCGGCCTTACAAAACTGCAGACCTCCCAGGCTGATGGATGCCATCAGGCGCTATGCCACCAAGACATTGTGCCACGCAGCCATCACCGTGAAGGAAGGTCGCACAGGGTGGCCGGGGTTTCCCACAGATTTCCTGGTCTGAAGAAAATGTTAATCACAATCGGCCATCCTGGGCAGATGGCTGATGAAGTGTTTGCGTTTTGATGACTTGCCGCGGTCGTGCGGCAACCGGGGGCGTCACATTGATCCAGGCGATCAGGCAGCGATTGCGAGACTGCGTGGCGGCGTATTTTGCGCCGCGCGAAGTGCTCATTCGCAGCAATGGCCGGGTGAAATACCTCTATCTGTCGACGCGCCAGCAGTTGCTTGGCGCCGCACTGCTGGGTGGTGCGGTGAGTTGCGTGTTGGGTGTCGCGGCGTTGAGCGCGATGCCGGCACGGGATGCCACCGAAGCTTCGCAGGTCGGAACGGATCAGGCCGCGCCCGTCTATACCGGCCTTGCGGCCGAGGTGAACGATTACTTCAATCAGCTTCGTACGGCGACATCGCCCGCCGCATCTGCTTCGGTTGTCACGGATATCGCCTTGCAGATCGCTGCACCGGATGCCCCTGCATCCAATACGATCTCCGCATCGGGTGAAGACGAGGCGCGACGGAACCTGCGCCTTGCTTTGCAGAAGAAGCTGCGCAGCTTTGACAGCGATGTGCGGCAGATCGCGGCCCGCAATCAGTCATTGCCGGAGCAAGTAGCGGCTTTGACCGAGACCGTTCAGACACTCAGCCAATCCACCCAGCGGCTGGAGCAGCAGAACAACGAGTTGACGGCTGAGCTTGCGCGCCGCGACACGGAAAAGACGGCGCTGGCCGGTCAGGTGCAGGAACTGACCCAGCAACTGGCGATGGCCCGCAATGAGCAACAGGCGGAAACCGTCCGGCTGGCCGATCTGCAAGGCAAGGTCAAGGCGGCCGATCAGGACAAGAGCGGCCTGGCGCAGCAAGTCGCGCGGACCGAACTGGCCCTTTCCACGATGATCACGCAGCGCAATGTGCTGCGGAACATGCAGTCGGAGATGTCGCAATCGATGTCGGGCCTGAAGGAGCGCCTGGCCTCCTTGCAGGAAACCCAGGCGGATTTCGTCTCCGGCCTCGCCGAGCGGGCCCGCAGCAACATGGTCGAGATGGAAAAGACCGTGGCGATGACCGGGCTCAATGTCGAGAAGCTGCTGCGCGCGACGGATGACGACCATAGCGGACAGGGTGGCCCCTTCATTCCGGTATCGGCCTCAATCAATGCCCGGAATGTGGTCGAGCATAAATTGATGGCGAGCGTTGCGACCCTGGGCGGCGAGGTCGAGCGCTGGGAGAAATTGCGGTTGATCCTGCATTCCCTGCCGCTGACGGCGCCGATCGACCACTACTACATCTCCAGCGGTTTTGGCGAACGGGTCGATCCGATCAACGGCGAGGCGGCGATCCATGAGGGCATCGACATGGTCGGCGCCCTGCGTTCCGAGGTACTGGCAACCGCGCCGGGGACGGTGGTCATGGCAGGCTGGCAAAGCGGCTATGGCCGGGTCGTGGAGATCGATCACGGCTTCGGTATCCATACCTTCTACGCGCATCTCGATTCCATTCAGGTCACGAAAGGCCAGACGGTCGATTACCGCGACGTGCTGGGTCGTCTCGGCACCACCGGCCGTACGTCCGGCCCCCATGTTCATTACGAAGTTCGCTACGACAAGAAGGCCCTAGATCCGATGGGCTTCCTGAAAGCGGGACGCTATGTTTTCAAAGGCTAGCAAATCGCAAACCGGCAGGTCACCGCTGGGAAAAGCGTCGTCGGGTAGGGCATCGGTTGGGATGCCTTCCATCATCAGCGCCGACCTCGCCATCACCGGCGATCTGGTCTGTGCCGGCGATATTCAGGTGGACGGCACGGTGACGGGTGATATCCGCAGCCGCAGCGTGGTGATCGGTGAGGGTGCCGTGGTGACCGGCAATCTGCGCGCCGAGACGGTGCGGATCTGCGGCAGGTTGGTGGGAGAGGTCACGGCCGCTCAGGTGATCCTGGAGAAGACCGCGCAGGTGACGGGCGACATCCTGCACAGCTCGCTCTCGATCATCGAGGGGGCTTTCCTGCAAGGGGCCTGCAAGCGCCTCGATGCAGGCACGGATATGGCCGTGCCGCCCCGCTCCGTCATGCCGGCGGCGAATGAGGACGATCCGGCGCGCAAAGCCGACGCCTTGCCGGCGGCGGGCTGAACGCCGCCATCTAACTGCGGAAGTCGTCAGTAGCCAGAACGACTAATTGCCCGTGGCGCGGGGCAGCGACAGCGCGCGCTGGAACATCGACGCATCGACATTGCCGCCGGAGCAGACGACGGCAACCACCTTGCCGGTGACATCGAGTGCACCGCTCAGCACGGCGCCCAAGGCCAGCGCGCCGCCCGGTTCCATCACCAGCTTCAGCCGGTCGAAGGCGAAGGCCATGGCCTCCAATGCGACATCGTCCGAAATAGCCAGCGATCCGGCCAGCAGAGCGCGGTGAACGGGGAAGGTGAGCTTGCCCGGTTGCTTCGCCATCAGCGCATCGCAGATCGAGCCCGGTCCTTCCGTATTGGCGACCTGGGTGCCGGCGGCGAGGGAACGGGCGAGATCATCATAGCCGACCGGTTCGACGGCATAGAGGACGGCCTTCGGGAAATGATGCCGGATCGCGGTGGCGACACCGGCAATGAGACCGCCGCCGCTGCAGGGCGCCAGCACGAAATCGGCCTGCAAACCCTGGGCGGCGAGGTCTTCCGCGATCTCCAGCCCGATCGTGCCCTGACCGGCCATGACATCGGGATCGTCATAGGGCGGCACGATCAGGGCCTTTTCCCGTTCGGCGATCTCCCCCGCGATCTCTTCGCGCGATTGCCGCCAGCGATCGTAAAACACCACCTCGGCACCGAGATGCCGGGTGTTGCGGATCTTCGCCTGGGGCGCATCCTGGGGCATGACGATGGTGGCGCCGAGGCCGAGCAGGCCGGCGGCGGCGGCAACGCCCTGGGCGTGGTTGCCCGAAGAATAAGCCACCACATGCCGCAGGGCCGGATCGGCGGCCTTGGCGGCGGCGATCTTGTTATAGGCGCCCCGGAATTTGAACGACCCGGTGCGCTGCAGCATCTCCGGCTTGATGAAGACGCGGGCGGCGCCGGTGATGTTTTCGAGATCGAAGCTGCGCAGGAGCGGGGTCCGCACCGCCTGGCCGGCGATGCGCCGAGCGGCAGTTTCGATGCGGTCAAATCCGAAAGCGGAAGAGGTATCGGCGTTCATCACGGGGCATGCCTGCGCAGATCGTTTTCCAGGGTCAGCTTGATGGTGCCCTTGTTGAGGCGGGCACGATAGATTTCCAGATTCTCCATCACCCGCTGCACGTAATTGCGGGTTTCGTCGAAGGGAATGCTCTCGATCCAATCGATCGGATCGGTCTTCGTCTCGCGCGGATCGCCATAGGTGTAGATCCAATCCTGGGCGCGGCTGGGTCCGGCATTGTAGCCGGCGGCGGCCAGCACATAGGACCCGTCGAAGCGGTCGATCAGCTTGGAGAGATAGGCACTGCCAAGGCGGATGTTGTATTTCGGATCATCCGTCAACATCTTGTCCTTGTGCTTGGTGATGCCGAGATCCTTGGCGACACCCTTGGCGGTCGAGGGCATCAACTGCATCAGGCCCATGGCGCCGGCCGGACTGACGGCGGTATCGAGGAAGGCGCTTTCCTGGCGGATGATCGCCAGCACCATCGCCGGCTCCGGCGCGGTGACGCTGGGCACCAACGGCATCGGATAGAGATACTGGATCATCTCGACACCGGCGAGGCGCGCCTGCTTGGCGACGAAGACGGCGAGATCGTCGCGGTCGACCTCGGTCGCCAGTTGCGCCGTCAGATAATAGTCGCTGGGCTTGGTCGCCATGTCGCGCATCTTCAGCACGAAGGGGCGGGTCCGGTCGTCTTCGCCGAGCAGGTCCAGAAGCCGCACCACCTTCACCAGTTCGCGGCGATCATAGGCGGATTTCTCGGCCGGCGATGGGCGCGGTGTATCGCGCAACTGAACGGTCTGCTTGCTGTCGAGACGCGCCGCCGCCAGCAGGCCGTAATAGGTCGTGGCACTGCGGGATGCCGTCCGGTACCACTCGGCGGCCTTGGCGCGGTCGCCGGCCTGCTCGGCGGCGCGGCCGGCCCAGTAGGCGCCGCTCGCCCGGCTGATCGCCGATTTCGCGCCGGTATAGAGGCGGGTGAAATGCCGGGTGGCGCTGGTGGGATCGTTGAGGAAACGCAGCGAAATCCAACCCGCCAGCCATTCGCCCTCGACGAAGGCCTCGCCGGTGGTGGTGCCGTGCGAGGCCGCCAGGCGATAGGCGACGGAGATGTCGCCGCGATCCAGCGCGCTGCGCGAGGCACGCTCGTATTCCTGCCACATCTTTTCCGGCCGCAGCACGTTCTGCGGCGGCGGGTCGAGCAGGGCGGCGGCCTTTTCGATATCGCCGCCGAGCCGCAGCCAGCGGGCCTGGGCATAGATCAACCCGGCATCGCGGCGCAGGGCCGGCGCCACCTGGGAGAGCAGGACGGCGGCATTGGAAGCCTGATCCAGGAGCGCCATGCGGGCCTGGGCGAGGGCCTTATGCGGCGCATCGACCCGGGCCAGCATGCGGCCGGCCTGTTCCCGGCCGCCATCCCAGATCAGGCGGTCGAGGCGCGCCTCATGCTCGCGTTCGGACAGGAACCGGCCGAAGCTCTGCAGGAAGACGGTTTCCTGGTCCTGGGAGAAATCCATGTCGATCCAGGCATTGCGCGCCAGATTGGCGGCGCGGTCCTGCTGGTTGCGGGCGCCATAGGCGGCGGCCAGCTTCATGGTGCCGTCGATGGTATTGGGCGTCCGCCCGCCGAACCAGGCGATGGCCTGGGCCGGCGGCAGGTCGTCCGGCATGGCGCGTTCGGCCTGGGAGAACAGGGTTTCGCGCAACGGCCATTGCGGGTTGTCATTCAGGAACTGGGTCATCTCGCCGAAATCCCGGCCGGGGCCGGGACGCGTCAGGTCGAGCCACTGGATGATCTTGGCCGGCAGCGGGTTCTGTGCCGAATCGGCCAGCCGGCGGGCATCCTTCCAGCGGTCCTTTTTGACTGCCGCGAAAGCCTGACGATAGATCTCCTTGTCCCGGGCGGTCAGGGTTGCCGGCAAATTCGTCGTGGCCGGCGGCGGTGGGGTGACGGCGGCTTCCGCGGCGGCCGACGGCTTGACCTGCGCCGGAGCGGTAGCCGGGGTCTTGGAAGCGGGCGGCTGGGCTTTTCCCGGAGTCTGCGTCTTGGCGAGATCGGCGGATTTGTTCGGGGTCGAATCCGCCGCCAGCAAAATGGCCTGATCCGCCGTTGCCCCACTGGGAGCTACATCAGACTGGGCCAGGACAGGCTGCACCGGCACGCTGGCGCTAATGCCGCCGGCTGCACAGCCGGTCAAGGTGGTCAAACAAAGCGCTAGAACGCGTCGCACAGCAAACCTCTCGTGATTCTGGCAGCAGTCTAAAGGGCTTAGAAGACGTGGACAACGTTCCGTTGCTGGTGCGATGATTTGACTCACGAGCCGGGCCGCTGTGGTCGCCGCTGCGGTCGATGAAATGAAAAACCCGGCGATTCGCCGGTTTCAACCCATCGTTTCGCTTGCCCGTCGCCGCTGGCGCGGCTATCTTCCCGCACCGCACCAATCCAGGTTGCCGTAACGAGGATTATTCTGAAATGGCTATGTTCAAGGGATCGATCACGGCGTTGTTGACGCCATTCCGCAACGGATCCGTGGATGACGCCGGCTTTCAGAAATTCGTCGACTGGCAGATCAAATCCGGGATCGATGGCGTCGTGCCGGTCGGTACCACGGGCGAATCCCCGACCCTGACCCATGACGAGCACAAGCGCGTGGTGGAACTCTGCATCGAGGCGGTGAACAAGCGCGTGCCGGTCATCGCCGGGACGGGGTCCAATTCGACCGACGAGGCGATCGACCTCACCCGTCATGCCCAGGAGGCCGGCGCCGATGCGGCGCTGGTGATCGTGCCCTATTACAACAAGCCGACCCAGGAAGGGCAGTACCAGCACTTCAAGGCGGTGCATGACTCGACCGAGATTCCCATCATCATTTACAATGTGCCGGGCCGCACCGTCGCCAATATGTCGGTCGAGACCATGGCGCGGCTGGCGAAGCTGCCGCGCATCGTCGGGGTCAAGGACGCGACCGCCGATCTTGCCCGGCCGATGCTGCAGCGCCAGGCGTGCGGCGCCGAGTTCTGCCAGCTCTCGGGCGAGGATGCCACGGCTCTGCCGTTCCTGATCCAGGGCGGCCATGGCTGTATCTCGGTCACCGCCAATATCGCGCCGGCCCAGACGGCGGAACTGCAGGCGGCCTGGCGCAAGGGCGATCTCAAGACCGCCATGGCGATCAATGAGCGCCTGACCCCCTTGCATGACGCGATGTTCTGCGAAACCAGCCCCGGCCCGGTGAAGTATGCCGCCGAGGTCCTGGGCCTCGCCTCTGGCGATTTACGCCTGCCGATGGTAGAAATCGCCGAATCTTCCAAGGCGAAGGTGCAGGCGGCGCTGAAATCGGCCGGCCTGTTGAACTAACCAGGGCTAGCTTTCCGGCCCAGATCATTGGGCGATGTCATGGCGCGCGATCCTTCCACTCAGAAATTTGCGGCACAGAACCGCCGCGCGCGCCACGACTACCTGATCGAACATACGGTTGAGGCGGGCTTGGTCCTGGCCGGGTCCGAGGTCAAGACCCTGCGTCTCGGCCGCGCCAGCATCAACGAAGCCTTCGCCGCCGAGAAGGACGGGGAGATGTGGCTGTACAATGCCTATTTCCCCGAATACGAGGCGGCGAACCGCTTCAATCACGAGCCGCGCCGGCCGCGCAAACTGCTCCTGAAGCGGCGCGAGATCGGCCGCCTGATCGGGCAGATCCAGCGCGCCGGCATGACGCTGGTGCCGATCTCGATCTATTTCAATAAACGCGGCATCGCCAAGATCGAGCTCGGCCTCGGCAAGGGCAAGCGCAAGGTCGACAAGCGCGAGAGCGAAAAGGAACGCGACTGGAAGCGCGAACAGGGGCGGCTGCTGCGCGAGCGCAGCTAAGCAACGCCCCTCTCTTTTTTCAGGCGGTGATCGCGTCCTTGGCCAGTTGCATCGCCGCGCGGAACATGTCGCGGGTCAGCCGGTTGGTATTCGTGTTGTAGCGCGAGCAGTGATAGCTGTCGGTCAGCATGATGCCGTTCGGCAGGCGATGCTGGGCCGCATGGCCGAAGCGGAAAGCCGATTTCTTCAAGCCATTCGCCGTCAACACCGCATCATGGGCGATCGAGCCCAGGGCCAGGATCGATTTGACGCCGGACATGCCGGCCATGTCCCGCTGCAGGAAGGCGTTGCAGGTCTTGATCTCGGCCGGGGTCGGCTTGTTCTGCGGCGGCACGCAGCGCACCGCATTGATGATGCGGCAGCCGGTCATCCGCATGCCGTCATCCGGCCGGCGCTCATACCGCCCGCTCGCCAGACCGAAATCCAGCAGGGTCTCGTAGAGAAGATCGCCGGCATAGTCGCCGGTGAAGGGGCGGCCGGTGCGATTGGCTCCCTGCATCCCCGGCGCCAGGCCGATAATCAACAGCGGCGCATCGGCCGGACCGAAATCCGGCACCGGCGCGTTATGCCAATCGGGATGGGCGGCGCGATTGGCGTCACGGAAGGCGGCGAGCCGGGGGCAAAGCGGGCAATCGCGTGTCGGCGCGTCGCTCGCGGGCGAGGGGCCGCGTCCAGTCGGTACGTGGCCGGCCGGCGTACGGTTTGCCATCAGCGCGGCTCGATGCCGGCGACCATGGGATCGGCCGGCGTCGCATGACCGCCGGCGACCTGATGGCCTCCCTGATGCCCCCCCGGATGGTTGGCGGGGCGGCCGCCCTGGCGGGCAATGGCCGCGGCGAGTTCGTCCAGCTCGACGAAGTGATCGGCCTGGCGGCGCAGTTCATCCGCCACCATGGGCGGTTGCGAACGCACCGTGCTGACCACCGAGACGCGCAGGCCCCGGCGCTGAACGGCTTCCACCAGGCGGCGGAAATCGCCGTCGCCGGAGAACAGCACGATGTGATCGAGATGGGCCGACATCTCCATGACGTCGATCGCCAGCTCGATATCCATGTTGCCCTTGATCTTGCGCCGGCCGGTCGCGTCGGTGAATTCCTTGGTCGGCTTCGTCACCATGGTGAAGCCGTTATAGTCGAGCCAGTCGACCAGCGGACGCAGCGGGGAATATTCCTGATCCTCGACCAGCGCCGTGTAATAGAAGGCGCGGATGAGGTGGCACTGGTCCTGGAAATACTTCAGCAGACGCTTGTAATCGATATCGAAGCCAAGCGCCCGGGCAGCCGCATGCAAATTGGCGCCGTCGACGAACAAGGCAACGCGTTCTTGCGGATAGAAGCGAGTGACCATTGAAAAATACCCCTAATTGTAATGCGCTAATCCAATGAATTTCGGGCTTATGATGTTTTATCTGTGTTACATGTCGCCGAAGATGCGATTGTGCGGAAGATCAGAGCCTCTTAAATAAAATTCCTCGGCTATGCGTTCAACGGATTTCTGAAGATCAGACCACATCATGACGACAACTTATGCCATGCATGATCTCAGTTTTATTGCTCTCGGTGCCAATCTTCCGCATCCGCAATTCGGATCGCCACAGGCGACCTTGTCGGCGGCCATCGATGTCATCGCTGACGCCAAACTGACGGTGGTCGCGCGGTCATCGTGGTATGAGACGGCACCGGTGCCGCTGGCTGATCAGCCCTGGTATGTGAACGGTGTCATCGCCGTGCACAGCGATCTCGGCGCAGCGGAACTGCTGGGCCGTCTGCATGAGATCGAGGCGCGATTCGGCCGGGTGCGGACCGAACGCAACGCGCCCCGGGTCGTCGATCTCGACCTCCTGGATCATCATGGCGAGATCCGCTCGGAGGTGTCGCCGCCGATCCTGCCCCATCCACGCATGGCGGTGCGGGGATTCGTGCTCCTGCCGTTGCGGGATGTCGCCCCTGACTGGCGCCATCCGGTGACCGGCCAGGACCTTGCGACACTGATCGCCGCTTTGCCGGCGGACCAAGTGACGCGGCGTCTGGAGGCCGTGTCGGGCGGATCCCGGTAACGTATTGATCGGAAATATTTCTTGCCGGATGCCGGTGTCCGGACACATGCACTGGCTGCATGCCTTCCGCCGGACCGTGAACAAGGCATTCGCCTTGCCTTGCCTGGGCGGGAAAAATATAGTAGGCGCATGCGATTGCGCCCTGTTTTAGAGAGAGTTTGAAGAAATGGCTCGTGTAACGGTTGAAGATTGCGTCCAGAAGATCCCGAATCGGTTTGATCTGGTCATGCTGGCTGCCCAGCGGGCGCGGGAAATCCTGTCCGGCGCTCAGCTCACCATCGACCGCGACAATGACAAGAATCCGGTCGTGGCCCTGCGCGAGATCGCCGACGAGACGGTCAATCTCGACAATCTGTCGAACAGCTTGGTGACCGGCCTGCAGCGTCATATCGAAAATGACGAGCCGGAAGAGGACGGCGCCGGTTTCGGTGCGGGCACCGGCGATCTGCTGGCGGAAATGCAGCAGGCCCAGATCAGCCAGGACGAGGCCGAGGATGCCGATATGTCGATCGACGGCGAGTTCGAAGACGACAGCACGGCGATGGACGACGGTAACTGAGTGATATGCAACAGGCGGCCGAATGGTCGGCCGCCTATGATGTTTCCGGGCTCGCTGTAGCGGCAGCCCACCGGGGCGATGCCGCAAACCCGCTAGCTTAGGGAGACGGAACAGCCGCGAGAAGGATGAGAGAAACGGCGGATTCGGCGCACGCGATGATTCGTCAATATGAGCTTGTCGAGCGCGTCAAGGCCTATGATCCGGGCGCGGATGAGGATGTCCTCAACCGCGCCTATGTTTTTTCCATGAAGGCGCATGGCTCCCAGTCGCGCGCATCGGGCGACCCTTACTTCTCGCATCCGCTCGGCGTCGCCGAGATCCTGACCCGCCTCAAGCTCGATACCGCCTCGATCGTCACCGGCCTGCTGCATGACACGGTCGAGGATACCGACGCCACGCTGGAACAGATCGAAGGTCTGTTCGGCAAGGAAATTGGCCGTCTGGTCGATGGCGTCACCAAGCTCTCGCGCCTGGAGCTGCAATCCGACAACACCAAGCATGCGGAGAATTTCCGCAAGCTGGTGCTGGCGATGTCGAACGATATCCGCGTCCTGCTGGTGAAACTGGCCGATCGTCTGCACAACATGCAGACGCTGCATTTCATCAAGAGCGAGGACAAGCGCCGGCGCATCGCCTTGGAGACGCTGGAAATCTATGCGCCGCTGGCCGAGCGCATGGGCATGCATCAGATCAAGGACGAGCTGGAGAACCTCTCCTTCGCCGAGGTCTATCCCGATGCCGCCGCGTCGATCAATCAGCGCCTCAACTTCCTGCGCGAACAGGGCAGCGATCTTCCCCAGAAGATCATCGAGGAATTGCAGCGGGTGATGGTTGAGGCGGGCGTGCAATGCCAGGTTTCCGGCCGGGAAAAGACACCTTATTCGATCTGGCGCAAGATGCAGCAGAAGCGCATGGAGTTCGAGCAGTTGTCGGACATCATGGCCTTCCGCATCACGGTCGATGACATCGGCCAGTGCTATCAGGCGCTGGGCGTGCTCCACAGCACCTATTCGATGATTCCGGGGCGGTTCAAGGACTACATCTCAACTCCGAAGCCGAACAACTATCAGTCCCTGCATACCGGCCTGATCGGCCCGCTGCGCCACCGCATCGAAGTGCAGATCCGCACCAAGGATATGCATGCCATCGCCGAGCTCGGCGTTGCTGCGCATTGGGAATACAAGCAGGGCGCGCCCCAGGTCGATGGCCGGCAGTATCGTTGGCTGCGCGAGCTTCTCGACATTCTCGATCATGCCGCCGGGCCCGAGGAGTTCCTGGAACATACCAAACTGGAAATGTTCCAGGACCAGGTCTTCTGCTTCACGCCGAAAGGCGATCTCATCGCCTTGCCGCGCGGCGCGACGCCGGTCGATTTCGCCTATGCCGTCCATTCGGAAGTGGGCGATACCTGCGTCGGCGCAAAGATCAACGGCCGCATCGTGCCCTTGCGCAGCGAATTGCATAACGGCGATCAGGTCGAGATCGTGACGTCGCGCGCGCAGACGCCGTCGCCGACCTGGGAACGTTTCGTCGTCACCGGCAAGGCCCGCGCCTGCATCCGTCGCTTCATCCGCACCCAGCAGCGCACCCAGTATCTCGAACTGGGCCGCGCCATGATGCAGAAGGAGTTCCAGCACGAAGGCTATGAATATGCCGACAAGTCGCTGGACGGGGTGCTGAAGAAATTCAAATGCGACGCGGCCGAGGATCTGCTGGCCCAGGTGGGGCAGGGCAATCTCGGCGCCCGCGAAGTGGTCAATGCGATTTTTCCGGGGTCGCGCAACGCGCCGGCGAATGACAAGGCCGTGCCAACGCCGAAGCCGCGCAGCAAGGCCAAGCGCGGCGAATTGGCGGTGCCGATCCGCGGCCTCATTCCCGGCATGGCCCTGCATTTCGCGGGCTGCTGCCATCCGCTGCCAGGCGACCGCATCGTCGGCATCGTGACGACCGGCAAGGGCGTCACCATCCACACGATCGACTGCGAGACGCTGGAAAGCTTCGCGGACACGCCGGAGCGCTGGCTCGATGTCGCCTGGGACGTCGATCCCAATTCGGTGGACAGCCATGTCGGCCGCCTGAATGTCGTCATCACCAATCAGCCCGGCAGCCTCGGCAGCCTGACGACGGTGATCGGCAAGAACAGCGGCAACATCAACAATCTGAAGATCGTCAATCGTTCGACAGATTTCTTCGAAGTCCTGGTCGATGTGGAGGTCAAGGACGTGCGGCACCTGACCAGTATCATCGCCGCCCTGCGGGCGACGCCGGCGATCAGCTCGGTCGATCGTGGACGCGGCTGAGCAACCACGTTAGGTACCGTTTCCGCTCCGCCGTCGCTTTGGCTCTATCTGTATCGAGACATCCATCTGTATCGAGACAATGGATTTCTGGATTTGATCGACGGTGTGGTCGATAATCCAAGCCATTGGCATCACTACGTCGAGTCTGACTTGAGATGACGCAGGATCACCGCGGGGATCGTTCCAATCCCGCTTCTTCGCCCCTTCGTCTCGGCATCAATATCGATCACGTCGCCACAGTGCGGAATGCCCGGGGCGGTCCGCATCCGGACCCGTTGCGGGCGGCGCAACTGGCGGCGGAAGCCGGCGCCGACGGCATTACCGCACATCTGCGCGAGGATCGCCGCCATATCACCGACCGGGATATCGAGCGCCTGATCCGCGAGATCCGGCTGCCGCTCAATTTCGAGATGGCGGCGACCGATGAGATGGTGGCGATCGCGCTGCGGCATCGACCGCACGCCGCCTGCATCGTCCCCGAGAAACGCGAGGAGCGCACCACCGAGGGCGGCTTAAACGTGGTGGCCCATCGGGCGGCCTTGGCGCCCTATATCAAGAAGCTCGGCGATGCCGGCATCCGGGTCTCGCTCTTCGTGGAGCCCGATCCCCGGCAACTGGACATGGCGCGGGAATTGGGCGCGCCGGTGGTGGAACTGCATACCGGCGCTTATTGCGAGGCGATCGGCTCGACGCGCGGGCATCAAATGCAACGTCTGATCGCCGGCGCCGAACATGCGGCTGCCATCGGCCTGGAATGCCATGCCGGTCATGGCCTCGGCTTCGACACGGTGAAGCCGGTCGCGGCGATACCCAGCATCGTCGAGTTGAATATCGGCCATTTCCTGATCGGCGAGGCGATCTTCATCGGCCTCAAGGCGGCAATCCAGGAGATGCGCCGCCTGATGGTCGAAGCCCGGCAAGGTCAGTCGGTGCGGAAATAGCCGTCATCGGCAGGCTGGACAATCAGTGAGCTGGACAATTAGCAGGCTGGACAGGGCCGTATCCGATCGGCTTCACTCAGCGGATGGTTCCGGCAACTGATTTCGGCGCAGCATGATTCTCGGTATCGGCAACGACATCATCGATATCCGGCGGATCGAGAATTCGCTGGCGCGTTATGGCGACCGCTTCGTCCAGCGGCTGTTCACCGAGGTCGAACAGGCGAAATCGGATCGGCGGGCCAACCGGGCCGCGTCTTACGCCAAGCGTTTCGCCGCCAAGGAGGCCTGTTCCAAGGCGCTGGGTACCGGCATCCATCACGGCGTCTATTGGCGCGATATGGGGGTGGTCAACCTGCCCTCGGGCAAGCCGACCATCAAACTGACCGGCGGGGCGCTGGCGCGGCTGGAGGCGATGACGCCGCCGGGCATGGTGGCGCAAATCGACCTGACCATCACGGACGACTTTCCCCAGGCCCAGGCCATCGTCATCATTTCCGCCAATCCCCTGATTTCCGCGAAGTCGCAGACGCCCTGAGGGGCCCCGGTCCCGGGCCGGCTTCAAGCCTGACTGAGAGCTGACGGGGATGGGGCTATAAACCGGTGCGGGCCAGACCGGGGGGCGCCCATCTCGGCGCGCAGCGGGAAAATCCGCGTCTTTCCACAGCCGGATACGGCAACCCGCTGGGATGCCTTGACTTTAAAGGCTCTGGCTGGCTTGATCCGGCGCGAGTCCTGTTGTGTTTCCGGCAATTGTCCCTGAAGACGGTTTCCGGGCGCCGGCGGGGGCCTTTTCCACCAGCGGAGCCATGACCTTCCTATGCCGCGTAAGACCTCCGGCACGTTCCAGGAAATCTGGGATTTCGTGAAAACCGTGATCTGGGCCGGCGTCATCGCCATCCTGATCCGGACTTTCCTCTATGAGCCCTTCAATATTCCGTCCGGATCGATGATCCCGACCCTGCTGGTTGGCGACTATCTGTTCGTCTCCAAGACCGCCTTCGGCTACAGCAAATATTCCTTCCCGTTCTCGGCGGTGCCTTTCGACGGCCGGGTCTGGAGCGGCGAGCCGAAGCGCGGCGACGTGGTGGTGTTCCGGCCGCCGGGCGAAATCGAAAACGACTTCATCAAACGCGTGATCGGCCTGCCGGGTGACCGCATCCAGGTCCGCGACGGCATCCTCATCATCAACGGCACGCCGGTGAAGCGGGAGCGGATCGAGGATTATGTCGATCCCGATGATCCCAATGCCAGCCCGGCGCCGCAATATATCGAGACCCTGCCGAATGGCGTCAGCCATCGCATCATCGAAACGGCCAACGACCAGGGCAGCCTGGACAATACGCCGATCTATGTGGTGCCGGCCGGTCATTACTTCATGATGGGCGACAATCGCGATGGCTCGAATGACAGCCGCATGCTGATCCGCCCGGCCTCGAGCTTCGCCCCGACCGATGAGATCACCGAGAAGAACGCGGACCTCCTCGGCACCGTCGGCTTCGTGCCGGCGCAGAACCTGATCGGTCCGGCGAAGATTCTGTTCTTCTCCTGGAGCAAGCCGTTCCATGTTCGTTGGGGCCGCCTGTTCGAACTCGTGAAATGAGTAAAAGCAGCGGACCCGACCTGGCGGCCCTGTCTGCTGCTCTGGCTTATGATTTCGCCGATATCGGCCTGTTGCGGACCGCGATCACCCACCCCAGCGCCTTGACGCGCAGCAGTGGGCGGCGTGGTCCCCGCCAGGTCAGCGATGCTGACAACCAGCGCCTGGAATTTCTCGGCGACCGGGTCCTCGGCCTCGTGATCGCCGAGATGCTGTTCCGCACCTTCGCCGGCGAGAATGAAGGCGCCCTGGCCAAACGTCTGGCGGCGCTGGTCCGCCAGGAGGGCCTCGCCCGGGTGGCGCGGTCGATCGAGCTTGGCAAATATCTGGTTCTGTCCCGGGGCGAGGCGGAG
The DNA here is from genome assembly GCA_964406155.1 of uncultured Rhodospirillaceae bacterium. Classification (GTDB taxonomy): domain Bacteria; phylum Pseudomonadota; class Alphaproteobacteria; order Dongiales; family Dongiaceae; genus Dongia_B. Next base: position 12,298 of record CAYOQR010000056.1, on the reverse strand, counting down.
AGTGGCGGCCGCGACAATCCGGCCTCGCTGGCCGATGCCTGCGAGGCGGTGATCGGGGCGATTTATCTCGATGGCGGGCTGGACCCGGCGCGCGACTTCATCAAGCGCATGTGGTCGCCGATGATGAAGCGCGACAGCAAGCCGCCGCAGGATTCCAAGACCGCCTTGCAGGAATGGGCCCAGGCTGGCGGCTTGCCGCTGCCGGTCTATGATGTGATCGAGAGCAGCGGCCCGCCCCATGACCCGACCTTCACGGTCTGCGTCCGGGTTGAGGGCCAGGAGCCGACCAGTGCCAGCGGGCGCTCGAAGCGGGCGGCGGAACAGTCCGCGGCGGCGGCCTTCATGGCGCGTATCAAGGGCCAGGCCGAATAGGCATCGGTCCGTACCGTGACAGACGCGATGTCGTGGCGGCCGAAACGGGTAGTAAGGAGCAAGCATGACCAAGACCGATGCCGCCGTCGACCGGTGCGGCTTCATCGCCCTGATCGGCGCGCCGAATGCCGGCAAATCGACGCTGCTGAACCGTCTGGTCGGCGCCAAGATATCGATCGTCAGCCCCAAGGTGCAGACGACGCGCCGGCGGGTGCTTGGCATCGCCATGCGCGACCGGGCGCAGCTCATCTTCATCGACACGCCCGGCATCTTCGCGCCGAAGCGCCGGCTCGACCGCGCCATGGTCGCGGCCGCCTGGGGCGGCACGGAGGAAGCCGACCAGATCGTGCTGCTGGTCGATGCCGAGCGGAAAAATATCGGCGAGGAAACGCGGCAGATCATCGAGGGGCTGAAGGCCGCGAACCGCAAGGCGATCCTCGCCATCAACAAGGTGGATGCGGTCAAGCGCGAGAAGCTGCTGGGCCTGGCGGCGGAGTTGAACGCGCTTTACGACTTCACCGACACCTTCATGATCTCCGCCGAAACCGGCAGCGGCGTCGATGATCTGATGAAGGTGCTGGCCGACCGCCTGCCGGCGGGACCGCATCATTTCGCCGAGGACGATCTGACCGATCTGCCGCTGCGCCTGCTGGCGGCCGAAGTGACGCGGGAATACCTGTTCCGCCAGTTGCATGACGAGCTGCCCTATGATCTCACGGTCGAGGCCGAGGGCTGGGAAGAATTCAACGACGGCAGCGTCAAGATCAATCACGTGATCTATATCGCCCGCGACAGCCAGAAATCCATCGTGCTCGGCAAGGCTGGCCAACGCATCAAATCCGTGCGCTCGGCGGCGCAGAAGGATATCGAGGAGATGCTGCAGCGCCGGGTGCATCTCTTCCTCTTCGTCAAGGTACGCGAGAACTGGCAGGAAGATCCCGAGCGCTACCGTGAGATGGGCATCGACTTCGACAACTGATCGCCCGCAGCAAAACCGCGTGCAGCAAATGCTCGCCGCCGGTCGCTGATCGGCTAATATGGCCAAATGGACTGGCAGGACGAAGCGATTGTTTTGGCGGCGCGGCATTACGGCGAGCATGATGCCCTGCTGACGCTGCTGACCCGCGAGCACGGGCGGCATCTCGGCTTGTTGCGCGGCGGCTTTTCGCGCCGGCAGCGGCCGGTGGTTGAGCTCGGCAATCGCCTGCAGGCCAACTGGCGTGCGCGGCTGGCCGAGCAGCTTGGCAACTACCAGGTGGAGAGCCTGCAATCGGTTGCCGCCTTGCTGCTGGATCAGCCCTTGCGTCTCGCGGCACTGGCTTCGGCTTGCGGGGTCGTCGATAGCGCTTTGCCGGAGCGTGAACCGCATCCGGAAATCTATGCCGATCTCGATGTGCTGATCGCCCGCCTGACGGAAGATGCCGGCGGGATGGCCGAGCCGTCCGCTTCCGTCGATTACTGGTTGGTCGATTATGTCGGTTGGGAATTGACCCTATTGGCCGATCTCGGCTTCGGCCTCGATCTCACCCATTGCGCGGTCACTGGCGAGACCGAGGATCTGGCCTATGTCTCGCCGAAGACGGGACGCGCGGTGACGCGGGCAGCGGGGCGGGGCTATCACGACCGGCTGCTGCGGCTGCCGGACTTTCTGGCGCAAGGCCAAGTGAAGATGCCGGACCGCGCCGATATCCTCGACGGCCTGCGCCTGACCGGACATTTCCTTGAGCGCCATGTCTTCGCCCAGACCGGCTTCCTCGCCAAGTCCAACTCGCCGGCGGCCCTGGCGAAATCCGCGCGCGGTGAGAGCCCGCCGGCCCGCCAGCGCTTTCTGCAGCGGCTGCAGGGTTAAGGGCTGCACTCGTCCCGGATAACCCGTCCCTGATACGCCGAGTGGAGGGCGGTTGACGACCTGCTGCGGATACTGGGAAAGTTACCGCGGCGACCTCATCGCAGATAGAGCGGCAAAGGCATTCCCATGGCGACAACCTATTTGCTGACCGTGGCATGGATGTGGGCGATCGCGGTGGTTTCGCCGGGGCCGAATTTCCTGACGATTGCCCAGATCGCCGCATCGAAATCCCGGTCGGTGGCCGTGGCGGCGGTTTGCGGCACAGGTCTGGCCACCGTGATTTGGGGCATTTGCGGTGTCGTCGGTGTCCAGGCCATTTTTCTCGCGGCACCCTGGGCCTATCTCGTGCTGAAAATTGGCGGGGCCGCCTATCTCGTCTATAGCGGCGGCCGTATGATCGTCCGGTCATACAAGCGAACCGATCTCATCGCCGCTCCGGCCAGCGGGATGCGACAGATGTCCCGGCGGCGGGCCTATGCGATCGGCGTGGCGACCGGTCTTGCCAATCCGCGATCCGCCCTGTCGGTTGCGAGCGTCTTTGCCGTGGCTCTGCCGGGGCAGTCGACCTTCGGCATGGCGGCCGCGACCGTCGCCACCATGGTGACCGTCTCGCTCTGTTGGTATTCCTTCGTCGCCTGTCTGTTCACAACCGGACCGATGCTGCGCTTCTATCGCCGGATCGGTCACTGGATCGACCGGCTCGCCGGCGGCATGCTCATCCTGCTGGGCGTCAAACTGGCCATGGAGAATAAGTAGCCCCCGGTCGTGTTCGGCTGCTGCATTCGTTGTTTGTCCGAAGCAGCTTTCCGATCCGGTTTTCCGCCCAGGGCCGAGTCGCGGAATCCAGAGAAACCGCACATCGCCGGGCGACTTGATTTCATGCCCTTGCCCGACCATGCTGCGGCGTTTGTCACATCTCGGTCGGGTCCTTCAGCATCATGAGCCAGCATTTCGTCGTTATCGGCGCCGGCATTGTCGGCATCTCGGCCGCCCTGTTCCTGCAGCGTGACGGTCACCGGGTCACGGTGATCGACGAACGCGGGCCGGGCGAGGGGACCTCCAAGGGCAATGCCAGCGTGCTGGCGATCGAATCCTGTATTCCGGTGGCAACGCCGGGCGTCGTCTGGGATGTGCCCGGTTATCTGCGCGATCCCCTGGGACCGCTGGCGATCCGCTGGTCCTATCTGCCCAAGATCGCGCCCTGGCTCATGCGCTTCGTTGCCGCCAGCAAGCCCGAACGGGTGGAGGAGATTTCCATCGCCCTGCGCTCGGTCCTGACCCAGGCCCTGGCGGCGCATAAGACCCTGGCGGCGGCGGCCGGCGAGCCGGGCATCCTGCATGAGACCGGCTGGCTGGCGATCTTCGAGACCGACAAGAAATTCGAGTCCTACAAGTGGGACCTGGAACTGCAGCGCCGGCGCGGCGTGCCCTTCCAGGTGCTGCCGGCCGAGGAGATCCGGCAATTCGAGCCGAGCCTGCAGCCGATCATCAAGCATGCGGTCTATTACCCCGAGAACGCCTATGCGGCGAACAACTACCGGTTGGTGACCCTGCTGGCGGCGGATTTCGCGCGCAACGGCGGCACGATCCTCAAGGAGAAGGTGACGGGCTTCGGTTTTGGCGCCAACGGCCCCAATGAGGTGGTGACCAGCAACGGACGCCATGCGGTGGACCAGGTCGTGGTGGCGGCCGGGGCCTGGTCGAAGCATCTGACGGCACAGCTTGGCCATAAGGTGCCGCTGGATACCGAGCGGGGCTATCATGTGACCCTGCCACAGCCTGGCAAGATGCCGCGCATGCCGCTTTACGCGGGGGATTCCTCCTTTGCCATCACGCCGCTGGAGATTGGCCTGCGCTTCGCCGGCACGGTGGAACTGGGCGGGCTGGAGGCGGCGCCGGATTACCGGCGGGCGGAAATCCTGATGCAGCATGGCCGGCGCCTGTTCGGCGAGCTGAACGAGACCGGGCGCAGCGACTGGATGGGCTTCCGGCCCTCCATGCCGGATTCGCTGCCTGTGATCTCCCGGGGCACGCGCTGGGCCAATACCTATTTCGGCTTCGGCCACGGCCATGTCGGCCTGACCCTGGGGCCGGTGACGGGCCGGTTGATCGCCGATCTTGCCGCCGGACGTGATCCTGGCCTAGACATGCGCCCATTCCGTATCGACCGGTTCTGAGCCCGACTCAGGGCCGGGCGCTAAGTAAACCGGGGGTGACTCCGGTAAGTAGTTGAGATCAAAGGATACAGTATGGCCAAGAAGGCGACCGCCAAGACCCAGCCGCCCGAACCGCCCAGCGGGGATATCCGTGTTGTCGACATGGCGGAGGCCCTGGGTGAGCGTTACCTGTCTTACGCGCTCTCCACCATCATGTCCCGTTCGCTGCCCGATGTGCGTGACGGGTTGAAGCCGGTTCATCGCCGGCTGCTTTACGCCATGCGCCAGCTTCGCCTGGAGCCGGGCCAGGGCTACAAGAAGTCGGCCCGCGTGGTCGGCGACGTGATCGGTCAGTACCACCCCCATGGCGACCAGTCGATCTATGACGCCCTGGTGCGCATGGCGCAGGAATTCGCCCAGCGTTATCCGATGGTCGATGGCCAGGGCAATTTCGGCAATATCGACGGCGATAATGCCGCCGCCATGCGATACACCGAAGCCCGCCTGACCGAGGCGGCGGCCCTGATGCTGAACGGCATCACCGAGGATACGGTCGATTTCCGCCCGACTTATGACGGCGAGAATATCGAGCCGGTGGTCCTGCCGGCGGCCTTCCCGAACTTCCTCGCCAATGGCGCGCAAGGCATTGCCGTCGGCATGGCGACCAGCGTTCCGCCGCACAACGTGGCTGAATTGTGCGACGCCCTGCAGCATCTGATCAAATCGCCCAATGCCACGGTGGAGAAGCTGGTCAGCCTGATGCCGGGGCCGGATTTCCCGACCGGCGGCATCCTCTGCGAATCCCGGGAAAGCGTGATCGAGGCTTATCGCACCGGGCGCGGCTCCTTCCGCATCCGCTCGCGCTGGGAGAAGGAAGAGCTGAAGGGTGGCACCTGGCAGATCGTCGTCACCGAGATTCCCTATCAGGTGGCGAAGTCGAAGCTGATCGAGAAGGTGGCGGATCTCCTGCACGAGAAGAAGCTGCCGTTCCTCGACGATATCCGCGACGAATCCACCACCGATGTCCGCATCGTGCTGGTGCCGAAGAGCCGCAATGTCGAACCGGCGCATCTGATGGAGCAACTGTTCCGCCAGACCGATTTCGAGACCCGCTTCGGCCTCAACATGAACGTGCTGGATGCCTCCCAGACGCCGCGCGTCATGCCGCTGCCGGAAGTCCTGCGGGCCTTCCTCGATCATCGCCGCGAGGTGCTGATCCGCCGCAGTAAGTACCGTTTGGGCGAGATCGAGCGGCGCCTGGAGATTCTCGACGGCTATCTGGTCGCCTATCTCAACATCGACGAGGTGATCCGCATCATCCGGCATGAGGATGAGCCGAAGCCGGTCATGATGAAGAAGTGGGATCTGACCGATCTGCAGGCGGAATCGATCCTCAATATGCGCCTGAAGTCCCTGCGCAAATTGGAAGAGGTCGAGATCAAGGGCGAGCACAAGAAGCTCAGCCAGGAGAAGAAGGATCTCAACGATCTCTTGCGGGAAGAGAACCAGCAGTGGTCGCGTATCTCCGATGAGATCGGTGAGCTGAAGAAAACCTACGGCCCGAAGACCGAAATCGGCCGTCGCCGCACCGCCTTCGGCGAGGCGGTCAGCGCCGTGGTCATTCCGCTGGAAGCCATGGTGGAGCGCGAGCCGGTGACGCTGATCTGCTCCGACAAGGGCTGGATCCGCACCATGAAGGGCCATGTCGAGGAAAGTCCCGAGATCAAGTTCAAGGATGGCGACCGGGCGAAGTTCCACATCCACTGCGAAACCACCGACAAGCTGCTGGTCTTCGGCACCAACGGGAAGTTCTACACGCTGGGCGTCGACAAGCTGCCGGGCGGGCGCGGCCATGGCGAACCGATCCGCCTGATGATCGATCTCGGCAACGATCAGGACATCGTCGACCTGATGATCCACCGGCCGGGCGTCAAATTGCTGGTGGTGGCCCATGACGGGCGCGGCTTCGTCGTCTCCTCCGACGACATCGTCGCCCAGACCCGGGCCGGCAAGCAGGTGCTGGTGCTGGGCGAGGGCGGCGAGGCGGCGATCTGCGTGCCGGTACCGCCCCAGGCTGACATGCTGGCGACCATCGGCGAGAATCGCAAACTGCTGATCTTCCCGCTGAAGGACGTGCCGGAGATGAGCCGGGGCCGCGGTGTTGCCTTGCAGAAATACAAGGATGGCGGCATCAGCGATGCCAGGGCCTTCAAGAAGTCCGAAGGCCTGAGCTGGCGTCATGGTACCGGCCAGCGCACCGAGACCCATATCAAGGACTGGATCGGCGAGCGAGCCCAGGCGGGCCGATTGCCGCCCAATGGTTTCCCGCGCGGGAACAAGTTCTAAGATAGGGAAGACCGGCGATCTGCAATCGCCGGTCTTCTTCTTTGTCTTCCTCGTCCCAAGCTGTCAGCATCCGTCCTGTCAGCAACTGACACCACGGTGTCAGTTGGCCCTCTCTAGGATCGCCTGCGTAACATCCGGTTACGTCGAGAGGTATGAGGGCAGTCATGGAAACGATGGTACAAATACACAGCAGAACGGCGAGCAGGACGACAATCGGACAAGTCCTGGAAATCGTGACATTCTCTCTGGCCAAGGATGTGTCGGAGGCGGATTTCATGGTGGCGGCCGAAGCCTCGAACGGCGCCCTGATCGTGATGCCGGGTTTTCTCAACCGCCGGCTCGCCAAGGCCGAGGATGGAACCTGGATCGATGTCGCGGAATGGCGCGATGAGCCGTCCGCCAAGGTGGCGGGGCGGTTGTTCCACAAGCTGTCGCAAGCCGAGGTCTTCTGTTCCATGATCGATATGAGCTCCGTCAGGCTGAGCCATCATCAGATCGTCACGGCAGGCTGACATGCGGAGAGCGGACCGGCTCTTTGAGATCGTGCAATTGCTGCGCGGCCGACGCTTGCGCACGGCGCAGGCGATCGCCGATCGGCTCGAGGTGTCGGTTCGTACCATCTATCGCGATATCGACGCCCTGATCGCCACCGGCGTGCCGATCGAGGGCGAACGCGGCGTCGGCTATATCATCCGCACCCATTTCGTGCTGCCGCCGCTGCAATTCACGCCGGAGGAGTTGCAGGCATTGGTGCTGGGCGCCCGCTTCGTGAAAGCCTGGGCGGATTCGGCCCTGATCCAGGCGGCGGAGGAGGCGCTGGTGAAGATCGATGCCGTGCTGCCGCCGGACGTGCAGGGGCAGATCTGGCGGCGCGACATCACGGCCCATGCGAAGGTAATGACGCCGGCCCATCGCCAGACATTGGCGGATCTGCGCCAGGCGCTCAACCGGCAGCGCAAGATCGATCTCGTTTATTACGATGCCAAGGGCGATGCGACGGCCCGGCGCGTCCGGCCCTTGAGCCTCGACGCCTGGGGCCATGCCTGGACCCTCACGGCCTGGTGCGAATTGCGGGCGGATTTCCGTGCCTTTCGTCTCGATCGCATCGAGACGGCGCGGGTGCTGGATCAGGGCTTCAGCCCGGAACCTGGCAAGACGCTGGGGGATTTCTTCGCCCGTCTGGCCGAGCACGGCATGATGGGCGAGCACGGCCTGCCGCAATAATCCTGCCCCCACAACAGAGACGGCGAACGGCGTGTCATCGTAAGTGGATGCCGCCGTCGCATTGCAGAACCTGGCCGGCGCGACGATGCGGCTGGTGGAAGCTGGCTGGCGGAGCGGGGCATTGCGCGATCTTCCCCGGAGAGATATTTAAATACGGTACGGTTCGTATCATAAATACGAGACGGTTCGTATTGTGTGGGAAGGTAATGGATATATCGAGAAACCACCGCTTGAGCTCAAACCGTGCTGGAGCAGGGATTGGCCCGGGGATTGGCCCGGGGCGGCCGCGCCGCCCGGAAACGCACCGGGCAATTCTTGACGCGGTTGGTGGCCTGCTGGCGGAGGGCGGATATGGCGCGGCCTCCGTGGAAGCGGTGGCGCGCCGGGCCAAGGTCGGCAAGCAGACGATCTATCGCTGGTGGCCCGCCAGGGCCGATCTGGTCCTGGAATATCTGATCGCCTCCGCGACCGAGATCCCTTTGCCGGACGAGGGCAGCCTGGAGGCCGATCTGCGGATCTACCTGACCGATATCCTCGCCAACTGGACAGCGCAGGGATTCGGCCCAGTGGTCGCCGCTTTGATGGCCGAGGCGCAGAATGATCATCGCTTCCGGGAAATTTTCTTTCGCGAGTTGATCGCCGGCCGCCGGGCGGCCCTCTGGGACCTGCTGGCGCGGGGACAGATGCGGGGGGAACTGGCGGCCGATCGGGACCTTGGCCTGCTGGCGGACCTGATTTACGGACCGATATGGTACCGCCTCCTGCTGGGTCATGCGGCCCTGGACGAACGATTTGTCAGGGCCTTGCTGCATGAATTGCGACTCAGCCCGGGGGAGGGAGCAGCAGGGGGAATGGAATCGGTGTAGCTGCCCAGGGCTTGTGGGTAACTTGCGGTGCACCCCCAGGGGTGGTAGCTCTGCACGAGCCGCGTCGCTTGACTCAAGTGCTTGAAACACAAAGCGATTTTTGTGGGACCTTGGGGGGATTCTTTCACTTGACGCTCCCCGGCCGAATCAATATATTCCGCCCGCCTTTAAGGGGGCTGGTGGTAGGCCATTGCGGCTTAGACGCTGTCCCGACTTAAGCATTTGGATACATAGGCCGACCCCTTAAGTCCCTGATTTCAGGGCCAGTTCGGCAAGTGTAGCTGACCGCATCGATACCCTTGGCAAGAGCCATCGGTCGGTGTGGTCATTTTGCATATGGCTATTTTAGGCGCTGATGGGCACGGCCCGGACGCGCAAACGTGAGGATGAGAATGCCGACGATCAATCAGTTGATCCGTAAGCCGCGTGCGCCTCTGGCGGCGCGCAACAAAGTTCCGGCCATGGAAGCTTGCCCGCAGAAGCGTGGCGTTTGCACCCGTGTCTATACAACCACGCCGAAGAAGCCGAACTCGGCGCTGCGTAAGGTCGCGCGCGTTCGTCTCACGAATGGCTTTGAAGTCACCTCTTACATTCCCGGTGAAGGCCACAACCTGCAGGAACACTCTGTCGTCATGATCCGTGGCGGCCGTGTGAAGGACTTGCCGGGTGTGCGCTATCACATCATTCGCGGCACCTTGGATACCCAGGGTGTGAAGGACCGTAAACAACGCCGTTCGAAGTACGGCGCGAAGCGTCCGAAGTAAGGAGATCTCTCGATGTCTCGTCGTCACGCAGCTGAAAAGCGCGAAGTTCTGCCGGACGCCAAGTTCGGCGACATCGTCGTCACCAAGTTCATCAATTCCTTGATGTATCACGGCAAGAAGTCTGCCGCTGAAGGCATCGTCTATGGCGCCTTCTCGCAGGTCGAGAAGAAGTCGAAGGGCGATCCGATCAAGTTGTTCCACGATGCGCTCATCAACGTGAAGCCGCATCTGGAAGTCCGCTCGCGCCGCGTCGGCGGTGCGACCTATCAGGTGCCCGTCGAAGTCCGCCCGGACCGCGCCCAGGCGCTGGCGATCCGCTGGATCATCCAGACCGCCCGTGGCCGTTCGGAGCAGACCATGACCGACCGTCTGTCCGCTGAGCTGCTGGACGCCGCCAACAACCGCGGTGCCTCGGTGAAGAAGCGCGAAGACACCCATCGCATGGCAGAGGCCAACAAGGCCTTCTCGCATTACCGCTGGTAATCGGGCGCAGGAAGGAACGGACCCCAAATGTCTCGCACTACCCCGCTCGATCGTTATCGCAATATCGGCATCATGGCTCACATCGATGCCGGTAAGACGACGACCACTGAGCGCATCCTTTATTACACCGGCCGCTCCTACAAGATTGGTGAAGTGCACGAAGGCACCGCCACCATGGACTGGATGGAGCAGGAGCAGGAACGCGGCATCACCATCACGTCGGCCGCGACGACCTGCTTCTGGAAGGACAACCGCATCAACATCATCGACACCCCGGGCCACGTCGACTTCACGATTGAAGTCGAGCGCTCGCTGCGCGTGCTCGACGGTGCCGTGACGGTGTTCGACTCGGTCGCCGGTGTCGAGCCGCAGTCCGAGACCGTGTGGCGCCAGGCCGACAAGTACGGCGTGCCGCGTATCTGCTTCGTCAACAAGATGGACCGTATCGGCGCCGACTTCTATCGCTGCGTCGATATGATCGTCGACCGCCTCGGCGCGAAGCCGATGCCGATCCATCTGCCGATCGGTTCGGAGAGCGAATTCGCCGGCCTGGTTGATCTGATCACCATGCAGGGCGTCGTCTGGAAGGACGAGAGCCTGGGCGCCGAATACGTCATCGGTGAGATCCCGGCCGACCTCAAGGAAAAGGCCGAGGAATATCACGCCCGTATTGTCGAGCTGGCCGTCGAAATGGACGACGCCGCCATGGAAGCGTATCTGGAAGGCAAGGAGCCGGACGTTGATACGCTGAAGAAGCTGATCCGCAAGGGCACCATTTCTGGCGCGTTCGTGCCGGTGCTGTGCGGTTCCGCCTTCAAGAACAAGGGCGTGCAGTGGATGCTCGACGCCGTGGTCGACTTCCTGCCGTCGCCGCTCGACGTGCCCGATGTGAAGGGCGTCGAAGTCGATGGCGACAAGGAAATGACCCGCAAGAGCTCGGATGACGAGCCGTTCTCGGGCCTCGCCTTCAAGATCATGACCGACCCCTTCGTCGGTTCGCTGACCTTCGTCCGCGTTTATTCCGGCGTGCTGAACACCGGCACCCAGACCCTGAACACGGTGAAGGGCGACAAGGAACGTGTCGGCCGTATGCTGCAGATGCATGCGAACAGCCGCGAAGACATCAAGGAAGCCCGTGCTGGCGACATCGTCGCGATCGCCGGTCTGAAGGGCACCACCACCGGTGATACCCTCTGCGACCCGGCTCATCCGATTGTCCTCGAGCGCATGGAATTCCCTGAGCCGGTCATCGAAGTCGCGGTCGAACCGAAGTCGAAGAGCGATCAGGAAAAGATGGGCCTCGCGCTCAATCGTCTGGCGCAGGAAGACCCGTCGTTCCGCGTGACGACCGATCACGAATCCGGTCAGACGATCATCAAGGGGATGGGCGAACTCCATCTCGAAATTATCGTTGATCGTATGCGCCGTGAGTTCAAGGTCGAGGCCAATGTCGGTGCGCCGCAGGTGGCCTATCGCGAGACCATCACCAAGACCGTCGAGCACGATTACACGCATAAGAAGCAGACCGGTGGTTCGGGTCAGTTCGCCCGCGTCAAGATCCGCTTCGAGCCGTTGGAAGCCGGTGCCGGCTTCGTGTTCGAAAACGCCGTGGTTGGTGGTTCCGTGCCGCGCGAATATGTGCCGGGTGTGGAAAAGGGCCTGAAGTTGGCCAAGGAGCAGGGCGTGATCGCCGGCTTCCCGATGATCGACTTCAAGGCGACCCTGATCGACGGTGCCTATCACGATGTCGACTCGAACGTCCTGACCTTCGATATCGCCTCTCGCGCCTGCTATCGCGAAGGCATGCCGAAGGCCGGTCCGAAGCTGCTCGAGCCGATGATGAAGGTCGAGGTCGTGACGCCGGAAGACTACATGGGCGATTGCATCGGCGACTTGAACAGCCGTCGTGGTCAGGTCCAGGGCATGGATAGCCGCGGCAATGCCCGCGTCATCAGTGCCATGGTGCCGCTGGCCAACATGTTCGGCTATGTCAACACGCTGCGGTCGATGACCCAGGGCCGTGCCCAGTACACCATGACATTCGATCATTACGAACAAGTGCCCCAGGCGGTTGCGGACGAAGTCCGCGCCAAGATGGCGTAACCACTGGGAACCCAGGATAAGGGAGCTGCAAGATGGCGAAGGCGAAATTTGAGCGGAACAAGCCGCACTGCAACGTTGGGACGATCGGCCACGTTGACCATGGTAAGACGTCGCTGACGGCGGCGATCACGAAGG
>CAYOQR010000055.1:0-41634 GCA_964406155.1 uncultured Rhodospirillaceae bacterium | reverse complement strand
CCGAACAGCGAATGCGAAAGGCCCAAAGCCGCCAGATTGAGGAAGAGGTTCATCTCGGCAATGCCGAGCTCGATATGCTGGCCCTTCGGGCTCGCTTCCCATTTCTGCGCCGAGGCGATGCGCTCGGAGCGAAAGGTATCGGCCAGGCTGTCCCGGGCGAACAGGCCGCGCCGGTTGACCCAGGGCCCGAGATTGGTCGAGACCGTCACGTCCGGCGAGGTGGTGACGATGCGGCTGGCGAGCGCCGTGTCGTTGCGGCCGATCTCGTTCAGGAGCGCGCCAAAGCCCTGCTGAGTCGACGCGGTCTTCGGCGCCTCGACGGCCAGGCTTTCCGGCACCGGCATGACCTCCGCCTGATAGCGCCGCGCGCCGATGGCGTTGAAGGGCACAGTATCCAGGAACTGCTGCAACTGCCCCGGCTCAATGGTCAGGCCGGCGAACTTCTCCCATTCCTGGCCGACCGGCACCTGCATCTCGGCGCGCAGGGTTTCCATCTGGTCCGGGGTCATCAGGCCGGAATGATTGTCCTTATGCCCGGCGAGCGGCAGGCTATGGCCCTTGATCGTGTAGCAGAAGAAAACCACCGGCCGGTCGTGATCGACGCCGTTGAATGCCTGCAGCAGGCTCGGCAGGTCATGCCCGCCGAGATTGGTCATCAGACGCGCGAGTTCGGCATCCGACAGGCGCTCGATCAACTGCAATGTCTCCGCGTTGCCCGCGAGATCGGCTTGCAGGCGCTTGCGCCAGGCGGCACCGCCCTGGAAGGTCAAAGCCGAATAGAGCTGGTTCGGGCAGGCATCGATCCAGTCGCGCAGGGCAGCACCGCCCGGCTGGCGGAAGGCGGCCTCCAGCAACGTGCCGTATTTCAGCGTGACGACGTCCCAGCCGAGCGACTTGAAGATATCGACGAAGCGGGCATACAGCCCCTCGCGCACCACGGCATCGAGGCTCTGGCGGTTATAGTCGATCACCCACCAGGTATTACGCAGCCCGTTCTTCCAGCCCTCCAGCAGAGCCTCGAAGATATTGCCCTCGTCGAGCTCCGCGTCGCCGATCAGGGCGATCATGCGCCCTTCCCGCCCCTCTTTCGCCGCACCGGGCCATTGATGCGCGCGGATGTAATCCTGGGCCAGGCTCGCGAAGATCGTGACGGCGGCACCGAGCCCGACGGACCCGGTGGAGAAATCGACATCGTCGATATCCTTGGTCCGCGACGGATAGGATTGCGCGCCGCCGAAGCCACGGAAGTTCTGCAGCTTCTCGAGCGTCTGGTTGCCGAGCAGATATTGAATGGCATGAAAGACGGGGCTCGCATGGGGCTTCACCGCCACCCGGTCCTCGGGCCGCAGCACCGAGAGATAGAGTGCCGTCATGACGCTGGCCAGCGAGGCGCTGGAAGCCTGGTGCCCACCGACCTTGAGGCCGTCCCCGTGATCGCGCAGATGATTGGCGTTGTGAATGGTCCAGGAGGCCAGCCACAGAATCTTGCGTTCGAATTCCGCCAGATAAGCGATCTGATCGTCGTTGCTCATTCTTTCCTCCCGCACCCGCCGGTTATGTCCGGCCGCCGTGCCGTTACTCTGTTATGGCCAGTGTCGTCAGGGTGTCCTCAGGCGAGAGCATCCGCCAGATCGTCGATCAGATCGGCAGCGGCCTCGATGCCAACCGAGAGGCGCAGCAATGCCGGATCGACGCCGGAGGCATCGCCTTCCACCAGATGGCGGCGCTCGATCAGGCTTTCCACGCCGCCCAGCGAGGTCGCCGATTTCCACAGCCGGGTCCGGGCCGCCACCGCATCGGCGGCGGCCGCATCGCCGTCGAGGACGAAGGAGAGCATGCCGCCGAACCCGCCCGACATCTGCCGCGCCGCCAGCGCATGCCCCGGATGATCGGCCAGGCCCGGATAGAGCACCCGCTTCACCCGTGGATGGGTCCGCAGCCAGTCGGCGAGCGTCTGCGCCGTCTCGCTGGCGCGGGCGACACGCAGATGCAGCGTGCGCATGCCGCGCATCAGCATCGATGACTGAAAGCCGTTGAGGATGCCGCCGGTATAGCCGCGATTGAAATCCACGCGGGCCCAGAAATCGTCGGTCCGCGCGGTGATCGCGGCGCCGGCCAGCACGTCGCTATGGCCGTTGAGATATTTGGTGGCGGAATGCACCACCAGATCGGCACCAAGACAGAGCGGCCGGGTCAGGATCGGCGTCGCCACGGTATTGTCCACCACCAGTCGCGCATCGGCGCGGTGGGCGATCTGCGCCAGTCCCGCGAGATCGTAGATCCACCAATGGGGATTGGACGGCGTTTCCGCCCAGATCAGTTTCGTCGCCCCGGGCCTGACCGCCGCCTGCACCGCCGCCAGGTCTCGGAGATCGACATGCTCGATCCGCAGCCCCCAGGAGATGGCGAAGTCGCCGAGCCAGCTCCGCAGCCCGTGATACATGTCGCGGGGGAAGATCGCGTGATCGCCCGGACGCAGGGCCAGGATCACCGCCGTCATCGCCGCCATGCCGGAATTGAACAACAGACAATCGGCGCCGCCTTCCAGCAGTTTCAGCACCTGCTGCGGCTCTTGAAGGCCGGGATGGTCGTAACGGCCATAGGCCCAATTGGACGCCGTGTCGGCGGGTGTCGCCGCGCGGATTTGCGTGGTCGCGAGATGGATCGGCGCCACCACGCCGCCAGCACTACCGCCCCCGGTCATATGACCGGCACCGCCGCCCTGGGCCAGGATCGTCTCCGCGCCGTATTCCCGTATCGACCGATGCCCTTCCATCCCGCCACTCTTTCATCGTGATGATGCGAGCCGGATTATTCCGCCGATTGCGGGGCTATTTTTCTCGTTCTTGGGTGTCCGGGTGAGAAAACAATGCGCAGAGCCCTCACCAGACGCATAAAAGCGTCAGGCCGCGCGCTGCCGATGAAAGCCAGTTTGAGGCATCTCTTGCATCGATAGGAATATTAGATGTAAGTTTTACGAACAGCATGTGACTGAAAACCGAACATGTCGAGGAGCTCCCCCGTGGATACTCCGACACCGGTTATGATCACGGGTACCTACCGCCTCCGGGTCTTCCCGCCTCAAGCCTCCTTTCCAGGACCAGGGCGACGACACGAACCCGGCACCCGCCAGTATTACCCTGACCTCATTACCCTGGCACTCGCTCCATTCCATCGCCATCGCCGCGATGCCGCCTGCCTGGACCGTCTCCGGTCTGTCCGCAGCGCGCGCATCCGGTTTGCGCCGTTTGAACCATCTGGGGGGTCGTACAACACATAACAACAACGGGAGCATGAACATGGCAGACCAAGGTCTAATGTCACGCAAAGCCGTGGCGGATATCATTGCCGAGGGCTCAGGCCATATTTTGTCCAAGTCGCTCGGCCCCGTGAGCCTCGTCGCCCTTGGCATCGGCTGCATCATCGGTGCTGGCATCTTCGTCCTGACCGGCACCGCCGCGGCCAATTATGCCGGCCCCGCCATCATGCTCTCCTTCGTCGTCGGCGGCATCGCCTGCGCCTTTGTCGGCCTGTGCTATGCCGAGCTTTCTTCGCTGCTGCCGGTCTCCGGCTCGACCTATACCTATACCTATGCGACCCTGGGCGAGTTCGCCGCCTGGGTGATCGGCTGGGACCTCGTCCTGGAATATGCCATGGGCGCCTCGACGGTGGCGGTCGGCTGGTCCGGCTATATCGTCAGCCTGCTGCATAATTTCGGCATCGATTTCCCGCCGGCCTATGCCGCCGCGCCCTATACCGTCTTCAAGATGGCTGACGGCACCACGGTCGAAGGCATCGTCAATCTGCCGGCCGCCTTCATCATCCTGCTGCTGACCGGCCTGCTGATCGGCGGCACCAAGGAATCCGCGCGGCTCAACAATTTCATGGTCGGCGTGAAGCTGATCGTGGTGGTGGCCTTCATCCTGCTCGGCCTGCGCTACGTCAATCCGGCCAACTGGCATCCTTTCATCCCGGACAATACCGGCGAATTCGGCCATTTCGGCTGGACCGGCGTGATGCGCGGCGCCTCGGTGGTGTTCTTCGCCTTCATCGGCTTCGACGCCGTCTCCACCGCCGCCCAGGAAGCCAGGAAGCCGCAGACCGACATGCCGATCGGCATCCTCGGCTCGCTCTTCATCTGCACCGCCCTCTATATCGCCGTCTCCGCGGTGCTGACGGGGCTCGTTCCCTATAAGGATCTGGTCGGCGTCGCCGATCCGATCGCCAAGGCCGTGGATGTCGTCGGCCTGACCTGGTTCTCGGTGCTGATCAAGATCGGCGCCATCGCCGGCCTCACCACCGTGATCCTGGTCCTGCTCTACGGCCAGAGCCGCATCTTCTTCCAGATCGCCCGGGACGGCCTGCTGCCGGCGAAATTCGGTGAGGTGCATCATCGCCTCGGCACGCCACATTTCAGCCTTGGCCTGATCGGCGTTGTCGTCGCCATCGTGGCGGCCCTCACCCCGATCGACGTGCTGGGCGAAATGGTCAGCATCGGCACCCTCTTCGCCTTCGTGCTGGTCTGCAGCGCCGTGGTCTATCTGCGCAAGAGCGATGCCCAGATCGCCCGGCCCTTCCGCACGCCGGCCGTGCCGGTGGTGCCGCTGCTCGGCATCCTCTGTTCGCTCGCCCTCATGGTCTTCCTGCCCTGGGAGACCTGGCTGCGCCTCATCGTCTGGCTGGTGATTGGCCTCGGCGTCTATTTCCTTTACGGCCAGCGTCATTCGGTACTGCGCAACGGGCCGCGTCACTGATCCTGGATTGCTGACGTCTATGGTGACCGGATGCCATTAGGTGGAATCACCCTCCTTGCTCTATTGAGGAGAGGCGATTCCACCGAAATGGGACATGATATGTCGGGCGACAAAGTGGATCTCGACGGCATCGACCGCAAGATCCTGAACCTGCTGCAGCGATCCAACCTGGCGACCAGCCAGGAGATCGCCGATCAGGTGGGTATTTCCCAGGCGGCCTGCCACCGCCGCATCCGCCGGCTGCGCGATAAGGGCGTCATCACCGCCGATGTCTCGCTTGTCGACAGCCGCTATGGCGACCGCAAGTTGATCATCTGGGTGGAAATCACCCTCAGCAATCATCAGCTCGACCTGTTCAATCAGTTGCTGGCGATCCTGCGGGAGTCGCTGCAGGTTTCCTGCTGCGACGTCATCACCGGCGATACGGATATCCTGGCCTGTGTCCATGTGCGCGACATGGAGGAATTCGTCGACTTCACCCGCGACCTGATGCGGCGCTGCCCGATCATCAAGACCTACCGGTCGCTGATCGTCAGCCGCCACGTCAAGATGCAGCCGAGTACCTTGTTCGACGAGACTCGCTGAAACCGGCTATCCGGGGAATGTCGGTTACGCGACCGATTCAGGCCGTGCGCAGCGCGTAGTCCAGGCCATGGGCCCAGAAGCGCTCCAGCCGGCGCAATGTGGTGTTGATGGTCTCCAGGTCGTTCTGGCTGGCGACCTCGCCAGACATCGCCTTGAGATGCCGGTCATACATCTCGTTCATGCGCTCGCAGACCACCAGGGCCTTGGGTGACAGGCGTACATGAACCGCCCGGCGGTCATGGGAGGAACGCTCCTGCAACAGGTAGCCGTTCTCGACCATCTTCTTGACGTTATAGGAAACGTTGGAGCCCAGGTAGTAACCCCGGTTGGTCAATTCACCGACCGACAGCGTGTCCCCGCCGATATTGAAAAGGATCATCGCCTGCACGTTGTTCAAGTCGCGAATCCCCTGACGATCGAGATCGGCCTTGATCACTTCCAAGCATTCCCGGTGCAGTCGCTCGATCAGCGATATCGTCTCGAGGTAAGCCTTCTTCACCCTATTTCTCCGACTTGCGGGGGGAATCGCCCCCCATGGCCCGTCCCCAACGGCTCGGTTACTGCCAACCCCTGCGGTAACCTAAATTTTAACGCTAGGCTTTCGTTGTAAAAAAGTGGTTAAATTCAGCTTATTTTGACGCGGTGGAAAACCCAGGACAAACCGGACCCTAGAGGATTCGGCTCCCATCTTAGATCAATTTTCCGCGAAATAAAGCTCCGGTTCGTCCGTCAGCGGCGCGAAATATTCCTCGAGACTCGCCGGCGCAATGGCCGCCAGATCCCGCATCTTCCAGTGCGGCGTGCGGTCCCGCTCGACGATCATGGCACGGAGTCCCTCAAGGGAATCCGGGTACCGCAGCATCCGCCGGACCACCCGGTATTCGCTCTTCAGGACCTCATCCAGGGATTTCCCGGCGGCGCGCTTCAGATGCTCGAAAGCCAAGGCCAGAGCCAAAGGCGCCCCATGCCGGAGCTGCCTGATAATGTCCTGGAACCCCAGTTCCGGCCGGGAGGCCAGCACCGTGAAAACCTCTGCCGGGGCGCGCTGGTCGAAACACTGGTCGATCGCCGGCTGGATCTGTTGCAGCGGCACCTCGGTGATCTGCACCGACAGCTCGTCGGCATTGTCCGCCGTCAGGCGCCCGACCTTGTCGGCCGGGAGCAGATGCGTGGCAAGGCCGGCAAAGACCATGCCGGGGCCGCGGATTTCCATGCCGGTCATGGCCAGGAACAGGCCGATCTTGCCCGGACAGGTGTTGAGGAAATGGCCCGCCCCGAGATGGGGAATGAGCCCCACCCGGCAATCCGGCGTCGAGAACATCGACAGATTGGTCGCCACCCGGACCCGGGCGGTGGCAGCCATGGTGGCGCCGAGGCCCATGCAGGCCCCGTCGATCAGGGAAATGGTTTTCTTCGGATAGGTCGCCCAGAGATGCGCCAGCCGGAATTCGGCCCGCAGGAAAGCCGCCACGGCGGCCTGGTCGCCCCGGCTGGCGGCGCGATGCAGGATCTCGAGATCGGCGCCGACCGAGAACACCCGGAACCCGTCGCCCCGCACTAGAACCGCCGAGATCCGGTCATCCTGGCGCCAGCGCCTAAGCTGGCCGTCGATCGCCTCGATCATCTCCAGATCGCAGGCATTCAGGGCCGCCGGCCGGTTGAAGGTGATGGTGGCCAGGCCCTCGGCCTCGGAAAACAGCACGCTATCGCTCAAGTTCGACTGACTCCGTTATAGGCTGCCAGGGACCTTAAGCGTCACATAGCCAACCATTTTTCCCGATGTCTCCGCCGGTCTTTTCGACCAGCCGCCGAACGGCGTCAAGCCTTCCGTCGGCCACGGAGACCGGCAGAACCGTGGTGGAGACGGCCTACGCCAGCGAGGCGGACAGGATTACAGGATTAAAGGTGGGAGACGCAGCGATAAAGTGAACGCGAAATCGCAGTCTGCCAACCGCTCCCCCTGTCACCCCCGAGCTTGACCCCGTCGGCGCAGGCCGACTTACGTCGGTGGGGGGCCATGGCGGAAGCAGTGCACAGCCTCTCCCGTGAATCCCCGTATCAAGTCCGGGGATGACAATTGAGTGTGGGGCAGGCATCGCGCGACCCCAGATGCGATGAATGAGCGGGAGAGCGCACAGCGCCAGCCACTCCCCTCCTGTCACCCTCGGGCTTGACCCGAGGGTCCATGGCGGAAGCAGTGCACGGCCTCCCCCGTGGAGCCCCGGATCAAGTCCGGGGATGACAAATGAATGTGCAATCAACATCGCGCGAACTCAGTGGCGTTTCATGTCAGAACGTCACCCGGAGCCCGGCGGAGAAGTTGTGGCTGATGGTGTTGCCGACTGGCAGCAGCGCCGTATAGCCGCCATAGAGATCGAAGCTCTGCGACAACGATGCAGTGAGGCTAAGGCCCAAGGCCAACTCGTCGCGCGAAGGCTTCACGCCTTCGACCGTGAAGGCGCCGCCGCCGATCAGCACCTGGGCGTTGCGGCCGTTATCCAGCACTTCGTGGCTGTAGGTGAGGTCGAGCTGCGGCGTGACCTTCGTGCCGCCATCGGTCTCGAAGGTGCGGGCCACGCTGATACCAACGGACGGCTTGAGGGAGTCGAGATCGCCGCCCTTGGTGGTGAGGTCGAAATCCTGGGCGCCCTTCTCGACAAAGCCTTCCTCGAAGAGATGCAGATAGTCGAGTCCGGCACGCGGTGTCAGCGCGATCCGCTGCGGCAGGTCCACCCGGTAGCTCGCCTGCAGGCCGACATTGATTTCATGGGCGTCGTGCTGCGAGGTCGCGGTGCCGCCGGCGCTCTGGTTGCGCGTCTTGATGCGGTCATAGGCGTAGCCGACATTGCCATCGAGCGCGAAATTGCCGAGTTGGTAGCTGCCATAGACGTTGATACGCGGCGTGTCGATCTCGGCGCTGCTGCCGTCGCCCTGCTCCACCTGGGTCCGGCTGTAACCGACCGCGCCGCCGATCAGGAAGGTGTCGGTCAGTTGATAATCGTAACCGGCCAGGAAGCCGCCGCCATGGCTGTCGAGATCGGGCGTGCCGCCGCCGTCGATGCTGCCGAAGCCGCCTGTCGCGCGGAACCAGCCGCCCTGCCGGGCCAGTAGCTCGGGCAGGGCCTGGGCGATGGCGTTCAACCCGGCGAGATCGCCGCCGAACGCCGCCTGGCCCAGCGGGTCGTTGCCGGCGAAGGCCGTGCGCAGGGTATCGATGCCGCCGCTCCCGCCGCCCAACCGCCGGTCCGACAGATGCCCGAACAGGGCCCGGTTCGCCGCCTGCGCCCCTTGCACCAGGGTCGCCGTGGTGCCGGGGATGACCTGGCCGTTCTCCGGCGCCACGCTGAAGTCGCCGCCCCCCGTTCCCGCCGTGCTGCCGCTATTGACCCGCAGCAGGACGCTGTCGGCCATGTAATCGAGACCGTTATAGATCCCCGCGCCATTCTGGCTCACTTGGGCGAAAGTGCCGGTGACGTGGCTTGCCTGGACGATGGTGAAGCTGCGCGCGCTGTAGACGCCCGGGGCGAAGACCAGGTTCAGCGTCCCGTTCAGACTGGCCGTCGCGGCGACGTTGAGCTGCGACGCGGCACTCGGGCTCACCTGGATGCGCAGGGTGGACGTGCTGCCCTGGTTGTAATTCCCCCCGACATGCAGGGTGCCGATCGACCCGCCCGGCTCGACCGTGCCGCCGAGCGTGTTATCGACATTGCCAGCGACCGTGCCATGGCCCATCAGGGTGCCGGCACCGGTCACCGTCACATCGCCGGCCAGGCCGGCCGTGGCATGAGCCGCATCGCCCACCTCCAGGATACCGGCACCGATCGTAGTCAGGCCGGTATAGCTGTTGACGCCGTTGAGGGTGAGCGTGCCAGTCCCGGTTTTGATCACGCCGCCGGTGCCGCCGATTACGCTGCCATAGGTGCCGTCGCCGGCCTGATTGAAGACGACACTGGTGCCGAGCGACAAGGCGATAGCGCCCCGCAAACTGGTGCTGTCGCCTTGCAGGACGCCGCTATTGACGAAAGTGCCGCCGCCATAGCTGTTGGCGCCGCTCAGGATCAGGGTGCCGCCGCCCTCCTTGATCAGGGCGCCGCCACCGCTGAGCTTGCCGCTATAGGTGCCATTGGTCGCCTGATCGAAGGTCACGTCGCTGCCGGCATCGGCGGCGATATTGCCCTGCAAGCTGGCGCTATTGCCGACCAGGTGGCCGCTATGGACCTGGGTGCCGCCGCTGTAATTGTTGGTGCCGGTCAGGACCAGGGTGCCGGCGCCGTTCTTGGTCAGGCTGCCGGTACCGGAGATATTGCCGCTCAACGTCATCGTCTGGCTGCCCATCAGGGTCAGGCCGGCCGCGAGATCGACATTGTTCGCCAGCGTGACGGTCTGGCTTGCATCGAGGCTGCCCGCGCCGGTCACCGTCAGCGTGCCGCTCCCCAGCGCGCTGTTATTGCCGGCGACCAGGCCGCCGGCCGCCAGTGTCACGCCGCCGCTGAAGGTATTGCTCCCGGTCAGGGTCAGGCTGCCGGTGCCCTTCTTGGTCAGGCTGCCGGTGCCGGAGATCACATCGGCATAGGTGCCATTCGCTGTCTGATCGAAGGTCACATCGCTGCCGGTGGAATTGAGGGCGATATTGCCCCGCAGACTATTGGCATTACCTTGCAGGGTCCCGGCATTGACCGAGACACCGCCGCTATAGCGGTTGACGCCGGTCAGGACCAGGGTGCCGGCGCCGTTCTTGGTCAGGCTCCAGCTTCCGGCATTGACACCGCTACCGCCAGAGCCGCTTTGATCGGCGATGCCATCGGCGATGGTCTGGACATGCGTGGCATCGACCGAGAAGGTCAAGCTGCCATTGCCTTGCAGGAACAGGCCGCTGCCATAGGCCGAGCCGTTGCCGCCGCGGCTGAGGCCATTGCCGCCAAGACCGCCGACGACCCCGCCGCCCGACATCGACGTGTCGGCGCCGCTATTGACGATGGTCAGATTGCCGCCCTGCTGGACGAAGATCGCCCCGCCCAGACCCGCGCCGCCGCCGCCGCCTGAAAAGCCGTTGTTGTTATTACCGCCTTTGCCGCCACCAAAGCCACCAGCGCCGCCATTGCCAAAGCCTTGAAGGTCAACGCTCCCGCCGCCGCCACCACCGCCGAAGCCGCCAGTGCCGCCGCCAAAGTAACCGTTATTGCCGCCGCCGCCGCCGCCAAAGCCGCCTGTGCCGGCGCTCTCGCCCGCACCGCCCCCGCCACCGCCGCCATAGCCGCCAAAGCCGCCGCTGCCGCCATAGCCGCCGCTGCCGAAGTTGCCGCTGCCATTGCCGCCGTTGGTACCGCCACCGCCACCGCCGCCGCTGACGGTATTGCCGCTGCTGCCGCCGTTATAGCCGCCGCCGCCGCCATTGCCGCCACCGCCGCCGCCGCCGCCGCCGCCAAAGCCGGGGCCGTAGTTGCTGCCGGCGCCACCAGCGCCACCGGCGGTCCCGTTGTTGCCCGCGTTGCCAGTACTGCCGCCATTGCCGCCATCGGTGCCGGCCGTTGCGCCGCCACCGCCGCCGCCACCGCCATTGCCCGGTCCGCCGGCGCCGCCATTGCCGCCGAGACCGCCGCCACCGCCGCCACCGCCGCTACCGGTGCCATTACCGCCGGCGCCGCCTTGCGCCTGGTTGCCGGTGAAGGCGACATCGGTCAGGGTCACTTGGGCGCCAGCTTGCACGTAGAGGCCACCCCCGGCCCCCAGCCCACCGCCACCACCCGGAACGCCCGCACCGCCGGCACCGCCGGTCGCCTGGCCATTGGCGACGGTCAGGTTGCTGATGGCGATGGTGCCGCTATTGGCGGTGAAGACCCGGCCGGTCGCGGCCGCATCGATCTTCACCCCATTGCCGGTGATGGTGAGGTTCCGGTCGATCGCCGGCAGGCCCGAGGACAAGGTGATGGTCTGGTTGCTCAGCCCCGGGGCAAAGGTGATGATGTCGCCGGCTTGGGCACTGCTCATGGCCGCGCGCAACGAGCCGGCGCCGCTATCGGCGGTACTGGTAACCGTGATGGTCGCCGCCCAGGCCGGTGTCGCCGGCAGCAGCAGGAAACCTGCCAACACTGCACCCGTCATTGTCGCACCCGTGATCGCCGATCCGGCCAGCAGGCCGGCGCGCGTCATCGTCTTCGCCCCCATCGTCTTTACCTTTCCCAGCCGGCGCGGCCGGCCTCGCCGGTCCGCACATACCCCAATTCCTTGTCCTAATGCGGCATTCCGTCCTGGGTGTCGAGATTTTTCCTTAAGTATCAGTCCATGCCGGCCAGCACTGCTTGCTTCTTTTCCCAAATTGGCCAGTAAAAAATCCGCGCCGCGAGAGAATGCTGACCAATGGCCACGGACGAAGACCTTGGGCCCGATTTTGTACGCACTGAGACAGCAAGGCTGCCCTTTTCAGCAGGAGAATCGGGTGGCGGAGGCTATGCCCGGCTTCTCCTATCGATTGCCGGGTCACGCCCGGCAATGACAGGGGGAGTGTGGCGTCGATTGCGTGCGCGCTTGGCCGCGATGGACATGATGAATGGGCGTGAGCGCACACCGCGCCAACCGTCCCTCCCTGTCACCCTCGGGCGTGACCCGAGGGTCCATGGGAAAGGCCACGCACCGCATCTCCCATGGATTGCCGGGTCAATCCTCGGGTCAAGCCCGAGGACAGGTCCGGCAATGACAGGCGGGCGCGGGTCCTTGCCGATGGGATCAAGTCCGGCTGGGATCAAGTCCGGCTTCAAGTCCAGGGGACAAGCTTGGGGACCGCAAATCGGAGGCGAGCGCGGCCGCCACAAGTTTTGCCGACTTGACAGCAGCGCCCCGACCCGGCACCGATTTCTTCCCTTATTGCGGCCCAAGACTGAGCCGAGCGTAAAGACGGCAGGAGAGACCGATGACCATTGACAGCAAGAACCCGGAAACCATCGTCCTGCATACCGGCCATCGCCGCGATGCCGCGACCACCGCCGTCGCGGTGCCGATCTATCAGACCACGTCCTATCAGTTCGACGATACCGCCCATGCCTCGGACCTCTTCGCCCTGAAGCAGTTCGGCAACATCTATACCCGCATCATGAATCCGACGACCGACGTGCTGGAAAAGCGGCTGGCGGCGCTGGAGGGCGGTGCGGCGGCGCTGGCGGTCAGTTCCGGCCAGGCGGCCTCGGCCATGGCGCTGCAGAACATCGCCCGCGCCGGCGACAATGTCGTCTCCTCGACCGATCTTTATGGCGGCACCTGGAACCTCTTCGCCCATACGCTGAAGGATCAGGGCATCGAGGTGCGCTTCGTCGATCCCGCCGATCCCCAGGCCTTCGCCAAGGCAACCGACGACAAGACCCGCGCCTATTACGCCGAGACCCTGCCAAATCCGAAATTGCGCGTCTTCCCGATCCGCGAGGTCGCGGAGATCGGCCGCAAGCTGGGCGTGCCGCTGATCATGGACAACACCTCGGCGCCGATCCTGTCGCGGCCCTTCGATCACGGTGCGGCCATCGTCGTCTATTCCACCACCAAGTTCATCGGCGGCCACGGCACCTCGATCGGCGGCGCCATCATCGACGGCGGCAATTTCGACTGGGAAGCCAATGCCGCGCGCTTCCCCGGCCTGACCCAGCCCGATCCCAGCTATCACGGCGCCGTCTGGACCGAGGCGGTGAAACCGATCGGCCCGGTCGCCTATATCATCAAGGCGCGCGTCACCCTGCTGCGCGATCTCGGCGCAGCGATGAGCCCGTTCAACGCCTTCCTCTTCCTGCAGGGGCTGGAGACGCTGCCGCTGCGCATGCGCGAGCATTGCCGCAACGCCCAGACGGTGGTCGATTTCCTGAAGACCCATCCCGCCGTCACCAAGGTGATCCATCCCAGCGTCCAGAGCGGCGAGGATCTGCGCCGCGCCCAGGCCTATCTCAAGGGCGGTTTCGGCGGCCTGCTCGGCTTCGAGTTGAAGGGCGGACGCGAGGCGGGCCGGCGCTTCATCGATGCGCTGCAGCTCTTCTATCACGTCGCCAATATCGGCGATGCCCGCAGCCTCGCGATCCATCCCGCCAGCACCACCCACTCCCAGCTCACCCCCGAGGAGCAACAGGCGACCGGCGTCACCGACGGCTATGTCCGCCTCTCGGTCGGCCTCGAACATATCGACGACATCCTCGCCGACCTGACCCAGGCCCTCGCCGCCGCCGGCTAAGCGAAGCCCGCTGGAAGGGTTCGAGCGTTTATTGGTAAGCCGTAGCCAACCTCCCCTCTGTCACCCCCGGGCTTGACCCGGGGGTCCATGCCAGCATCGAGCACGACCTCCACCATGGATTGCCCCGCCGACGAATGTCGGCCTACGCCGACGAGGTCAAGCCCGGCAATGACACATGAGTGTTCGCGAGTGTCCTGCGAGCATGACGCCGATAACTACAGACAGAGTGCATTTCACCTATCGCGCCTTCCTTGGTCCGACATCTCCCTCTTGTCATCTCCGGGCTTGACCCCGTCGGCGTAGGCCAACATTCGTCAGCGGAGGGCCAAGCCAGCATCGAGCATGACCTCCGCCATGAATTCTCGGTCACCTGGGTCACGTTTGGTCATGACGAAATGCCCAGTGCCCCCAATACCGCTGCGACAATCGGCGCGTCCTTGCATGGCTGATGGGGCGTTCTTGCGGCTGGAAAGTTAAGATTCGCCCCGATAGAGTGCGGACAAGATAGTGGATCGGGACGGATCATCATGACGCAGAACAAGAAAGCCGGCAGCAAGGCCAGGACGGCCAATCTGAAGTCGCGGCCGGCGGACCGGCAGCAGGCCGGACGCCTGGCCGCCACCCCTGCCCAGCAAGCTCCTGTTCCGCAAGCCGCTTCGCACGCGCCGCAAAACCAGCCGCAGCCCTTCGGCCAGTATCCGCGCATCCGCCTGCGCCGCAACCGGGCCGATGACTGGTCGCGCCGCATGGTGGCCGAGAACCGCCTGGGGCCGCAGGACTTCATCCTGCCGGTCTTCGTCAAGGAAGGTGGCGCCAAGCGCGAGGCCATTGCCGCCATGCCGGGCGTCCACCGCCACACCATTCCCGCCCTGATCGAGCTGGCCGAGCGCGCCGCCGAGCTTGGCATTCCCGCCCTCGCCCTCTTCCCCGTCGTGCCGCGGGAGCTGAAAAGCGGCCAGGCGGAAGAAGCCTATCGCGCCGACAATCTGTGCAACCGTGCGGTCGCGGCATTGAAGAAGGCCGTCCCGCAGCTCGGCCTGATCTGCGACGTGGCGCTCGATCCCTATACCGATCACGGCCATGACGGCGTCATGCGCGGCAGCGAGATCCTCAATGACGAGACCGTCGAGGTGCTGATCCGCCAGGCCCTGGCACAGGCCGAGGCCGGCGTCGACATCGTGGCGCCTTCCGACATGATGGACGGCCGCATCGGCCGCATCCGCGACGCGCTCGACGCCGCCGGCTTCCAGCAGGTGCGGATCATGTCCTATGCGGCGAAATATGCCTCAGGCTTCTACGGCCCGTTCCGCGAGGCGGTCGGCTCGAAATCGGCGCTTGGCCAGGGCGACAAGCGCACCTATCAGATGGACCCGGCCAATGGCGACGAGGCGTTGCGCGAATGCGCGCTCGATGTCGCCGAGGGCGCCGACATGCTGATGGTGAAACCTGGCCTGCCCTATCTCGACATCGTCCATCGCGTGAAGCAGGAATTCAACATGCCGGTCTTCGCTTATCAGGTGAGCGGCGAATACGCGATGATGAAGGCCGCCGCCGCCAATGGCTGGCTGGACAACGACCGCGTCGTGCTGGAAAGCCTGCTCTGCTTCAAGCGCGCCGGCGCCGACGGCATCCTCACCTATTCCGCCATCGAGGCGGCGGAGCTGCTGCGCGGCGCCTGATTAAAGCCGCGTGATGCGATAGAAGCCGATGAAGGCCAGCGGCGCCAGGGCCACATAGAAGATCACCGCTCAGCTTTCAGGTCGAAGCAGGACTGTTTCAACCTGAAAGCATCGAGCTCTATATCGCGGCCTCGATGAAGCGCAGCAGCGCGAGATCGTGCCAGGGCCGGTCCAAGCCCTTGCCGTGAAAACCGACATGGCCGCCGGATTCCGGCATCAGCAGCTTCAGCCGGCGATGCGCCGCCCAATCGATGTCGCGGTACATCTCGGCCGGAATCCAGGGGTCGTCCGCCGCATGGATCAGCAGGGACGGCCGGCGGATCGCACCCAGCAGCGGCTTCGCCGAGGCGCGCCGGTAGTAGTCCGCCGCGTCCAGAAAGCCATTGGCCGGCGCCACCACCTGGTTGTCGAAATCGATGATGCGGCGGATATCGTCGGAACAGGGCCGCTCGCGCTTCATCTCCCGCAGCAGGTAATTGTGATAGTGCCGGTTGCGCCAGGCGCTGATCCGGCGCTCGGTGGCGGCGAGATCGATCGGCGCGGAGATGCTGACGGCGGCCAGGATCGGCGCCATCGATCCCCGCTCGGCGAGGTATTTGAGGACGAGATTGCCGCCCAGCGAGAAGCCGACGAGGCACACACCCCTGCGCGCCAGCCGGCCGTCGAGCTGGCGGATCACCTGATGCAGGTCGTCGCTGCGGCCGGCATGATAAAAGCCCTTCGTCCGGCCGATGCCGGGACCGGCGCCGCGCAGATTGAGCCGCAGCACCGGAAAGCCGCCACGCAACAGATGCCCGGCCGAGACCTGCAGATAGAGACTGTCCATGCTGCCGGTCAGGCCGTGGATCAGCACGACCAGCGGCTTGGCATCCTCCGCCTGTGGCTGATGCAGCTCGCCGACCAACTGGTCTTCGGTTCCGTCCGCCATGGTGAAGACGCGGCGCTCGCCGGGCCAGGCCGTCAACTGCGGTCCCGGCGGCAACAATCGATTGCGCAGCGTCTGCAGGTCGCCGCCGAGCCAGGGAAAGCGCGGCACGAAAGGCGGCAGCGGCACCATGTGGCGCGCGCCGACAATCTCTTTTGCGGGGGTATCTCCCGTGAGGCTGTTCGGTGGAGTGGAACCCTCTCCACCCGCACCGGAAGATCCGGCCGGACCTCCCCCCAGACCTCCCCCTGGGCCGCCCACGGAACCTCCCACTGGGCCGCTCACCGATGCCGTGCCAGCCAGCGATGGAGGATATCGATCTGCCCGGCATCCATCAGAGCCGGCGCATGGCCGATGCCGGACAGGGTCGCAAGCTCGGCGCGCGGTCCCCGTTCGGTCATCATCTGCGCCGTCTCGGCCGAGAGGATGTCGGAGTCCTCGCCGCGGATGACCAGCACCGGACAGGTGACCCGGTCCCACAAGGCCCAGAGATCGACATCGGCGATATTCTGCTTCACGACCTCGGCGATACCGGGATCGTAAGCGAGACCGTAATTGCCGTCGTCGAGCCGCCGATGGCCGTTGGCCGCCATCTGCGCCCATTGCTCATCGGTCAGCGGACCGAAGGGCGCATGGATCTTGCGCAGATGCCGCTCGAGGGCATCGAGCGAGGAGAAGCGGTAATCGAGGCCGACATAATCGGAGATCCGCTGCAGCGCCGCCTTGGCGATGAAGGGACCGACATCGTTCAGCACCAGGCTGCGGATCGGCGTGTTCGGCTGCGCCGCCAGCAGCAGGCCGATCAGTCCGCCCATGGAGGTGCCGATCCAGTCGACCTCATCCGTTTCCAGCCGCGCGACCAGCGCCGTCATATCGGCCAGATATTGCGGATAGGTATAGCCGGCCGGGTTCTTCAGCCAGTCGCTGGCGCCGCGCCCGACGATATCCGGACAGACGATGCGGCGCTCGTTTGCGAGCGCCGCCGCCAGGATATCGAAATCATGGCTGTTGCGGGTCAGGCCATGCACGCAGACGACCGGCCGGCTTGCAGTCGTAGAGATATCCCAGTCGAAATAGGCGATGCGATGAAAGCCGCCGGCGCTGAGTCCCAACACCTTATCCGCACGCGGCGTCATGGGCTTCACCGTACCATCGACATCGGCTCGTCATGCACCGTCACCAGCGTCTCCGGATAGAAGCCGTTGAAGCGGGTCGCCAAGGCATGCGAATAGGCGCCGACACGGTCGATCTCGATCCAGTCGCCCTCGCGCACATCTTCCGGCAGGGTGAAGGTCGAGGGCAGCACGTCGAGGGAATCGCAGGTCGGGCCGTTGAGGATGAATTCGCGGGTGGCCGAGGCCGGCTCGCCCTTCAGCCGCAGCAGCCGCGCCGGCAGGCGGATGCCGGCATCGACCATTTCCGAAAGCGATCCGTAGATGCCGTCATTGATGTAGAGCTGATCGCCCTTGCGCAACTGCACCTGCACGACCAGCGAGACGCCATGGGCGACCAGCGCGCGGCCGGGCTCGCACATCAGCACGCAGTCGCGGCGCAGCTTCAGGGCCTTCACGCCCTCCTCGATCTCAGCGATGAAATCCTCCAGCGGCGGCATGTTGGTGCCGATATATTCCGCCGGGAAACCGCCGCCGACATCGAGGCCGGCGATCTCCACCTTGGCCTTCTCCAGGACCTCGCCGACGATGGCCAGCGCCTGGCGATAAGCACCCGGCACCAGGCATTGCGAGCCGACATGGAAGGCAAGGCCCACCTGGCAACCGCGCGACTTCGCCTCGCGCAGCATGCCGACCGCGTCCTCGACATCGGCGCCGAATTTGGCGGCGAGATGATAGAAGGCGCCTTCCACCGGCGGCGTCTTCAGGCGCACGAAAACCGTCAGCCCTTCGCCGCCATCAGTCTCATCGAGAATCTTGTCGAGCTCCGAGGGGTGGTCGATCATATAGGTATCGACGTTATAGACCCGCGACGCGGTGCCGATCACCGCGCGGCCCTTGACCGGATGCATGAAGTAACAGGCGGCATCGGGGAAGCCCTCCCGCACCTGGGCGATTTCCGGCAGCGAGGCGGTGTCGTAATGCCGGATGCCGGCGCGGTAGAGCGCCTTCAGGATTTCCGGATGGGGGTTGCATTTCACCGCATAGAGCACGCGGCCGGGAAAAAGATCGAGGAACCGCTCGGCGGTCGCCGCCACCACTTTGGGGCGCAGGCAATAGACCGGATAGCTGGGCGTCAGCGCTTCGACCATGGCGCGGACAGTGGGAAATTCTTTCAGCATGGAACGTTTGACCTCCGCTACGGCCAGGCCGGGACGATGCGACCGGCTTGGCGTTCGATTTGCACCGCAAATGGCGGAAAGCTGCACCTTCTGCTTTGGCTTTTAGCCCATCGCACCGGTCTTGTCACCCAATGCGGCGCGCTGGCGGCAAGGCACGCGCGATAGGCGCCGATGCCTGCCAAGCGCGACATGCTAACCCCTGATGGTCGGTCCATGACACCTGCCTGACAAGTACTCATTTAGAGAACGTTCTCACGCCGCCTCAACGTTGCCAGCTCCGCCGAGGTCAGATTATGCTCGGCTCATGACAGGCAAGCGACATACCGATCCGGAACATACCGATTACGGTCATGCCGATCATGGGCATGCCGATCACGCTCATGACACGGACGGGCACGGCAGCGCGCTCTCCGAGATCGCCCTGCGGGTCAGGACGCTGGAATCGCTGCTGATCGAGAAGGGCTATGTCGATCCCGCCGCCATCGACGCCATCGCCGAGACCTATGAGCTGAAGATCGGTCCCCGGAACGGCGCCCAGGTGGTGGCAAAGGCCTGGAGCGATCCCGCCTATCTCGAACGCCTGCGCCGGGACGCGACTGCCGCCATCGCCGAGCTCGGCTTCACCGGGCGCCAGGGCGAGCACATGGTCGTGGTGGAGAACACACCGGCGCTGCATAACCTCGTCGTCTGCACCCTGTGCTCCTGCTATCCCTGGTCGGTCCTC
This sequence comes from uncultured Rhodospirillaceae bacterium, assembly GCA_964406155.1. GTDB lineage: Bacteria > Pseudomonadota > Alphaproteobacteria > Dongiales > Dongiaceae > Dongia_B. The sequence goes on along the minus strand of CAYOQR010000055.1, from coordinate 22,471 downwards.
GGTCTGCCGCCGGTCTGGTACAAGTCGGCCCCCTATCGCGCCAAGGCGGTGATCGATCCCCGGGGCGTGCTGGCGGATTTCGGCGTGACCCTGCCGGACGGCACGGCGATCCGCGTCTGGGATTCGACGGCGGAGCTGCGTTATCTCGTCCTGCCCCAGCGCCCCGCCGGCACCGAGGGCTGGAGCGAGTCACAGCTCGCCGATCTGGTGACCCGCGATTCGATGATCGGTACCGGCCTCGCGGCATTGCCGGATGCCGCAGCCGCGGAGGCTGCGCGATGAACGGCGCCCAGGATCTCGGCGGTATGATGGGCTTCGGCCCGGTCGTGCCCGAGCCGAACGAGCCGATCTTCCATGCCGCCTGGGAAAGGCGCGCCCTCGGCCTCACCCTCGCCTGCGGCGCGCTCGGCGCCTGGAATATCGACATCAGTCGCCACGCCCGCGAGACCCTGCATCCGGCGGATTACCTCTCATCGAGCTATTACGAGATCTGGATCAAGGGCCTCGCCAAGCTGCTGCAGACGCGCGGCCTCGTCAGCGCCGAGGAAATGCAGGCCGGGCGCAGCCTGCAGCCGGCGACGCAGACCCGGCGCCCGGCCTTGCGCGCCGCCGAGGTCGCCGCCGTCCTGGCCAAGGGCGGTCCCTGCGACCGCACCCTCGACCGTCCCGCCCGTTTCGTTGCCGGCCAGCGCGTCCGCACCCGCAACATCAACCCTCTCGGCCATACCCGCCTGCCGCGTTATGCCCGGGACAAGATCGGCGTCATCGAACGGATTCACGGCGGTTTCGTCTTCCCCGACAGCAGCGGCCATGACCGGGGCGAGGATCCGCAATGGGTCTATTCCGTGGTCTTCACCGGAAGCGACTTATGGGGCGACGATGCCGATCCCACGCTGACCGTCGCCATCGATTGCTGGGAGCCCTATCTTGAGCATGCCTAACGCGTCGCCCGTCGATCCGGCGCTGCTGACCGCCCTGCCCGCCTTGCCGCGCGACGAAGCCGGGCCGGTTTTTCGCGAACCCTGGGAGGCGGAAGCCTTCGCCCTGGCCGTCACGCTGCATCAGCGCGGCGTCTTCACCTGGCCGGAATGGGCGGAAACCCTGGCGGCCGAAATCAAGGCCGCCCAGGAGGCCGGTGATCCCGATCTCGGCGACACTTATTACCGCCATTGGCTGGCCGCGTTGGAACGGCTGGTGATCGGCAAGGGCATCGCCGGGCAACACCAGTTGGAGGACCGCCGTGCCGCCTGGGATCGTGCCGCCCGGGCGACGCCGCATGGCCAGCCGATCCTGCTCGAGAACGATCCTGAACATACAAACGATTCCGGGCATAAAAAAGATTCCGGGCCTTCCGCCCTGGCCCGTCCATGACCCTCACCGAGTGACGATTTGATGACCAAGCAGGACACGGCAGCAAAGACCGCCCGCCAGAAATCCGCTGCACCCGTCGACGATGCCCGAAGCACCGATCAACAAAGGCACGGTCCGCTCTCCGGCCTCATCGTCATCGACCTGACCCGCGTCCTCGCCGGTCCTTTCTGCACGCTGCTGCTGTCCGATCTCGGCGCCCGCGTCATCAAGGTCGAGACGCCCGAGGGCGGCGACGATTCCCGCAACTATGGCCCCTTCGTCGACGGCCGCTCGAGTTATTTCATCGCCCAGAACCGGGGCAAGGAATCGATCGCCCTCAATCTGAAGATTCCCGCTGACGTGGCGATCCTGCATCGTCTGCTGGCACGCGCCGACATCATCACCGAGAACTTCCGCCCCGGCACCATGGCGCGGCTCGGCCTCGGCTGGGAGGAGCTGCACCGGCGCTATCCCCGGCTGATCTATGCCGCCACTTCAGGCTTCGGCCAGACGGGTCCCTATGCCCAGCGGCCGGCCTATGACATCATCGCCCAGGCGATGGGCGGCATCATGAGCGTGACCGGCCATGAGGGCGGCCCGACCACCCGGGTCGGCAGTTCCATCGGCGATATCGGCGCCGGCCTCTTCACCGCCATTGGCGTCCTTTCGGCATTGCACCACCGCAACCTCACCGGCGAAGGCATGATGGTGGATGTCGCCATGCTGGACTGCCAGATCGCCATGCTGGAAAACAGCCTGATGCGCTATTTCGCCAGCGGCAAGCCGCCGAAGCCAATCGGCGCCCGGCATCCTTCGATCGCGCCCTTCGAGCCCTATCGCACTGCCGATAGCGAGATCGTCATCGCCTGCGGCAACGACCCGTTGTTCCGCCAGTTCTGCCAGGCGTTGAAGCGGCCGGACATCGCCGAGGATCCGCGCTTCGATGAAAATGCCAAGCGGGCCGAGCATGTGCTGGCGCTGAAGGACACGCTGGAAGCGATCCTGGCCTCGCATAGTACGGCTTACTGGCTGGAGCTGCTGCAGGATGCCAACATTCCCTGCGCGCCGATCAACGATGTCGGCCAGGCCGCCAACGATCCGCAGGTCCTCTTCCGCAACATGGTCCTGCCGCTCGACGATCCGCATGCGCCGCATCTGAAGGTCGCCGGCCTGCCGATCAAGATGTCGGCCTATCCCGATGCCGAGAGCCGGCCGGCGGCGTCGGAGCTCGATGCCGACCGGGCGCGCATCCTGGTGGAGTTCCCGTGAAGCCCATCGACATAAGGGCCGGGAAGAAACGCGGCCGGCCATTCCTCAAATGGTCGCTGCGCATCGTCCTGGCGCTGGTCCTGTTGCTCGTTCTGCTCGCCGGCGGCAGTTATGTCTGGCTGCGCACCTCGCTGCCGCAGCTTGACGGCACCGTCGCTGTAACCGGTGATGGATCGACAGGCGGCGGATTGCAGCAGGCGGCGACGATCGGCCGGGACGATACCGGCGTCGTCGAGATCAAGGCCGCGAACGAAGCCGATGCCGCCTTCGCCCTCGGCTTCGCCCATGCCCAGGATCGGCTGTTCCAGATGGACGGCATGCGCCGGCTCGGCAGCGGCCGGCTGTCCGAGATCCTGGGGCCGGATACGCTCTATACCGACCAGCGCATGCGCATCCTCGGCCTGCGCCGCCAGGCCGAGGCGCAATATGCCGGCGCCAGCCCCGAATTGCGCCGCCTGCTCGAGGCCTATGCCGCCGGCGTCAATGCCTATCTCACCCAGCATAAGGGTGCCTGGCCGCCGGAATTCGTGCTGCTGCGCTATACGCCGGAACCCTGGACACCGATCGACAGCCTGATCTGGGGCCGCCTGATGGCGCTGCGCCTGTCCGGCAATGCCGGCGATCAAATGCTGAACACCTATCTGCAGCATGCGCTCGACGGCGATCTCTACAGCCTGATCGTCCATCGCGGCACGCAATCCGCCGGCCTCGACGGGCCTAGCGACGGTCTCGACAACGGTCCCGGCAACGGACTGGCCGCCAGCCGGGCCGCTTCGAACAACTGGGTCGTCGCCGGCAGCCGCACCGCCTCCGGCAAGCCGATCCTCTCCAACGACCCGCATCTGGGCCTGACCTCGCCTTCGACCTGGTATCTCGCCAAGATCGTGACGCCGGAGCGCACCTTGATCGGCGCGACGGCGCCGGGCCTGCCGCTGCTGGTGCTCGGCACCAACGGGCATGTCGCCTGGGGCTTCACCACCACCATGGGCGATGTCGAGGACCTCTATGATGAAAAGTTGAGCCCCGACGATCCCAACCTCTATGTCACGCCGGACGGTACCGCGCCTTTCGCGACCCGGACGGAAACCGTCAAGGTCAGGGGCCAGCCGGATGCCCACTTCGTGGTGCGCTCGACCCGGCATGGCCCGGTTATCAGCGACACGCCGCTGGCGCCGCCACCGCCCGGCAGCGTGCTGAGCCTCGCCCCGCCGCCGGTAGGCTATGTCCGCAGCCTGGCCGCGGCCGTCGCCTTGCCGGACGACCATACGCCCGATGCCCTGCTGCGGATGTCGCACGCCACCAACGGTGACGAATTCCGCGCCGCCTTGCACGACTTTGCGGCGCCGCAACAGAACATCGCCTATGCCGATACCGCCGGCACGATCGGCTTTGTCGCGGCGGGTCGCGTTCCGGTCCGGCGCAATCTCTACGATCAATCCCGCCTGCCGGTTCCCGGCTGGACCGACGCCACCGATTGGACGGGTGTGATTCCCTTCGACTCCCTGCCGCAGCAGCTCAATCCCCCGGCCGGCTGGATCGCCACGGCGAACAACGATATCTCGGCCTATGGCAAGGGTTTCATCAGCGCCGATTTCGATCCCGGTTTCCGCTATCGCCGGATCGCCGCGGTGCTGTCGCAGGCGAAATCCTTCACCCTCGACGACACCCTGGCGCTGCAGCAGGACATCCTGTCGGCCAATCTGCGCGACACGATCCGCGAATGGCTGCCGATGCTGGATCACCACACCGATATCGCCGCCAGCCTGGAAGCCTGGGACGGCCGCATGCGCCGCGACCAGGCCGAGCCGCTGATCGCCATCGCCTGGATGGATCAGGTCGCCCGGCATCTGCTCGCCGACCGGATGGGCGCGGCCTATGGCAATTGGTGGATGTGGCAGACCGACACCATCCGCCGGATCGTCGCCGACGGCCGCTGGTGCGATGCGCCGGGCGGCCCCATCACCCGGAACTGCCGGCCGCTGCTCAATGCGGCCCTGGACGATGCCCTGATGGATCTCGGCGCGCGCTATGGCGCTGACTGGCGCAACTGGCGCTGGGGCGATGCCCATCGGGTGCGGTTCGACAACGCCTTCTGGAGCGTCGTGCCGGTCGTCAACCAACTGCTGAACCCGGACCTGCCGGCCGATGGCGATAATGCCACCGTGAATAACGGAACGCCCCTGCCGCCGGAACGACCGATCGGCAAGGGCCGCGCGTCAGGCACGCACCTGGCTCCGGGTGGCGTCTTCCCCGATATCCACGGCCCGTCGATGCGCTTCTCCATCGACATGGCCGATCCGCTCAATCCCGTTTTCGCTTTGGCCGGCGGGCAATCCGGCAATCCGCTCTCACCCCATTATGACGATCTGCTGCGGCCATGGCGCGACGGCCAGGTCCGGCCCATCCTGTTACCCATCACCCATCAGCTCGTCCTTCAACCGGCAGCCGGCGCGCGGTAGCGGTCGCGCAATCGCTCCCGCCTCCCAGGCAGGCCAGCCGCAATGCCACGTCTCAAGGATATCGCCGCCCGCCTGACGGAGGCGGGTTATCCCGTCCGGCGCCGCGCCGGTCATTCAACCGAGGGTTAAATTTCCCGCTTTCAGCCCTCCAGGCCTAACCAAGTTTTAACTAACTTCGTTAATCTTGGCGGGGTTATTCAATCCTGGGGTTGCCGGTAGCAGATTCATGCTTGTCATCATTGGCGCCGTTATCGTTCTCGGCTGTGTTGCCGGCGGATATCTCATGGGCGGTGGGCACTTCGTCGTGCTCATTCAGCCCAATGAGTTTCTCATCATCCTCGGGGCGGCGGTCGGCGCCTTTGTCACCTCCAACACAAAAGCCAATATCAAACAGACACTTAAAGGTCTGAAGCGCGCGCTCAAGGGTCCCTCTTACAAGAAGGGCGACTATCTCGATCTGCTCAGCGTGCTCTACCAGGTGTTCAAGCTGGCCAAGACCAAGGGCATGCTGGCCTTGGAACAGCATGTGGAAAAGCCGGACGAAAGCCAGCTTTTCAGCCAGTTTCCGAAATTCCAGGGCGACCATCACGCCATGGAATTCCTGTGCGACTATCTGCGCCTGATGACCTTGGGAACCGAGAATCCCAACGAAGTCGAAACCCTGATGGATTCCGAACTGGAAACCCATCACCAGGAACTGCACGGCGCCTCACATGCGATCCAGACCATGGCCGACGGCATGCCGGCCCTCGGTATCGTCGCCGCCGTGCTCGGCGTCATTCACACCATGGGATCGATCACCGAGCCGCCGGAAGTGCTGGGCCATCTGATCGGCGCGGCCCTCGTCGGCACCTTCTTCGGCGTGCTCTGCTCCTATGGCTTCGTGGCGCCCCTGGCCAGTGCCATGAAGGGCGTCGATGAGGTCGATGCGAAATATTACCAGTGCATGAAGAATGGCCTGCTGGCGCATATGCAGGGTTATCCGCCGGCGGTCTCCGTCGAATTTGCCCGGAAGGTGATCAATTCGCCCGAACGCCCGACCTTCTATGAGGTCGAACAGGCGGTCAGCACCCTGCCGCCGATCTGATCGGCCGGGCTAGCAGGAACCCGCCGCCATGGCTGACGAACGTCCGATTATCATCAAGCGGGTCAAGAAAAGCGCCGAGGGCCATCACGGCGGCGCCTGGAAGGTTGCCTATGCCGACTTCGTGACGGCGATGATGGCCTTCTTCCTGCTGCTCTGGCTGCTGAACGCCGTCACCGAGGAACAGAAGCGCGGCATCGCCGATTACTTCCGCCCGACCCTCGCCCCGGCCGAGAATCAGGGCCAGACCATCATGCTGGATGGCCAGCCGGCGATCATGCAGGCGACCAATGGCGGCGACGGCGCCGAATCCGATGTCGATGCCACGACCGAGGGTACCGCCACCAAGGACGGCTCGGCCCAGACCGGCCTCAATGTTCCCTCCAAGGACAGCAAGACCAAGCCGGTCAACGAGAAGGAGGCGCGCGACGTCGTCGCCAAGGCCGAGCAGCAGCAATTCGAGCAGGTCAAGCTACAGATCCAGGATGCGATCAAGCAGTCGCCGGAGCTGCGCGACCTGCAGAACAACCTGATGATCGATCAGACGCCGGAAGGCCTGCGCATCCAGTTGATCGACCGCGACAAGGTTTCCATGTTCGCCTCAGGCAGCGCCGTCATGACGGATAAGAGCAAGGCGCTGCTGGAAAAGGTGGGACAGGCGATCCGCGGCCTGCCCAACAAGCTGTCGATCTCCGGCCATACCGACGCGACACCCTATGTCGGCGGGCAGAACGGCTACAGCAACTGGGAATTGTCCAGCGACCGCGCCAATGCCTCGCGCCGGGTCCTGGTCGATGCGGGGATCAATCCCGGCCGCGTCGCCGCCGTCAACGGCAAGGCCGATACCGATCCCCTGGACACCAAGGACCCGCTCTCACCCAGCAACCGCCGGATCAGCATCATCCTGCTCCACACCCGTGCGCCCCAGCCGACCCAGCAGCAAGGCCAGGCCGTCGATCCTGCCGCCGCCGAAGCCGCCCAGAAGGCCGCCGCCACTGGCGATCCCGCCGCCCAGGCCCTGGTCCCGAAAATCGTCCCCTCGGCAACGCTGCAAAAAGAGTGACGCTTCAAAAAGAATGATGGGGCAAAACGGGCAATACTGCCTGACAAGACCGTGAGGCGGCTTGCATCGGCCGCCCCGGCGGCCAATATCCTTCGCATCACCCTCCACAACCACCCAGTGTGCCCTGATCGAGTGTGCCGTGACAGACCGTACGCCCCCGACCATCATCTTGCAGCCCGACCGGCTGGGTGCGCCCGCCGGCAATGCTTCCGGCAGCGATGCCCTGCAGCGCGCGGAGCTGTATGACGGCGTCTTGTTCCGGCGCTGCATGGCTTTCGTGATCGACTGGGTCGTGCTGCTCTGCCTGCTGGCCCTGGGGCATCTGGCCACCTGCACGGCGACCGTCGTCACCTTCGGCACCCTGACCCCGCTGATGATCCTGGCGGTCAGCCTGCTGCCCATCATTTACGGCACCTGGACCATCGGCGGCCCCGGCGGCGCCACGCCCGGCATGCGCGCGATGGATCTGACCGTGCGGAGCTGGGACGGCCGGCGACCGCAATTCCTGCAGTCTTTCCTGATGACGGTGCTGTTCTACGCGACCTGCGTGCCGACCGGCGGCCTGGTCCTGGTGATCGCCCTGTTCGACCGCCGCCTGCGCTGCCTGCACGACCACCTCTCCGGCCTGATCGTGGTCCGGCGCAGCCTGGTCGCTTAACCGTCCGCGCCCATTTCCCTCTGGCGGCCGATCCTGCGGTTGGGGCGCTCCCGTCACCGTGATTGGCAAGCCTCAACGGTTTTCATAGAATTGTCGTCATGAGCGTTTACGGCCGCGGCTTTCCGATCCCCTTCCTGGTCACCACCGAGGTGCCCTGCCCCTATTTACCTGACCGGCAGGAACGCAAGATCATCACCGAATTGGGGGGCGGCCAGGCGCCGGAACTGTTCGAGCTTCTCTCCCATGCCGGTTTCCGCCGCAGCCATGGCATCGCCTATCGCCCGGCCTGTGCCGGCTGCCAGGCCTGCGTGCCGGTCCGCATCCCGGTCCAGGATTTCGTCTGGTCCCGCTCGCTGCGCCGGATCTGGAAGCGCACCGCCGATCTGACGGCGGAAATCTGCGACAACATCCCGACCCAGGAGCAATACGATCTTTTCGCCCGTTACCTGGATGCCCGGCACAATGACGGCGAGATGGTCGGCATGGGGCCCCAGGATTACGGCAGCATGGTCGCCGACAGCCCGGTCGATACCCGGCTGGTGGAATTCCGCGACCCGGCCGGCCGGCTGATCGCCTGCTGCCTGACCGATTGGGGCAAGGACGGAATTTCCGCCGTCTACAGTTTCTTCGACCCCGAACGGGCAGTGGACAGCCTGGGCAGTTTCATCATCCTGTGGCTGACCGCCGAGGCCCGCCGCCAGGAGCTTCCCTACATCTATCTCGGCTATTGGGTCGCCGGCAGCCGCAAGATGGCCTACAAGGCCCGTTTCCAGCCCCTGGAGGCCTATGGGGCGGGCGGCTGGCATGCGCTCACCGAGGCCGAACTGGCCGCCGGCAGTAACACTTCCGGTAGCGTTTCCGGTTCGAGGCCGCGTTCCTGAATCACCCCCTCCTTCCCGCCGCCCCCGCATCCTTTCCGCGCGGATATCCGTGCCGGCCGCTTGGCAGTTTCATTGCTTGGTCGAGCTTGTTAGGGTATGACCCTGCGCAGTAATAATAAACGTGGTTGCCGCGCCGATTTATGGGGCCGGCGGGCGATCGCGTCCTGACGGAGGTCACCAGCATATGAAGCGCCGAAATTTCCTGACGGGAGCCGGTCTCGCCGGCGCCGCCGCATTGGCCTCGTCACTGCCCAAGCCGGCCATTGCCCAGGACAAGATGGAATGGAAAATGGTGACGAGCTGGCCCAAGGGCCTGCCGGGCCTGGCCACGGGCGCCGAGCGCCTGGCCGAGCGAATCGGCAAGCTCAGCAGCGGCCGCCTGACCGTGAAGGTTTTCGCCGGCGGCGAACTGGTCCCGGCGCTCGGCTGTTTCGACGCGGTGTCGCAGGGCACCGCCGACATGGCGCATGACGCCGCCAATTATCACATCAACAAGGTGCCGGCCGCCGGCTTCTTCACGGCGGTGCCCTTCGGCATGACCGCCGACGAGCTGAACGGCTGGATCTATTTCGGCGGCGGCCAGGAATTGTGGGACGAGCTCTTCGCCGCCTATGGCATCAAATCCTTCCTCGCCGGCAATACCGGCGTGCAGATGGGCGGCTGGTTCCGCAAGGAGATCAAAACCGTCAAGGATCTGCAGGGCCTGAAGCTGCGCATGCCGGGCCTGGGCGGCGACGCGCTGACCAAGCTCGGCGCCACCGTGATCCAGCTTCCCGGCGCCGAGATTTTCAGTAACCTGCAATCGGGCGCCATCGACGGCGCCGAATGGGTCGGCCCCTATAACGACCTGTCGCTGGGCTTCTACAAGATCACCAAGCTCTATTACTGGCCCGGCTTCCAGGAACCGGGTGCGGCGCTGCAATGCATGGTGAACAAGGCGAAATACGACGCGCTGCCGGAAGATCTGAAGCAGATCGTCGCCGCCGCCTGCGCCGCCGAAAACGACATCATGCATGCCGAATTCAACGGCCGCAGCCCGGCCGCGCTCTCCACCCTGGTGAACGAGCATAAGGTACAGTTGAAGCAGTTCCCCAAGGACGTGCTGGTCGCCTTCGGCAACGCCTCGGGCGATGTCATGCAGGACCTGATCGACAAGGGCGACGAGATCACCAAGCGCATCGCCAAGTCCTATTTCAAGTTCCGCAAGGATGCGAAGGCCTATACCAAGATCACCGAAACGGCCTATGCCACCGCGCGGGATCTCAAGTTCCGCTATCCGCAGGGCTAGAGCGCGATGCTTTCAGATTGAAGCAGATCTGCTCCAATCTGAAAGCTGAATCGCCCTCTAATTTATTGGGTAGAGGCGGATTCAGCTCACAAGTGAAATCGCAACGGCGATCCCACTTGTGAGCATCCGGCTCTAGGGATTTCTCGCGCCGCGCGGACGGCTCCCGCCCGCCAGCGCTCCGTACGTGATACCCAGCATCGAAAAGGTCGGATTTGTAAAAGAATCCGGCCTTTTTTCATTGATCCGTCACCAGGTCCCCCCGCGCGATTATAGGCTTGATCGGACCGCATATGCGGCTATGAATCAGCCTAGGGTATGGTGGTTTCGGGTTGCGGCGGGACGGTCGCATTCCAGCGGCTGGATCGCCCTCTACCTCGTGATGTAGAGCCGATGCATCGGGCAAGGCGGATGGAGGATCATGGCATGACCGAAGTGATCGTCGCGGCCACCCAATTTGCCTGCGAGACATCGATCGATCGCAACGTCGCCAAGGCCGAGGACATGGTCCGGCGGGCCGCCGCCAAGGGCGCGCAGATCGTCGTGCTGCAAGAACTCTTCGAGATGCCCTATTTCTGCAAGGACGCGCGCAAGGCGCTGTTCGCGCTGGCGCGGCCGCTGGAGGATCATCCGACCATCGCCCGCATGCAGGACCTCGCCCGCGAGCTGGAAGTGGTCTTGCCGGTGAGCTTCTTCGAACAGGCCAACAACGCCTATTACAACTCCATGGTGATGATCGACGCTGATGGCGAGGTCATGGGCCTCTATCGCAAGTCGCACATCCCTGGCGGCGTCGGCTATGACGAGAAGTTCTATTTCAATCCCGGCGATACCGGCTTTCGTGTCTGGGACACCATGCATGGCCGCATCGGCGCCGGCATCTGCTGGGATCAATGGTTCCCCGAATGCGCCCGCGCCATGGTCCTGCAGGGCGCCGAGATTCTGCTCTATCCGACGGCGATCGGCAGCGAGCCGCTGGAGCCGCGGCATTCCAGCGCCGATCACTGGCAGCGTGTCATGCAGGGCCATGCCGGCGCCAACATGGTGCCGCTGGTCGCCAGCAACCGGATCGGCCGGGAAACCGGCGAGAGCTGCACCCTCACCTTCTACGGCCGCTCCTTCATCGCCGATCAGCTTGGCGCCCTCGTCGCGGAGGCGCGGGATGAGGAAACAATCCTGACAGCTTCCTTCGATCTCGCGGCAATTAGAACTCAGCGAGCCGGCTGGGGATTGTTCCGCGACCGCCGGCCGGAGCTCTATACGTCGCTGATGACTCTGGACGGTCAGAACTGGACGGAATAGTTGCTACTGGGGCTGGCATTCATGGCCGGCCAACAGCAGAGTCGAGACCTACGTCTGTAATGCGACCGAAGACGCTACCGTTCCATTAATATATTGTGATAGATATAAAATCGTCTAAACGGGCATTCAAAAGATAGGCCCGGATGCACAGGCAATTGACAGTTTTTATCAAGCAAGGCGACAATGACCTGCAAGTTCTTTTGCGTGCGGAATCGGCCCGGCGGGAGGGACCTGTGCCTGCCGTCGTTCCGCGCCGGTCATAAATAGAACCAACGAATGAATCGGTTTGGAGGGACATCGTGAAAACAATCAGTTTCGGCGCAGTGGCTTTCATTTCCGCCCTGCTCTTGGCGGGCTGCGGCGAAAAGAAAGAGCAGTCGCAGAACGAACAGAGCGGCTCGACGGAGCAGCAGCCCGCTGCCAGCACCGAACAGAAGCCGGCAGACAACCAGCAGGCCGCGGCCACGCCGAGCGGCGGCAGTCAGCAGTTGAACGTCTATAACTGGTCCGACTATATCGGCGAACACACGGTCGATAACTTCCAGAAAGAGACCGGCATCAAGGTTCAGTACGACGTCTACGATTCCAACGAAGTGCTGGAAGCGAAGCTGATGTCGGGCAATACCGGCTATGACGTGGTGGTTCCCACCGGCCCGTTCCTCGGGCGCCAGATCAAGGCCGGCATCTATCAGAAGATCGACAAGTCGAAGCTGAAGAATTACGGCAATATCGATCCGCTGATCCTCAGCGCCGAAGCTGCCTTCGATCCCGGCAACGATTACGCCGTTCCCTATTTCTGGGGCACGGTCGGTATCGGCATCAATGTCGAGAAGGTGAAGCAGCGCCTGGGCGACAACGCGCCGGTCGACAGCCTCGATATCTTCTTCAAGCCGGAATACATGGACAAGCTGAAGGATTGCGGCGTGACCATGCTGGATTCGCCGTCCGACGTCTTCCCGCTGATCTTCAATTATCTCGGCAAGGATCCGCACACGACCTCGCCGGACGATTTCGCGGCGGCCGAGAAGCTGCTCAAGGCCGTGCGCCCGGACATCAAGTATTTCCACTCCTCGACCTACATCAACGATCTGGCCAATGGCGAGGTTTGCGCCTCGCTGGGTTGGAGCGGTGATATCTTCATCGCCGGCTCGCGCGCCGACGAAGCGAAGAACGGGAACAAGATCGAATACCACATCCCGAAGGAAGGCTCGCTGCTCTGGGTCGACAACCTGGCCATTCCGAAGGATGCGCCGCATCCGGAGAACGCGCTCAAGTTCATCGATTATCTCCTCGAGCCGAAGGTCGCGGCCGATGGCGTCAATTTCGTGACCTATCCGAGCGCGGTGAAGCTTGAGCTGATGACCACGGTTAACAAGGACATCGCCGAGAATCCCGGCGTTTATCCGACTGCGGATGTGAAGAAGAAGCTGTTCCCCGACAAGATCGTCGATGCGGAAACCGAGCGCCTGCGCACCCGCACTTGGACGTCGATCAAGACCGGCGAGTAAGTGTTAGCGATATCCTGACCTGAAGCGCCCCGCTAAAACGGGGCGCTTCTTCGTTGTAAGACCAGAAAATTTGAATGAAGAATCAAAAAATAACCCTGAAAACGTCACCAAAGGTTGACAAGGCTGCAACGGGAAGGCTCAGATAGGGCGGCAAAAGCGCGACGCATCGACATGGAAGCAAGCATTAAGAACTTGCCGCGATGCATCATCTTAATGGAGGGGAGAATATGAAAATCGGTATTCGCGGTGCGGCCACGGCCTGCGCCCTGGTGTTGGCTATGTGCGGCTTTCAGGCGACGGCTCAGGCGGAAAATCCTGACTTCGATGCGCAAAAAGAGCTGAATGTCTATAACTGGTCCGACTATATCGGCGAACACACGATCGAGAATTTTGCCAAGGAATACGGCATTAAGGTTCGTTACGACACCTATGACGGCAACGAGACCCTGGAATCCAAGCTCATGGCCGGAAATACCGGTTACGACGTGGTCTTCCCCTCTTCGAACAATTTTGCCCGCATGATCAAAGCGGGTGTTTTTTTACCGCTCGATAAATCCAAGCTGACCAATCTCGGCAACATGGATACGAACATCATGGGGATCGTCAGCGAGGCCGCCGATCCCGGCAACAAATACGCCGTCACCTATATGTGGGGTACCAACGGTTTCAGCTATAACGTCGACATGATCAAGCAGCGGATGCCCGATGCACCGCTCGACAGCCTGAAGATGATCTTCGATCCCACCGTCCTCGCGAAATTCAAGGATTGCGGCGTCAGTTTCCTGGATTCCCCTGAAGACGTCGTCCAGCTCGCTCTCGCCTATATGGGCAAGGACCCGGCCTCGCAGAATCCGGACGATATCAAAGCCGCCTTCAAGATGCTCTCCGGCGTCCGTCCCTATATCACCCTGTTCGATTCCGAAGGCTATCTGAACGCTTTGCCCAATGGCGATCGCTGCATCGCCATGAGCTGGTCGGGCGATTACGCGACGGCGCAGACACGCGCGGCGGAAGCCGGCAAGAAAATCAATCTTGCTTATACGGTACCGAAGGAAGGGTCCAACATCTGGTTCGACGGCATGCTGGTGCCGAAGGATGCACCGCATCCGAAGAACGCCATGCTGTTCATCAATTACATGATGCGGCCGGACGTCATCGCCGATGCCTCGAATTTCACCAACTACGCCAATGCCAACGCCAAGGCGACGCCATTGGTTAACAAGGAGATCACCAGCAACCCCGCCATCTATCCGGATGCGGAAACGATGAAGCGCCTCTTCCCGGCAGTGACGCGCAATAATGAGGTTCAACGGGTCCTGACCCGGGAATGGACGCGATTCAAAGCCGGACAATGAGATTTTTCGGTCGACGGCGCCCGCCGGGCGCCTAAGATCGGCAAATCCGATCGACAAACTGTTCTTGCTAACTAGGAAGCATCATGGCTGCAGAGAAACAGAAGCCGCAACTGAAACACACCCCCTGGAACGATCCGCAGGCAGAGCCCTATATCCGGATCGAGAATGTCACCAAGAAATTCGGTGACTTCACCGCCGTCGACAATGTCTCCCTGAACATCTATCGCGGCGAGCTCTTTTCCCTGCTGGGTGGGTCCGGTTGCGGCAAGACGACGTTGCTCCGCATGCTCGCCGGCTTCGAGAACCCGACTTCGGGCAAGATCTATCTCGACGGCGTCGATATGGCCGGCATTCCGCCCTATGAGCGGCCGACCAACATGATGTTCCAGTCATATGCGCTGTTCCCGCATATGACGGTGGAACAGAACGTCGCCTTCGGCCTGAAGCAGGATAAGGTCAAGGATAGCGAGATCAAGCAGCGCGTTGCCGACATCCTGAGCCTCGTGAAGCTGACACAGTTTGCCAAGCGCAAGCCGCACCAGCTCTCCGGCGGCCAGCGGCAACGCGTCGCCCTCGCCCGCTCCCTCGTCAAGCAGCCGAAGCTCCTGCTGCTGGACGAACCGCTCGGCGCCCTCGACAAGAAGCTGCGCGAGGCGACGCAGTTCGAGCTGATGAACATTCAGGACCGCCTCGGCATCACCTTCATCGTCGTCACCCACGACCAGGAAGAGGCGATGACCCTCTCCAGCCGGATCGGCGTGATGAATGCCGGCGAGATCGTGCAAATCGGCACGCCGCAGGAAATCTACGAATATCCCAACAACAAGATGGTCGCCGATTTCATCGGCTCGGTGAATCTCTTCGAGGGCCAGATCGTCGAGGACGAGGCCGATCACGTGCTGATCAGCTCGGAAGAAGCCGGCGGCAACATCTATATCGATCACGGCATTTCCAGCGCACCGGGTGCCAAGGTCTGGGTCGCATTGCGGCCGGAGAAGTTCCAGCTCACCAAGGAGGATATCCGCCAGCCGGCGAACTGCCTCAAGGGGACCGTCAAGGGGATCGCCTATATGGGCAATCTCTCGATCTATCTGGTCAAGCTCGACAGCGGCAAGGAAATCAAGGTCACGCAGCCGAACCAGTTGCGCTCGGCCGAGAGCGCCATCGACTGGGATGACCGGGTCACGCTGACCTTCCATCCCAACAGTCCCGTCGCCTTGCTGAGCTGATATCATGGGAACCGACAACACCTCCTCCGTCGCCGCCGGCAGTACCGGCGTCGCACGCGTCATGCCGTTCTCGAACCGGCTGCATGCGCTGCTGCTGAAACTCGGCCTGACGCCGCGCACCTGCGTCATCCTGGTGCCCTATATCTGGCTGTTCCTGTTCTTCGTGGTGCCGTTCTTCATCGTCCTGAAGATCAGCTTCGCCTATATGGCGATCGCCCAGCCGCCTTACACCCATTACTCCGATGACGGGCATCTCAGCCTGAACATCAGCGACAGCTATGGCCGCCTGTTCAGCGATCCGCTTTACGTCAACTCCTATCTCAACGCCATCAAGATGGCGGCGATTTCGACCTGCCTGTGCCTGCTGGTCGGCTATCCCATGGCCTATGGCATGGCGCGGGCGAAGCCCTCGACCCGCAACATCCTGCTGATGCTGGTCATCCTGCCCTTCTGGACCTCGTTCCTGATCCGCGTCTATGCCTGGATCGGGCTCCTGAAGAATAACGGCGTCATCAACAACGTGCTGATGGCGATCGGCGCCATCGACAGCCCGCTGCCAATGATGAACACCAATTTCGCGGTCTATCTGGGCATTCTCTATTCCTACCTGCCCTTCATGATCCTGCCGCTTTACGCCAATCTCGAGAAGATGGATCTGTCGCTGCTGGAAGCCGCGGCCGATCTCGGCTGCAAGCCACTGAAGGCGTTCTTCGTCATCACGGTGCGGCTGTCCCTGCCCGGCATCATCGCCGGCGGGATGCTGGTCTTCATCCCGGCGGTCGGCGAATACGTCATCCCGGAACTGCTGGGCGGTCCCAGCACGCAGATGATCGGCCGCACGCTCTATAACGAATTCTTCTCCAACCGAGACTGGCCCACGGCATCGGCGATCGCCATCGCCATCCTGCTCCTGCTGGTCGTCCCCTTGATGATCTTCCAGCGCTATCAGGACAAGCAGATGGAGGCGGCGGAGTAATCATGCATCGTCAATCCTGGTTCATTCTTCTCATCCTGGTGCTGGGTTTCTGCTTCCTCTATGCACCGATCGTCTCGCTGGTGATCTTCTCCTTCAACGCCAGCAAGCTGGTCACCGTCTGGGGTGGATTTTCCACCAAATGGTACGGCGCCCTGCTCGACGATCAGCAGATCCTCGACGCCGCCGTCTTCAGCCTGAAGATCGGCGCCGTCAGCGCCACGCTGGCGACCATCCTGGGCGTCATGGCCGGCTATATCCTGGTGCGGTTCCGCAAGTTCCGCGGCCGCACCGCCTTCAACGGCATGGTGACGGCGCCCCTGGTGATGCCCGAAGTGATCACCGGTATCTCCCTGCTGCTCCTCTTCGTCTCCTTCGACGAATTCCTGGAATGGCAGTTCGGCGTCACGCTCGGCCGTGGCCAGGCGACGGTGATCATCGCCCATATCACCTTCACCATGTCCTATGCGACCGTGGTGATGCGCTCGCGCTTCCTCAGCCTGGATCTCTCGCTGGAGGAAGCCGCGATGGATCTCGGCGCCAAGCCCGGCAAGGTGTTCTTCGTGATCACCCTGCCGATCGTGGCACCGGCCATCGTCAGCTCCTGGCTGCTCTGCTTCACCATCTCGCTGGACGATCTGGTGATCACCTCCTTCACCAACGGCCCGGGCACCACGACCCTGCCACAGGTGATCTTCTCCAAGGTGCGTCTCGGCCTCGACCCCAAGGTCAATGCCCTGGCCACCATCATCATCAGCATCGTCGCGCTCGGCGTGGTCATCTCCAGTCTGTGGATGCGCCACAAGGAACGCCAGCGGCAACGCGACGAACAGATGGCGATCCGCGCCGCCAGCCAGATGGCCTGACGGACTGCCATCTCGGCATAACGAAGCGGGGGGCGATGTCGCCCCCCGTTTTCTTTTGCACCACCGATGTCGCTAAAGCACCTATCCCTGACCGCCGCCATCTCACGCCCCGGCGATGTTTGTCACCCCTCAGCCAAACCTGAGGGATTCCTATGCCCTTTTGGGGATGTCGAGGCCGCGTTGGACAGCCGGCCTGGCCAGGCCCCGTTCCAGCCACGCGGGAACCGCTTTCAAGCTGTCATAGTCCACGAGTTCGCGGGCTCCGTAGAAGCCGATAAGGTTGCGCACCCATCCGAGGGTCGAGATGTCGGCGATCGTATACTCATCTCCCATGATCCAATCGCGACCGGTCAGCCGCGTCTCAAGCACATGAAGGAGGCGCTTGGACTCGTTACTGTAGCGTTCAAGCGGCCGCTTATCGGCGATCTCGCGGCCAGCAAACTTGTGAAAGAATCCGACCTGGCCGAACATGGGGCCGATCGCGGCCATCTGGAAGAACACCCATTGGAGCGTCTCATAGCGTCGCGCCGGATCGTTCGGCAGAAGCTTGCCGGTCTTCTCGGCGAGATACACAAGAATGGCGCCGGATTCGAATAAAGCGAGCGGAGCGCCACCAGGCCCGTTCGGATCGATGATCGCGGGAATCTTGCCGTTGGGATTGAGCGACAGAAATTCGGGCGTCCAGCTTTCGTTTTCGAGGATATCGACCAGATGGGCCTCGTATGGCAGTCCGATCTCCTCGAGCATGATCGATACCTTGACCCCATTCGGTGTTGCCAAGGAATAAAGTTGAAGGCGATCCGGGTGCTTCGCGGGCCAGCGGGCGACAATCGGAAAGGACGTGATGTCGGGCATAAAGGTCTTCCTGTGTATGTTTGGCAACATGAGGCCAGCGCTAGAACCCGCGCTGCACCGTTACTTGAAGGAAGCCATTCGGCGACAGGCAGGGGATCGTCATCGGCGATATTCTATACACCAAGCTCGACCATCAATGAAGCAACGGTTCCTGTCATTGCGTTATCACTGTGACTGGAAGGCCGATGCGACCGGAAGATCGACCTGCGCATCCATGCCGACAAATGTCCCTGCGGGTCTGGCGACAGCCATGCAGCGATATGCCAAAAGAAAGACCCTGATGCGGGCCGATCCAAGGATCTCGCATCAGGGTCATTCGGGGGCACGGTGGAATGGGCCCACCGTGCGGTGTTGGTCCGTCGAGGTTACCCGATATTGATCCAGGTCGCCTTCAGCTCGGTATACTTCTCCATCGCATGCAGCGACTTGTCGCGGCCATGGCCGGACTGCTTGAAGCCGCCGAAGGGCGAGGAGATGTGGCCGTTATCGAAGCAGTTGACCCAGACCACGCCGGCGCGCAGCGCCCGCGAGGTCTTGAAGGCCTTGTTGATGTCCTTGGTCCAGACGGCGGCGGCAAGGCCGTAGATCGTGTCGTTGCCGATGCGGATCGCCTCTTCGTAATCCTTGAAGGTGATGGTCGAGAGGACCGGGCCGAAGATCTCTTCCTGGGCGATCTTCATGCCGTTGTTCACGCCGTCGAACACCGTCGGCTCGATATAGTAGCCGCCGCTCTCGCTGCGGGCCCGGTTGCCGCCGAAGCGCAGCTTGGCGCCTTCGCTCTTGCCGGCATCGATATAGCCGAGCACGCGGTTCATCTGCGTCTCGTCGACCATGGCGCCCATCTTCGTCTTCGGGTCCAGCGGGTCGCCCGGCTGCAGGGTCTTGCTGACTGCCTGGATGCGCTCCAGCACCTCGTCCTTGATCGATTCTTCGACGATCAGGCGCGAACCGGCATTGCAGACCTCGCCCTGGTTGAAGAAGATGCCCCAGGCCGCCGCCGTCGCCGCCGCGTTGAGGTCCGGGCAATCGGCCATGATGATGTTCGGCGACTTGCCGCCGCATTCCAGCGAGACATGCTTCATGTTGCTCTCGCCCGAATACTTCAGGAAGTATTTGCCGACTTCGGTCGAGCCCGTGAAGGTGATGCAATCGACATCCATATGGCGGCCGAGGGCCTGGCCGGCGGTCTCGCCATAGCCGGTGACGACGTTCAGGACACCTTCCGGCAGGCCGGCTTCCGCGCCGAGTTCGACGAGGCGCAGCAGCGACAGCGGCGACTGTTCCGCCGGCTTGATCACCATGGTGTTGCCGGCGGCCAGCGCCGGGCCGATCTTCCAGGCTGCCATCAGCAGCGGGAAGTTCCAGGGCACGACGGCGCCGACGACGCCCAGCGGCTCGCGGCGGATCAGCGAGATGGCATCCGGATTGGTCGGCGCGATCTCGTCATAGAGCTTGTCGATGGCTTCGGCATACCAGCGGATGCACTGGGCCACCAGCGGCACGTCGATCCGGCTGCTGTCGCCGATCGGCTTGCCCATGTCGAGGGTTTCCAGCAGGGCCAGTTCGTCATTGTGCTTCTCGATCAGATCGGCAAAGCGGAGCAGCAGCTTCTTGCGCTCGCCACCATGGCGCGACCAGCTACCGGTCTCGAAAGCCTTGCGGGCGGCCGAGACGGCGCGGTCGATGTCTTCCTTGTCGCCTGCCGAGACCTTGGTCAGGACCTTGCCGTTGATCGGACTGACATTGTCGAAGGTCTGGCCCGAGGCCGCCGCCACGAAGCGGTTGTTGATGAAGATCTGGTTGCGATAGGTGACCTTCTCGGCCTGCGCCTTCCAGGCATCCAAGGACAAGGCTGCGGACATCTCTTTCTCCTCTGGCTTGCGGCCGTGAACCCAGTGTCCGGCCGCGTGCGATCGGCCGGTAATCTAGCCGCCCGGCCCGGACCCTGCCAAGCCGGGCTTCCATGCGAAAAACTCAAGGGCATGAACGTTTTAAGCTTACCATCCGGAGGTAAAGCGGAGACGGCGGGTGACACCGCTGTCAACCCGCCGCACGGCGCTTCATAGACTTTACGGCGCTTCATAGACTTTAATGCCTGACCGAAATCCGATTGTCCCGGCTGTGATCCGGATCACAGACCGCGAGGGGCAGTTTTGCTATTATCGATCCTGTAACGCCGGCACAGTTCACCGTCCCCAACGGGCTGGCGTTGCAAGATGAGCGCCCGGGTAAAACACATCCCAGCCGGGCGCTCTTTCTTTTTCTGATCGGACTTTCCCAGTCAGACGTTGATCTCACCGCGCAGCACGCCCCGGAAACGGCGGATGCGATCCGCGATCTCCGACCATTGGCCGGCGGCGATGGCGCCTTCCGGCACCACCCAGGAACTGCCGACGGCGATGACATTCGGGCAGGCGCCATAAGCCGCCGCATTGCCGAGATCGATGCCGCCGGTCGGGCAGAACATCACCTCCGGCAACGGACCGCGCAAAGCCTTCAGCATGTTGACGCCGCCCGCCTGCTCGGCCGGGAAGAATTTCAGCGTGTCGAGCCCCTCCTCCATCGCCATCAGCACCTCGCTCGCCGTGACGGCGCCGGGCAGATAGGGCAGATAAAGATCGCGGGCGGCCCTGATCAGGCTCGGCGTGAAGCCGGGGCTGACGGCGAAGCGTACGCCGATCTGCGCAAGGCGCTGCATCTGCGAGGCCGTGGTGACGCTGCCGGCGCCGGTGACGATCTCCGGCACCTCCGCCACCAGACGCTCGATGACCTTCCAGGCACCGGGCCGGCGCAGGGTCACCTCGATCATGGTGATGCCGGCATCGAGCAGGCAGCGCGCCAGCGGCACGGCCTGTTCGGCGGAATCCATGACCACCACCGGCACGACGCCGGTTTCGCGCAGGATGGTGCGCAGATCGAAGCCGCTCATTCCGCCGCTCCCTTCATGTGCCGCGTTCCCTGCGTCATGATCCAGTCGCCGAAGGTCATCGCCCCCTCTTCCGCCGTACGCGCCAGATGCCGCATGCCGGCAAACAATTCCCGGCCGATACCGTCCTGCAAAGCGGTGCTGTGCCAGACCGGCCGCGCCGCCAGCTCCGCCGCCTCCAGGCGCACATTCAGCGTGCAGCCCTCGCCGTCCAGTTCCACCACATCGCCGTCCCGCAGACGGTTGAGCGGGCCGCCTTGCGTCGCTTCCGGCGTCACATGGATCGCCGCCGGCACCTTGCCCGAGGCGCCCGACATACGGCCATCGGTGACGAGCGCCACCTTGTAGCCGAGATCCAGCAGCACGCCCAGCGACGGCGTCAGCTTGTGCAGCTCCGGCATGCCATTGGCCGAAGGCCCCTGGCCGCGCAGCACGACGACGACATCGCGGTGCAGCTTGCCCTCCTTGAAGGCCTGCACCACCTGGTCCTGATCGTCGAAGACGGCGGCCGGCGCGGTGATGCGGCGATGCTGCGGCTTCACCGCCGAGACCTTGATCACCGAACGGCCGAGATTGCCGGTCAACAGGCGGATACCGCCCTCCTGATCGAAGGGGTCCGCGATGGAACGCACCACCGAGGTATCGTGGGATTGCGTGGCGCCCGGCCGCCAAGCGACGCGCCCGTCCTGCAGGAACGGCTCCTGGGTATGCGCCGCCAGGCCCTCGCCCAGGATGGTATGGACATCGCCATGCAGGATGCCGCCCTTCAGCAATTCGGCGATCACATAGCCGATGCCGCCCGCCGCCTGGAACTGGTTCACATCGGCTTCGCCATTGGGATAGACCCGCGCCAGCAGCGGTGTCACCTTGGAGATGTCGGCGAAATCCTGCCAGTCGATCTGGTAACCGGCGGCGCGGGCCGCCGCCACCAGATGCATCGTGTGATTGGTCGAGCCGCCGGTCGCCATCAGGCCGATGATGGCATTGACGAAAGACCGCGCATCGATGATCCCGGCCAGCGGCCGGGGCTGCTTGCCGCCGATACCGATCGCCGCCGCATGCTGTGTGGCCGCCACCGTCAGCGCATGGCGGAGCGGCGTGCCAGGATTGACGAAGGCGGCGCCCGGCAGATGCAGGCCCATGATCTCCATCAGCATCTGGTTGCTGTTGGCGGTGCCATAGAAGGTGCAGGTGCCCGGCGCGTGATAGGACGCCATCTCGACCTTCAGCAATTCCTCGCGGCCGGCCTTGCCCTCGGCATAGAGCTGACGCACGCGGTTCTTTTCCTTGTTGGGAATACCGCTCGGCATCGGTCCGCCCGGCACGAAGAAGCTGGCGACGAGAAAGGTAGACGTGCTGAAGAGCAGCATCGCTAGCGCTTGTGAGTCCGACATGTTGAGCGAACTGT
>CAYOQR010000054.1:0-41886 GCA_964406155.1 uncultured Rhodospirillaceae bacterium | reverse complement strand
GTATGTATATCGAGGGCGAGAATCCGGCGATGTCGGATCCCGATCTCAACCATGCCCGGCAGGCGTTGGCCATGCTCGATCATCTGGTCGTGCAGGACCTGTTCCTGACCGAGACCGCCTTCCATGCCGATGTCGTGCTCCCGGCCTCCGCCTTCGCGGAAAAGTCCGGCACCTTCACCAATACCGACCGGCGCGTGCAGATTGCCCGGCCGGTCGTCCGGCCGCCGGGCAATGCGCGCCAGGATCTTTGGATCATCCAGGAGATCGGCAAGCGCCTGGGGCTTGATTGGACCTATGGCGGCCCCGCCGATGTGTTTGCCGAAATGGCGCAGACGATGCGCTCCTGGAAAAACATCACCTGGGAGCGGCTCGAGCGCGAAGGTGCCGTCACCTATCCGGTCGATGCACCGGACAAGCCCGGCAATGAGATCATCTTCTATCAGGGCTTCCCGACGGAGAACGGCCGCGCCAAGATCGTGCCGGCCAATATCCGTCCGCCGGACGAAGTGCCGGATATGGAATACCCGATGATCTTGTCGACGGGACGGGTCCTGGAGCATTGGCATACGGGCGCGATGACGCGGCGTGCCGGCGTGCTCGATTCCATCGAGCCTGAAGCCACCGCCTTCATGGCACCGAAAGAGCTGTTCAAGATGAAGATCGAACCCGGCGATTTCATCCGCCTCGAAACCCGCCGCGGCGCGGTCGAGGTCAAGGTCCGGTCGGACCGCGACGTTCCGGTCGGCATGGTGTTCATGCCGTTCTGCTACGCCGAGGCGGCAGCCAACCTGCTGACGAACCCGGCTCTGGACCCGATGGGCAAGATCCCGGAATTCAAGTTCTGTGCGGCGCGGGTCGCACCGCTGAAATCCGTCGTGGCGGCCGAATAGCCGCCCGATCGCTTCCATTGGTGATCGCTTCTATCGGGAAGGCCGGAAGAGAAATCTTCCGGTCTTTTCCTTTTTCCCCTTTTCCTTTTTCCGGAGCGCGCTTCCCCTTATGCGCATCCGGCTCCAAGCCTTCACCAGAAGGCGCTGTGCGGGAAGAAGTTGATAATATCTCCGACCGCGACGGCCGTGGCGTCGTCGCCCAATTCCGCGATGCCGTCGCTTGTCGTCAGCGAGGTGAGAAGGGCGGCCCCTTCCTTGGGAAAGCGCCGGGCCTCCAGGACACCGTCCGGCGCGCGGGAAACATTGACCCGGACATATTCGCGACGACCGGGACGTTTCTTTTGGGCGAAGGTCGAGCGGACCCGGAGCGGGATCAGCGGATCCAGCACGGCGCCGCCAAGATGGGCAATCAACGGCCGCACGAAATTGACGAAGGTGACATAAGCGGCGGCCGGATTGCCGGGCAAACCCACAAGCGGCGTCCCCTTGACCATGCCCATCGCCAGGGGGCGGCCCGGCTTGATGGCAAGCCGCCAGAAGACAAGTTGTCCGGTCGCCTCGATCGCGGCCTTCACGTGATCTTCGTCGCCAAGCGAGACGCCGCCGGAGGTCAGAATGAGATCATTGCCTTCGGTGGCTTCCGACAACTTGGCCTGCAGCACGTCCTGGCGATCTGGCAGGATGCCGAAATCGAGCACCTCTGCGCCGAGGCGCCCCAGCAGGGCGAGCAGCATGATGCGGTTGGAATCGTAAATGGAACCGGGCTTCAGCTCGGTGCCGGGCTGCGCCAATTCATCGCCTGTCGAGAGCACGGCGACCCGCAACGGCCGGCGCACGACCAGGCGATCGTGCCCCGTGGCCGCCGCGAGGGCGACATCCTGCGGCCTCAGGCGGCGCCCGGATGGAATGATCAGCTCAAGCCGGGAGACGTCCTCGCCGGGCGGGCGCATATTGGCACCCGCCTTCAGGCCCGATGGCAGATGTACCTTGCCGCCGTCGACGCGCACGTCTTCCTGCATGAAGACGGTATCCGCGTCCGAGGGCATGGCGGCGCCCGTAAAGATGCGCACGGCGCGTCCAGCCGCACTGACGGTATCGGACGCTCCGGCGGTGAGGCGGCCGCCCACCGGCAACACGGTCTCGCCACCGACCGCGAGATCGGCGTGGCGCACCGCATAGCCGTCGACGGCCGAATTGGCAAAGGGCGGCAAATCGTTCTGGGCGTACACGTCCTCAGCCGCGATGCGGCCATCCGCCCGGTGCAGGGGAACTGCTTCGCTGGCCGCCAAGACCGGCAACCGGCTCGTCGCCAAAGCAACGGCGTCCTCGATGGCCATCATGGCCGACGATGCGGCAAAGCAGTCGTTGGAAAGCTGAACCATCGCTATCTATCTTCCGGCATAAGAGCGCGATCCTATAGCGGGACACGATTGCCGATCAAAATCCGCGAAGGCGATCATATCGTCAAGTGACCTATCAGGAGGGCATTCGGTGCGGCAGGATGATGATCCGCCTTATGAGCGGCAGGGATCAGCCAGCCGGGCAGTCGACCGAAACGCCTCGGAGGCGGCGCATGAGGGCGCGCTTGAGGCGTTCCAGATAAGCGCCCGGGCAATATCCAACATCTCAGGAAGGGGCGCTGGCTGTTTGCCACGAATTCGACGGCTGCCGTTGCCTCACCACCATTGGTCGCGGCCATTGAATCCCGTGGATCGGCGGCGTCCCGGAATCTGGTGGCTTCAAGTGTCCGAATTAAAATTCCTTGCGGAGTCCCCGGCCTAGATTTTAGCATTTTCGGACATCGAATTATGCTTTTTGGCCATGCGCGAAGATCCGAAGCCGACCCTAACGCTGCTCGTCATCGTCACCCCCAATTTCAATCTGGCGGCGACGGTCGGTTTCCTGGATCCCTTTCGCGCGTCGAACTATCTGGATGGCAGCATCCTGTTTCGCTGGAATCTGGTGT
This sequence comes from uncultured Rhodospirillaceae bacterium, assembly GCA_964406155.1. Lineage (GTDB taxonomy): Bacteria > Pseudomonadota > Alphaproteobacteria > Dongiales > Dongiaceae > Dongia_B. The sequence goes on along the minus strand of CAYOQR010000054.1, from coordinate 39,030 downwards.
CGGCGACGGGCGGCGATGTTATCGCCAGCAATGGGCTGAGCGTCGGAACCGTGGCGTTGCGCGATGTCCGGAACCAGACCCCCGACATCGTTATCGTTTCCTCGAGCTGGGCTCCCGAGGCTTATAACAGCGTTCCACTGCATGGCGCGCTGGCGCGGTGGGCGCGCGCGGGCGTGACCCTGGGGGCACTCGATACGGGCGCCTTCATCCTGGCCGAGGCGGGGCTTCTGAAAGGCAAACGGGCGACGACGCATTACGAACATATCGATGCGCTGAAGGAGCTCTACCCGGAGACCGAGACCCTCGAAGATCTTTTCGTCTATGACGGAAAGCGCATCACCTGTTGCGGCGGGAATGCCTCAACCGATTTCGCCCTGCATATCATCCGAAGCATGCATGGCGATTCCCTGGCAAATGCCGCCGCCCGCTACCTCTTTCACCAAAGCCTGCGGCCGCAGGGAACATCCCAGAATCCAAGCGCTGTCGAGCCATTGGGGAGCACGGCGCCCGGCGTCCTGAAGAAAGCGATCAAGCTCATGGAAGAGAATCTCGAAGATGCTCTGTCCATCACGCAGATCTGCAAGCGCATCAAGATGTCTCAGCGCCAGTTGGATCGGCTCTTTGCGCAATTCGTCAGAAAAAGCCCCGTGCTCTACTACCGCGACATTCGGCTCGACCGGGCACGCGGCCTGGTCACCCAGACGGATATGCGGCTGTCCGAGATCGCCGTCGCTTCCGGTTTCTCCAACCAGGCCCATTTCAGCCGTGCCTATAAGGAGCGGTTCGGCCTTTCTCCCCGATCGGATCGAGTGGAGGGACGGGTGCCATTTGAATTTCGGGCCTGGCCGATGCATCGCAAAAAATAAACCCGCGATGGACCGGACGATGGGCCGCGCGATGGACCGATGCCGGCCCGTTCAAATTTTTGCCTGCGGCTGAAAATGCAAAACTGATGGCTAAACACGCATAGTTCAAACGGCCCACCGGCTTGATCCTTTCCATAGACGCGGTGTCACGCGCGGTTACGAGGGAGATTGCGATGGGCGAGTATCTGACGAAGCAAGAATTTGCGGCCATCAAAAGCGGATACGATTTAAATCCGAGCCGCTCATTCTCCTTGAATGCCGAGGCCTACACGGATCCTCGGTGGTATCAGCTCGACCTGCAGGAGATCATCTCGAAGACATGGCAGTGGGTTTGCCATGCCGAGAAGCTGCGGGCGCCCGGCTCCTATGTTGCTCTCGAGATCGCCGGCAAGCCGATCGCCGTCATTCGCGATTCCGAAGGGACATTGCGTGCGTTCTATAACGTCTGCAAGCACCGGGCGCACAAGCTGCTGAGCGGCGAGGGCAAGACGATGGTGGTCATGTGTCCCTACCATGCCTGGACATATAAGCTGGATGGCAAGCTGGCCCGGGCACCACATACCCAGCATCTCGAGAACTTCAATCCGGCGGAAATTTCCCTGGAACCGGTGCAGGTCGAGGAATTCTGCGGCTTCATCTATGTCAATCTCGACAAGACGGCGGCCTCGATGAAGAGCGTGACGGGCAATCTCGAAAAAGAGATTCGCCATTGGGCGCCCGACATCGACGCACTGACCTTCAGCCACCGCCTGACCTATGACATCAAGTCCAACTGGAAGAACGTCGTCGACAATTTCCTTGAATGCTATCACTGCCCGGTATCGCACAAAGACTTCTGCACGCTGGTCGATATGAGCACGTACAAGGTCACGACGCATGGCATCTATTCAAGCCATATGGCGGAGGCGGGTCAGCAGACGAACAGCGCCTACGATACATCGAAGGCGAAAGTGCGAACCCATGCCGTCTGGTGGCTGTGGCCGACAACCTGCCTGATGCGCTATCCGGGCCGGAGCTCGATGATCGTTCTCAATATCATCCCGATGGGCCCGGACCGCACGCTCGAAACCTATGACTTCTTCCTGGAGACGCCGGAGCCGGATGAGACGGAGCGCGCGGCGATCCACTATCTCGACACCGTCCTTCAAGTGGAGGATATCGCGCTCGTCGAAAGCGTGCAGCAGGGCATGAGCACGCCGGCATTCCAGCATGGCCGGATCGTCAATGATCCGGCGGGTTCGGGAAAGTCCGAGCACGCGTTGCATCATTTTCATGGCCTCGTGCTCGACGCATATGAACGGGCGGCCCGCTGAGTTTGGCCTGCTGAGCTTGGGTCATCGACCGGACTATCAAGGAGCTTCACTTGGGAAACATGCTATCGGGAAAGGTCGCGCTCGTTACCGGCGGGCGAGGCGGCATCGGGCGCGCGATCTGTTCGCGCTTTCTCCGCGAGGGCGCTACGGTTTTCGCGGGCGATCTGACGACGGAAGGAACCTTGTCGGGCGAGGCGGAGGGGAGCCGCTTCGTCAAATATGACGTGACGTCGGAAGACGATGCGCGTGCGGTGATGGCTGCAATCGCGGCGGAATGCGGCAAACTCGATATTCTCGTGAATGCCGCCGGCATCGAAATAGAGAAGACCGTCGAACAGACCAGCCTTGCCGACTGGAACCGGATTTTCGCGATCAATGTGACCGGGACCTTTCTCGCGGCGAAATACGCGCTGCCGCTTCTGAGGAAGAGCGAAAACGCTTCCATCATTAATTTCGGCTCCTATGACGGCTTCATCGCCGATCCGGGCCTCGCCGCCTATTGCGCGACCAAAGGTGCCGTCCATGCCTTGACCCGTGCCATGGCCTGCGATCATGGCCCGGAAGGGATCCGCGTGAACGCCATATGTCCGGGCTATGTCGACACGCCCATGCTGCGAAGCTTCTTCCGCGATGTCGGCGACATTGACACGCTCGATACCGCCGTTCGCGGCGTCCATCCCCTGCGCCGCTACGGCACGCCGGACGATGTCGCGAACCTGGTCAATTGGCTGGCTTCCGATGAGGCCCGCTATGCCAGCGGCCAGCTATGGGTTCTCGACGGTGCCCTGACGGCGCAAGTGCAGCAGATGAGGCTCTGAGGACATGGCCAAGCCCGTTATCATTACCTGTGCGCCGACCGGCGGCGTTCATACCCCGACGATGTCGGAATACCTGCCGATCACGCCGACCCAGATCGCGCAGGCCTCCATCGACGCGGCGGAAGCCGGCGCCTCGATCATCCATCTGCATGCCCGCAATCCCGAGGACGGCAGGCCGGACCCGCGTCCTGAGCTGTTCATGGAATTCCTGCCGGTCATCAAGCAATCGAGCGATGCCGTCATCAATGTCTCGACCGGCGGCGGGCTCGGCATGACGCGCGAGGAGCGGCTCCGTGCCGCCGTCAGGGCAAGCCCGGAAATGGCCTCCCTCAATGTGGGATCCATGAATTTCGGCATCTTCCCGATGGCGGCCAAATACAAGAGCTGGAAGCACGACTGGGAACCGGGTTTCCTGGAAATGACCAGGGACTTCATCTTCCGCAATACCTTCGGCGACATCGAATATGTGATGAAGGAACTGGGACAGGGCCATGGCACGAAATTCGAGTTCGAATGCTATGACCTCGGGCATCTCTACAATCTCGCCTGGGTCGTCGATCAGGGCTGGGTCGAGCCGCCGTTCTTCGTGCAGATGGTCTTCGGAATCCTCGGCGGCGTCGGCGCCGATCTCGATAACCTGATGCATATGCACACGATCGCCCAGAAGCTGTTCGGGACGGATTATGAATGGTCCGTCCTGGCCGCCGGCCGCCATCAGCTATCTTTCGCCACGCAATCCGCCATGCTCGGCGGCAATATTCGCGTCGGCCTGGAGGATAGCCTCTATATCGGTCCGGGCAAGCTGGCCAAGTCGAATGCCGAGCAGGTCCGGAAGATCCGTTCGATCGTCGAGAATCTCGGGCTTTCCGTCGCGACGCCCGCCGAAGCGCGCTCCAGGCTCGGCCTGAAGGGCGGAGACAAGGTCGCGTTCTGATAGATCATGGGGACACAGGCGATGCACCCAAAAGCAGCGATCATTACCGGCGGCGGCCGAGGAATCGGCCGGGGAATCGTGAACCGGTTCCTTGCGGACAAGATAAATGTGCTGACCTGCGGACGCGGCGCCAGACCGTCGGATCTGCCGTCCGAGGTGATGTGGGTTCAGGCGGACGTATCGAAATCCGAAGACGCACGCGCGATCGTCGATGAAGCACAGCGGAAATTCGGCGAGGTGACGATCCTGGTCAACAATGCCGGGGTCCAGATCGAGAAGACCGTCGCCGAAACGACCGACGCGGATTGGGACCTGGTCATGGGGGTCAATGCCCGCGGAACCTTCAACATGTGCCGCGCGATGCTTCCCGCCCTGGAACGGACAGGCGGCGCCATCGTCAATATCGGGTCGATATCCGGTGTCGTCTCCGATCCCTCGATGGCCATCTACAATGCCTCGAAGGCGTTTGTGCATGCGCTGACGCGCTCCATCGCCATCGATCATGGCCCCAAAGTCCGCTGCAACGCCGTCAGACCGGGCTGGATCGTCACCGCCATGGCGGAAGACGCCTTCGCCCTGGCGAAGAATCCCACGGCGGCCAAGGCGGACGCCCTGGCGCGGCACGCGGCCGGCCGTCTCGGGCGGCCGGAGGATATCGCGAACATGGTTGCCTGGCTCGCATCGGATGAAGCCGAATTCGTCACCGGCCAGTGCTTCACCTGCGACGGCGGTCTGACGGCGGCTTCACCACTTCAACCGGGGCTATTCTAAATGACGAAATTTGAGAACACGGCGATCTTGGGGGCGGGCGTTATCGGCATGAGCTGGGCGGCGCTGTTTTTGGCATCGGGGCGCAACGTCGCGGTTTATGACGCGGCGCCGCACGCTGAAAAGGCCACGCGCGATTATATCGATATGGCCTGGCCGGCGCTCACCGAACTGGGCCTGGTGCGAGGCGGCGCCTCCGGGCGCCTGACGTTTCACAATTCCGCCGTCGAGGCGGTCAGCGGCGCGGATTTCATCCAGGAAAGCGTGCCGGAGCGCATTGACGTCAAGAAGGCCCTTTATGCGGAAATCGAGCCTGCCTTGAAAGCGACGGCGATCGTGGCGTCGTCGGCATCGGGCCTGACCCTCAGCGAAATGCAGGCGGGATGGAAGAAGCCGGATCGCTTCGTTCTCGGCCATCCTTTCAATCCGCCACATCTCATTCCGCTGGTCGAGGTGCTCGGCAACCAGGCCACGGATGAGCGCGCCGTCGAGGAAGCGGAGCAATTCTATAAGGACGTCGGCAAGATCACCATCCGCGTCAATCGCGAGGTGCCGGGACATGTCGCCAATCGCCTGCAGGCCGCCTTGTGGCGCGAAGCCCTGCATCTCGTCAAATCCGGTGTTGTGAGTGTGAAAGACGTGGACACGGCCGTCTGGGCGGGACCCGGCATGCGGTGGGCCGTCATGGGGCCAACCATGCTCTTTCATCTTGGCGCGGGTGCCGGCGGCATCGGCTCCTTCTGTGAGCGCTACACGGCAAGCTTCAATCGCTGGTGGGACGATCTCGGCACTTTGCACCTGGACGAGGGCCTGGCGAAACAGCTCTCGAAGGAAGTGGCCGAGGATGTCGGGCAGGAGACGCCGGCTTCTTTATCGGCGAAACGGGACGCGCTTATCATCGCGCTGCAGAAGGCGACCGCCGATTTAAGGCGGTCGTAAGGACAGGCGGCCTGCATCATCGACGCAATGGATATCACGGCGGATATCGCGGCGTCGATGAAACAGGCGGCGGCCGCTTCATGCATCATGTGCTGAGAACAAGCGGCCAGCCTTAGAGAAATCGGGAATCTATTTCGATCCCTGATTCAGCTATACGCCCATAACAGATTTGTACTCCCGTATATTGCTGTAACAGACGGCATGCACACCGACGTCAGCCGCATCGGATGATCTAATATCCGACACTGCTGACGAGCCCGGCTCGAGATAGCGACCTGCGCGGGGCAGTACCTGCAGTAATCCGCCTGCCCGCGATTTCCTCCTAATTCAGACGCACATCTCCGCAGCGGCTTCTACACCGGGGCGTTGCTTCGATGTGACTTGGCCTGTCACGCACCTGTCCTCTAGGACTGAAAGGTGCGCGCATCTTTGTCTCGAATCGTGCGAATGCTCTCGAAAAGCACGTTGGCCAAAAATGCGAAAAAGATGGCGAGAAATGCGAAATCCGGATTCTCGACTGTGCAAAATTTTTTAGGCCCATCGAACCAGAAACCACCCCAGAAACCACTTTAGGGAGGAACCAATGAAGCGAATATGGGCTCTTAGTTTTCTGTGTGCAGGGATATTCGCTTGCTCCAGCGCAACGGAGGCAGCGCCTCTCGGCGCGAAAGACGAGCCGATCAAACTCGCGATCAACGAGTGGACCGGCCAGCATGTGACGACGCATATCGCCGGGCAGTTGCTGGAAAAGCTCGGCTATAAAGTGGAGTATGTGACCGCCGGCAACTATCCGCAATTTCAAGGGTTGTCCGATGGCTCGATCAGCGCCACCCTTGAAGTGTGGATGAACAATGTCGGCGATATTTATCCCAAGGCATTGGCATCGGGCAAAATCATCGATATCGGCCAGCTTCATCTGCAAACGAAGGAAGGCTGGATCTATCCCAAATACATGACAGCGATTTGCCCTGGTCTTCCCGACTGGACGGCGCTTACCAAGCCCGATTGCGTCAAGGCGCTCGCGACGCCTGAAACATTCCCCAACGGCCGCCTCCTCGATTATCCGGCCGACTGGGGCTCGCGGGCGGCGACGATCGCCGCTGATAACAGTCTGCCGCTCACCGCCGTGCCGGCAGGTTCGGAAGGTGCCCTGGTGGCGGAGCTGGAATCCGCGGCGGCGGCCAAAAAGCCGCTCCTCATGATGTTCTGGGCGCCTCATTACGCGCTGGCGGAAGTCGATGTCGACTGGGTGAAGATGCCACCCTGCAAGACCCAGGCAAATGATCACTGCATCAACCCGCCTGAAGTGCACAAGGTCCTGTGGAAGGATTTTCCGACCAAGTGGCCAGCCGCCTATGCCCTGTTGCAGAAGCTTGAAGTGGATGCTGCTCAACAGCAGAAAATGATGCTGGCGATCGACAAGAAGGGCCAGGATCTGGACGCGGTCACGAAGGCATGGATTGACGACAACAAGGCCGTTTGGGAACCTTGGGTCAAGGCCGCCGTCGGTTCCTGACCCGTCGAACGCTTAATCGCCTGCAAGAATGCGGCGTCGTTCCGCTGTCGAACGGCGCCGCAGCGCTTAAGGAGCGCCGAAAATGACCGAGGTCCTTCCGTCGCGGCCAATCAAACTCTCATGCCAGAATCTCTGGAAGATCTATGGCACGCAGGCGAATCTCCGGACGCTCGCCGAGAATGCCTCCGCAGACCGGCGAACGGAGATCTGTGAAAGATTGCGCGCGGACGGTCATTTGCCGGCGGTGATCGACGCGAATTTCGATATCCATGCCGGCGAGATCTTCGTGATCATGGGCCTCTCGGGGTCCGGTAAATCGACGCTCGTCAGATGCTTGTCGCGCCTGGTCGATCCGACGGCGGGAAAGGTTCTTCTGGATGGCGAGGATATGCTGGCGGCGAGCCCGACACGCCTGATCGAGCTGCGCCGAAAAGAAATGGGGATGGTGTTCCAACATTTCGGCCTCCTGCCTCATTTGACGGTCTTGGACAATGTCGCCTTTCCGCTGCGCGTGCAGGGGCAGTCGATCAAGGAACGCCACAGGCGCGCGGTCGAGATGATCGCGCTGGTCGGGTTGGAAGGGCGGGAGAGTGCCTATCCGCACCAGTTATCGGGCGGCCAGCAGCAACGGGTGGGCCTGGCGCGTTCGCTGGCCGTCGGTCCGACGCTCTGGTTTCTGGATGAGCCGTTTTCCGCCCTCGACCCGCTTATCAGGCGCCAGATGCAGGACGAGTTCCTGCGGCTGCAGCGTGTCCTGGGTAAAACCATCGTCTTCATCACGCATGATATGCAGGAGGCCTTCCGCCTCGCGGACCGCATCGCGATCATGCGGCAGGGAGAGATCATCCAGATCGGAAAGTCGGTCGATATCGTCCGCGACCCGGCTGACGACTATGTGGCGCGGTTCGTCGAGGACATACCTCTCGTGCGGGTCGTGCAGGCAAAGGACCTGCTTCAACCGGATGAGCGAAGCAAGAGCGATGCGATGGATATCGTCTCGCCCTCAACGACCGTTGAGGATCTGCTCGCAAAGCTCGCGCGTGGCGCCAAAAGCTTTTCCGTGGTCGATGATGCGGGAGCCAAACTCGGCGGCGTCGATGCGCCCGCCGTGCTGTCCGTTGTCGATCGCGACCGTCAGAGGCGCCGATGACCGGTGAATTCCGGCACCGCCGTCCCCCGATCTCCGGGATCGGTATCTGGCTTGTGGCTCTGCTCTTTGTGGCCGTGTGCCTGGCTCTCCGGGATCACCTGCCATGGCTGACCCATTATCCGGCCGACTGGATCCTGCCGATCGCGCCGGCCGTCGATGCCGTCAGCTCGGTGGTCGTCGACTTCGTGCAACCGGCAACGCGGGGATTGGCCTGGCTTCTGGGATGGCCGATGGCGGCGCTGCAAACCATCCTGCAATGGATTCCCTGGCCGGTCACGATGGCTCTGGTCGGGCTTATCGCTTTGCGCGCAGCCGGGCTGAAACTTGCCGGATTTGCACTTGGAACCCTGCTTTACATTCTCGTCGCCGGATATTGGCGCCAAAGCATGAACACGCTGGCCCTGGTTCTGCTGGCCGTGCCTATCTCCGTGGCAATCGGGTTCATGCTGGGCGTATTGGCACATCGGGGGCCGCGCTTCCGGCAGGTCATCGAGATTGCCCTCGACCTCATGCAGACGATACCCGCCTTCGCCTATTTGATCCCCTTGCTGCTGTTGTTCGGATTCGGGCCGGTGGTGGGGCTCATCGCCAGTGCGGTCTATGCGATCCCGCCAATGGTTCGCAATACGTTGCTGGGGCTGGAAAGCGTCCCCAGCGATATCAAGGAAGCCGGGGAGATGAGCGGCTGCACGCCGCGCCAGCGATTCTGGTTCGCCGAGGTGCCGACGGCGATGTCGCAGATCCTGGTCGGCATCAATCAGAGCACGATGGCGGCCTTCAGTATCGTCATCATCGCGTCGATTATCGGCGGCTTCGAAGATATCGGCTGGGAAGTTCTCTCCTCGATGCGGAAAGCCGCCTTCGGTCAAAGCCTGCTATCCGGCCTTGTCATTGCACTCCTCGCCATGGTGATCGACCGGATAACAATCGGATTCGCGACACGGGGAAGTGCAGGCGGCATCCCGGCATGGCTGACCCCACGCAATTTCTGGCTGGCGACCGCGGCCCTTGCCGGTGTCGCCGTCGTCATGCATGTCAGCGGGATGTCGGATGCCCTGCCGCTGGCGACCGGCCCCGGATTGATCGACGCGGAAGGGCTGAACGGATGGGTTCTTTCATTGGTCGCAAAATATGCGGATCCTCTGGAAGCCTTCAAAAATAACTTTCTGTACTTTGTCATTCTGCCGCTTCGGATCGGCATGGTCGGCGCGGTGGCGCCCATGTCCTGGGGCATCTCTTTGACCCCGACAGTGATTTGCCTCTACGCAGCCTTCATCGGAGGCACCGCCGCCGTTCTCTGGCGGATCATGGGCTGGCGGTGGGCGTTCGCCCTCATTACCGCCGGTCTCATCTTCTTCTTTGGCCTGTCCAGTTTTCCATGGCCTGCTTTGCTGGTCCTGGTCTGTCTGCTGACCTGGCGCTGCGCCGGCACGGCGACAGCGGCATTCGCGCTGTTCAGTCTTCTCTTCATCCTCGTGCTCGGGCTTTGGTTGCCGCTCACGCAGACGGCATATCTATGCGGCCTCGCCGTTCTTTTCTGCCTGGTTCTCGGCGGGCTGATCGGATTGTGGGCCGCGCATAACGATCGGGTCTCGAAACTCGTTCGACCGATCAATGATACGCTGCAGACCATGCCGCAATTCGTCTTTCTCATTCCCGCCCTGATGTTCTTCAAGGTCGGTGAGCTGACGGCGCTGATCGCCATCATGCTCTACGTCATCGTGCCGCCCATTCGATATGTGGAGCACGGCATCCGCAATGTGCGGGTCGATTGCGTGGAAGCTGGAAGGCAATGCGGCTGCACGGGCCCGCAGCTCCTGTTTTTCGTGAAGCTCCCGCTCGCGGTGCCGGTCATCATGTTGGGCCTGAACCAGACCATCATGGCCGCGCTTTCCATGGTCGTCATTGCCGCCATGGTCGGGACGAAGGATCTGGGCCAGCAGGTCTATATAGCCCTCGGCAAGGCGGATGCCGGCCTCGGCCTGACATCGGGCCTGGCGATCGCGCTGGTCGCGATGCTGGCCGACCGGACCATCCGGGGCTGGGCGGCGCGGCGCCAAAAGGCGGCACCAGGAATATAACGGGGCGTATGTCCGGGCTGACTTGCGCCAGCACGCCATCGTCAAAGCGATGGATCGGGCTCTGATCGTATTTCCGTCGATCGGCAAATGTGACGGGGGAGTTGCCCCAGATAGGGCGTCTGGCGTCCCCGAGAGGATTCGAACCTCCGACCTGCGGTTTAGGAAACCGACGCTCTATCCTGCTGAGCTACGGGGACGCGGCGGGGCGTTTATAGCAGAGGCGGGGGCGTCTGGCAAAAGCCCCGGCAGCGGCAGGCCGTACCGGAATCCGGCTGGATTGAGCCTATTCCGGCTGTTGTGGGCAAGCGGGGCGATGAGGAGAGGCGATATCCGGTTGAAACTATCTTGCGCTTTGCCGGGCGGCGGATTACAGCCGACGGAGGCGATGGTCTCTAAACGGACACCGGCAAATCGGCTCTGAAAACAGGCCGTGAAAACAGATGGGCCGGGTGGCGGCCGTCGGTGGAAACGGGGCAGGAATGAGCGGCGCGGTCAAGGCGGGTGGATCGGTGGTGAGCGGACCGGAAAAGGGTCTCGACCCCGCAACGCGGATCGAGACGGTGGAGATGCATACCGGCGGCGAGCCGGTACGGATCGTGACCGCCGGCTATCCGGAGATCCGGGGAGCGACGCTGCTGGATAAAAGGCGCGACGCGCTGGCCCGGCTCGATGCCTATCGTCGGCTGATCATGTGGGAGCCGCGCGGTCATTTCGACATGTATGGCGTGCTGCCCGTCGCCCCGGATCATCCCGAGGCCGATATGGCGGTGCTCTTCATCCATAACGAGGGCTACAGCACGATGTGCGGCCACGCCACCATCGCGCTCGGCCGCTATGCCCTGGATCGCGGGCTGATCAAGCCTGTGGGCGATCAGGCCCGGTTGAAGCTGCAATGCCCCTGCGGCCTGGTCGATGTCCGGGTGCGGCTGGTGGTGGATGATCGAGGCGATAAGCGCCCCGATTTACGACCCACTATGCGTCCGGGCCCGGTCAGCTTCACCAGCGTGCCGGCTTTCGCCGTCGCTCTCGACCGTGAAGTCGAGGTACCGGGGCTGGGCGCGGTGACGCTGGATATCGGCTATGGCGGCGCCTTCTACGCTTTCCTGCCGGCGTCGCGCTTCAATCTCGATGTGCGCCGTTCGCCGAGCCGCGATCTGGTCGCGGCGGCCCATGCGGTGACGACGGCGGTGAAGGCCCAGGTCCCGCTCGATCATCCGGAGAGCGCCGATCTCGCCTTCCTGTACGGCACCATCCTGACCGACGGTGCCGATGCCTATGACGCGATGCGGCCGACCGCCAATATCTGCGTCTTCGCCGAACGCGAGGTGGATCGCAGCCCGACCGGTTCCGGCGTCACCGCGCGCATCGCCCTGCAGATGGCGCGGGGCCAGATCGCGCTTGGCCAGAGCCGCCGCTTCCAGAGCGTCACCGGCAGCGAATTCGAGGCGCGGGCCGTCGAGCAGCTTTCCCATGGTCGTTTCGCCGCCGTGCGGGTGGAAGTCACCGGCCAGGCCTATTATACCGGGCAATCGGTTTTCACCCTGGAGGCGGATGATCCGCTGGCCGGGGGGTTCCTGCTGCATTGACGACCAGCGTGAGACGAGATTGATGACGACTGCCGCCGCCGATCCGCAAGCCCGAACTGGACAACCTGGGCCCGGACAACCTGGGCCCGGACAAACTGGGCCGGAGATCAAGACGATCTCGGTGATCGGTACCGGTGCCTGGGGCACGGCCCTGGCCTTGATCGCCAGCCGGGCCGGGCGTGAGACGCTGCTCTGGGGCCGGCGGGCGGAGCAGGTCGCGGCGCTGCAGGCGGCACGGGAGAATGCGCGCTATCTGCCCGGCATCGCCCTGCCGCCGGAGTTGCGGATCGGCGACGATCTCGCCGAGGCCCTGGCCGCGGATGCCGTCATCTATGCCCAGCCGGCACAGCATTTCCGCAGCTTCTGCCTGGCCGCCAAGGGGCGGATGAAGCCGGACGGTGCGCTGGTGATCTGCGCCAAGGGGATCGAGATCGGCAGCGGCCGGCTGCTGACGGAAATCGCCGCCGAGGAATTGCCGGGCCAGCCGGTTGCCGTGCTCTCCGGTCCCAGTTTCGCCGCCGAAGCGGCACGCGGCCTCCCCACCGCCGTGGCCATCGCCGCCGGCGAGGATGCCGTGGCGCAGCGCCTGATGCTGGCCCTGAGCCATGCCGCTTTCCGCCCCTATGGCGCCAGCGACCCGGTCGGCGTCGAGGTCGCGGGGGCGACCAAGAATGTACTCGCCATCGCCTGCGGCATCGTGATCGGCCACGGCCTCGGCGAGAATGCCCGGGCGGCGCTCATCACAAGGGGCCTCGCCGAGGTGACGCGCCTCGCCCTCGCCAAGGGCGGGCGGACCGAGACGATGATGGGGCTCGCCGGCTTCGGCGATCTCATCCTCACCTGCTGCAGCCTGAAATCGCGCAACACCTCGCTCGGCCATGAACTGGGCGAGGGGAAGCCGCTGGCCGATATCCTGGCCGGACGCCATACGGTGGCGGAAGGTGTCACCACCGCCGGTGCGGTGTTGGCGCTGGCCGATCAGCTCCAGGTCGATATGCCGCTGTGCCGGGCCGTCGCTGATATCCTCGCCGGCCGGGTCCGCATCGATACCGCCATCCAGACACTACTTTCACGTCCGTTGAAGCGCGAATCCTGAACCGGCCCGCCGGGCGTTCACGCGCATCCCCGCGTTCTGGTTCATCGCTGCGTTCTGATTCATTCCGGTGTTCTGATTCATCTCTGGCTCCAGATGCGGGCAAATATGCCTGCATGGGAATCTGCTCACTTGGAAATGAGGACATTCGGGGCTGGCATCCGAGCGCCGGGCCTTTGGCGACCTTGCCGGTCGACAAATCATCTGGTCCGCAGGTGGTCTGAAACCGGCCGCGAGAGGTCGCCGAGAAGCGATCGCCGCCCGGTTTGCCCCCGCGTCAACAAAGTTTCATGCTAGTAAAAAGGTTTTCAATGTGGTAAACAGAATCCCAATGGTCGGATAACCGGCCCCATAAAAAGAAGTATCTGAGAGGAAAAAAATCGTGTGCTGCGGCCTTCGCGACGAAATGCCGTAAACACACAATTTTAGAGGGGAATTCATCATATGACTGATGATTTGCAATCCCGGATCGATGCCATGTTTCGGCGCGACAAGCTATGGGCCTATGGCTTCGTTGTCGTGCTGTGGGCGGTCCTCGCTTTCGTCTTCTTCAGCGTCAATCCGCTGATTCCCGACAATACCATGCGCATCGTCATCGCCGTCGCCGCGGTCATCCTCGGCATCTTCAACACGGCGTCGATCACGGCGATGATCTCGCATTACGGCCACGACAAAAACTTCATCTACGAACTCGACATCCGGCATCTCGACGAAGCCCGCCACGGTCACTGAGCGGGCGCCCGGCTGCGGGTGAAGATCGAGAGAAGAGACTGACGGGTTCGAGCCGGATGGCGGCTCGCCGCGTCTCAGGCGGCGATGCGACAGCCCAGCCGGCAGGGCAAGACTGCTATTGGGAGGGAGCATCATGGCGAAGGCGAAATATCAACCACCAAAGCAAAGTATCGCAGGACAGATCGTCGATGCGGCACTGGTTCTGATCGCCGTGTTCGGCGCGCTCTATGCGCCGATCGCGTTCAATCTCGCAGGCGCGGCCACGCGCACGATTCTGCCGGCCGGCGTCACCCAGACAACAAATGCCGACGGGACGGTCACCTGGACCGGCCTGAGCTGGGAAGCGCTGGGTCAGAACGAAGTCATGCAGCATCAATGGAAGGCGCTGGGCTACAGCATCGAGGATGCGGCCGGCCTCATCACGCAATGGTTCGATTACAGCTTCAACTGGGCGACCCTGACCGCTACCGCTGTCGCCATCATCGGCTATTTCGTCTTCCTGCTGATGTATTCCGATAAGGAATTCAAGGAAGTCATCGCCGAGAAATTTGGTCGTTGAGCGGGGGGAAGCCATGGATTTCTGGGACATTCTGCAATATGCCGCCTGGGCGGCAGCCGGCCTGCTGGTGCTGTGGATGGTGTTTGACGCCGTCCGGGTCAGCCAGCATTTCGACGAAGACGTGCTGACCAGTTCGCAAGAAGGCATCGACGAACTGGCGATGCAGCAAGACCAGCATCGGAACGGGAGATAAGACATGTCGGATGTTGCTCTCAATCAATCGACGCCGACCGTCATCAACCTGAAGAAGGTGCTGGGACCGGCCCATGTCTGGGCGCTCGGTGTCGGCATCGTGCTGGTCGGCGAGTTCATGGGTTGGAATATTTCCGTCGCCAAGGGCGGCGCCTATGGATCGCTGATCGCCTGTTGGGTGGTCGGCCTGCTCTATACCTGCGTCGCCATGATCGATTCCGAAATCACCTCGACGGTGGCGGCGGCCGGCGGGCAATATGCCCAGGCGAAGCATACGACCGGCCCGCTGATGGCCTTCAATGTCGGCCTCTATCTGGTCATGGCCTATACCATGCTGGAAGCGGCCGACGTGCTGGTGATCGGCGATCTGGTCAAGATGGGGGCGGCGGAACTGGGACGTCCCGGCGTCGATCCGCATCCCTTCGTCTTCCTGATGGTGGCGGCGCTGGCCTTCCTGAACTATCGCGGCGTCTTCATGGCCTTGTCGGTGAACTTCCTGATCACCGCCATCGCTTTCGTCTCGATCATCGTGCTGTGGGTCGGCGTCCATCCCTTCTCGCCGGGTGAAGTCACCCAGCATGCGGAAATGCTGGCGATCAAGCCGCTGCCGGAACTGTCCAACGTGCCGGGCCTGCCTTATGGCTGGCTGGGCGTGCTGGCCTGCTTCCAGTTCGGCATCTGGTACTATCTCGGCATCGAGGGCACCTGCCAGGCGGCGGAAGAAGTGCGTTCCGCCGGCCGGTCGCTGCCGCTCGGCACGATGACCGGCATGATCACCCTGCTGATCGCCGCGGCGCTCACCTGGTGGATCTGCGCCGGCATCCTGCCCTGGGATTATCTGGGTCAGGCCCTGGCGCCGCTCTATGACGCCTCGAAGCTCAGCGGCAGCACCTTCCTGCATGTGCTGCTCTGGGTCGCGACGGTGTTCTCGGCGACCGCCTCGGCCAATGGCTGCATCAACGATGCCTCGCGTGCCTGGTTCTCCATGGGCCGCGACCGGTATCTGCCGCAATGGTTCTCGGCGGTGCATCCGAAATACCGTACGCCCTATCGCTCGATCCTGTTCCTGATCCCGATCGCCGTGGCGTTCGGTTTCACCGGGCTTCTGGCGCAGACCATCACCTTCTCGATCCTCTCCGGCCTGCTCGGCTACACCTTCATGCCGATCAATATCATGAAGTTCCGCCGCAAATGGCCGCTGGGAACGATCAAGCGGGGCTATGTGCATCCGTTCCACCCGATCCCGGCGATCGTGCTCTTCATCCTCTGCGTCGCGACGCTGTTCGCCGTGTTCCTCGGCTTCGGCTCGCAATTGCTGGCGATGATGGCCTTCTACATCCTGGCCTCGGTGTGGTTCGTCTTCCATCGCTATAAATATGTCCGGCGCGGCGACCAGTTCACCATGGCCTGGCCGCGGCCCCGTGGGTATTGAGGCGGGGATATCGAGACGATGCGTGCAAAAGGAAGAGGGCGGCCGGGTGCCGAGGATCGAGCCCTTAATATAAGGTAACGACCGCCCTCTTCTGGTAACGACCCGTTAAGACCGGTCGGTGGAAAATCCCATCGGCCGGTTCTTTGACGGGAGATTTGGGGATGATGACATCCGGATTGCTGTGTGCCACCGACGGATCGCTGATCTCGGAAAAGGCCGTGGTCTATGCCGCCGATCTGGCGCGCGATCTCGGCCAGCGTTTGACCTTCGTCACGGTGATCGCCGGCACCGAGGATCAGGCGCCGTTGATCTGGGACGAGAAGCGCATCCTGGCCAGCGACTTGCCGCCGGATCGCGAATTGCTGTCGGCGCTCAATGTCGCGATCAGGAACGGCCTGAAGAATCTCGCTTGCGCGCGGCTCTATGGGCCGGTTGTCGCCGCCGCCGTCGTCGCCTATGCGGAGAAGAACAACTACCACCACATCATCGCCGGGTCGGCCGGCCTGACCGGCGCGAAGCGGCTGCTGCTGGGGTCGGTCGCGGCCGATATCGTCGCCCTGGCCCATTGCCCCGTCACCATCGTGCGGTGACGGATGCAGTCCTTTCAAACGACACCCGTTCACACGATGCTCACCCAAGCAGTACCCGGCCAAGCAGTACCCGGCCAAGCGGTATTCGGCCAAATGATAGCCGGGCAACAGTTCCGTGCCAGACGGTCAAGGCGCGCATGACGACCGGCGAAACCGCCATCCTGATTGTCCTGATGGTCCTCGCCGTCATCGGGCTCGGCTGGATCTATCGGCGCGACCGGCGCCGGCTGCGGGCACGGCGCGGCGCGCTGTTCTCCGATTGCCGCGATCTCCTGGAGTCGGTGGAGGAGCGTCAGGACGATATCGATTATCCGGTGCTGACCGGGCGCTATCAGGGCTATGCGGTGCATATCGATGCGGTGATCGACCATATCGCCGTCCGCAAGGTGCCGAGCCTGTGGCTCAGGGTGTCGCTGCTGGCGCCGCTGCCGCATCTTCCGATGCTGGATATCCTGATGCGGGCGCATAACGTGGAATTCTTCTCGCCGTCGAGCGAGCTGCCCCATCGCCTCGACGCGCCGGTGGGCTGGCCCAACGAGGCGATGATCCGCACCGACGATCCCGAACGCCTGCCGCCTGCCGATCTGCTCGTGCCACATATGACGTTCTTCGAGCGCCCGCAGGCCAAGGAGATGCTGATCACGCCGAAAGGGGTGCGCCTCGTCTTCCAGGCGAGCCAAGGGGACAAGCTGCATTACCAGGTGCTCCGCCAGGCGGATTTCGAGAATCCGGTCCTGGCGCACGAGCTCCTGCGGGACCTGCTCGACCGTCTTGTTGCGCTGCACAACGATCTCGCACAACGAAAAGAGGTATTAGACCAAAAACAAACCTAAGTTGTTGAAATATCTGCCTATTGATGTGCCAATCCAATACCAATATCATGAAAATTGTGCTGGATTGGTTCGTCAATTTAGCCCATCATAGCGCGTCCTCGGAGACGCGTAAGCGTGAGGGAGAAGCGCTTGCCGCAGGAGCAAAAAAAACGGACTGGCTCACGTCCCAGCAAGGTCCCGGAACGGCCGCAGGCCGCACCGAGACCGAAGCCGCCTTTCCATCCCTATCTCATCCTCGGGGTGGCGGTGGTCTTGCCGGGCGTCGGGCAAGTCCTGAACAACCAGGTCAATCGTGGGTTGTTATTCCTTTTCACGATGATCGCGCTTGGCTATGTGACCTATCACCTGTCGACCCCGGAAATCTCTTGGGTCGGCCGCTATGCCGGCGGGTTGTTCATTTACGCTCTGTCTCTGATGGATGCCTACAAATGGGCGCGCGTCCGTTGGGTCATCTTCCACCAACCGACGACCACCGCTCCGTCACCCGCCGCAGCAGAGACATCTAAAGAAATGTCCGCGGGCAAAAAAACGGGGTCAACGCAATCCTGAGCTGAACCGTCAGCGCTTTTCCGAACCTGGGAGGGGGAAATGGCGACTCTGAGTGAAACAAGTACAAGCGGACAAGGCGAACTTATCCGCGCAATTGACTGGAAGGGAGCATTCTGGGTTGCCAGCGGCGTTCCTGCCCTCGTTCTGTTCTCGATCGGCGGCATTGCCGGCACGGTCGGCATTCCGGCCTTCGCGGTCTGGTGCATCTCGATGTGCATGGGCTTCATCCAGTCCTTCACCTATGCCGAGATCGCCGGCCTCTTTCCCAACAAATCGGGCGGCGCCTCGATCTATGGCGCGGCGGCCTGGCTGAAATACGGCAAGTTCATCGCCCCGCTCTCGGTCTGGTGCAACTGGTTCGCCTGGACCCCGGTGCTCTCGCTGGGGACGGCGATCGCCGCCGGCTATATCCTCGACATGGTGGAGCCGGCACCGGCCGCCGATGCGATCCAGGCCTATATCGCCCATGCGGCGACCTTGGGTCAGAAGATCGACGCGGCTGCGGCGACGACGGCCCTGATGCCGATCCATAACTGGGCGTTGTTCACCGCCAATCTCGGCATCGTCCAGGTCTCGGTCAACTGGACCTTCTTCATCGGCGCCGCGCTGATGCTGGTGGCCTTCGCGATTCAGCATCGTGGCATCCTCGGCACCGCCAAGGTGCAGACGGTGGTCGGGCTGGTGATCGTGCTGACCCTGCTGATCGTCGGCGTCATCCCCTTCTTCAACGGCAATTTCGCCTCCACCAACTTCTCGCCCTTCGTGCCGCTGGCGGCGCCCTATGCGCCGGCGCCCGGCTCCTGGGGGATCGGTGGCTGGACCCTGGTGCTGGGGGGCATGTTCATCGCCGCCTGGTCGACCTACGGTTTCGAAACCGCGGTCTGCTACACCAGCGAGTTCAAGAACCCGGATACGGACACCTTCAAGGCGATCTTCTATTCGGGCCTGCTCTGCATGCTGCTCTTCATCCTGGTGCCGATCACCTTCCAGGGCTACCTGGGTCTGAACGGCATGCTGGATCCGGGCATCGTCGGCGGCACCGGCGTCGCCTCGGCCATGGCGGCCATGGTGGGCGGCGGTCATTTCATCCACACGCTCTTCGTCTTCCTGATGATCGCCTCGCTGATCCTGATCATCATCACGGCGATGGCGGGGTCGTCGCGCACCCTCTATCAGGGTTCGGTCGATGGCTGGCTGCCGCGTTACCTCAGCGGCGTCAACCATAACGGCGCGCCGGTCAACGCGATGTGGACCGACCTCATCTTCAATATGTGCCTGTTGTCCTTCGCCTCGTCGGACGCCACCGCCTATTACTTCATCCTGGCGGTGTCCAATTGCGGCTACATCATCTTCAACTTCCTCAACCTGAATTCCGGCTGGATCCACCGCATCGATAATGGCCATGTTCGCCGGCCCTATCGGGCGCCGACCCTGATCCTGGCGGCGGGCACCGTCCTCTCCTTCGTCAATGCCGCCTTCATGGGCGCCGGCGCGAAGGTGTGGAACCCGGTCGCCCTGTGGTACGGCCTCGGCATGGCGGCGCTGATCATCCCGGTCTTCTGCTTCCGCCATTACGTGCAGGACAAGGGCAAGTTCCCGCCGCAGATGCTGGCCGATCTCGGCATCCAGGACGGGCAGGGCCTGGGCACGCGCAAGGCAGGCATCCTGCCTTACCTGACCCTGGCTGCCGGCATCACCGTGGTGCTGGTGAGCAACTGGTTCTTCACCCTGTAACGGCGGGACGAGGACAGGGTGCGGCCGGTTTCGGCCGACCCAATTAACTTTCCGTGAAGCCTTTGAGCGGGTGGGGTTTTTTATAGACCCCACCCTTTTTTTTCTGTATGTTCCCCGCCATTCGCAACAGCGACAGAGTCGCCACATGTCCACTTTACGTCTCCGACGACGATCGATCCGCACGCTGCGAAGCGTGTCGGTCGGCTGTGTACGAGACGCCGGGGTGGCCCTCTAAGGCCCAGTTCCCGACGGATAGGCAGCCGGCCGACTGACTCCGGCAGCAGTCATAGAATCCGTATACGAAGGGAACACTGGACCAATGTATCTCCTCAAAGCCGAAACGCCTGACCTCGCGCCCGACGTGGAAACCCTGCTCGACAAGGTTTTCGGCCCGGCCCGCTTCGACAAGGCCTCCTATCAATACCGCATCGGCGTGCAACCGGTGGCGGACCTCTCCTGGACCGCTTTCGCCGACGACCGGCTGGTCGGCTCGATCCGCTACTGGCCGATCCTGGTGGCCGACAAGGACGGCGCCACCACCCAGGCGCTGCTGCTCGGCCCGCTCAGCATCGATCAGGGATATGCCGGCCGGGGTATCGGCCGGGCGCTGACCTTCAAGACCCTGGAACTGGCCGCCGGCCTCGGCTACGGCCTAGTGCTGCTGGTCGGCGATGTCGATTACTACAAGCGTTTCGGCTTCGTGCCGGCGACGCCCTATGGCTTCGTCATGCCGGGCGAGAGCCGACCGCACCGGCTGCAGGTCGCGGCTCTGCGCGACGGCCTGCTCGATCCGGCCCAGCCGCTGGCCGCTGGTGGCGAGATCCGCCACATCCACAGCGGCGATCCGGCCCTGTCGCCAGCCCTGTCGACGGTGTCGGTGCCGGCCGGGGCCAAGCGTGCGCGGAGGGGTCATCGCCCAGCCGCCAATGTCAACGGCCGCAGCCGCCTCGCCATCTGATCCCATCACCTCGGACTAACCGCACGGCCCCGATAGGCTCGGCATCCGTCATGCTCGCAGCCGGTCGGCGCCGTCGGTTTTCCGGATGGCGCCCGGTCGACCGCGCGGCCGGATGACCACCGGAAAGACCACAGATCGCCAAACTCCGGTCACGTTCTACAACTAAATATCGCGCTCGATATCAGTCCTGATCGAGAGCGCCGATGACGAGCCGCCGATCCATCATGATACGCTTGGCCCTCTGGCTGTGCGGGCTTGGCGGTCTCCTGGCCGCCGCGACGGCGGCTGTGTCCTGTGCCGGGAGCTGGCTTCCATCCGACGTTGCGTTCCCGCATCAGGGCATCGACGTCTCGCATCATCAGGGGCGCATCGATTGGCGGAAGCTGCCGGGCCAGGGCGTGGATTTCGCCTATATCAAGGCGACCGAAGGCGGCGACCATAAGGACAGCCGGTTTGCCGAAAACTGGTCCGCGGCCGGGCAAGCCGGCATCAAGCGCGGCGCATACCACTTCTTTACCCTCTGTCGCTCCGGTGCGGATCAGGCGGCGAATTTCATCGACAGCGTCCCGGTGGAAGCCGAGGCGCTGCCGCCGGCGATCGATCTCGAATATATCGGGAATTGCTCCAGCCGGGTCTCGGCCGAGGCCTTTCATGCCGAGCTCGCGGCTTTCATCGAGCGGGTCGAAGCCCGGTATCAGAAGCCGGTCCTGCTCTATCTGACGGCGGAATTCGATGGCGACTATGACGTCAGCCGCCGGGTTAACCGGCCGCTCTGGCTCCGCAATCTGGTGTTCGAGCCCCGGTTCGGCGACCGGCCGTGGCAGGTCTGGCAGATGTCGAATTTCCGCCGCCTGGATGGGATCGACGGCCGGGTCGATTGGAATGTCCGGCGCTGAGGCACGCGGTTGCGCCGGGGCATGCGGCCGCGTCGAGGCACGCCGTCGGGCGCGCGCTTTCGCTCAGTCCTGCGGCTCGCTGCGAGCGGAGAGGGCCTCGCCGGTGGCGTAGAAATGTCCGCCGGCGACATGGTGCAGGCTGCGCCAGGCCGGGTCGGCATGCTCCAGCCGCCAGCGGCCGTCCTTGAAGGCGCGGGTATCGGCCCAAGCCCCGACTGCTTCGCCGATGAAGAGGTCATAGGTCTCCTGGTTACGGGGCTCGGGAATGATCCGGCAGGCAAGCCAGGCGGAGCAGCCGACGACAAAGGGCAGGTCGTAGCCGTCGATCTCGAACAGCTTCGCGCCATAGCGCTCCAGCTTGTCGGGCTCGTCGGCGAGACTCCTCGTGCCAAGCTCATGGGTGAGCTGGGTCTGGGCTGCCGTCGGTATCTGGACGACGAAGGTGCCGCTCTTCTCCACGAGCGCGCGGGTCCTGGTGCTCTTGTCCAGGACCACGGTTAGCTTGGGTGGATCGAAATCCAGCACGCAAGCCCAGGCGGCGGCCATGACATTGTCCACGCCGCCATAGCGGGCGGAGACCAGCACGGTCGGGCCATGATTGAGCAGCCGATAGGCCTTCTGCAACTCGACCGGCGCGATATGACTGTCCATGCGGGCTCCTTGAGGAAAAGGGTCGGGAGTGAAAGAGAGCGGAAGTGATTTGTGCCGGCCGCCAGTATAGCGGCGCGGCGAAAAGAAAGGGCGGGACCCGCAGGCCCCGCCCGATCCTCAGGATCGCCGTGCGGCGGATCAGCCGAGATGCATCCAGACCGACTTGGTCTGGGTGACGGTGAGCAGGGTCTCCAGGCACTTGTCGCGGCCCATGCCGGACTGCTTGAAGCCGCCCCAGGGCTGGGTCATGTCGCCATGGTCGAAGCAGTTGACCCAGACCACGCCGGCCTCGATATCGCGCGCCGCCTTATGGGCGAGGTTGACATCCGAGGTCCAGATCGAGGCCGCCAGGCCGTAGATCGAATCATTGGCGATCTCGATCGCCTCATCGACCTTCTTGAACGGCAGGACGGCGCCAACCGGACCGAAGATCTCTTCCTGGGCGATCCGCATCTTGTTCTTCACGCCGCTGAAGAGGGTTGGGGCCACATAGGCGCCGTGTTCCAGGCCCTTCGGCACCGCACCGCCGAATTCCAGCTTGGCGCCTTCCTTCTTGCCGATGTCGATATAGCCGAGGACGCGCTTCTGCTGGCCCTTGTCGACCAGCGGGCCCATCGTTGTCGAGGGATCCAGGGGATCGCCCGGCAGGAAGCTGGCCTTGGCCTTTTCCTGGAACTTGTGGACGAACTCGTCATGGATCTTGGCATCGACCAGGATGCGCGAGCCGGCATTGCAGACCTCGCCCTGGTTGCCGAAGATGCCGTTGACGGCATATTGGATCGCCATGTCCATGTCGGGCACATCGGCGGTGATGATCTGCGGGGTCTTGCCGCCGGTCTCGGTGGTGACCCGCTTCATGTTCGACTGGCCGGAATAAACCATCATCAGCTTGCCGATCTCGGTCGAGCCGGTGAAGCCGATCTTGTCCACGTCCATGTGCAAGGCGAGCGCCTTGCCGACTTCCTCGCCGAGACCCTGCACGACGTTGAAGACGCCGGCCGGACCGCCGGCTTCCATGAACAGCTTGGCCATCAGGCAGGCCGAAAGCGGCGACTGTTCGGCCGGCTTCAGGACGACACTGTTGCCGGCGGCGAGCGCCGGCGCGACCTTCCAGGCCGCCATCATCAGCGGATAGTTCCACGGCACGATGCAGCCGACGACACCCAGCGGCTGGCGCAGGATGTATTGGAATTCGCTCGCCGCCGTATTGGTGACGACGCCTTCGATCTTGTCGATGGTCTCGCCGAAGAACTGGAAGGTCAGAGCCGAACCCGGCACGTCCGAGTTCAGCATGTCCATCACCGGCTTGCCCATGTTGAGCGTGTCCAGCAGGGCGAATTGCAGCGCGTTCTCGCGAATGAGATCGGCGAAGCGGTACATGATCGCCATACGGTCGCGCGGTGCCATGCGCGACCACACGCCGCTCTTGAAGGCCTTGCGCGCCGCCTTGACGGCGAGATCGACATCGCCGGCATCGCCACGCGTCACTTCCGCGAAGACCTCGCCCGTCGCCGGGTTGATGCTCTCGAATTTCTTGCCCTTCTTGCCTTCGACGAACTTGCCGTCGATGAAGTGGCGGGTTTCGAACTTCAGCTTGGACGCGTATTTATGGAATGATTTTTTGTCCAGCTTACGTGCATCTTCCAGATTCATGCCTGACATCTCCTCTTGGCATCCTGCCGCCTCGCCGGGAGAGTTCCCGCAATCGACGGCGAAAACTGAAGGCATGCTTATAGCACCGCGGAGAAGGCGCAAGCTAGAGCCGGATGCGTGCAAGGGAGATCGCCGGGGCGATTCTCCTTGTACGCTGAATCCGCCTCTATTCATTAAAGATAAGAGGGCGACAAAAGCCCAGAAAATGGGGGGTTAATGCGGGGGTCTCGTCACCGCATTGCAGCAATCTTCATTCTTGATATCTATCAAGACGGCCGCGCCTGGACGCGCTCGCGGTGCCAGACGTAAAGGCCGGTTGCAACGATGATAGCGGTGCCAGCCCAGGTGGTGGGCAGCGGCCAGTTGCCGAACCAGACAAGGTCGACGATCACCGTCCAGATCAGCATCAGATAGCTGAACGGCGCCAGCACCGCGCCCGAGGCATGGCTATAGGCCTTGATCAGCATGAAATGCGAAAAGGCGCCGCTTAAGCCCAGCAGCAGCAGATAGAACCAGTCGCTCCAGCCCAGCGGCTGCCAGATGAAGGGCAAGGCGAGACTGGTGGCGATCATGCCCACCACGCCCGAATAAGCCAGCGTCGTGGTCGGCCGGTCATGGCGCGATACCACCCGCGTCAGCAGACCATAAGTGGCATTGAAGCTGGCCGTCACCAGCGGCAGCAGCAGCCAGGGATTGGCGAGGGAATGCAGGGCATCCGCCGTACCCGCGCCGGCTGCCAGCCGCAAGCCGGGCGAGACCACCACCAGGGCGCCGCAGAAGCCGACACAGACGGCGATCCAGCGGCGCGGCCCGACCGGCTCCTTCAGGAAGAAGAATGACATCGCTGTCAGAAAGAGCGGTTCGATGAAGCCGACCGTGGTCGCCTCGGCCAGGGTAATGAATCTGACGCTGAGGAAGAAGAAGCCGGTCGAGCCGAACAGCATCGCCGAGCGCAGGATCTGCAGCCAGAAGACCCGGGGCATCACAAGGCCGATCCAGGCCGCGCGGGTGAAGATGCGGCCATGGCCGAGATAAAAGGGCAGGAACAGGAAGTGGAACAGGTAGCGGCCCCAGGCGACCTGCAGCACCGGCACGGTCTGGCCGAGATGCTTGGCGGTGGCGTTGAGCAGGGTGAAACCGAGCCCGGCCGTGATGAGGAAAGCAATCGCGACCAGCGGCTGATCGCGGCTGGACTCGGTGCCGATGGCCGGCGGCCTGCCTGCCTGCCCGCCGGTCGCCTGCCCGCCGGTCGCTTGCTCGCTGGTCGACTGTTCGCTGGCCGCCTGTCCGTTGGCCGGTGACAAGGCCGGTCTCACAGGCTCTTGACGGTGTTGCCGCTCTCCCGTCCGGCGAGTGCCGCGCCGGATGCTGTCACGCTGTTCGACGTCGCTGCATTGCTTGGCGCCGTGCCGGCCGTGCCGGCGGCCAGGCGTTCGGCGGCGACGGATTCGATCCGCTCGCGCAGATGCCGGTCGCGGTCGAGCAGGGGCCGGAGATCGCGCGCCGAGAGCACCAGCAGCTTGCAGAAGCCGAGGGCGACGACATCGGCATTGCGCGGCTGGCCGCGCAGCAAGGCAAGCTCGCCGAAGAAATCGCCGCTGCCAAGCTCGATGCTGCGGCCGGGCAGCTTCACCGTGACGGCGCCGGAGGCGACGAAATACATGGCATCGCCCCGCTCGCCGGCCCGCACCACGACCTCGTCGGGAATGACCAGGCGGGGCCGCAGCAGATGGCCGATCTCCGCCTGGCTGGCCGAGCTGAGATTGCTGAACATCGGCACCCGGGCGATCAATTGCGCCGCCGTCAGTTCGGTATCGAGATGCGGCCGGTCATCGAGGCCGGCCCAGCGCCGCTTGGTATCCTGCACGAGTTCCGAATGGACCTCGCCGCCGATCATCGCCTGATGCGACAGGTCCTCGTAACTGTCGAGTTCCATCTGCCGGGCGATGCGGCCGAGATAGCGGCGCTGCAGCTCGCGGGCATAATCGGGATATTGCAGCTTCAGGGCCTGGGTGGCGGCGGTGGTATTGACCAGCCGGTCGCTGACCAGATCGACCACCTCCTTGACCGCCTCGGTGCCGAGCAGCAGCGGCAGCCGCTCGCGGGCGAAGGCGACCAGCTCGACCAGGACGATGCGCTGGTTGAGCAGCACCTCGAAGCGGTCGGCGAGGGCGGCGGCCAGCGGCCCATCGATACCGGTCAGTTGATGCAGGCGCAGCGCGAAGCGAAAGCGCCAGGAGACTTGCAGCCCTTCGGCCACCGCCGCCTGATAGCCCTCGCGGCCCCGGGCACGCACGGCGTCGCGCAGCCGCGCGGTCTGGGCCAGCAGGACCTGGGCGATCTCCCGCGTCATGATCTGCGCTTTGAAGTTCTCGAAGTAACGCTCGTCCTCCTGGGCGCTGAGAACCGTGAGGCCGACGGTCAGCACCTGTTCCGGGGTGAGGTCGGTGCGGTTGACCTGATCCGCCGGATTGTCGGCCAGCAGCTTGCGGTAGTCGCCGGCGACATCGTCCATCACCTCCCGGTCGATGCGTTCGCGGTCGGCGATATCGACGATGCGGTCGCGGATCCCCTCCACCGCCATGGCGAGGCCGCGATCCTTGATGGCGCGCTGCAACGGCGAGAGCTGGTTGAGCTTCAGGACCTGCATCACCAGGCGCAGGCTGGTGCCGTTGATGAACAGGGTGAGGAGCACGAAACCGGTGACATTGGTGGCGACGAACTGGCGGATCTGCGGGTCGATCTTGGGGTTTTCAGAAACGCCGAGGGCGAGGGCCAGCGAGACGGCGCCGCGCAACCCGCCCCACCACATCACCGTCTTCATGCCGGTGTTGATCTTGCCGCTGCGGTTGAAGCCGCGCAGCAGCGGCAGGATACCGAAGACGACGATACCCCGGGCGAGCAGGGTGGCGGCATAGAGCGCCAGGATCAGCAGGAGATCGAGCCAGGTGATGTTGCGCATGGTCGCCGGGATCAGCATGGCGGCGAGCAGGAAAATCAGCGAATTGGACCAGAAGCCGAGCTGGCCCCAGGCGCCGTCCAACTGCTCATAGGTCTTGGGCGACATCCGGGTACGGCCGATCGAGCCGATGGTGAGGCCGGCGGTGACGCAGGCCACCACGCCCGAGACATGCAGGTAATGCTCGGGCAGCAGGAAGCTGAGATAAGCGAGCGAGATGGTGAGGGTGATCTCCGCCTGCGGCCAGCCGCGCACCAGCGCGAAAAGCTGGCAGGTGATGCGACCCATGACGTAACCGGAAAGACCGCCGCCGATGAAGCTGAAGAGGAAGGTGCCGATGGCGGTCCAGCCATTGACCGGCTGGCCGTCCAGCAGGGCGCCGAGCAGCAGCACATAGAGCGCGATGGCGGCGGCGTCATTCAGCAGGCTCTCGCCCTCGACCAGGATCGACAGGCGGCGCGGCGCGCCGATCTCGCGGAAGATCGCGACCACGGCGGCGGGATCGGTGGTGGCGACGATGGCGCCCAGCATCAGGCAGGCGATCAGGCCGAAGGACGACACGCTGCTCATCACGAAGCCGGTGACGAAGGTGCAGATCACCACGGCCAGCACCGCCATGGTCATGATCGGCGCGATATCGTCCATCAGGCGCCGCACATTGATCGCCAAGGCGGTCTCGAACAGCAAGGCGGGCAGGAAGACATAGAGGAAGGTCTCGGCCGAGATGTCGAGATGCTGCAGGGCGGTGACGAAATCGCCCATCACCACCCGGTGGGCGCCGGGTTGCGCCATGGACAGCAGGCCGAGGCCGCAGCCGACAATCGCCAGCAGCACCGAATACGGCAGTCGGAGCCGGCTGGCGAAGGCCGGCAGCAGGCTGGTCAAAGCCAACAGCCCGGTCAGACCGAAAATGGTCAGTCCGATAATCGACATGCAATCCCCTCTAGACCCTGTGCCGTTAGACCTTGTGCCATCCGGGCGACGCCCCCGCCCGGGCAGCTTTCCTGCCGGCTTCTCCGCTGGTTTCCTTGGTGGTTTCCTTGGTGGTCGTGCCGCGCATTCGATAACGCCGACATACCGTCCTGCCCCAGCACCAGCCCTACCCCAGGGCTAGCGTAAGGGAGTGCCGCGACTCTGGCAAATCCTGCCTGCCGATTGGTGACCGGCCTCACAGCGGTTTCGTCTCTCGCTTTCCGGTTGCCGCCGTTCAGCCGCTCTTGCTGGTGGCGGTATAGGTGCCGTCCCAATCGGCCGGCGGCGGGGTCTGGCGATACTCAGCCAGGCGCCGCGCATAGAGATCGTAGAGCCCGATGAGATTGCCCGGCGCCAGCCTCCGGCAGGCGGCCAGCGCCGCCTCGGCGCCGGCCCAGTCGCAGCCGCGATAGGCGGCGAGCAGCGCCTGATGCCGCGCGCGCAGGGCCTGGAATTCGGCGCTGGCGGCGATGCTCTCGTCACCCAAGGCGGTCAGGATGCGCACCGGCACGGCCTTGCCCTTGACCCGGACCCGGTCCAGCTCCAGCAGGGCGAAATCGCCGGCCTCGACGGCGGTCTCCTCGCCGATCACCAGATCGACGCCATAGGCGGGCGAGAGCGCCTCCAGCCGCGAGGCGATGTTGACGGTATCGCCCAGGGCCGAATATTCCAGGCGCTGATCCGAGCCGAAATTGCCGACGCTGCACATGCCGGTATTGAGGCCGATACCGATGCGGATGTCATGCGCGTCCAGCCCGGCGGCTTCCGCCTCGGCACGCAGTTCGGCATTCAGCTTGACCAGTTCCCGGCGCATGTCGAGGGCCGCCAGAATCGCCTGGCGGCCATGGGGCGGCACATCGAGTGGCGCGTTCCAGAAGGCCATGATGCAATCGCCGATATATTTGTCGATGAAGCCTTCGCGTGCCTGGATGACCCGGGTCATGGCGGTGAGGAAGCGGTTCATCAGATGGGTCAGGGCCTGCGGGTCGAGGCCTTCGGAGAGCTTGGTGAAGCCGCGGATATCGGCGAACATCAAGGTCAGTTCGCGCAATTCGCCGCCCAAGGCAAGGCGCTCGGGATGCTGGATCAGTTGCGTCACCAGCAAGGGCGACATATAGCGCGAGAAGGCGCCGCGGATATGCCGCTTCTCGCCCTCGGTGCGGATGAAGTTGATCAGCGTGCCGGCGACGAAGATGAGAAAGACCGTGAGGGCCGGATAGATCGGGTCGATCAGCAGGCGCTGGGCGCTGAAGAGATACCAGGAGCCGGCGAGGGCGACGCAGAGCACGCCGGTGGCGAGGCCGAGGCCGGTCATGGCGCCCCGGCGATGCACCATCAGGATGGTGAGGCAGCCGGCAAAGACGAGATAAAGCAGCTCGACGCCCATCGCCCAATAGGGCCGGATCAATTGCCGGTCGTTGAGCAGCGCGCCGGCAAGCACTTCCTCGACCACCTGGGCATGCATCTCGACGCCCGGCATGTCCGGCGAGATCGGGCTCGGCTTGGTATCCTTCAATCCCTCGACCGTGGCGCCGATCAGGATGATGCGGCCCTCGATCTCGCTGCGATCGACCCTGCCGTTCATCAGATCGGCGATCGAGAAGAAGCGCCGGTCCTGCCGGCCGGTATCGTAGATCAGTACCTCGCCGGCGCCCGTCGTCGTCACCCGGGTCTGCGAGCCGAAGGAGCGGCCGATCTGGATCTTGCCGATACCGCTGCCGAGATACATCAGCGCGCCTTCGCCGTTGCTGCCGATGCCGCGCAGGAGATAGGAGGGCCCGCCATCGGCGAGGCGCAGGATTTCCGCCGTGAAGGAGGGGACGAAATCCTCCTTGAAGCGCAGGACCAGCGGCACACGGCGGATGACGCCGTCGAAATCCGGCGCCGCATTGACCGCACCGAGGCCGCTGGCGACGGCCCGCAGCGGCGGCACCGGCAGGATCACATAAGGATAGGGGCGGATATAGGCGCTGGGATCGTAGCCGGCATAGGAGAAGCCGCCGATTGGCCGGGGCTTCTCCTGCGGCCGGTGCGGATCGTCATCGGTCAGGGCGAAGGCGAGGACGGTGGGGACCTGCTGCAGCGCGGCGGCGAAGACCGCGTCGTTATCCGGCATCTGCGCCAGGGCATCCCGCGCAAGACGCAGCTCCGGCGAATCCGGCAATTGCGCCAGGATCCCGGTGGGCGAGGTGCGATCCGGCTCGGCGAAGAGCGCGTCGATGCCGATGACGGCGGCGCCCTGGTCGCGCAGCCGGTCGATCACCAGCGCGAGCATCGTGCGCGGCCAGGGCCATTGGCCGAATTGCTGCAGGCTCTTCTCGTCGATGGCGGCGATGCGGACCGGGATATCCGGGTTGTAGATGCGCGGCTTGACGCGCTGATAACTGTCGAAGGTGACATTGCGCAGATATTCGACCGGCAGGGGATCGATCCAGCGCAGGACCAGGGCCGCGAACAGGATCAGCGTCGGCACCAGGATATCCTGCGCCCTGGCCAGCCGGCCGCCGGCCGCGTGCAGAAATGAGCGGGCCTTCGTCATGCCGCCGTCATCGGTTCGTTCCGATTGCCTTCCCCAGTGTCCCCGCCGGCAATCTAGCAGGTTCCCGGCCGCCTGGCATCCATGGCAGCGCGCCGATGCAGCCATAAATTGCCAGGCCGGGAATGACTGGGGGCGAGGGCGGGGCAGCGGCCACCTGGCGACAGGGCGATTGTCGATGCCCGTGCCCTGTGCTACCAGACGACGGATGAGGGAGGCGCTCGATGGGCCGTGAAACCAACGACCGCACACGTAACCGGGGCGTGCCGGCCGCGCCGCAACCGACAGTGTCGGGCTTGCGCGTGAAGGCAAAGCGCAAGCGCGGATCACCGGTTATCGCGGCGGATGAAGCCGCTGATAACAGGGGTGGGACGGCCCGCCTCGATGGCAAATCGGTGGGCGAACGGAGCAGCGATGCCCGCACCACCGATACCGGGGCGACCGACACCAGGGCCGCCGATATCTGGCTCGGCCAGCAATTACGAGCCCTGCGCAAGGGGCGCGAGATGTCGCTGACCGATCTCGCCGCCAGCACCGGCCTCTCCATCGGCAATATCAGCCAGATCGAACGCGGTGTTTCCTCGCCCTCGGTGCGCTCCCTGAAGAAACTCGGCGAGGCACTCCAGGTCGCGGTCGGCGATCTCTTCCAGGAGACCGATCTGCCGCCGGCCAAGGAAATGACCTATATCGTCCGCCGCAAGACCCGGCCGCTGCTCAACCTTGCCGATACCGGGGTGCAGAAGGAATTGCTGACCCCGACCACGCCGGGTGCCCTGCAGATGCTCCTGGTCACCATTCAGCCCGGCGGCTCCTCGGGGCCGGAGCATTACACCCATCGCGGCGAAGAGGCGGGGCTGGTGCTGGGCGGCACGCTGGAATTGTGGATCGAGGATGACCGCTTCATCCTCAAGGATGGCGATACCTTCCGCTTCAAGAGCACCCAGCCGCATCGCTTCGGCAATGCCGGCGCCAAGACCGCCACGGTCCTCTGGGTAACGACTCCGCCAGGCTATTGAGCCTGGTCATTTGATGCCTGATCACCGGGAGTAATGGGCGGTGGCACCCATCTCGCCCATCCCGGCGCATCCGAATCATCCCTTCTCCGGATACCGCCGTTCTGACGTCTTTCTTGCGGCTTCTGAAGACGTGCTCGCCTGCCACACTTCAAATGAAACTATTGCACACGGTTTCATTTCAATCATACACTGCAAACAAGAATTCGACCGGCGCGCCGTTGAGGCGCCGAGGTTGGACAAAGAGGCATCGGCCCGCTGATCCCGGATGGAGGTCCCTCCGGGTGCGGGAAAGCCGATGGGGGCTGTGAGGGAGACGTTCATGAAAAAGACAAGCATCGGCCGCGCCTTGAACGGGCTCGGCATGGCGGCGCTGCTCGCGTTGCCGCTTTCCATCATTGCGGCGGGCGCTTCGGCGGCGGAGAAGATCGTCATCTCCAACTGGGACGGCTATATGCCGAAGGATCTCCTGGCGAATTTCACCAAGGAGACCGGCATCGAGGCGGAGATGTCGGTGCATGCCACCAATGAAGAGATCATGGGCAAGGTGACGGCCAATGGCGGCAAGGGCTATGACGTGCTCTTCGTCTCCAGCCCCTTTGCCGAGGCGCTGCACAAGCTCGACCTGACGGCGCCGATCGATACCACGAAGATCCCCAATGCCGCCAATCTCTATCCCGAGGCGCGCAACCTGCCCTATGACCCGGGCAACACCTTCTCGGTGCCTTATACCTGGGGCACGACCGGCCTGTGCTATCGCAGCGATCTCGTAAAGACCGCGCCCGACAGTTGGATGAACCTGCTGCAGCCGGCGGCCGATCTCAAGGGCAAGATCACCATGCTGGCGACCGACCGTTGGCTGATGGCGGCGGGGCTGAAGGCGCTCGGTTATTCGGTCAACGACACCAACAAGGACGATGTCGCCAAGGCCAAGGAACTGCTGATCGCGGCGAAGAAGAACCTGCTCGCTTATGACGACACCACCTTCTATTCGAAGCTGGTCTCCGGCGAGGCGGTGATGGTCCAGGCCTGGGACGGCTGGTGCAATTACGGCATCACCGACAACAAGGCGATCAAGTTCGTGGTGCCGAGGGAAGGCAGCGACATGTGGGTCGATACCATGGTCGTGACCGCCGCCAGCGAGCACAAGGATGCCGCCATGGCCTTCATCAACTACATCCTGAAGCCCGAGGTGCATAAATCGGTGGCCGAGCTGACGCTCTACAAGGTGCCGAACGAGAAGGCGATGGCCGGGCTCGACAAGGGCCTGGTCGAGACCTATCCCAATCTCGGCATGGCGCCGGCCGATCTCGTGAAGCAGGAACAACTGCGCGATCTCGGCAAGGACATGAAGCTCTATTCGAAGACGGTGACGGAAATCACCTCCTCGAACTGACCGGCGTGAGGCGGGCCCGGCCGGAGACGGCCGGGCCCGTTCGTTTATGAAGACGATGTGATGAAGGCGGGGATGGAATGATCGCTTCAAGACGCGCGGTGATGCTGGCGCCCGGCCTCGGCTGGCTGGCGCTGCTGCTCGTCCTGCCCTGCGCCATCATCTTCGTCTACAGCTTCTTCGAACGCGGCACCTATGGCGGCATCGATTATATCTTCTCGCTGGAGAATTACAGCCGGGCGATCGATCCGCTTTATCTCGGCATCTTCCTCGATTCCGCCCGCATCGCCCTGACGGCGACGGTGATCGCGTTGCTGCTCGGCTACCCGGCGGCCTATCTCATCGCCCAGCAGCCGAAACGCCGGCAGATGCCGCTTCTGATCCTGGTCATGCTGCCTTTCTGGAGCAATTACCTGATCCGCACCTATGCCTGGATCGTCCTCCTCAATCGCGAAGGCCTGATCAACCGCTCCTTGACCGGGCTCGGCCTGATCGATGCGCCTTTGCCGCTGCTCTATAACGATTTCGCCGTCGTCACCGGCCTGGTTTATGGCTATGTGCCTTTCATGGTCCTCGCCCTCTACAGCTCGATCTCGAAACTGGGGCCGGATCTGCGCGAAGCCTCGACCGATCTCGGCGCCAGCGCCTGGCGCACGTTCCTGCGGATCACCCTGCCGCTGACGTTGCCGGGCGTCGCCGCCGGCTGCATCTTCGTCTTCGTGCTCTCGATCGGCAATTTCATCACGCCGGACCTGCTCGGCGGCAAGCAGCGGATGATGCTGGGGAACCTGATTTACAGTCAGTTCCTGACGGCGCGCGACTGGCCCTTCGGTGCGGCACTTGCCTTCATCCTGATCGCTTTGATGATGATCCTGCTCAGCGCCCAGGCCTGGCTGGTGCATCGCGAACGGGAGGCGGCGCGATGAGCGGATTGAAAACACGCCGCGATCCGATCCGCGCCTGGCTGACGGCGCATCTCGGTTTCGTCTATCTCTTTCTCTACGGCCCGATCGTCGTCCTGGTGGTGCTCTCCTTCAACCAGAGCGGCCTGCCGACCGCCTGGACCGGCTTCTCGGTCGAATGGTACGGCAAGCTCTTGCAGAACGAGGCGATCCTCTCCTCGGTGCGCAATTCGCTGATCGTCGCCGTCTGCGCGACCGCGATCTCGACGGTGATCGGCACCTTGCTCGCCATGGGACTGGAGGAGGGGCGGCCAACCGGGGCGCTGGAAGCGCTGGTGACGGCGCCGATGATCATTCCCGATATCGTGCTCGCGATCGCGCTCCTCTCCTTCTACACGCTTCTCAACATGACGCTGGGATTGCATTCGATCATCCTCAGCCACGCGGTCTTCAACATCGCTTTCGTCTGCACCGTGGTCAGGACCCGTTTCAAGCATTTCGACCGCTCGATCGTCGAGGCCTCGATCGATCTCGGCGCCAGCGAGTTTACCACCTTCCGCCGGGTGACCCTGCCGGTGATCGCGCCGGGCGTCATCGCCGCCGCTCTGCTGTCCTTCACGCTCTCGATCGATGAGTTCATCATCGCCTATTTCACCGCCGGGGCGGGCCGCGCCTCGACCACTTTCCCGATGCAGATCTATGCCATGATCCGATTTGGCGTTACGCCGGAAATCAATGCCGTTGCCACCATCGTCATGGGGATCAGCTTCGTGCTGGTCTTCCTGTCGCAGCGTCTCAACCGCGAGGCCGAATAATGAGCGCCGCTCCTTTGCTGGAAATCGCCGGCCTCAGCAAGGCCTTCGGCCAGATCGCCGCCGTGGACAATCTCTCGCTGACCATCGATCAGGGTGAATTCTTCGCCCTGCTCGGCCCCTCGGGCTGCGGCAAGACCACGCTCCTGCGCATGATCGCCGGTTTCGAAATGCCGGATCGCGGCGGCATCAGGCTCGCCGGCAGCGATGTCACCGGCATCAAGCCGAACCGCCGGCCGATCAATCTGATGTTCCAATCCTACGCGCTCTTTCCCCATATGAGCGTCGCCGCCAATATCGGCTATGGCCTCGAAATGGAGAATGTGCGCGGGGCCGAGCTGAAGCGCCGCGTCGCCGAGGCCCTGGATCTCGTGCAACTGGGCGCCCTTTCCGACCGCAAGCCGCACCGGCTTTCCGGCGGCCAGCGCCAGCGTGTCGCCTTGGCGCGGGCTCTGATCAAGCGGCCGAAGCTGCTGCTGCTGGATGAGCCTCTGGGAGCGCTCGACAAGAAGCTGCGCGAGCAGATGCAGATCGAGCTGAAGCGCATCCAGCGTGAAACCGGCGTCACCTTCATCGTCGTGACCCACGACCAGGAGGAGGCGCTGACCATGGCCGACCGCATCGCGCTGCTCGGCCAGGGGCGTATCGTACAGCTCGGCCGGCCACGCGATCTCTACGAGACGCCGGTCAACCGCTTCGCTGCCGATTTCATCGGCATGATGAACTTCCTGCCTGGCAGGCGCGTGACGGACGGATTCGAGGTGGCCGGGCTCGGGCTGTTCCAGGCCGTCAATCAAGCCGATATCGGCCAGGACCGCGAAGCCGTGCTGGCGGTGCGGCCGGAGCGGCTGCGGCTTTACGATCAGGCCGCCGAGGGACGCCTTGCCGGCACGGTCGAGGGCATCGCCTATCTCGGCCAGGATCTGGTTGTGCATCTGCGGCTGGCGGCGACCGGTCAGGTTCTGATCGCCCGGCTGCCGGCGGCCCATGAACTGACGCAAGACATCGCCCCCGACCGGACGCTATGGTGCGACTGGCCCAGCGCGCAAGCGCGTTTATTGTCGGAGTAAGCGCAGGCGCGCTTGTTGTCAGAGTGAGTGCAGGCGTGACTGTTTCGGAATGAGTGCCGCCCGGTACTTGAGAGATCGAGGGGGCTTGAAAGATCGAGTATGGAGGGATTGCTATGAGCGGTAAAACCATCGTCCTGTTTCCCGAGGCGGCCTTCGGCCCGGCGCTGAACTGTGTGGGCATCGCCCAGACCTTGCGCGCCCAGGGCCACAATCCGGTCTTCGTCTGCGACAAGGGCTTCAAGGGCGTCTTCGAGAAATACGGTTTCGAGGAAAACCTGGTCGATATGTCAGGCGGCATGTCGGATGAGGAGATCGCCAAGTTCTGGGCGAATTTCATCGCCGAGAAGCAGCCGCATTTCCGCCTCTCGCCGATCGAGCAGCTGCCGACCTATGTGATCCCCGTCTGGGAGGCGATTGTCGATTCCGCGATCATCGCCGAATCCGGCCTGAACGAGCATCTGCAGCGCATCAAGCCGGATCTGGTCGCGGTCGACAATGTCGTCCTGTTCCCGGCGATCAAGCGGGCGGGCTGTCCCTGGGTGCGGATCATCTCCTGCTCGGAGAACGAGATTCCCGATCCGGATATCCCGCCGCATCTTTCCGGCTGCCATGAGAACGACAAGGCCGGTTTCGAGGCCTTCGAGAACCGCTTCCTCGAGCTGGTGAAACCGGTCCATGAGCGTTTCAACCAGTTCC
This sequence comes from uncultured Rhodospirillaceae bacterium, assembly GCA_964406155.1. Taxonomy (GTDB): domain Bacteria; phylum Pseudomonadota; class Alphaproteobacteria; order Dongiales; family Dongiaceae; genus Dongia_B. The sequence continues at coordinate 2,834 of CAYOQR010000054.1, read as the reverse complement.
TGGGCAAGGTCGGCCACGAGCCCTATCCGCTGGGCCAGTTCTTCGAGGCCTCGCCGACCATGAACCTGCTGCTCTATCCGAAGCCCCTGGCCTTCAAGCGCCGGCATCCGCTCGACCCGAAGCGCTTCCAGTATCTGGAAGGCTGCGTGCGCGACGAGGGTACCTATGTGGTGCCGACCTTCAAGGCCCATAACGACAAGCCGCTGATCTATGTCAGCTACGGCTCGCTGGGTGCCGCCGATGTCGATCTCTACAAGCGCCTGATCGCCAGCTTCGCCAAGCTGCCTTATCGCTTCCTGATGAATGTCGGCGACTATATCGACGAATACAGCGACATCCCACCCAATGTGCATCTGGAGAAGTGGTATCCCCAGCCGGCGGTCATTCCGCATGTCGATCTCTTCATCCATCACGGCGGCAATAACAGCTTCAACGAGGCGCTCTATTTCGGCAAGCCGGCGATTATCATGCCGTTCTGCTGGGACGGCCTCGACAATGCCGCGCGCATCCACGACACCGGTTATGGCGAGCAACTGCCGCGCTATACCTGGACCGAGGAACAACTGACCTCGACCATGGCCCGATTGCTCGGCGACCAGGCGATGAAGACGCGCCTCGCCGCCGTCGCGAAGCATATGCAGGCCGCCAAGGGGACCGACAAGGCCGCCCATATCCTGGCCGAGATCGCCACCACCGGTGGCTACAATCCGGAAGGCGCGAAGGCATGAGCGCCAATCTGCAATCCAGCGCGCCGCATATCCACGGCGCCGTCGCCTATGATGATCTCGCCGATTGGGGCGATCAGCCGAACTGTATCGAGGGCCAGTCGCATTCCAGCGGCCGCCTGCTGTTCAAGCGGCCGGATGCCAGCGTCGGCGGCAATTCGCCGGAGGTCGGCCTCTGGGTCTGCACGCCGGGCAAATGGCCGCTGTCGATCCCCCGGGACGAGTTCTGCCACTTCATCGCCGGCCGCGCCACCTATGTGCGCGACGATGGCGAGGTGATCGAGGTGACGCCCGGCACCTGCGTGCATTTCCCCGCCGGCTGGACCGGCATCTGCACGGTCCATGAGACCATGCGAAACGCCTACATGTTGCGATAGGAGTACCGAGACATGACCACCCCCGTGATCCACAACCCGAAGACCGTGAGCGAGCTCAAGGATTGGGGTCCGATCCCGACCATGATCGAAGGTCAGTCGATGACCAGCGGCGTCTTGCTGCACAAGGGGCCGAACGGCGAGAACGAGACCGGCATCTGGGTCTGCACGCCGGGCTTCTGGAACTGCCATGTGACGCGCGACGAGTTCTGCCATTTCCTGCTGGGGCGCTGCACCTATACCCATGAATCCGGCGAAGTGATCGAGATCACCCCGGATACCATCGCCTTCTTCCCGCAGGACTGGAAGGGCACCTGCCGGGTGCATGAGACGGTGCGCAAAGTCTATATGATCCGATAAGGCGGAAACGATCATGACGGCTGCCAGCTTCACCGCCCCCGACTTCACGGCCTTCGATCCCTTCGGCGCCCAGTTCTTCCTGGAGAACGATTTCGTGGCAGCGCCCGCCGGCGCGCGCCTCGACATCGTCAATCCGGCGACCCTGGAACCTGAGGGCAGGATCGCCAATCCGACGGCGGCGGATCTGGCGCCGGTCATCGCCCGGGCCAATGCGGCGCAGCGCGGCTGGGCCCAGACCGACGCGAAGACGCGGGCCGGCCTGCTGCACAGAATCGCCAATGCCATCGCCGAGGGCGACCTGCGTCCCGTTGCCGAGCTGATGACGCGGGAAATGGGCAAGCCCTATGCCGAGGCGATGGGCGAACTCGCCAATGTGGCGCCGATCTTCCGCTATTACGCGGAAATGGCGCGGGATGACGGCGGCCATATCGCCGGCACGACGCAGATCGGGTCGTTCCAATACGCCAAATATTTCCCCTATGGCGTCAGCGTCCATATCATGCCGTTCAACTTCCCGATCCTGCTGATGTGCTGGACGGTGGCGGCATCGCTGGCGGCGGGCAATGCGGTGATCGTGAAGCCGGCAGAAGCGACCTCGCTCTGCACGCTGAAGTTCATGGAGTATTTCCGGGCGCTGCCGGCGGGCCTCGTCTCCTGCGTCACCGGACGCGGCGAGGCGGCCCAGGCGCTGATCCAGTCGCCGGATACCCATATCGTCGCCTTCACCGGCGGGGTCGCGACCGGGCGTCGGGTCGCCGTCGCCTGCGCCGAACTGACCAAGCCCTGCATCATCGAGGCCGGCGGCAACGACCCGATGATCGTCATGGATTCGGCGCCGATCGATGTCGCGGCTTCGGGCGCGGTCACGGCGGCGTTCCATCTCTCGGGCCAGATCTGCACCTCGGCCGAGCGGCTCTTCGTCCATGAAAAGATCCATGATGCTTTCGTCGCCGAGTTTGTCCGCCGCACGCGGGAGCTGCGCATCGGCAACGGCCTCGGCAAGACCGAGATCGGCCCGCTGGTCAGTGAGGCGGCCCGCGCCAAGGTGATGCAACTGGTCGAGGAAGCGGTGGCCAAGGGCGCGAAGATCGCCTGCGGCGGTCGTATTCCGCCGGGGCACAATACCGGCTGGTTCTACGAGCCGACCATCCTGACCGGTGTTACGCCGGAGATGAGCATCATGCAGTCCGAGGTCTTCGGCCCGGTGGCGCCGATCTGCAAGGTGGCGAGCCTCGATGAGGCCCTGACGCTCGCCAACCGCTCGCGCTTCGGCCTCGGCTCGTCGCTGTTCACCACCAAGCTGGACGAAGCGATGATCGCGGCGGAGCGGCTGGAATCCGGCATGGTCTGGGTCAACAATCCGCTGATCGACAAC
>CAYOQR010000053.1:0-42257 GCA_964406155.1 uncultured Rhodospirillaceae bacterium | reverse complement strand
TGGCGGAAGGGGTGGGATTCGAACCCACGGTGAGTTGCCCCACGGCGGTTTTCAAGACCGCTGCCTTAAACCACTCGGCCACCCTTCCGAAGACGCGCCTTGCTTATCCGTTGCCGGGCAGGCGGTCAATCCTGACCAGCCGGTCCGGGCGCATGATGAGGTGAGGGGCGGCGGCTCTGATCGAAGCGATCTGGCCTTCACGATACAATTAAGCATCAAGTGAGATTCATCAATACCAATCAATGCATTGCATTAATTAAATAATCTAACTTATTAAATTATGACTTCATCTGATTGATTATATTTAGAATATTAGAAGCGTCGGTTCATAAGACGAGAGAAGATACAGCAGGGGTGACAGCTTCCCGAACGGTCACTTTTGTAAGGATTATAACAGTTCCGTCCTGTTGCATCGCGGCGCGACGCATATTAGCCTACAAGATGCTGATAACTGTGGGCTTTCAGGTACAAAATGATGCGTTCGATTCGGCGTCTTCCCATTCTCACGGGTACGCTGTCAGCTCTCTTGCTGGCTGGTTGTGCTGGAACCAAGGGACCGGGTCCGACCGTCACGAGCCAGCCGGCGCAGCAGCCGCAGGCCTATAAAGTCGGCAAGCCCTACCAGATAAACGGCGTCTGGTATTACCCGAAGGTCGATTACGACTATGACGAAACCGGCATCGCGTCCTGGTACGGGCCGGGTTTCCATGGTCAGTACACCGCCAATGGCGAGGTTTACGACCAGAACGGCCTGACCGCGGCGCATAAGACCCTGCCGCTGCCCTCCATGGTGCGGGTGACCAATCTGGAAAACGGCCGCTCGATCGAGGTCCGGGTCAATGACCGTGGCCCGTTCTCCAACGGCCGGATCATCGACATGACCCGCCGCGGCGCGCAATTGCTGGGCTTCATCGGCCCCGGCACCGCCCGTGTCCGGGTGCAGGTCATGAAGGCGGAGAGCCAGGCGATGGCCGCCGCCGCATCGTCCCAGGGCGGCGATGTCGGTCCCAAGCCGACGGCGGCCCCGAGCGGCATCGTGACGGCGACGCCCTTGCCGCCGGTCGGCGGCCAGCAGACGGCCAACAATCAGGCGCCGAAGCCAGCTCAGCCCGCACAGAATCAGGTCCAGCCGGCGCCAGTCCAAAGCCAGCCGATCCAGACTCAGCCAACGCAGACTCAGCCGGCGCAGAACCAGCCGGTTACCGTGGCCCAGGCGGCACCGCAGCCGAACAGCGTGCTCGGCACCGTGACCGAGCCGCAACCGGACGGCAAGGTCTCGATGCGCCCGGTCCATGCGACCAATATTTTCATTCAGGCCGGCGCCTTCACGCAGCAGGCGAATGCGCAGGTCCTGACGAGCAAATTGTCGCAGTTCGGTCCGGCCCGTTCGACCCCCGTCTATGTCGGCAACCAGCTTTTCTACCGGGTGCGGCTCGGCCCCATCGCCAATGTGGATCAGGCGGATCAGATGCTGCAGAGAGTGATTCAGTCGGGTCATCCCGAAGCCCGGATCGTCGTCGACTGATCGGCGTCGAAGTGCTTGACCTCTTTAGCGATTTGCCGCAGCTTGCGGCTCTCGCGCCGTTGCCAAATTGCCTTACGACTCAGGTGGTTCCATGATTCTCTCCGCTCGTCACGCAGCCCGTCCCGTCTCGCTTCTGATGGCTGGCCTGCTGCTGGGCGCCATGCCGCTGCAGATGGCGGCTGCCGATCCGGTTGAGACCGACGCGCAGCATGCTTACGTGGTCGATTACCAGACCGGCGCGGTCCTCCTGGACAAGGGCGGGGACGAACGCATTCCCCCCGCCTCGACCAGCAAGCTGATGACGATCTATCTGCTGTTCGACGCCCTGAAGCGCGGCGACGTAAAGCTGACGGACACCTTCCATGTCAGCAAGAAGGCCTGGTCGACCCAGGGCTCCAAGATGTTCGTGGAGATCAATTCCGACATCAAGGTCGAGGACCTGATCCGCGGCATTATCATCCAGTCCGGCAACGACGCCTGCGTCGTGGTGGCCGAGGGTGTCGCCGGCAGCGAGGAAGCCTTCGCCGAGCGGATGACCGCCAAGGCCAAGGAACTCGGCATGAACGGCAGCCATTTCGTCGATGCCTCGGGCCTGCCCGATCCCGAGCAGTATATGACGGCGCATGACCTCGCGATCCTGGCGCGCCATCTCATTGACGATTTTCCGGACTACTATCACTACTTCTCGGAAAAGGAATTCACCTGGCACGGCATCAAGCAGGGCAACCGCAATCCGCTGCTCTATCGCCAGGGCTCGGGCGTCGATGGCCTGAAGACCGGCCATACGGAAGAATCGGGCTTCAGCCTGGTCGCCTCCGCCATCCGTGACAACCGCCGCATCATCGCCGTGCTGCAGGGCATGAACAACATGCAGAACCGGGCCGATGAAGGCGGCAACGTGATCGACTGGGCCTTCCGCGAAACGGCGAACTACACCATCGCCACCAAGGGTGCGGTGCTGGCCGAGGCGCCGGTCTGGATGGGCACCGCCAAGACCGTGCCGCTGACCGTCAGCAAGGATCTGGTGGCGACCCTGCCGCGCTCCGCCAAGGGCAAGCTGTCGGCCAAGGCCGTGTTCGACGGCCCGCTGCAGGCGCCGGTCGCGGCCGGCACGCAGATCGGCAAGCTGGTCCTCTCGGCCCCCGGCATCCCGGATTTCGAGACGCCGCTGGTGGCCGGCGGCGATGTGCCGGAGAAGAACCTGCCGGCCCGGATGTTCGCGAAGCTGCAATACCTGGTCTTCGGCGGCAGTTGAGATGGGGGCTGCGCCCGCCGGCTCCCCGTCAATGCGACGATCACCAACACGACGACCGTCAGCACGATGACCGGCCGGCCCGCACGCGCAACCGGCCCGACCCGTTTCATCACCTTTGAAGGCGGCGAGGGGGCTGGGAAATCGACCCAGATCCGTTTGCTGTGCGAGGTCCTGAAACAGGCCGGGCAGAAAGTCACCCTGACCCGCGAGCCGGGCGGCTCGACCGGGGCCGAGGAAATCCGCAAGCTGCTGGTCGAGGGAACGCCGGGGCGCTGGACGCCGGAGACCGAGGCGCTGCTGCATTTCGCCGCCCGCGCCGATCATCTCGACAAGATCATCCGGCCGGCCTTGGCCGCCGGCGAGTGGGTCCTTTGCGACCGCTTTGCCGATTCCACCATCGCCTATCAAGGCTATGGTCATGGCCTCGATCTCGGCTGGCTGACGGCCTTGCGGCAGCGCATCGTCGGTACGACCGAACCCGGTTTGACCGTGATCTTCGACCTGCCGGTCGAAGCCGGCCTGGCCCGCGCCGCCGCCAGGAGCTCAAGCAGCGGCGCGACGTCCAGCGCGGCCGAAGATCGCTACGAGCGCATGGACCGCGCCTTTCATCAGCGGCTGCGCGACGGCTTCCTGGAAATTGCCCGGCAGAATCCCGATCGCTGCCATGTCCTGGCGGCCGACCAGCCGATCGATGCCGTGGCAGCATCCTTGCGCCGGATCGTTGCGCAGCATTTCGGCCTGCAACTGAGCTGAGGCGGCGGCATGGCGCGCAAACCGGCCAGTGCCGTCATCGCCGAGGAGCCGACCGGCCCGGTCGTCGCCACCGAGCTGATCGGCCATGAGGCGGCGGAACGGAGCTTTCTGAAAGCGCTGGAGCGCGGCCGCATGCCCCATGCCTGGCTGATCACCGGGCCGCGCGGCGTCGGCAAGGCGACATTGGCCTATCGCATGGCCCGGCGCCTCCTCAGCGAAATGCCGCCGGCCGCCGAGGAACCGGCGGAGGAAAGCAGCTTCGCTTTGTTCGGCGACGAACCGGCGCCCGCGAAGCCGCAGGGAGTATCGTTGCCGGCCGACAACCTGGACATGCCGGTGGACCATCCGGTCTTCCGCCGGGTGGTGGCGCAATCGCATCCCGATCTCCGCGTGCTGCAGCGCCGGATCAATGAAAAGACCGGCAAGATGCGCAGCGAAATCCTGATCGAGGATGCGCGCGAGGTCATCGACTTCCTGCATCTGAAGCCGGCGGAGAGCCATTGGCGCGTGGTGATCATCGATGCCGCCGACGACCTCAACCGCAATGCCGCCAATGCCATCCTGAAGATGCTGGAGGAACCGGCCGCCCGTACCGTGCTGATCCTGGTCAGCCATGCGCCCGGCGGCCTGCTGCCGACCATCCGCTCGCGCTGCCGGCGGCTCACCCTGTCGCCCTTGGCGGACGACGTGCTGCAACGGGTGCTGGCGGAGCGCTGCCCCGATGCCGATCCGGCCGACCGCAATGCCGCCCTCATCCTGGCGGCCGGCAGCCTGGGGCAGGGGATCACTCTCCTGGAACAGAACGGCCTGACGGTTTTCCGCATCGTCATGGCGAGCCTCGCCCCCTGGCCCAATCTCAACATGGCGGCGATCCATCAACTGGCCGACCGGCTGGCCGGACGCGGCAACGAGGCGGAATTCGATATCGCCGTGGAGGCCCTGGACTGGTGGCTGAAACGGCTGTGCCGGCATCTGGCCCTGACGGGAGCCCCGGCGGAGATGGGGGGCGAGCCCCTGCGTGAATTCTTTCCCGGCGAAGCGGCCCTCCTGGCCCGCTGCCAGGCGGCGGCCGGCCTTGATCGCTGGGTCGAGCTGTGGGAAAAGCTTAACCGTCTGTTCGCCCGGGTCGCGAGCGTCAATCTCGACCGCAAACAGGCCTGGATCGCCGGTTGCCTGGCAATTGAGGCCGTCGGCCGCTAGAGCCGGGGCCCCCGTTAGAGCTGGGCTCTGTTGGAACCGGGTGATGACAGCGCGATGACCGGAACCAGGCCGCCCGATGCGTCCGGTTTTCCCGTAGGATCAGCGTCTTGTTGGAAGTCGCATGGTTTGCCGGTGCCGCCCGTCGGCGCCCAAAGTAGGAGTTTCGATCGATGGCCGAGGCCAAACGCTATTACGTCACGACGCCGATTTATTACGTCAATGACGTGCCCCATATCGGCCATGCCTATACGACCCTGGCCTGCGACATGCTGGCCCGCTTCATGCGGCTCGACGGCTATGACGTGCATTTCCTGACCGGCACCGACGAGCATGGCCAGAAGGTGGAGAAATCCGCCAAGGCCGCCGGCGTCGATCCCCAGGCCTTCACCGACAAGGTGTCGCAGAATTTCCGCGACCTCGCCAAGGCGATGAATTACAGCAATGACGATTTCATCCGCACGACGGAGGATCGTCACAAGAAGGCCTGCCAGGAACTCTGGCGCCGGCTGAAGGAGCGGGGCGAGATCTATCTCGGTTCCTATGCCGGTTGGTACGCCGTGCGCGACGAGGCCTATTACGGCGAGGACGAGCTGACGACCGGCCCCAACGGCAAGAAGATCGCGCCCAGCGGCGCCGAGGTCGAATGGGTGGAGGAACCCAGCTATTTCTTCCGGCTCTCCGCCTGGGGCGAGAAGCTGCTGGCCTTCTATGAGGCCCATCCCGATTTCATCATGCCGGAGAGCCGCCGCAACGAGGTGATCAGCTTCGTCAAATCCGGCCTCAAGGATCTCTCGATCTCGCGCACGACCTTCAATTGGGGCGTGCCTGTGCCGGACGATCCGGCACATATCATGTATGTCTGGCTGGATGCGCTGACCAACTACATCACCGCTGTCGGTTTCCCCGACGACCAGTCGGTCCTGTACAAGAAATTCTGGCCGGCCGATCTGCACATGGTCGGCAAGGACATCGTGCGCTTCCACGCGATCTACTGGCCGGCCTTCCTGATGGGTGCCGGCCTGGAGCCGCCGCGTCGCGTCTTCGCCCATGGCTGGTGGACCAATGAGGGCCAGAAGATCTCGAAGTCGCTGGGCAATGTGATCGATCCCCTGCACCTGATCGAGAAATACGGCCTCGACCAGACGCGCTATTTCCTACTGCGGGAAATCCCCTTCGGCAATGACGGCGATTTCTCGCATCGCGCCATGGTGCAGCGGATGAACAGCGACCTCGCCAATGGCATTGGCAATCTGGCGCAGCGTTCGCTCTCGATGATCAACAAGAACTGCAATGCCGCCGTGCCGCAGCCCGGCGACTTCAGCGAAGCCGACGAACGCCTGATCGGCGCCGCCGAAGCCGCCTTGCCGAAGGTCCGCGGTTTCCTCCATGAACAAGGCTTCCACAAGGCGCTTGAGACCATCTGGCAGGTGATCGGCGAGGCCGACCGCTATGTCGACGAACAGGCGCCCTGGGCCCTGCGCAAGACCGACCCCGCGCGCATGAACACCGTGCTCTATGTGCTGGCGGAAACGGTCCGGCGCCTCGGCCTGCTGCTGCAGCCGGTCATGCCGGATTCGGCGGCGCGTCTGCTCGACCAGCTTGCCCTGCCTGCCGGGGCGCGCAGCTTCACCGCCTATGGACGGGATCACGCTTTGACGCCGGGTACGGCACTGCCGAAACCGGAAGGCGTCTTCCCGCGCTTTGTCGAGGCCGAAGCCGTATCATGACGACCGCCGATCGCGTTCATCTGGTCGACAGCCATTGCCATCTCGATTTCGCCGATTTCTCCGGCGAGATCGACCAGGTCCTGGACCGCGCGGCGGCCCAGGGCGTCGAGCGCATGGTGACGATCTGCACCAAGGTGACGGAATTCGACCGCGTGCTGAAACTGGCCGAGACACATGACGTGCTGAGCTGCACGGTCGGCATCCATCCCCATGAAGCCGACAAGCAGCCGGAAGTCGATGTCGCCAAGCTGGTCGATCTGGCGAAACACCCCAAGGTGGTCGGGATCGGCGAAGCCGGGCTCGATTACTATTACGACAAAAGCGACCGTGTGCGGCAGCAGGAGGTCTTTGCGACGCATATCGAAGCCTCGCGGCGCAGCGGCCTGCCGTTGATCGTCCATTCGCGCGAAGCCGATGAGGATACCGTGCGATTGCTGCAGGAGGGGGCGGGGAAGGGCGGCCTGACCGGCGTCATCCATTGCTTCACCTCGACGCAATATCTCGCCGATGCGGCCCTGGAGATGGGCTTCTATATCTCGCTGTCCGGCATCGTCACCTTCAAGAACGCCGAAGCCCTGCGGCAGGTGGCACGCACCGTGCCGCATGACCGGCTGCTGGTGGAGACGGATTCACCTTATCTGGCGCCCATTCCGCAGCGGGGCAAGCGCAACGAGCCGTCTTTCGTGCGCCACACGGCGAGCTATGTCGCCGACATGCTGGGCCTGCCGCTTGCCGATTTCGCCGCGCAGACGACGGCGAATTTCCACCACCTGTTCCACAAGGTGCCGCATGGCGGGAGTCCTGTGGGCATGAGCTCACAAAGCGGGGGGACCGCGTGAGCAAGGCGGAGCAGGGCACGGGGAAGCGGACCGCCAAGGTCACGGTCCTGGGCTGTGGCGGCTCGGGCGGCGTACCGATGATTGGTCCCAATTGGGGCAAGTGCAATCCGGACAATCCGAAGAACCGGCGGCGCCGGGTGTCGGTGCTGGTCGATCATCCCGATGCCCGGATCCTCCTCGATACCTCGCCGGATCTCCGCATGCAGATGCTGGATGCCGGCATCGGCAAGATCGACGCCATTCTCTATACTCATGATCATGCCGATCATACCCAGGGCATCGACGATGTCCGCTTCCTGAAAGCGGGCCATGGCGCCACCATCGATGTCTATGGCTCGAACGAAACGCTCGATAGCCTGACCCAGCGCTTTGCCTATATCTTCCGGCAATCGACCAAGGGTTCAGGCCATCTCTACAAGCCGTTCCTGACGCCGCACCGGATCGATATTCCGTCGCAATTCACGATCCGCGACATCCCGATCAGTACCTTCGAGCAGGAACACGGCTTCGGCAGCGTCACCACCGGCTATCGCATCGGCAGCATGGCCTATTCGACCGATGCGGTGAATCTGCCGGACTATGCCTTCGACCTGCTGCAGGGCCTCGATCTCTGGATCGTCGACTGCCTGCGCTTCGAGCCGCACGACACCCATGCGCATTTCGACAAGGCCCTGGACTGGATCAAGCGGGTCAAACCGAAGCACGCGGTGCTGACCCATCTCAACCATCTGGTGGATTACGACGTGATCCGCGACCTCTGCCCGCCGGGCGTCGAACCGGCCTATGACGGCCTGACCATCGACATCACCGCCTGATTTGCGGAAGCTGTTATTTCGTAGCTTTTCCATGCGGGAGGGGCTTGAACGGCAAGCATCTCATTTAACATTCCCCCTCACCCCAACCCTCTCCCGCGAGGGGAGAGGGGGCGTACCGAGCGCTTGCAATAGCTGGCCAAACACGGGAACAGTGAAAGAGCATATGTATCGAGTGCCAGCAGCGGCGCTCCCTCTCCCCTCGCGGGAGAGGGTTGGGGTGAGGGGGGCGGCAAACCGGATATAACCATGCGAGTCCAGTCGTCATCATCTTGCGCTTGACCCGGTGAGCGGTGTCGTCGGACAGTTGTCGCGAAGCATGGGATGTCCGCAACAGAGCGAGGCAGTATGACCGCAGCTTCCGAGCGTCATCACGAGCATCCGGACGAGCCGGATGATCATCGACCTGCCGGTCCTCAGCCTGCCGGTCATCGGCACGGCGATCACGATCACGGCCATCATCATGATGGGCAGGATCATGGTTCACATGACCATCACGACCATCGGCACGGTCATCACCATGGACCAGGCCACAGCCATGCGCCGGCGACCTTCGGCCGGGCCTTCGCCATCGGCACCGCGCTCAATCTGGGCTTCGCCGTAGTCGAGGCGATTTACGGCATCCTCAGTGATTCCATGGCGCTGCTGGCGGATGCCGGTCACAATCTCAGCGATGTCCTGGGGCTGATCGTCGCCTGGGGCGCCATGTCGCTGGCGCGCCGCCGGCCAAGCGAGCGTTTCACCTATGGCCTGCGCAGCACGTCGATCCTGGCCGCCTTGTTCAATGCCCTGGTCCTGTTGCTGGCGATCGGCGGCGTCGCCTGGGAAGCGGTACGGCGCCTCGGCAACCCGCCGGAAGTCGCCGGCCTCACCATGATGGTGGTGGCCGCGATCGGTGTCCTGATCAATGCCGGCACGGCCATGCTGTTCATGAGCGGCCGCAAGGGCGATCTCAATATCCGCGGCGCCTATGTTCATATGATGGCCGATGCGGCGATCTCCGCCGGCGTCGTCCTGTCCGGCGCGGTGATCTACTGGACCGGCTGGAACCTCATCGATCCGTTGGTCAGCCTCGTGGTCTCGGCGATCATCGTCTACGGCACCTGGGATTTATTGCGGGCTTCCGTGCGCATGACCTTCGGCGCCGTGCCGGATGCCATCGATCCGACCGTCGTGCGGCGCTATCTCCGCGAACTGCCCGGCGTCATGGCGGTGCATGACCTGCATATCTGGTCGCTGAGCACCACCGAGACGGCCCTGACGGCGCATCTTGTCATGCCCGGCGGCCATCCCGGCGACCAGGTGCTGGACGGCATCGCCGATATACTCAGTGCCAAATTCAAGATTGGCCACGCCACTTTGCAGATCGAACTCGACGGCGAGAAATGTCGGCTGGCCGATGATGACACCGTCTGAAACGGTCAATCCAGATAACGCCGCGGATTGTTGAGGAAGGCGCGGGTGATGCGCACATGTTCGACCTCGTCATAGGCGACGGATGCCACGCCCTCGGCCGAGACCTCATAGATGGCGGCGCCGGGCAGGGCCATCAGAATGGGCGAATGGGTCGCGATCAGGAACTGGCTGCCCTGGGCGACACCGTCGCGGATCAGATGCATCAGGGCCAGGATCCGCGTCGGCGAGAGCGGCGTTTCCGGTTCGTCCAGCAGATAGAGCCCGGGCGCCCGCATCCGCTGGGTCAGGAACTCGAGAAAGGTTTCGCCATGGGAACGGCCGTCGGGATTGTCGCCATAGGCCTGCCGCAACGCCGAGGCCTGGCCGCCGGCGACACCCATGGCCAGAGCGCGGCCGTAGCCCTCGGGCATGTTGTCGCCGAATTCCGCCCGCAGCGTATCGAGATCCTGGCTGTCGCGCAGGACACGCTGGGCGAAGCCGAAGACATCCTCGGCCCGCAGGAACAGCCGGGTCCGGGCATGGCGCCGGCGGATATGGCGGAAGCCGGCAGCGAAGGACCGGGCGGCCGCCAGGCTGGGATCGTGCGTAAGATCATGGCTGCCCATGGCAACCGCATCGACAAGGGCGGCGATGCCTTCCAGCAGCGTCGACTTGCCGGACCCGTTCTCGCCAACGAGGAAGGTCACGGGCCGCTCGAAGCGCAATTCGGTCAATTTCTGCAGCAGCGGCAACGACCAGGGGAAGCGCATCTCATCGGTCGGAACGGCGAAGTCCGGCCGCCGGACGATGCTGGACAGAAACACGGGAGAACTCCGGATAAACCAGCCAAGCCAGAAGCTTAGCCGATGCCCGGAAACATCTCGAGCCTGGCCTTTGGTGGCATCAATTATTTTCCATAATATATATTATGCGACAAACAGATATCAGCTAAACCGTAGGAGCGTTTGTTGTGTCGTCGCGCATTAAAGCCGCGACCAGGTCACTATTCGGGCGCAAAGATCCCGGTACTGCCCTGTTCCTCGGCCCGGCGGCGTTCCAGTTCCCGGCTATATCGTCGCAAAGCCATGGCTTCGCTTAAGTAGCCCACAATTTGCCGATCGCTCCCGGAGCTGACGACAGCGATTTCTTCCACGCCCGCGGCGTTAAAAATGTCGATAGCCGCGCGCAGCGTCGTGGTTGGAAGCAGCAGGCTCGGTTCTCCCGTGAGCAAGCTCCCAACCGGAATCTGCAGGTCGGTCGCGGTGGCAGCCATCTCATTGAGCTTGGCCGGATCAAGGCCACCGATATAGCGGTTGTCGCTGTCGACCACGAAGACGGAGCCGATCGTGCCGACCGGAAACTGCTGAACGAATTCGGCTAGTGGCAGTGCCTCTGGCACAATCCTCGGGTCGCGTCGCATGAGGTTTTCGACGGTCAGATCGCGCATCCACCCGACATCATATGCGCCCCGGATCTTGACGCCTCGCAGATGGAAGCGCCAGGTAGCAAACGAATAACCGAACAGATGCTGTCCGACAGCGGATGCGAAAATAACGCTGATCATGACGGCGATGGTCGTGGAGAAATCGCCCGTCCCCTCCAATACCAGGAAGGCCATCGTCAGAGGCCCGCCAACGACGGTCGCCGCCACCGATGCCATGCCGACGAGGGCGAAGACCGTCGACACCTCGGCTATATCCGGCATCTCCCCCCGCAATGCATAATTGCAGGCCCCGCCGAACAAACTGCCGATCATCAACGAAGCGCTGAAAAGCCCGCCCCGGAACCCGCTGCCGATCGAGATGCTCGAGGCGGCTAATTTGGCAACAATCAGTCCAAAGGTCGTGGCAGCGTCAAAGCCGTAGCCAACCATTGTATTGATGGCGCCGTGACCGGACCCCAGGACCTGGGGAAAGAGACTCGCGATCAGTGCGACGGCAATCCCACCCAGCATGGGGCGAAGCCAGAGCGGAACCAGATGCAATCGCAATCGGGTTTCCACGACCGAGGTGCAACGCATGACAACAATGCCGACCAGGCCACCCAAAAACCCGACCAGCGGAAAGATAAGATACAGCACACCCGGAATATTGATGGTCGGGATCCAGGCGAAAACCGGCTGATCCAGGGAAACCATTCGCGTCACGAGGACCGACGTGGCCGATGCGACGGCCACCAGCAGGAGTACGGCTGGATGGTAGCTGCCGATGACAAGTTCAATAGCGTAAAATGCTCCGGCCAGCGGCGCATTGAAGGCTGCGGAAATGGCTGCGGCGGCACCACATCCAACGAGGGTCCGAAGATCACGGCGCCGAATGTTCAGAAACTGACCAACCTTTGAGCAGACCGCGGCGCCTACTTGAGTATAGGCCGCTTCCATGCCGACCGAGGCACCGGATCCGACAGAGATGGTGGTAACCAGTGCCAGTCCGCAACTATCCACGAACGACATTCGTCCGCCATAGAGTGCGTTGGCTTCGATGATGTCAACGACCTCCTGCTTGCGCCATTTCCGCGCCATCCAATTTATCACGCCAACCAACAGGCCGCCGGCCACCGGCATGATCAGCACGCGCCAGTGTGGGATGACAACGGCATCGCTCAGGGAGCTATCGATCGACACGGTGAACAGAAGGTAGTGGATCACTCTGACGATCAGGTGCATCACATACGCGACCACACCGACAATCGCGCCAATCGCGCCGGCCAGGATAATGAGGGCAAATTGACTCTCACGCGTGCGCTGAAGGAAATGGCGTAGCCAGATCCGGCTCCGAATGATCCGCGGATATGTGCGTCGTAACAATGCTTTCGCCTCGTTTTGCGCCCCAGTTCGCCAACGCATAGAGTATGCGGCTCGTTGAGCACGCCCCAAAAGCAGTCCGTCGCGTCCAACGTATCGACGACAAAAGTTCGCCAAGAGATGGTGAAGGATCGGTGCCCCTCACCTCCCTGCCGCTGTCATAGCTTGGCATAGACCTCAGAGATCGTGAATATTTTTTGGCGCCCCTGTCGGTCCATCCAGGTGCGATGACAATCGTATGCCTCTCGTTCTTGAAGGCATAGAATACAACCTTAAATTGCCACCTCAAGGTACCAGCGGAATGTTTTCATGCACCGACCGCCTGACAGCAATATCGGTTTGCCCAGCGTTAAACTGCCTTTTGCTAAACGAATGCGCTGGGAGCAAAAATGGCGTGCTGTTCCCCTGCCCGTCTGCCACTGCTACAGACGACGCTCGCAACTGGCCGCGACCGGTATCTGCGGCCCCTGACGTCGAAGAAGCCGCCCTTTGATATCTGCGCGGTGTCCCAATAGAGACGCGCCGACGAGATCGCCATGTTCGTCAGCCAATAAAGCGTGACGTTGTCGAGCACGTCGTCTGGTGTTCGTCGCCCAAGACTTCGAGAGGCAAGACTTCGAGAGGCGGGACTTCGAGAAGCGACCTTCGAAAAGATCGACGAAGATTAGGTAGAATTTATCCGCCTCTTGCCCGACTGCGGCAACCCAAGCCCTTCCCTTCGATCGCCGCATGAGACGATGCGCCATGCTCCGAAACGCGACGCGAAAATGCATCTCGCCTGGATCGGCTTTTTTGGGCTTTTGGATTAAAAATTCTCACTAGAGCCACCCGATGGGCTGTGGTTAAGTGGCCTGGTGTTGGCGCATATTGCGCCAATATCTCACCATCACGACTACTCAGGGGAACCTTCTCATCATGTCGTCGAATTTCGATGTCGTCGAAGCGAGCATTGCGGAGATCCGCGAAGCACTGGACCGGGGTGTCGTCACCAGCGTCGAGCTGGTTGCGGCCTATCTCAACCGGATCGCCCGTTACGACCGGCACGGCATCCGGTTGAATGCGGTTCCCGTTCTCAATCCAGAGCTGTTCGCCGACGCCCAGGCGGCGGATATCCGGCGCGCCGAAGGCCGGCCGATCGGCCCGCTGGATGGTATTCCCTATACGGCCAAGGACAGCTACAAGGCGCGCGGCTTGACCGTTGCCGCCGGATCGCCGGCTTTCGAACATCTGGTCGCGACCGACGATGCCTTCACCATCGCCCGCCTGCGCGCGGCCGGCGCCGTCCTGATCGGCCTCACCAACATGCCGCCGATGGCCTGCGGCGGCATGGAACGCGGCATCTATGGCCGCGCCGAAAGCCCCTATAACGAAAAATTCCTCACGGCGGCTTTCTTCTCCGGTTCCTCCAACGGCTCCGGCACCAGCACCGCCGCGAGCTTCGCCGCGTTCGGGCTCGGCGAAGAGACCTGGTCCTCCGGCCGGGCGCCCGCCTCCAATAACGGCCTCGTCGCCTATACGCCGTCGCGCGGCGTCATTTCCATGCGCGGGAACTGGCCGCTGGTGCCGACCATGGATGTCGTCGTGCCGCATGCCCGCACGGTCAAGGACATGCTAGAAATTCTCGATGTCGTCGTCGCCGACGATCCGGATCCGCGCGGCGATTTCTGGCGCATGCAGAAATGGGTCGAGCTGCCGGCGGCGTCCCAGCATCGGCCGGAAAGCTATCGCGCGCTCACCCAGGGCGGCGCCGATGCCTTGCGCGGCCGCCGGCTCGGCATTCCGCGCATGTATATCAACGCCGATCCCGAGCATCCGATCGAGACCCGCGCCAGCGTCATCGAGCTCTGGCAGCAGGCGCGCCGCGACCTGGAAGCCCTGGGCGCCGAAGTGGTCGAAATCGATTTTCCCGTCGTCACCAATTACGAACGCGAAGGCCTGGGCGGCGAAGCCATGATCACCCGTGGCCTCGTGCCGAAGGATTATCTCCACATGGAGCTGCTGGACCTCTGTGTCTTCGCCTGGGACGATTACCTGAAGGCGAATGGCGACCCCACCCTTCCGACGCTCGCCGATGTCGATGGCCCGCGCATCTTCCCCTATCCCAAGGACGCGCTGCCCGACCGCATGCATGAGCGGAATCTCACGGTCGATCTCGCCGTCTATGCGCACCATGCCCAGGCCTTGCGTGACAAGGGCCAGAAAGTCGCCACGCTGGAGGAGCTCCCGTCCCTCCCCGACGGCCTGCGCGGCCTTGAACGCGCCCGGGCGATCGACCTCGAACAGTGGCTCGACGATCAGGGGCTGGATGCCGTGATCTTCCCGGCCTCGGCCGATGTCGGACCCGCCGATGCCGATGTCAACAAAAGCTCGTCCGATATCGCCTGGCGCATCGGCACCTGGGTTGCCAACGGCAATCTGGTGATCCGTCACCTCGGCATCCCGACCGTCACCGTTCCCATGGGTATCATGAAGGATATCGGCATGCCGGTCGGCCTGACCTTCGCGGGCAAGGCCTATGACGATGTCAGGCTGCTTCGTTTCGCCTATGCCTTCGAACAATCCGCCGCATCCCGGCGGATCGTGCCGCCGCGTACGCCGCCTTTGGCCAGTGACAGCTTCAAGGCCGCGGATGCCGTCATGCCGCGCAACCGACAGACCACGCCGGCCGAACTCACCCTCACGGCGACTCTCGGCGATCAATCCGGCGAGATGGTGGAAATCCAGGTGGCGGGTGAAACCAACGCGCCGCTTCTCGCGCTGTCCATCAATGGGCATCGCGTGGTGCCCGAGCGGTCGGGGAGCAAATTCACCGCCCGCCAACGCATCCCCGCCGCCGAGCATCTCGCCTCGCATAGCGAATGGCGCAAGCCCTATGGCTCATTGGTGATCGCGGTCGCAACCGGTGAGAAGAGCATGCCAACGGCAAAATATGTCGTTGTCGGCGGGATCGAGTGAGGTCACCGAGGGAGAGCGGGCGAGGGAGAGCCGGCGGGCGAGATTGGGCGGGCGCGGCACGATTTGGATATAAGCACCGGTCTTTCTGTGGCATAGAGGTCTCGCCTCGTCACAGAACCGGATCAGACACGACATGTCCCCCGCCGATCAGCCCGCCAACCGCTCAATTGGCAACCAGCCGCCGTGTGAAGCCACGGGGTCCGGCGCCGACGCAGCCGATCGCGTCAACGACATCTCCTGGCTGCTGGAGCGCCGGTCTGTGGCGGTCAAGCGTCTCGGTGCGCCCGGCCCCGGCGATGTCGAGTTGAAACAGATCCTGGCGGCCGCGCTGACGGCACCCGATTACGGTGCCTTGCGGCCCTGGCGTGTCGTTCAATGCACCGAACGCAGCCGCGCCCGCCTCGCCGATCTCTTTGTCGCCGCCAAATTGCGGCTGAAGCCGGATGCGACGGAGGTGGAACTGACGCGCGAACGGGAGAAGGCCACCCGGCCCCCTGTCCTGCTCGCTTTCCTGGCCAAGCCCAAGCCCGGCCGGGGCGACGTGACGGAGGCGGAACAGATCGCCTGCGCGGGTGCCGCCCTGCAGAGCATTCTCCTCGCCGCCTATGGCCTCGGCTATGGCGCCATCATCCTCAGCGGCAGCCGCTGCGCCGATCCTGGTGTACGTCAGGCCATGGGAGCGGAAGCCGGCGATCACCTGCTGGGCTTCATCAGCATCGGCACGATCATCGACACCCCGATCCCCTCGCGCCGCCCAACCCTCGACGAGGTGCTCGACACCTTCGACGGCAGCGATATCTGAAACCGGACGGATACGACAAAGCCCTGCCGCATCGGCTACAGGCAGCGACGACAGCATCGCTATCGCCGTTACGCTACTTGCCGTGAAGTCTCGTCGCCAGAAAGGCAGCTATCATGGCGGCCATTGCGCTCATGGCGATGGGAAGCAAATAGCTGCTCGTCCGGTCATAGACGAAACCGCTCACGGGTGGCCCGAATAGAGCGGCGATGCCGACTGCCGTATAGAGATGACCGAGGACGGTGCTGATGCGATCAGTGCCGAACAGATCGGCTGCAACCGCGGGGTAAAGCCCGACACAGCCGCCATAGCTCATGCCGAACAACAGCGCGAAAGCAGCAAGACCAGCCACGCCTTGCGCCGAGGCCCAAAGCCCGAAGGATGCGGCGAGCGCCAAAGTCAGGATCGCGAGCAGGCGCAAAGAGCCAATACGGTCGCCGAAGCCGGCGAGGACAAAGCGGCCGACAACATTGCCGATACCGATCAATCCGATCAGAACTGTTCCCGTCTCCAGAGAGAGACCCATATCCCTCGCCGCAGCGACAAGATGGACATAGGGAATGAAGGTGGAGAAAGAGGACAGGAGCAGCACGACATAAAAGCGGCGGAATCGAGGATCGCGCCATAGCGGGAGAAAAGCAGCATGACGGGACCGGGCGTAAGTCGTAGGGGCAGCGTTTTCCCGGCGCTTCCGAACCAGAAAGGCTCCCGGTACGCCGATGGCCGCGATGATGCCGGCAAGGCCGAGAAAACAGTCTCTCCATTCGTATATGGGCACGGCCCGACCGACGGCAAAAGGCAGGATCAAGGTGCCCAGGCCGAGCCCGGCCGTCGCGATCCCTGAGGCCCGGCTTCGTTTACGAAGAAACCAGGACTGCACCGCTCCCAGGGCGGGAACATAAGAAAAGCCGACCCCGATTCCGACGCCGCCCCCATACCAGACATAAAGCATGGCCAGCGATTGAGACCGGCTGGCCATGACATAGCCCAGGATCATGACCATCAACCCTGTCAGGATCAGCCCGCGCGAAGACCACCGGTCGGCAAGCGGACCGGCGATTGCCCCCAGCGAATAGAAAACGAAGGCAGCAATGGAAAAGACCAGTGCCGTCTCTCCCCGGGTGGCGTCAAATTGGCTTGCCAAGGCTGGGAACACAGCGGAGAACGCATAGGCGGACCCAAACGTCACGGCCATCAAAGCATGCACGCCCGTGACAACCCACCATCCCTTCGGAGAATCGGTCTCTTCAATCTGCTGAACAGGCGAAGGAACGCTCAGTTCTGTCATCGGAAAACCTGGCTTCGGTGTTTATTTTCCCCAGCGGTTATGGCCCGAAACCCTATGGTCAGAAAAACGAATACCGCTGACGATCATTATTCGATATTCTGATAATGCAATGCCCGCTCCGCTCGACCTCGATCTCCTGCGAACCTTTGTCGCCGTCGCTGACAGCGGAAGCTTCTCCCGTGCCGCACCTCTTGTCGGTCGCAGCCAGTCGGCGGTGAGCATGCAGATACAGCGTCTCGAGCAATTTCTTGACCAGCAGATTCTGGTTCGTGGCCCTCAAGCTGCCCGGCTGAATGCGGCCGGCGAAGCCCTCCTCCCTTACGCACGGCGCCTCCTGAGGCTCAGCGAGGAGACCTGTGCGGCCGTCATGCGGCCAGAGGAAGCCGGCACCGTGCGCCTCGGTGCGCCGGAAGACTATGTCGCTTATTTCCTGCCGCCCGTCCTGGCGGGCTTCGCCGCCGAGCATCCGCTCGTGACGGTCGAATTGGTGTGTGAGTCCTCGCGTGTCCTGAGACCGGCCGTTCTCAGCGGTCGGGTCGATCTTGCCGTCATCACCTGCCAGGCATCCGATGCTGACGAGGCGCTGCGACGGGAACCTATCGTTTGGGTCTCGGCCCCTGGCGGGATCGCATCAACGCTGGAACCGCTCCCGATCGCTCTCTTCGAAGCCAATTGCGGCCCGGCGCATAGTCACGTGGTGCAGGCGCTCAAGGCGGCAGGCCGGCCTTATCGTGTGGCCTATTCCAGTGCGAGCCTTGCAGGACTCGTTTGCGTCGTTGAAGCAGGGCTTGCCGTGGCGGGATTGCCGCGATGCAGCGTGCCGCCCTCCCTTGAGATCATCGGTGAAACCGAAGGGCTGCCGCCGATCCAAAGCCTGGAGATGACGGTTCTGCATAATCCGGCTGCCACAACGCCAGCCGGGGAGCGCCTGCTCAAATTCCTGAGACGTGCGCTGCTGCACATTTCTTGACCCGTGTAACCGTCGTGGAATCTTTGATCCCCGACCTTGAAGATCCCCGACCTTGAATTATCGCCCTTGATTCTTGGCGTTGACATACGCTCTCAGGGACTTCCAGGCGTCATGGGTCAGCAGATCCGGATGATCCTTGGCAACCTTCATGGCCACATTGTGCAAGGCTTGAGCATTCGGCGGGCTCTGAGTTGTGATTGGCGCCGCCGGCGGCGCGGGTGCCTTCGCGCTCGCGGTCTTTATCGCCGCGACGGCGGCAGCCGGGATGGTCTGGATCTTGGGTGCCGCCGCAGCCGCTGCCGGCGCCGCCGCGAGCACGCTCGATAGTTTGGCGAGCAGCGGCTGTCGCGCACCGACGGCCGCGGAATAGGTCTGCCCCGCATTGAACTTATCCGCCAGCAATTGCAGAAGCGATGTGTGGTCGAGATTGCCGGTGAAGGGCACGCCCGGCTGCACATGCGGCGAGACGATGAAGGCCGGCACCCGCACGCCCGTCGTCGTGAAGGATACGCCGCCGGCGGTCGCCGGGATCGGCAAAGGCGGCACATGATCGAAGAAGCCGCCATGCTCGTCATAGGTGACGATCATCATGCTGTTCTGCCAGCGCGCGGGATTGCTGATCATCGTATTGTAGATATCCGCAACGAAGGCCTGTCCCTTCGCCTGCCCCGTCGGCGGATGATCGTCATTGGGATCGGCATGGGGGCCGTCGGTATATTCCGGTTCGATGAAGATGACCCGCGGCAAACGGCTGGCGTTGTCCTGCCAGTGGCCGGCGAATTCGCTGTAGCGGCGGAAACGGCCGCGAATGCCGAGGGCGGAGCCGGTCAGCGACGTGGTGATTTCCGGCAGCCATTTCGGCATCAGGCTGAAGAAGGGAAAGAAATCGCCCGATTGATAGGCACACCAGTCGACGTTATGCGTGGTCAGCCAGTCATAGACCAGATCCTGTTCGGGCAGGAAGGTACTCGCATTATCAACGATGCTGCTCGCCCCGCTCATCGCCATCAGCCGGTTCGCCTGGGTGCCGAGCGGCAAGGCGGCGAACCAGTGATCGCAGATGGTGAAATTGCGGGCGAAGAAATCGAAGATGGGAACGGCGGACTGGTCGTAATATCCCATGACGAGGCCGGGATCCGGCGGCTGCGGTGAACTGAACTGCACATAGCTCTGAACGAAGCCACGCATGCCGCCGGCGGCCGGTGTGTTGATCTGAACGCCGATGGAGGCGTGGTCATGCGGCGGATCAGCGATCGTCTGTACCGACGACGTCAAGGGCCGCAACCCATAGGTCTTGCCCTCGGCAGCATTCTGCTGCGCCGCCTGCCAGGCCGGATCGTCTTTCAACCCTTCGACCGGCAGGACCGACCCGGCATCCGCAAGACTGAGATAGCCCATCAAATGATCGAAGGAGCGGTTCTCCAGCATCACGATGACGATCGTCTGAATATCGGCAAGCGGCATGGCGTGTTTCCTAAAAAAGCGTCTCTAAGTCGCGAGGACGGGATCGAGAGAACGGGAATTCAAACGCAAATAATCCGGCCAGATCGGATGATGATGGCCCAAGTGCCGGTCGCTGT
Organism: uncultured Rhodospirillaceae bacterium; assembly: GCA_964406155.1. GTDB lineage: Bacteria > Pseudomonadota > Alphaproteobacteria > Dongiales > Dongiaceae > Dongia_B. The sequence continues at coordinate 22,356 of CAYOQR010000053.1, read as the reverse complement.
CAGCGGCCTGCATAACCTGGTATGACATCAATCGGTTAGCGGCCGGCTGTCAGGAACCTTCGCTCCGACTCGCGCATGCGATCCGATTCCGCGAGGCCATCGTCGCCTCTGTTAACGGATCGGCGGCAGATTGGCAGCGGACCGCCGCGGCCACGTTAACCTCTTTGCAAGAACCCCAGCTTAGCATTCATGCCGTTATAGGCATTCTAGCCGAAGGGCGTTCTCCGGAGCCCGGCTTCGGCGAGGAGCGGTCGTGACGCAACGACCAGGTTCTGTAGCCGCGACAACAACAGAGTGGCGAGACGGCGAAGCCGGCATCGCCGCCCTCGGAGAGCTTCTTGCGCTCTGCCCCGTCCCCATCATCGTCACGGATGAGAACGACACCATCTGCCTTGCCAACGCGGCGATGGCGGATTGGCTGAATGTGCCGCTGGAAACGCTGCCGGCCAATCAGCGCGACGATTACCTCCGGGTACCCGGATTGAATGTCGCGGCGCTGCGTCCCGGCAGCCCCGAAGCGACGGAACTGGAACAGGGGTTGCAGGCCCGCTTCATCCGGCAGGAAACGGCGGAGACGCGTCAGCCCGCGACGATGCCGGTCATCGGTAGATTCCACGAAATTTCCGGAAGATTGTTTATCATCTGGTTTCTGCTACCACCCTCGCGTGGGATGCAGACGGGAACCGATGCGTTCAGCGGCTTGCAGGAAAATCTGCTGGACCAGGTTTCCTTCGCCGTTCTGCTGGTCGATGCCAATGGCCGTCCCTTCTTTCGCAATCGGAAATGGATCCGCTGGGTCGAGGATATCGAGGTCGATGTGGCCATGCTCCGCGAATTGCAGGGCAGCCAACTCCATCTGCCTGACATGGGAAACCCTCTTGAACTGGCGGTTTCCCGGACGATCACCCACGCCATTCGAGAGATGAATTACGATGCCTGGATCGAGTTCCCGCTCGATATCGACGGCCTCGATCGCTGGTTCGAAGCGAATCTCCGTCCGGTTTTCTGGGAACAGGAAATCTTCTTCTGCGTCGAGATTTTCGACTGTACACAGCGCCACGATGCGCAGATGGAATTGCGCAACAGCGAAGAGCGGTTCCGCGACCTGGCGGAAATCTCATCCGACTGGTTCTGGGAAACCGATGAAGAACTCCGCCTGACGTATATCTCCGACAGGTTCTATGACATCACCTCCATTTCCCCGGAAGATGTGCTGGGAAAGATCCGATCCGAGCTCATTCCGGAAAGCATGCGGGCGACCGACAGTTGGGTCAATCATTGGGAGGCAGTGCAAAGGCACCAGCCGTTTCGCAACTTCCAATACCTGATGAAAATGCCCGACGGGAAAGATGCCAATCTGTCCCTGAGCGGCAAACCGGTCTTTGACGACAAGAATGTCTTTCTCGGCTATCGCGGCGCCGGGGCCGAAGTCACCCAGTTGATCGAGGCGGAGAAGAGCCGGCGCATTTTCGACCAGCGCGTCGCCCATTCGCAACGCGTGGAGGCCTTGGGAACCCTGGCCGGCGGCATCGCCCACGATATCAACAATGCGCTGCTGCCCGTCCTCAACATGGTGAAGATGGTTTCGCGCCGCTTGCCGCCTGACAGCCAGGACCGGGAGATGCTGCAACTGGCCCTCGAAGCGGCAAACCATTGCAAGATCCTGGTCCAGTCCATTCTCAATTTCAGCCGGCAACAGGATGTGACGAAAGAGCCCTGCGATATGACCGCCGTTCTCGCCGAGGCGGCCGGCATGCTGCGGTCGATCATTCCCAGCACCATCGCCCTGGAAACACGCCTGCCGACGCGTCCCATTCGCATGATCGCGGATGTATCCCAGATCAAGCAAGTGCTGGTCAACCTTGCGAAGAACTCGGCCGATGCCATCGGTATGCAATCGGGAAAAATCACCATCGATTGCGCCGTCATACGGAACAATCTCATTTACAACCGGCTTCATCTGCCACCGGATACCGGACGCGATCTGCTGCGCCTGAAGGTCGGCGATACTGGACAGGGCATGGATGAAGCGACCAAGCAACGGATCTTCGAACCCTTCTTCACGACCAAGGCACCGGGCGAAGGGACAGGCCTGGGGCTGGCCATCGTGCATAGCGCCGTCAGAAGTCATGACGGCGTGATCGAACTTGAAAGCAGGCCGGGCGCGGGAACAACGGTCACCATCTATCTTCCGCTCGGCATCATCCCGACGGCGGATGCAGGCATGGGAGGAGATCTTGCTCGTTCTGCTGATTGACGACGACGATCGCGTGCGCCGGACCGTCTCCATCATGTTGAAGTATCTGGGCCATGACGTATGCGAAGCCGATAACGGCGTGACCGGCGTCAGCAAATTCCAGGAGCAAGTACCCGACCTGGTCATCACCGATATCATCATGCCGGACAAGGAGGGGATCGAGACAATATCGGAGATAAAGCAGCTCAATCCCGACATGAGGATCATCGCCATGTCTGGGGGCGGCCGCATCAAGAATACCGACTTCCTCAAGCTTGCCAGCACGATCGGCGCCACCGTCACGCTGAGCAAGCCTTTCGACGATGAAGAGTTGGCGGAAGCCATCGCCAAAGCCACACGGACGCCCGTCTCATGACAACGATTACCGCTCATGTCTAACGAACCCACGGCACAGCTCACGGCCGCATTGGCCGCCTTGTTCGGCGATGATGGCGCACTATCCGGCAACAGCGAGCTCTTGTCCGGAACGCTGCAGGATGATGTGGAGCGGCTCAAACATGCCATGCAGCATATGCGGAAAAGCGTCGATTCCGGGCAGATGAAGTTCTTCGACCTGACAACTATCAAAGAGACCCTGGGTGCGGCCTGGGACCGGAAAAAGGGGCATGTTCAGACCGTTTGCGAGACGGTGCTGAAGCGGCATCTCGAGCACCGGCATTTCTACTACCGGGCCAGCGACACGATCTATGTCATCGTCTTCGACATGCAGGACAAGACTGCCATCAATGCCGCCTCGCGCGCGATTTCCCAGGATATCGTCAGCCGCCTTCTGGGGCGCGAGGCCGTCGAGCGCCGTTTCGGCATCGAAACAAACCTGGCTAGCATCTTACCCGACCAGCTTCCAATCGAGATAAACGGCGGCAGCATCGAAGGTCGTCCGGATGAGATGCGGCCTCAGTCGGCGGCCACCGCCCCTGACATTCCCGAACAATCCTCGGGCATCTGGCGCCTTTTGGAGCGGGCGGAACAGCAGATTGCGTCCCGGCAGGAAGACGCTCCCGAAAGCCGCAAGACACCGGACGCGACGGACCGCGCCTCCCCTCACCCCAACCCGGCGATGTCTCAAATACGTCAACCCAGTCCTGTTGTTCTGGTGGATGGCGCATCCGAAATCGATTTCAGCTACAGCCCGATCTGGAGCGCCGCCAAGAAAGCCGTCATTTCGCATCACCTGAACATGATCGTCCGGAACGCCGATCGGAATACCTCGACAATCGGTGAGCTGATCGCGGAGACGGATGATGTCGAGCTGATCCGCAGCATCGACAGGCTGGCGCTCAAACGCGGCATCGCCGATCTCACCCGCGCTATCGCGGAGAACCGGAAATACATCGCCTGTATTCCCGTCAGCAGCTATAGCCTGCTCGACAAATGGGGCATGCCGACGATCTTCGATTCGGTGCTGACCGACCTGGCCCAGCCCCTGCCGCAATTGATCATCCTCGATATCGTCGATGCCCAGGCGCTCGACCGGCGGGATATCGCCCAATGCGCGGCCACGGCGGCTGGCAAATGCAGATACCTGCTGATGCGGCTCAGCCTCGATCAGCTCTCTTTTTCCACACTCGCCAATCCGATGATCCGCGCGATCGGCGGCAGCCTGCTCGATCATGCCTGGTCGGAAAAAGATGCGTCCCGCAAGCTCGACAGTTTCGTGACCGGCGCCTCCAGTGCCAAACTGGAAACCTTCATCTTCGGCATCCATTCCAGGAGCATGGCCTTCGCGGCCATTGCCGCCGGCTTCGACTATATCAGCGGCACCGCCATCGCCCCTGACGCCGATGTGCCGGGTGGCGTCCTGCCCATCGATATGCTGGGGCTGTTCAGCTAGCCGGCCGGCACCCTGCCCTCATTGAGCCTGTCCTTATTGGGCCAGCGGCACGACCGAGATGCTGTTGAAGGGCGAGCCTTCGACGACCTTGGTGGACCAGGCCAGATAGACCAGCACGTTCTTTTTCTGATCGAAGAAGCGCGTGATGCGCAGTGTCTTGAAGATCGCCGAGGTCTTCTCGGAGAAAACCAGTTCGCCTTCCTTTCCTTCCTCGATCTTGCCGGTGATCCGTGTCGCGCCGACTGCCCGGCAGGCGATCGAGAAGCGGCTCGGATCCTCCGCCAGGCCGACCGCTCCCGACCATCCGCCGGTTTCGGCGCGACTGACATAACAGGAGACGTTCTCGACGGCCGGATCATCGAAGCGATCGACCACGACCTTGTCGTTGGGCGATGTCAGTCGGAAAGTCGTCGAAACCTGGCCGATGCGTTCCTGGGCATAAGCGGGTGTGATGGCCGGCAGGGCCGAGACCAGCAGCAGCGAAGCGGTGAAAAAGAAACGGCGCATGACATCCTCCGGCCCGAAGCAATCGATCGACGGCCTCATCTTTTCTGCTTTTGAAGAAAAATCAATAAGTTAAGTTTCAGCGACTGGACCATGATTGATAGCTTCATGTCATCCACCGGCCGCTATGATGCTCGCTCCCTCCGCCGTCACCATCACATGAGGTAGAGATCATGATTCGTGAGCCCGTCCTGTCGCCCATCTCCATCAAGGATTTGCGCCCGACCCAGATCACGGTCGGCATGCGCGAGGTCAAGGCGAAGCGCAAACGCTGGCAGCAGATGGGCGAAGCCAAGGGCAGCGAATTTCTCGGCAAGCATATGATCCCGGTGGTGCTCGGACCGAAGGGCAGGCCCTATGTGATCGATCATCATCATCTCGCCCGCGCCCTGCATGAGGAAGGCGTCGAACATGTGCTGATCGCCGTCACGGCCAATCTCAGCAAGCTCGATCAGGACGCCTTCTGGATCTACCTCGACAATCGGAGCTGGATGCATCCTTTCGATGCCGATGGCCGCCGGCGAAGCTATGACGAGCTGCCGAAATCGATCAACAAACTGGTCGACGATCCCTTCCGCTCGCTCGCCGGCGAATTGCGCCTGGCCGGCGGCTATTCCAAGGACACGACGCCTTTCAGCGAATTCCTCTGGGCGGATTTCCTGCGGCGGCGGCTGAAACGCAAAGCCGTGGAAGCGGATTTCGATGCCGCCTTGCGTGAGGCTCTGGAACTCGCCAAAAGCACCGAAGCCGGCTATCTGCCGGGCTGGTGCGGCCCGATCAACCACGATTCCTGACGAGAAGAGAGCCGATCAGAAGGGCTTGCTGAGAAAGGCCGATCCCGCCAGGCCGAACCGCCATGGCGTCTCGACGGCTTTCGAGAGTCCGATACGCGGCCCGACGGCGATCTTGTGCTTCGCCATTGCCGGCAGAACCTCGAAAGGCGGCTTGTCCAGGGGATGTCCGTCCTGTGCCTTGGTGATCGTCAAGGCCTGGCACAGCCGCCCCGGTCCGGAACAGAGCTTGCGGCGTTCCCGGGTGCCGCGCCGCTCCTCCATCAACTCGATGCCGATCGTCGGTTCCAGCGCGCGGATGAGAACGCCGCTGGCGACCGCCGCTCCCTTGGGGCGCGGCCCGCAGACGAAATTGAGGCACCAATGGATGCCATAGGAGCGGTAGACATAGGCATGTCCGGCGGGGCCAAACATCGAGGCGTTGCGCAACGTCTGCCCGCCAAAGCAATGCGAGGCCGGATCCTCGTGATCATAGGCCTCGGCCTCGACGATCAACCCGCCGCAACCGCCGAAGATCAAGGTGCAGCCGATCAGGTCCCGGGCCACGGTGACGACATTGCGGGTGAAGAAATCCCGCGACAAGGCGGAGGCGTGCCGCATCGGCGTCAGCGGTCCCTCGCCGGCTTGACGAAAACCTCCAGCGGCAGGGCTTCCACCCGCGTCGCCGTCCGACGGCTTGCATCATAGCCGTCGGTGGTCTCCGCCATGAACAGGGAATTCAGGATCGCCTCCTCGGTCGCCTCGATCGCCGCCTGGAACAAAGGCGAGATACGGTCATTCGGCAGCTCGGCGATCTCGCTGACGGCGGCGCGGCGTGACGGCGTGCGGCGCACGGCCTCGGCGGTCGAGAAGGCGATGGCATAGTCGCCGGATCCGTTACTCAGCGCCGAGCCGGTCCGCGCCAGGCCGGCGAAGCTGCGCTCCGCCAAACGCCGCAGATTGCGATCCGAGAGCGGTGCGTCGGTCGCCACGACGATCATGATCGATCCGTCCGTATCGGCTTCCGCCTTCCCGAGATCGGCAAAGCGCCGCCCGTCGATCCGCAGGTCACCGCCGTAATTCGACTGTACCAGGACACCGATGACATAGCCGCCCTGCTTCGCCGACAGACGCCGCGAACTGGTACCGATGCCGCCCTTGAAGCCGAAGGCCACGGTTCCGGTCCCTGCCCCCACGCAGCCTTCGGCCACCGGGCCTCCCGTCGCTGGCCCTTCCGCCGCCGCATCGATCGCCTGCAGGACCTGCTCCACGGTGGGAAAGACGCCGCGAATGTCGTTCAGCCGTCCGTCATTGGTCTCGCCGACCACGGCATTGAGCGAGGCTACCGCCTCATTGCCCGGCCGGCCGAGAGTCCAGCGATTGACCGCTTCGATGGCCCGGCCGACCGCCAGGGTATTGGTCAGGACGATCGGCGTTTCGATCTCGCCCAGTTCCAGAAGCTGCGTCGCCCCCGCCAGCTTGCCATAGCCGTTCAGCACCGCGAGGCCGGCCGGTACCTTGTCCTGAAAGAGATTGCCGTCGTGGGGCAGGATGGCCGTGGCGCCGGTACGGACCCGGTCCCCCTCCTGCAAGGTCACATGCCCGACCCGCAGGCCGGCGACATCGGTGATGGCGTTATGGGGGCCGGTCGGCAGATGCCCCGGGGCGATCCCCAGGTCACGGGCGCGGCGGCGAGACAGCATGGCGGATACCTCTTTGGTCAAAGCAGGGGGGACCGCCAGCGAGTCATCAAAGGCAGACCGATATGCCTGTCTTAGCCAATCGGGATCACAGCGTCACCTGATACAGGACAGTGGAAAGCCTCGACTTGACGAAAACCCTCACGGTTTCTGAAGAACCTTCATTAAGCCTCAGGTCTTTCACAATTTTGCCTTGAACCTTTAGTCCTATCTCGGTGCTCCAGCCGAGTGGGTGCCCAGGTACCTATCCGGCCGGTTCGCTTATTCTCCCAGGGAATTCCACGTTATGACCAAGCCATTTCTCGGCGCGCTGACCGTTACGGCGCTGCTGTTCACTGCCGCCCCCGCTTTTGCTGGTACCGTCTGCACGCTGCTGACCGATCCAGAGACCGGCAAAGTGCTCTCCCAGGAGGGCAATTGCGACCACCGTACCAGCCCCGCCTCCACCTTCAAGGTGCCGCTCAGCCTGATGGGCTATGACGCGGATATCCTGCAGGATGCGACCAGTCCGGCCCTGCCCTACAAGCCGGACTACAAGGCATCCCGCGATGCCTGGAAGGTCACCACCAATCCCACCTATTGGCTGGCCCAGTCGGTGGTCTGGTACTCCCAGGAACTGACCCGGAAGCTCGGCATGGAAAAGTTCCGGCACTATGTGCAGGGCTTCGATTACGGCAACCAGGACGTCAGCGGCAATCCCGGCAAGAATGACGGCCTCACCCGGGCCTGGCTCTCCTCCTCGCTGAAGATCTCGCCGGCCGAGCAGGCGGCCTTCCTGCGCAAACTGCTGAAGCGCCAGCTTCCGGTTTCGGCCAAGGCCTTCGACATGACCGAGCAGATCATGCCGGTCACCGCCGTCACCGATGGCTGGCAGGTCCATGGCAAGACCGGAACCGGCTTCGTACAGAAAGCCGATGGCGGCTGGAACCGAGACCGGCAGTTCGGCTGGTTCATCGGCTGGGCCAGCAAGGGCGAGCGTCAGGTGATCTTCGTCCATCTGATCCAGGACGAACGCAAGGAAGAGGACGCGGCCGGACCGCGGGCCAAGGCGGAGATACTGAAGACCCTGCCGGCGATGCTGGACAAGCTGTAACGCCCATCGCCTGTGACCAGGGTACCAGCGGCGGAGGCCGGTCCACAGCCTCCGCCGCTCCCCCATCTTAAAATCCCCCGGCTTTCATTTCCGGGTGGCGGGCCGCTATACTCTCGGCAGTTTTCGTCACCAGCACCTGAAGGCCCATCCCATCATGACCACGCTCAGCCCGGCACCCAGCCCGGCCGCCATCGCCCTCGATCGGCTGCTCGCCATCATGACGCGCCTGCGCGACCCGAATGGCGGCTGCCCCTGGGATCTCGAGCAAAGCTTCGCCACCATCGTTCCCCATACGATCGAGGAAGCCTATGAGGTGGCCGATGCCATCGCGCAGAACGACATGCCGGGGCTGAAGGGTGAATTGGGCGACCTGCTGTTCCAGGTCGTGTTCTATGCCCAGATGGCGCAGGAGGCCGGCGATTTCGCCATGGTCGATATCATCGAATCAATTAATAATAAGATGATAGAGCGTCATCCTCATGTGTTTTCAGAGGAAAAAATCGAAACCGTCGCAGCCCAGACCGTGGCCTGGGAAGCGCGCAAGGCAGAGGAACGGGCAAAGAACGCCAAGGCCGGCGAGCCGGTCAGCGCCCTCGATGGCGTGGCGCTCGGTTTGCCCGCTCTGACCCGGGCCGACAAGTTGCAGAAGCGGGCTGCCCGGGTCGGCTTCGACTGGCCGGAGACCGATCAGGTGCTCGACAAGGTGCGCGAGGAACTGGCCGAGGTCCAGGCCGAGATCGATACCCAGGCGCCACAGGAACGCCTGATCGATGAGATCGGTGATTTACTGTTTGTTTGCGCAAATTTAGCGCGTCATCTTAAAGTCGATCCTGAAGCTTCCCTGCGCCAAGCCAACGGCAAATTCGAGCGCCGTTTCCGCCGCATCGAAACCATCCTGGCCGCCGAAGGCAAAACCACCGAGCAGGTCGATCTCGACCGGATGGAAGCCGCCTGGCAGCAGGCCAAGCGGGAAGAACGCACCTAACGCTCTGGCCGCGTTCCCACATCCGTCACCCGAAGGGGCAGGTCTCCGCCAGACAGACGTCATCGTCGCAGAAACGGCAGATCGTCTCGGCTTCCAGCTCACTATGGGAGAGAGCCGGCAGGACCTTTTCCACGATCCCGACCAGGGCCGCCTGTTCATCCGGCGAGAGCTGATCCAACACCGTCTGCAGGCTCTGCTCCCGCCCCAGCAGCAAGGCGCGGCGCTGCCGCTGCCCGGCTTCGCTCAGGAACAGGGCCAGGGTGCGCCGGTCGGCCCCCGGCCGCCGTTCCACCAGCCCGTCCTGCTGCAGCCGGTCCACCAGACGGACCGTGCCGGGCTGTGACAGGCGCAGGATCTTGGCTAGGCGATCGACCGACAGGCCGGGATTGCCGGCGATCACCACCAGGGCGGCATTACCGCTTTCGCCTTGTTCGGCCATCCGCGCCATATCCCGCTGCATGGCATCGGTCAGGGCCAGGGCAAAGGCACCGAGGATATTGGCGCCGCGTCTATCCCGCATCTTCCTCTCTCATCATGCCCAATCCATCATGCCCAGCCCCGTCATCCCATGAACCGGGATCAATCGGCCGCTCGGGACGCTTCCCGCAACAGGCTGAAATGGTTGACGATTGCCTCACCGCATCGGTAGCCGTCATCCTTTTCCGGGTTATAGCAGGTCAAGGCGAGTCCCAGCAGCATCGGCGATCGCATGAAGGGCTGCATCAGCTCGGCCAGCTCGCCCCATGCTAATCCGCCGTCGAACAAATAGTCGGTGGCCGGCATGGCGCCGGGAGTCAGCACATCGACATCGAGGAACAGCCAGAACGGCACCTGCCGTTCGGTAAATCTGGTGGCGATGCGCCAGCCGGCGGCAGCCATGCCTTCCCGTCGCAGGGCCGAGGCATCGGCATGGATGAAATCCGGACCGAAATCGGCCGGCAGCAGCGAACCCTGGCCCGCCGCATGATCGAGGTCGCGATATCCCAGCAGCGCCACATCCTCCGGCCGCAGGCTGGGACCGTCCATGGCCGCGATCAGCTTTTCCGGGCCGTGGCCCAGCATGGTCGCCAGGGGAATATCCGCCGCCTCCCCGGTCGGCGAGGTCACGCCGTCATAGAGGTCGAGATGCCCGTCGAGATAAACGATGCCCGCCCGCCGGTCGGGCCCCAACGTATCTGCCCCCAGCATATCCCGGAGCGCGTCCCGGGTTCCGGCCATGGCACCGATCATCTGGGTGCAGCAGCCGCCTGCCAGGAACAGCCGCTCTCCGCCGGCGATCCGCTCACGAACCGCCGCACGGACCGTGCGGCTGGTCGCAATGACCTCCTCATAGCCGATAATGCCGCTGGCCGGATCCCGCCGGCTGTCGCGGATCGTCACTGGCAGATCGCCGAGATCCGCCCCGCCCAGCCTTTCGACCAATCCCAGGCCGCGCAGGACCCGGGGCGAGAATTCCGTTCCGCCCTTCTGCCCGACACTGTCGATGGGAATGCCCAGAAATGAAAACGCATATGCGGCAGACATCACATCCTCCCGGCTGTTTTTGCTCGAGATTAAATTAATGCGTGCTGCATATATTACTCAAGAAGAAACATGCACGACGCATATTTTCCCTTATAGCCACTCTCTATCATCGTGGAGCCACATATTAATAAATATAATATAAACAATATAATAAAATACTTTTATAAACTAAAAAATCAATAATTGCGTGCCCCGAATACCGTCGAGCGGTCACCCACTTCCGCAAGATTTGTCAATCCGGGCCATGCTAGGTAGCGTTCCGTCACCGCCATGATGGGATCCGGCAAAGATGGAAAACAGCGCGCGGCAGGAGAGTTACGTCAAGCGCCTGACCCGCGTCATCGCCTATATCTACGACCATCTCGACGATGATCTGGACCTGCAGAAGCTGGCGGATGTTGCCTGCCTCTCCCCCTATCATTGGCATCGCATCTACCACGCCCTCTATGGCGAGACTGTGGCGGCCACGGTCAAGCGGCTGCGGCTGCAGCGCGCCGCCCGGGACCTGATCCAGACCTCTATGCCGATCGAAGAGATCGCCACCCGGTCCGGCTATACCGGCGTCCCTGCCTTCACCCGCGCCTTCAAGGCCGTCTTCGGCCTGCCGCCGGCGCAATACAAATTGTCAGGTAGCCACATGCAATTCAGCCATCAGTCTCCCGACAGCGATCGTCCTGCAGGCAACCGCCTCGAAAATGAGGCACAGGCTGCCCATGACGTTTCCATCAAGACCGTGCCGGCGATGCGGATCGCCGCGATCAACCATGTTGGCCCCTATATCCAGATCGGCCGGGCCTTCGACACCCTGTGCGGTACCCTCGCCGCCCGTAACCTGCTGGGACCGGGCATCCGCCTGATCGGCATCTTCCTGGACGACCCCACCACCCGGCCGGAAAACGAATTGCGGTCGCAGGCCGGCGTGATCGTCGAACCCGGCCGGCCGATCGACCCGCCTTTGGTCGAAGCGACGATCGCCGGCGGCACCTATGCCGTCCTGCGCCACAAGGGGCCATACGCCGACATGCATCTCGCCTATTCCTGGCTGTATGGCGAGTGGCTGGTCGGCTCAGGCCGTGAAGCGGCCGATGCGCCGGCCTTCGAGGAATATCTCAACAATCCCCGCGACACGCCGCCCACGGAGCTGCTAACCGATATCCATCTGCCGCTGAAATAGGGCCCTTCATGGCCACGAAAAAGGTCATGGCCACCCAAAAGGCCACCAGGAAAAAATCCTGGACCGAGAAGCTGAACGATCCCAGGCCGCCCGTGGTGAAACCGGTACCGATCGATATCGCCGGGATGAAGGCCGGCGAGGTCATGCTGGTGCCCTCGGCCCAAGTCGTCGATGCCTTCATCCGCGCGATCCCACGCGGAACCGGTATGGATGTTCCGACGCTGCGCCGGAAGCTCGCCCGCAAGTTCAAGGCCGAGGTGACCTGCCCGATCACCCTGGGCTTTCATCTGCGGACTGTGGCGGAGGCTGCCTGGGAAGCGCATCTGCAAGGCGCGAAACCCGCCGATATCACGCCGGTCTGGCGGGTCCTGGATGCAGCGGCGCCGACCCTGAAGAAACTCTCGGGCGGCGCCGATTTCATCCTGGACCAGCGCCGCCGCGAGGGATTGTAAAAGGCTGTTTCCGTGTGCCCGTCAGGGCTTCTGCAGCAGGTGGATCAGGCTGGACGTATCCCAGCGCCGGCCGCCCCGGGCCTGGATCTGGGCATAGAACTGATCGACCAAAGCCGTGACCGGCAGGCGTGCGCCGTTGCGATGCGCCTCGTCGAGGCAGATGCCGAGATCCTTGCGCATCCAGTCGACGGCGAAGCCGAATTCGAATTTCCCCTCAGCCATGGTATGGGCCCGGTTCTCCATCTGCCAGGACTGGGCGGCGCCCTTGGAGATCACCTCCACCACCTTGGCAATGTCGAGCCCAGCCTTCTGGCCGAAATTGATCGCTTCCGAGAGCCCCTGCACCAGGCCGGCGATACAGATCTGGTTGACCATCTTGGTCAACTGGCCGCTGCCCACCGGGCCCATCAGCACGCAGGATTTGGCATAGGCATCGATCACCGGCTTGGCCAAGTCGAAGGACGCCTGATCGCCGCCGACCATCACCGTCAGCTTGCCGTTCTCCGCCCCGGCCTGACCGCCGGAAACCGGCGCATCCAGGAAATGCAGGCCCTTGCCCCGCGCCGCTTCGCCCAGTTCGCGGGCGACATCGGCGGAGGCGGTGGTGTGATCGACGAAAATGCTGCCGGCCGCCATACCCGCGAAGGCGCCGTCGGGACCGGTCGTGACACTGCGCAGATCATCGTCATTGCCGACGCAGGCGAAGACGATCTCGGCACCGGCCGCCGCGGCTTTTGGGGTCGGCTGCGCTTGCCCCTTATGGGTCTCGACCCATTGCGCGGCCTTCGCCGCCGTCCGGTTATAGACGGTCACCTGATGACCGGCCTTGACCAGATGGCCGGCCATGGGGAAGCCCATCACGCCAAGTCCGAGGAACGCCACTTTCATCGATCCACCCCTGTTCGTTTATGCTGTTCGTTTTCGTTGTTCGATCAGACCCGCATCCGGATCACCGGAGCCTGCGAGATTAGAGCCGTATCTGCGGCGCGGCCGCGTCATCGTGGGCCGGATCGCCGTTCAGGATACCCGCCATCCATGACCAGTCCGCTGCCCTCGCCGTCGCCAGGATGCCATCGGCCGTCCGCGACGCGCTCGCCCGGTAGACGCCATCGCAGGCGCGATAATCCGGACCGTTGAGATAGCCGGCGCCGCCGCCCATCTCATGCGCGATCAAGGCTCCTGCTGCATGATCCCAGGGCATGATGCCGGAGAACAGCAGGAAATCCAGCTCGCCCGCCAGCAAGCGCAGGTAATCCAGTCCGGCGCAGCGCAGGGACCGCACCTGCTCCACTTGTTCCTTCAAGAGGGCGGCCCGGCGCACCAATTCCTTGCTGCCCTTGGCACCGACGGCCATGACGCCGCGCCGCCGCGTCTCCGACCGCGCCGCCGGCGCCGTCCTGGGTGCGCCGATCACCTCGATCCCCTGCCCGGCCACCGCCATGGTGGTGCGGCCCGTCAGTGGTTCGTGAATCCAGCCCGCCAGCAACCGGTCGGCGCAGACCAGAGCCAGCATGGAACAGAAATCCGGTTTGCCGGCGGCGAAATTCGCGGTGCCGTCCACCGGATCGATGATCCAGACAGGCCGATCGTCACGCAGCAATCCCATGAGCGACGGGTCGCGCGCAGCGCCCTCCTCGCCCAGCACCACCGATCCCGGCAGCAAGTCCTGAAGCTGCGGCGCCAGCACCGCCTCGGCTCGCTCGTCGGCAATGGTGACGATGTCGCCGGGGCCCTTCTCGCGCCAATCGCAGGCTTCCAGATGCTGGAATCTCGGCACGATTTCCGCACCGGCCACCTCGGCCATCACGGCGGCGATGCGATGCGGATCAGGGATGCCACCCGTCATCATATTCACGACGGCCGATCTCCCGCATTGCCATGCAATCGCTCGAACCGTTCGATATCCGTCGGCGACAGGCGCACGGTCAATTCGGCCGCCTCCTCGCCATCCGCCCGCTCCAGCACTTCGCCATGCTGATAGAGCCAGGAAACGGCGCTGCCCCGGTCATGGGTCAAATGATAGGTAACGACCTGGCGATTGGCCGCGAGGTTTTGCTCAATGGCCGCCAGCAGATCGTCGCAGCCTTCGCCCGTCACAGCCGATATCGGCATCAGGCGCGGATCGCGCTTGGCCTGATCCATCAGGCGATCACGCTGCTCCGGTTCCATCAGGTCGATCTTGTTGAGGACCTCCAGCATGGGCCGGCCGCCGGATATCGCGGTGCCGTTCTCTGCTGCCGGCGCATCCATGGTCGGCGTCTCGATGCCAAGCCCCTGCAGCACGTGCTCGACATCGGCCTTCTGCGCTTCCGTGTCGGGATGCGAGACATCGCGCACATGCAACAGCAGATCGGCTTCCAGCACCTCTTCCAACGTTGCGCGGAACGCGGCCACCAATTCGGTCGGCAGATCGGAAATGAACCCCACGGTGTCGGACAAGATGATGTCGCGTCCCGAGGGCAGCTTGACCCGCCGCATGGTGGGATCGAGCGTCGCGAAGAGCAGATCCTTGGCGAAGACATCGGCGCGCGTCAGGCGGTTGAACAGCGTCGATTTGCCGGCATTGGTATAACCGACCAGCGCCACCACCGGATAAGGCACGCGCTGGCGCGCCCGGCGATGCAGGCCGCGCGTGCGGCGCACATCCTCCAGGTCGCGCTTGATGCGGACCATGCGTTCGTCGATCAAGCGACGGTCGATTTCCAACTGGGATTCACCGGGGCCGCCGAGGAAGCCGAAGCCGCCGCGCTGCCGTTCCAAGTGGGTCCAGGAACGGACCAGACGGCTGCGCTGATAGGTCAGTGCCGCCAGCTCGACCTGCAACTGGCCTTCGCGGGTCCGGGCACGCTCACCGAAGATTTCCAGGATCAGCCCGGTGCGGTCGATCACCTTGGCGTTCCAGGCCTTCTCCAGATTGCGCTGCTGAATGGGCGTGACGGCGCCGTCGATCACGACGACGGAAATCTCCTCCGCCTCGATCAACTCGTGCAACCGCTCCACCGCGCCGCCGCCGATGAGGGTGGCCGGTTTGACCGTTGACAGGCGGACAACTTCCGCTGCGACGATATTGAGATCGATGGCCAGAGCCAGGCCGCAAGCTTCCGCGAGACGGGCCTCGGGCGCCCGTCCCGGGCCGGCCGCGTTACGCGATGCCTGCCGCAAATCGGGATGGATCACCAATGCCCGATCGCCATGGCGTACGCCATCAATGTCCAGCTGACCCGAAGCGGCCGCCGGGCGATCGTTCTTACTCACTTATCTCCTATCCTCCGTGCGGCGCGGAACCAGGTCACGCCGCACGGTGTCTCGTTCGCACAAGCGTGCGATCAACCTTCCTCACCGTCCTTGCCGCCGTCGAAGAGCTGCAACGGGCCGGCCGGCATAATGGTCGAGATCGCGTGCTTGTAAACTAATTGGGAATGCGCATCGCGCCGCAACAGAACGGAAAAATTGTCAAACCAGGTCACAATGCCCTGCAACTTGACACCGTTCACCAGGAAGATCGTCACCGGCATCTTCGCTTTGCGGATGCTGTTCAGAAATACGTCCTGGACGCTTTGGGATTTTTCGTTAGCCATTTTTCTCTTCCTTATTTTTGGGGCCGGTTCGGCCCGACGCGTCATGACCTGACGCCATCTTTTGTTGCGGGCGGGTCGATGGAACCCACACCTCAGCAACGAGTAACATAAGTTCCCCGGGGAGAAAACCCAAAGGGCGCAACCTCAGAGGCGTGTCAGGTATTCCGTTAACGCCTGACAATCAGCGAGGTGCAGAGCCGGCGGATGGGTGCCGAATTCCCCTTCTTGCTGTGGGGTCGTTCGCAGCAGAACAGGTGTGCAACCACTGTTCCAGGCACAGACCATATCAATATCCGTGTCGCCGACGAACCAGACCTCCGGACCGGGGGTGATCCCCGCCCCGTCCAGGGCCAGATCGACATGTTCCCGGGCCGGCTTGTCGCGAGCGGCATCCCCCGCACCTGCCAGCGCCCGGAAATATTTGTCCCAGCCGAGATGGGCCGCCTCGGTCCGCAGGAAGGCCCCCCGTTTGTTGCTGACCACCGCCAGATAGGTGCCGGCGGCGGACAGGGCCGTCAGCAAGGTTTCAGCTCCGGCCAACGGGCGCAGATGGCTGAGATGGATGGAGCTGAAATAATCGTAGAATATCTTTTCCGCCTTGGTCCAATCGGCGCCGAACAAGGTCGGAAAGCTGTCACGCAAGGACGCCCTGATCCGGCTCTCCGCTTCCACCCGGCTCCAGGTCGGATGCCCGAATGCCTCCAGGGTATGATTGAGCGCCGCATGGATGACGCTCCAGCTATCGATCAGGGTATTGTCCCAGTCGAACAGGACGGCGCGTGGATAAGTCCGGATGGCCTCGCTCATGCCGCCTGCTCCGCATAGCGGCAATAGATCTCCCGCAGGCGCATGGTCAGGGGGCCGGGCTTGCCGGTGCCGATCAGCTTCCCGTCGATCCTGGTGACCGGCATGACGAAGGCGCTGCTGCTGGTCTGAAAGGCTTCATCGGCGGCCAGGACCTCTTCGACCGTGAAGGGCCGCTCGACCAGCCGCAACCCCTGTTCCGCCACCAGGACCGATACCGCCTGGCGGGTGATCCCGCCGAGAATGCCGTGGCCGCGCGGATGGGTGACAATCTCCTGCTGGCCGTCGCCGGCCTTCCTGATCAGCCAGGCATTGGTCGAGCTGCCTTCCGTCACGACACCCCGGTCATCGACCAGCCAGGCTTCGAAAGCGCCCTCTTCCGATGCCTTCTGCTTGGCCAGGGCATTCGGCAGCAGGGCGATCGATTTGATGTCGCGGCGATGCCAGCGCAGATCCGGATGGGTGATGACCGAGGCACCCTTCTGCAGCAGATCGGCCGCCGGCGGCTTGGTGCGCTTGGTGGTCATCACCAGGGCGCTGCGTACCTTCTTGGGGAATTTGTGATCCCGTGGCGCGACGCCCCGCGTCACCTGCATATAAATCAGGCCGTTGGTCACGCCGTTGCGGGCGATCAACTCGCGCATCACCAGGCGAAGGGCCGCCCGCGCCATCGGCGCGGCGATCCGCAATTCCCCCAGCGAATAATCCAGGCGGTCGAGATGGGCCAGCTCGTCGATCATATGGTCGTGATAGATCGGCACGACCTCATAGACGCCGTCGGCGAATTGATAACCGCGATCCTCGATATGCACCATGCCATCGGCGTGAGGCAGGTAGCGGCCATTGACGTAACAAAAACGGGGCATGGAACACCAGAAGAGAAAGCCAATCAGCGAAACGGACGGTCACATCAGCCAGTGCGATCAATCCGTCGATCGGGCGAGGTAGCTAGAGTTTGTCTGTTGTCGATTTACATATAGTCGGCGCCTTCAAACACCGTTCCCCCGCCCCTCACCCTGCATGCGAGACAAGGGAGAAGCTGCCATATCGTATACGGCATCATGTCACAAGCCGTCCGGCTTATCGCGTTCCGATGTGGTGATGCCGAGCGAGCGCAATTTACGATGCAGCGCCGAGCGTTCCATACCGACGAAACTGGCGGTCCGTGAAATATTGCCGCCGAACCGCGTGACCTGGGATTCCAGATACCGCCGTTCGAAGATTTCACGCGCCTCGCGCAGCGGCAGCGACATCACCTCGCTGCTGTCGTTCAAGGCCATCGGCGACAGCGACATCGCACCGATATCCGGCGGCAGCATATCGCTGCGGATCGGCTCGCTGGAATCGCCCGGCGCCATGATCAGCAGCCAGTCGATCACATTGCGCAACTGCCGGACATTGCCTGGCCAGTCATAGGCCTGCAGGATCGCCCGCGCATCGTCGCCGAAACTGCGCGGCGGCAGGCCGGAGACTTCCGCCGCCTGGGCCATGAAATGCTCCAAGAGATCGACGATGTCGTCGCGGCGCTCCTTCAACGGCGGCAGGCGCATCGGCACCACGTTGAGCCGATAGAACAGATCCTGGCGGAACCGGCCGGCGGACATCTCCGATTGCAGGTCCTTGCTGGTCGACGCGATGACCCGGACATCGACCTCGACCTTGGTCTTGCCGCCGACCCGCTCGAAGGTCTGGTCCTGCAGCGCCCGGACGATCTTGCCCTGGGTCTCCAGGGGCATGTCGACCACTTCGTCGAGCAGCAGCGTGCCGCCATGGGCCTGTTCCAGGAAACCGACCTTGCCGCCGCTATCCGGCCCCTCTGTGCCCTTCTCGACGCCGAACAGTTCGATTTCCAGGCGATCGGGATGCATGGTCGCGCAATTGACCACCACGAAGGGCGATCCCGCCCGCTTCGAGCGCCGGTGCAGCAACCGGGCCGCCACTTCCTTGCCGCTGCCCGGGGGGCCCGAGAAAAGCACGCGGCTGCCGGTCGGCGCCACCCGCTCGATGGCCTGGCGCAATTGCTGCATGACGACCGAATTGCCGATCAGGTCGAGATCGCCGCCGGTACGGATCCGCAGTTCCTGGTTTTCCCGCCGCAGCCGCGCCGCCTCCAGCGCCCGCTCGATGATCACCAGCAGACGGTCCGCCTTGAACGGTTTTTCGATGAAATCATAGGCGCCGTGCTTGATGGCATTGACCGCGGTTTCGATATTGCCGTGTCCGCTGATCATGATGATCGGCACATCCGGCCAGTCATTCTTGATCACGTTCAGCATGGCCATACCGTCCAGCGTGCTGTTCTGCAGCCAGATATCGAGAATGATCAGACTCGGTTGGCGTTGGCGCAGCAAATCGAGCGCCGTGTCGCTGTCGGCAGCCTCACGCGTCTGATAGCCCTCATCCCCCAGGATGCCGGCGATCAGCATACGGATATCGGCTTCGTCATCGACAATCAGGATATCGCGTGCCATAGCCCTCGTAGACCCTGTTCGTCATACCGTATAAATCACACCCGGATGGCGGCACGACATTGCCGCCACGATCCGGCTCGTCATCACCGGCGGCCGGCCGGCGCCAGCTTCCGAAGCAAGCGTCATCAGGCCGTCACCGTCTGGACCGGCTTTTCGCCGGCCGCTTCCGTTGAAAACAACAGATGCACCGAGGCGCCACCGCCGTCCCGATCGGCCAGGATCAACTTGCCGCCGTGATCCTCCATGATCTTCTTCACGATGGCCAAGCCCAATCCCGTCCCCTTTGTGCGTGTCGTCACATAAGGCTCCGTCAGCCGCTCGCGCCCCTGCTTGGGCAGACCGCGACCGTTATCGTCAACGCCGACAGCAATACCATTACCGGTGTCGCGTATCCAGAGATGGATCGAACCGGGCTCCGGTGCCGGTCCCCCGCCTTCGCCCTGTTCTTGACGCTGTTCTTCCAGCCGGCCCTCGATGGCGTCGGCGGCGTTCTGTAACAGATTGGTGATCGCCCGATTGAACTGGGCGCTGTCGCAATTCAACATGACCGGCAGTTGCGGCAAGTCACTGCTGTAACGATAGGCCGGATGTGCATTCTGCTGCAGGAACAGGGCCTGCCGTGACAAATCGGTGATATTCTCCAGGCGCAGCACCGGGGCCGGCATACGGGCGAAGGCAGAGAATTCATCAACCATTCGCCCGATATCGCCAACCTGACGGACGATCGTATCGGTGCAGACCGTGAAGGTCTCCGGGTCCTGGGTGATCTGTTTCAGATATTTCCGCTTCAGCCGTTCCGCCGAGAGCTGAATGGGCGTTAACGGATTCTTGATTTCATGGGCGATGCGCCGGGCGATGTCCGCCCAGGCGGCCTTGCGCTGGGCTGACAGCAATTCGGAGACGTCATCGAACGTGACCACCAGGCGCGTATGGTCGTCCTCGCCTTTCTCGGAAATGACCCGCACATGGAAGGTCCGGGCTCCGCCATCCACCGTCAGATTGATCTGGCCCTCGGCGGCGCCGCTCTGCCGCGAGCGGGCCAGATCGACGATCTCCGCCATTTCCGGAATGACCTCGCGCAGGCTGCGGCCGCGATAATCCAGGAGTGCCACGCCCAGGAGTTCCGACGCCGATCGGTTCGGCAGATCGATCTCGCCGTCTTCGTTCAGGCCGATCACGCCGGCGGAGACACCGGAGAGAACGAGCTCGGTGAAACGCCGCCGGTCCTCGGCCTGGCGGTTGGCGGCGATCAGGGCCTGCTGCTGAGTCTGTAACTGGATCGCCATGACGTTGAAGGTCCGGCTCAAGGAATTGAGCTCGTCATCCCGTTTGCCGACCTTGACCCGGGCCGCGAGATCGCCATCGCCGATCTGCTGGGCCGCCACCACCAGCCGCGTGATCGGCCGCACCAACTGGCTGGCCGAGAGGATCGCCACCCAGACCGCACCGGTCAGCAACAGCAGCGCCATGACGCCGAAGATCAGCGGCACGGTGATCTGCCATTGCGAGCGCGCCCGCTCAAGCTGGCGGTAAAGCTGCACCGCATCCTCGTTGCGGGCGACATTGGCGAGGACGCTGTCGTCGATCAGCCGACCGACATAGAGGAAGAGATCCGAGGTCGGATCGATCTGCACCAGGGCGCGGATACGGTCACCCTCGCGCGACGGCAGGATCACCGGCTTGCCCTGCCGCGCCGTCAGGAAGGCCGAGTCAGGGATACCGAGATCGAATTCCATCATCAGGCTGAGGCTGCTGCGGGCAACGATCCGACGGTTGCCGGTGATCACCACCGCCTCGGAAATATCGCGCAGGGCAATCTGACGGTCGAGGAAGGCCTGACCCTTTTCCGGGTCCATGAGATCGGCGAAATCGCGGCCGCGAATCTCGGTGGCGATCGACAGGGCGTCGTTGGCGATGCGCTGCTGATGTTCCAGCAGATAGGACTGCGCCACGTTCTGCGAGCTTTCGACCGCCGCACGCACCCGGTCGCCGAACCAGACATTGAGGCCGTAATTCAGGAAGGTGGTCGAGAAGACCGAGACGATGATGGTCGGCGTCAGCGCCACCAGGGCGAAGAGCAGCACCAGACGGGCATGCAGCTTGGCGCCGACCAGGCCCCGCCGGTGAGAGAGCCAGAGCATCACCACCCGGCGGGCGATGATCGCGCCCAGCGACATGACGACGATCACATCGGCCATCAGCAGATACGAGATCGCCTTGGCCGGGCTTTGGGTGCGCCAGTAATCCGCCAAAATCAAATAAGTGGAAATGCCGCAAGCGACGCCGAAGATCATCAGCAGATAGGCGACATTGCGTTCCAGATTGATCCGGTCGGCCCAATCGACGATCCGGCTGAAGAAACCGGGCTTCTGTTGCTTGTTGGGTTCTGCCAAAAATGTCGTCATCTGGATCGTCGCTATTTCGACCGGGATGGCTGGATATCAAGTTCGCGCAACTTCTTGCGCAGGGTATTGCGGTTGAGTCCGAGGAGATCCGCCGCCTTGATCTGGTTGCCCCTGGTCGCTTCCAGCGACAGGGTGATCAGCGGCCGCTCGACTTCCTGCAACACCCGGTCATAGAGGCCGGCCGCCGGCAACCGGTGTCCATGGGCCAGGAAATAGGCCTTGAGATGCCGCTCCACCGATTGTCCCAAGGTTTCCTCGCCAATGGGGATGGCAGCCGGCGCGACGGCTGGAACAGCTTCCGGTGCCGGCGCCGACGCACCGATTTCCTGATCGGAAAGAGCCGTCACGATGATACGGCCATCGATCATGGTCTCGCTATAGAGCACCGCGATCCGCCGCATCAGGTTTTCCAGCTCGCGCACATTGCCCGGCCAGGCATGTCGCTTCAATTCGGTGACGGCACTGCTGTCGAGATGCTTGGCGGGCATGCCTTCCTGCTCGGCCTGGCGCAGGAAGTGCCGCGCCAGATCGGCGATATCCTCCAGCCGATCGCGCAAGGGCGGCAATTTCAGGGGCACGACATTCAGGCGATAGAACAGGTCCTCGCGGAAACTGCCCTGGCGGATCATCTGCCGCAGGTCGCGATGGGTGGCGGCGACGATGCGCACATCGGCCTTGAGGGTGTGGCGGCCGCCGACCGGGGTATATTCGCCGGTCTGCAACACGCGCAGCAGCCGGGTCTGCGCCTCCAGCGGCATGTCGCCGATCTCGTCCAGGAACAGGGTCCCGCCATTGGCCTGCTCGAAGC
>CAYOQR010000052.1:0-43307 GCA_964406155.1 uncultured Rhodospirillaceae bacterium | reverse complement strand
CTAGTCTCGCTCATTCTCCACAAATGCGAAGACACAAGGGTCGGGGTGAGGGGTGATGACGACACGTCAGATGTAGCCAAGCAAGCCTGTCTGCTTAACCGGACTGCCTTGGTTCCTTCGTCCAGCACGATGGCTTGCGCCGTTTCCAGCAATTGCTCGTGGCGCCAGGCCTTGGGCAATTTTTTGACCGACATCGCATTCGCAACATACGGCTGGCTGTTCGCCCCGGACCGGCCAATCCACCTGATCAACATCGCTCGAACGGCATATATCGCCAGGACGACAGGGCTAGGCTTTCAATCGTCTTACCGTCGGTATATTACCAGCAATAAGACCCCTTATCGCGAAAAGGAACAGACGTGGCTTCTTCCGGCCATGCGCCCTATCACATCCGCATCGCCCGCAGGAGCGAGATCGAAACCTTACGATCGATCGAGAAAGCGGCGGCGACGCGATTGCTCGGCACCGCCCTCGCCTGGGTGGCCGATGACGAGCCCACGGATGCGGCGGCTTTCGCTGAACGCATCGATGACGGACGCTGCCTGGTCGCGACAGCGGATGACGCAGCGGTTGCCTTCATCATCTATTCCCCCATCGACGGCGCGGCCTATATCGAGGAGCTCGACGTCCTGCCCGAACATGCCGGCCATCGCCTGGGCGCCAGGCTGATCGATGCGGTGGCGACACTGGGGGCGGAACGCGGCCTGCCCGCCCTCACCCTCTCCACGTTCCGCGACGTGCCCTGGAACGCGCCCTACTACCGCCGCCTCGGCTTCACCGACATCGCCATGGCCGATCTGACAACCGGCCTCGCCGAGATCCGGGCGCGGCACCAGGAAAAGGGTCTGGTGGACGCGCTCCGCGTTTTCATGCGGCGGCCTGTTGCCCTCTAGCCCTCTTCGCCGCGTGGTTGCATCCGTCGGGCCGGCCCCTCGTCTCCGCGTGCCGATGATAACGCTTGTGAGCCGCCGCGCCCCGCCGCTATGCTCGGTACATGGATGACATCAAACTCGATCCGGCCCTGATGGGCCGACTGGCCGGCGCCCTCAGTTTCATCTGCGGCGCCGACCATCCCTGCACCGTCGCGATGAAGGCCGCCGCCGCCAGCGGTGACGCCGCCGACATCAAGCGCGCCCGCACACAGTTCCTGAAGCTGAAGCCGAACCATCGCCAGGCAGCACTGGCGATGCTGTCTGACTGAAGCTCTACGCTCTCTAATTTATTGAATAGAGGCAGATTCAGCACACGAGTGAAATCGCGCCAGCGATTCCACTCGTGTGCATCCGGCTCTACCGCCGCAGCCCGACCCCGACATAGTGATGCAGCAGCGCCGGATCGTCGCGCAGCAGATGCGGCTCGACCGTCTCGCGCGATTGGCCGTTCTCGATGAAGGCGATGCGGTCGGCGACATGCAAGGCGGCTTCGACTCGCTGCTCGACCAGGATGGTGGCGACGCCTTCCGCCTTCAGGGCCGCGATGGTGTCGAGGATCGCCGTGATCATGATCGGCATCAAGCCCTCGGTCGGTTCATCCAGCAGCAGCACCCGGGGCTCCAGGCAGAGCGCCCGCGCCATCGCCAGCATCTGCTGCTCGCCGCCGCTCAGCGTCCCGGCCCGCTGGCCCAGGCGTTCGCGCAGACGTGGGAACAGCCGCAGCACGCGCTCGAGCGTTTCCTCCCCACGCCCACGTGTCATCAGGCCGATGCGCAGATTCTCCGCGACGCTCATCTCGGCGAACAGCCGGCGGCCCTGCGGCACATAGCCGATCCCCTGCCCCGGCACCTTATGCGCCGGCAAATCGGAGAGCGTCACATCATCGAGCCGGATGCGGCCCTTGCGCACCTTCACCAATCCCATAACGGCCTTCAACGCCGTGGTCTTGCCGGCACCGTTGCGGCCAAGCAGGCAGAGGACCTCGCCGGCTTCAAGATGCAGCGAGAAGTCCCGCAGCACCTGCACCTGGCCATAGAAGCAATCGATGCCTTCGACCCGCAGCATCACGTTCCCAGATAGGCTTGCTGGACCTGACGGTCGGCCATGATCTCGGCCGGGCTGCCTTCCGCCAGGACCTTGCCGTTATTCATCACGGTGATGCGGTGCGCCAGCTCCATCACCACATCCATATTATGTTCGATCAGCAGGACGGTCGCTTCCCGGGCGATCTCCCGCGTGAGGGCACAGAAATTGACGATCTCCGCTTCCGACAGGCCCTGGGTCGGTTCATCGAGGATCAACAGCTTGGGACGCAGGGCAAGACCCATGGCGACCTCCAGCAGGCGCTGATGGCCATAGGAAAGATTGGCCGCCGTCTCCTCGGCGCGGTCGCCGAGCCCCACGCGGTCTAGATGCATCCTGGCACTCGCCGCCACGCGACCGGGATCAAGCCGCCAAAAGCCCCCACCCGGAAAACCATGACCCAGGCTGAGGCTGCGTTGCGCCGCCAGGGCGACATTGTCGAAGCAGCTCAGATTGCGGAAGACGCTGGTGATCTGGAAGGTATAGACGATACCCAGCGCCACCCGCTCCCAGGGCCGCCGGCGGGTGATATCCACGCCGTCGAACAGGATGCGGCCGCTGCTCGGCTTCAGCCGGCCGCAGATCATGCTGACCAGCGTGGTCTTGCCGGCGCCGTTCGGCCCGATGACGGCGCGGATCTCGCCTTGCGCCAGATCGAGATCGACACCGTCGACGGCGGTCAAGCCGCCGAAGCTGCGGCCCAGCCTCTGGGTCGCGAGAAAACGCCCCCTGGTTTCCGCGACGCTCACGGCAGCCACCGCATCCGGCGCTCCCGCAACGTGCCAAGAAGGCCTTTCGGGAACCACAGGACCAACAGGATCAGGATGACGCCGACGGCGATCAGGTAGCTCGACGTATAGTCGCTGGCGAGATCGACGAGATAGAACATCAGCAGCGTGCCGATCAGCGGCCCGATGGTGGTGCCGACCCCGCCCAGCAGCACCCAGAGCAGCGCATAGATCGAATACTGGATCGTCGCGAAGGTCGAGCCGACATAGGCGAAGAGCATGGCATAGGCGGCACCCGCCGCCGCCGACAAGGTGCCGGACAAGGTCAGCGAGAGCAGCTTGTAGAGATAGGCGTTATAGCCCAGCATCCGGCTGCGTTCCTCGTTCTCGCGGATCGCGACCAGCACGCGCCCGAGCGGCGAGCGCACGATCGCGAGGCAGAGCAGCAAGGCGAATGCGAAGAGGATGAGGGCCAGGTTGTAGCGCAGGGCCGGATTCAGCAGATCGACATGGAGCGGCCCCAGGGTGAATTGCCGCGTCCCCTCGCCCAGCACGAAACCTTCGTCGCCCCGGGTGATATCGCCGAAATAGAGCGTCAGCAGATAGCCCGCCTGGGCGAACATCAGGGTGACGATCATGAAGGCGACGCCGCTGGTCCGCAGAATCACCAGCCCCACCGCCAGCGACAGGCCGAAGCCGGCCAGCACGCCGAGCCCAAACCCCGTGGCGGAATTGACGCCGAGATATTGCACGCCGAGCCCGGCGCCATAGATGCCTGCGGCGAAGAACATGGCATGGCCGAGGCTCAGCAGGCCCGTATAGCCCAGCAGCAGATTATAGCCCATGGCATAGACCGCCAGCACCATGATCCGCACGAGATTGGCGTGGTGATAGGCCGGCAGCACGAATTGCAGCAGGAAGAGGAAGCCAATCAGGCCGAGATGCAGCAGGATGACGCGGCCATCAACACGACCACCCGTATCGCCATCGGTGCGGCCCCGCTCCTTTATCGTCATGACGCCTTGCCGCCGAACAGGCCGCCGGGGCGCCAGACCAGGACCAGCGCGACCAGCAGGGTCGCCAGGATCTTGGCCAGGGTCGGCGAGAAGAAGACCGAGATGACACCGTCGCTGATGCCGATGATGAAGGCCGCCAGCAGGGTGCCGCGCAAACTGCCCAGGCCGCCGATGATGACGACGATGAAACTTTGCAACAACGGGTCGAGCCCCATCAGGTAATGCGCCTGCTTGATCGGCACCACCAGCACGCCGGCGATGGCGGCCAGCATGGCGCCGAGAGCGAAGACGGCGGCATAGACCCTGTCTACCGGCACGCCGAAAGCCGTGGCCGTCTCGCGGTCATATTGCGTCGCCCGCATGACGAGGCCGAGCTTCGTCCGGGTAATGCCGTACCAGGTGGCGAGAAGCAAGGCGGCCGAGATCGCCATCACCGCCAGCTTGTAGCCGGAATAGCCGAACCAGGGGAACTGGATGCGGAACTGGAAAGGCGGCGCCACCGACCGTGCATCGGGGCCATAGAGCACCAGCGTCACCTGCTCGATGATATAGAGGAGGCCGATCGTCGCGACGATGGTCGCCTCCGGCTGATAGTTCAGCCGCCGTAGCACCAGCCGGTCGGCCGCGGCCGCGATCAGCCCGACGATCAGCGGACTGCAGATCATCGCCAGCACAAAACCGAGAGAGGCCGGCCCGCCGATCAGGCTGGCGCAAGCCCAGGTGAAGAACCACGCAAAGACCGCGCCCAGCATGAAGAACGAGCCATGGGCGACATTGACCACCCGCATCACGCCGAAGACCAGCGACAGGCCCAACGCCGTCAACGCCAGCACGAAGGCCGAGACGGCTCCTTCCAGCACGGCAAGAAAAAGATGTGGACCGAGGCTCATGCCGGGCAGGTCATGTTGATCGGAGTCTGAGAGAAGACTGGAAACATCCGGTGTGCCGCCCCCTCACCCCAACCCTCTCCCGCCCCGTCGGCGTAAGCCGACATTCGTCGGCAGGGGGGAGAGGGAGACCACCGAGTGATTGTAAAGACCCGATCAAATCGTTGAATGGCGGCAAAGTATATGTATCAGACGCCGACAGTAACGTCCCCTCTCCCCTCGCGGGAGAGGGTCGGGGTGAAGGGGTGTCGGCAACAAACTCAATGTTGTCATCCAAATCACTCTCCTGAGCCAGACCACACCCGGCCAAGCCCGGCAATGACAAATGAGAAAGACGAAACACCGCACGAAGGCAACGCTGGCGGCTAAGCTCCAATCGCATCGTGTCCTGTCCGGGCTACCTCCGGCGCTTACAGCGGCTTCGTCGTGTAATCCGCTTCGGGTTCGTAGAGTCCGTCCTCGATCGCGGTGCGATGGACCACCTTCAGCTTCTGGTTCTCCACCTTGGAGATGTATTGATGGCCGAAGCATTGATGGATCTTGCCGTTGAAGGTCTTGTCGCCCTGGGGATGCTCGTTGCTCTCGGTGAAGCCGGTCATCGCCTCCAGGGCTTCGACCAGAGCTTTCTTGTCCTTGTCACCGGAAGCCTGATAGCCGCTCTGCTCCACCGCCTGCTTGATGACATAGAGCGTCTCCCAGCAGCCGAACATATGCGAATAGGTCGAGACCTCCTTCGGGTCGGCGATGCTGGCGCCGGCATCGTTGACGCCGACGGTCTGGCGGTAAAACTTGTCGAATGCCGTCGGATGGCCATCGGCGTAACGCGGGAAGCCCTCCCAGAAATAGGTACCTTCGAGGAATTCCAGGCCGGGGCTGGCGAGGTCCACCGCTTCCAGGGAATCGATGAAGCCGAATATCTGCGGATGTGAGGTGCCGTAGAATTCCCCCATCTCCTTGACGAAGGTCAGCACGCCCGGCCCGACCATGACGTGATAGATCACCTCGGTATCGGTGGGAATCTGCGGGAAATATTTGGTGAAGCTGGATTCCGTGGGCGGGATCGGCAGCAGGCCGGCGATCTTGCCGCCCTGCTTCTGGATCGCCGCCGTGAAGAAATCGCGATGATCATGGCCGAAGGCGTAATCGGGGAAGATCATGGTGACCTTCTTGCCGAGATTCTGGCTGATCCAGGGCGCCATGGAGCTGACCTGGGAGCGCACATCGGTGATGCCGGGCTGGAAGACATAGCGGTTGAGCCCGCCGGCGGCGAGCTGATGACCTTCGCTGACGACGAAATACGGCATCTTCAATTCGCCGGCGCGCGGCGCGGCGGCAGCGACGACATTGGAGAACAGCGTCCCGAAGACGAAATCCACCTTGTGCTGCGTGGCGAACTTCTCCACCACCTCGGCACCGCGTTTCGGATCGGTGCCGTCATCCTCGGTGATCATTTCGATCTGACGGCCGGCAATGCCGCCATTGGCATTGATCAGCTTCACCGCCGCCGTGCTGGTCTGTTCATACCAGCGGCCGTAAGCGGCGCCGATCCCGGTGCGGTGCACCTGAAAGCCGAGCTTGATCGGCTCGCTGCTCCGCGCCTGTATATAGCGGCCGAGGCCCGGCAGCAAACCGGCACCGGCAGCCATGCCCGCTGCCGCGCCCAACCCCTGCAACGTGGCCCGGCGCGTGACCGCCATCGGCTTGCGCGTCGACGAAGAGAGCGGTGGTTGAGCGGATTGACGCTGTTTCATGACACTTCCCCTGATCCGGATTCATTGTTTCGAGGCGGCACGAGCAATGCCGGGCGGCCTTTCCCCCAGGATGCAATCTACTGGCGCAATGTAACGGCGCAACGCCCGGTGGAAGACGCCCGGCGGAAACACCGGGACATGATTGCGATCAACCTAATCACGGCACCCCGTAAAACTCAACCGGCAAACTCAATATGCGATGCCGTTCCCGGCCGTTACCGCCCTCAACCGGCGGAAGGTGTCGCCAGCAGCCAAAGGCCGAACAGGGTATAGGCGACCATCAGCACGGCCAGCGGCATCTCATGCAGGAGCGCCGTCCTCTCCCGGCGCCCGGCCCCGCGGTCTATATTCCGGGCGGCAATCAGATGCGCGACCGAGACGGCGAGGATGTGGCCCAGCACGATGGCGGCGGCCTGGAGGTTCCAGATCAGCCGGACGGCATGATAGTCCGACAGGAACCAGGTGGTGACATGCATGTCGCGGCTGCCGAGGAGATTCCAGCCGCGGCCGGCCGGATCCGACAGCATGACCCAGACATCCTGCAAGCCGACCAGCAGCTCCGTCAGATAATGCGCCAGATGATAGCCGAGCGAGATCGGCAGGATGGAGACGATCAGCGCGCCGGCCAGAGCGCGATTATCGCCAGCGCGATTATCGCCAGCGCGATTATTTTCGGCACGGGCATCGTCGGCACCACTGCCGAGCATCGCACCCAATGCCGTCCCCAGGCGGATCGCCGCGAGATATAGCACCATCAGCGCCAGCCAGGTGCCGATCAGCCCCGCTGTCATGAAGCCCATCACCGCGCTGCGGCCGGGGAAGTCCAGCGGATTGATGCCGCCGAGGCCGAGCCACCAAAAGGTGCGGCCGAGGCCGTCGAAGGAAACCGTGCTCAGCGCCGCCAGCACGAAGGCGACGCCGCTGAACGGCAACGGCGCGAGATCAAGCAGCCGGGCACCCGGCATCCGCAGATAGAGTGCCCGGCGGTGCGGCGATTCCCCTGCCACTTGCGGCGACACCGCTGTCGCGTGCGGCGACGCCGCTGCCGCGTGCGACAGGCCGGTGCTGACCGGCGCGAGCTGTGCGATCAGGTGAAAGAAGACCGAGAAGGCTTCCGCCCGCGCGAGCCAGGCGGCTTCGCCGAACAGCACCATGCCGCCGAGCGTCACGGCGCCGTAGACCAGGATCGCGGTGGCGAGCCAGGCCGGGTCGGCCGGCGCCGGATCGACCAGTTCGAACCAGGCGAAAGCGAGAAGCCCGAGAACCGCCGGCCAATAGCCGAGCCAAGCAGGATAGGCCAGCGATGGCCGACGCCCCGGCCCCGTCACGGCGCGCAGCAATCGATAGGGAACCGGCCAGGGGTTGATGGCATGCCAGAGGTCGCCGAAGACCGCCTGCAGCAGAACCAGCACCACCCACCACAAGGTCCAGACGGTCAAGGGCAGCGGATTGAGCAGCGGGTCGCGGCTGCCGAGAAACCCGGCCAGCAGCAGCGCGATCAGCAGGATGAAAGCGATGGCGCGGCTCCAGATCGGATCGCCGGCCGGCACGCTTCCCAACCGCAGCCGCGCGCCGGCGATCCGCCGCAGGCCCTCGACCGGCGCCAGGGACAGCAGGATGAAGGACGCCGCCACCGCCATGGTGCCGCCCAGCAGATAGAAGCCGGTCGGCAGCAGCAGGACGAAGGCGCCTTCCGACGTATGCGCGTCGGCTTCCGTCGTGCCGGCCAGCAACAGGACGAGGCCGGCCGGCCCCTGACATGCCGCGCGGGCCCATCCGGATCGCCGCGCCGTCGGGCCGCGACGGCAATCGTCAGTCTTTGCGGCATCCGCGCGTCCCACCCCTGCCCCCATCAACCTCACGCTCTCCTGCGGCACGCCATGCGGCATGCGGCTGTATTCTGGCCGAAATCATCTCCGGCTTCGAGGGCGGCGTTTCACGAAGGGGCTCCCGGACCGGATACGGCGCGACAGCCGGCGGCAAGGCGATTGCGCCCTATGTGTCGTTCCGAGCGGCGAGGAAAGCCTCGAACGCCTCCTTGTAATCGGGATGCCAGCGCGACAAGGCGGGCCGATTGCGGATGATGTCGTCCATCGCCCATTGCATGCGGCGATTATCCATCTCGCGGGTGACGGCATTGTCCGGGCAGAGGATGTAGAAATCGCCGGCGGCGAGTCCGTCCAGCAGGAAGTCGGCCACCTGTTCCGCCGTCCAGGCGGCTTCCGGTTTCTCATCGCCGGGCTTGCGGCCGGTGATCCCGGTGAAGGTATAGCCTGGAATCAGCAGATGCGCCGTGACGCGGCAATCCGGCGTGTTGCGCAATTCATGCGCCACCGCTTCGGTCAACACTTTGACACCGGCCTTGCTGACATTATAGGCGGTGTTGCCGGGCGGCGTGGTGATGCCCTGTTTCGACCCGGTATTGATGATGGCGCCCGTCGTCTTCTGCG
Source organism: uncultured Rhodospirillaceae bacterium (assembly GCA_964406155.1). Classification (GTDB taxonomy): domain Bacteria; phylum Pseudomonadota; class Alphaproteobacteria; order Dongiales; family Dongiaceae; genus Dongia_B. The sequence goes on along the minus strand of CAYOQR010000052.1, from coordinate 34,460 downwards.
CGATCATGGCCGGGGCGAAAACCTGCACGCCGTTGATGACGCCCCAGAGATTGACGGCCAATAAATCCTGCCACTGCTCGTAGTTCTCCCACGGCCCGCCGCCCTGGCCGATCGCCGCATTGTTCATCAACACGCCGACTTCGCCGAAGATATTATAGGCCGCATCCTTGAGACGATGCAGATCCTCCAGGCGGCTGACATCGGTCGGGACCGCCACGACATCCGCGCGGCCATTCCGGGCAATCCTGGAAATCTCGATGGCGGCCTGATCGAGCGCGGGTCCGTCGAGATCGGCAAGGCAGACTTTCATGCCGATCCCGGCGAAACGCCGGGCCGTCGCCAGGCCGATGCCGCCGGCCGCGCCGGTGATGACGGCGACGCGCCCTGCCGCCACGGCGGGATGGCGGACCGCACCCTGCCCGACAGGCAAACCGTCTCGCTGGGCGTTGCGCTCGGTCATGGTCGTCCCTCCTTCTCGGCAGTGATGACGCCAGGATGGCGCCACCATGACGGTACCTGGCGGGCCCTCTGCCCTTAGCTGTCGAAAGCCGGCACCCGCCGCCCCAGGCCGTCATGGGCATCGAGCAGCCGGCCGCGCCACTGGCGCACCGGGTCGTCCGCCGCCAGCAGGACGAAGGGGCTGACGCAACGCGCCCATTGGAAGGCGCCGAAGACGGCATAATCGGCATAAAGCGGCTGGTCGCCGCCGAGGAAAAGCTGCTGCTTCAAGGTGATGCGCAGCGGCGCTAAGCTGTCCCGGAACGCCGGCAATTGGGCATCGCGGTCCGCCACATAGGCTTCCAGCGTCATGCCCAAGCGCTGCTCGCGGGTCTCGCGGAAATAGGTGCGGTTCGGCGCATCCAGCAGATCGAAGATATCGCGGGCGACGAAGCGGAAGATCGCATTGACCAGGACATCGCCCAACACTGAGAAGTAATGGTTGAGCGCCCGCCCGCCTGCCCCACCCCCGGCCGCGCCACCGAACAAGGACGGCTGATCGGGATAGGTGTCTTCCAGATAACAGGCGATGTCCCAGGATTCCGCGATCCACCGGTCGCCCTCCACCAGGACCGGCACGCGGCCCTGGCCGGAAGCGGCGATCGCCTGTTTGTCGATGAACTGCCAGGGCACCGTTTCGACCGGCAGCCCCTTATGGGCCAGCGCCAGGCGGATACGCCAGCAATAAGGGCTGAACCGGCGCGCCGGATCGGCGCCGGCCAGGTCGTAAAGCAAACGCTGCGTATCGCTCGCCTGGGTATTGCCCGCCTGTGTATTGCTCACGGGGCCCTCCCCTATTGCTGTCAGGTGTTCACATTGGCCGCTGTCTGGCCGAACAGGATGCGGCGCGATTCCTCGCTGCTGACCGACGGCGTCTCGTTGATCTCTTTCGCTCGGTCATAGGCGCGCTGCACGGCGGGCCGGGCCTTGATCGCCTCGAACCAGCGCTTGAGATGCGGGAAATCCTCCAGCTTCTGCCCCTGCCGCTCATAGGGCACGACCCAGGGATAGGCCGCCATATCGGCGACGGAATAATCCCCGGCGATGAAGAGACGATCCGCCAGCCGCTTGTTCAACACGCCGTAGAGGCGGTTGGTCTCGTTGACATAGCGGGTGATCGCATAGGGGATTTTCTCCGGCGCATAGACCGAGAAGTGATGGTTCTGCCCCGCCATCGGCCCCAGGCCGCCCATCTGCCAGAACAGCCATTGCAGCGCATCGTTGCGGCCGCGCAGATCCTTCGGCAGGAACTTGCCTGCCTTGTCGGCAAGATAGAGCAGGATCGCGCCGGATTCGAAAATGCCGATCGGCGCGCCCGGCTCCGCCGGATCGTGATCGACAATGGCCGGGATGCGGTTGTTCGGCGCGATCTTCAGGAAGTCCGGCTTGAACTGGTCGCCGGTGCTGATATTCACCGGGATCAGGCGATACGGCAGCCCCGCCTCCTCCAGGAAGATGGTGATCTTATGGCCGTTCGGCGTCGTCCAGTAATAGAGATCGATCATCGGTGATGTCCTTGCCTGAGGGCGCAACGACGATCCCAGCCGAGGAGCGCAAGGTTCATCGTGGCAGATTGTCGGGACCTGCCGAACGGCCGGTCGATACCGCTACTCTCGGCCGGCATAGCCGCCGCCGTCAAGCTGCTCGCAGGTATCGGGTGGCATGCGGCAAAGACCCTGTTTCACACACGGCCATATGGCATCGAGCCTTACAGTAGAGGTAAGAGTGCAGTCGTCACCATGGATTGCCGGGTCAAGCCCGGCAATGACAAACGAGTGGAGGCCACCGTCGTCTGCACCCACGTGCGATGCTCGTACAATGCATCACAAATTCATTTGTCACCCCCGGGCTTAACCCGGGGGTCCATGCCGGCAACAGATTCGACATTATCCAGCGAATGCTGAAGTGGGCCGAACATGCCAAGCGTGCGGATCAGAACTGCTTGCGGTAAACCAGGAAGCCCGATTTAGTGGCAACCTGATCGTAGAGCTTCATCGCCGTCTCGTTGGTCTCATGGGTCTGCCAGTAGACGCGGCTGAGGCCGAGGCGCCTTGCCTCGTCATAGACCGCGTCGATCAGGGCCCGACCGATCCCCTTGCCCCGCGCTACCTCGTTGGTGAAGAGGTCCTGCAGATAACAGGAGGGCTCGATCGTCGTGGTGCTGCGGTGAAGCAGGTAGTGGACGAGGCCGAGCAACTTGCCGTCAGCCTCCGCCACCATCGCATGCATAGGCTCATAGGCATCGAAGAACCGAGTCCAGGTCGTTCGGGTGACCTCCTCGGGCAGGGCCGTCGCATCGAAGCGGCCATAGAAACGGTTATATCCCTCCCAGAGCGGCAGCCACTGGACGTAATCGGCACGCGTGACAAAACGGATGGTCGGCGACATGGGTCCTGCTCCGATATTCGGCGAACGATCAGACAGGCGCCATCTGTAGCACCGATGCGCACTCTTTCAAACGGCCGAGACAGATGCCGTCAGGGCAGACAGCCCCCCGCAACGTCCCGTTTACGAAGCCAGCGGCACCACCAGCGACGGATCCCAGTGGATGAAGACTTCGCTCTGCGGCGCCAGCACCTGGCCACCGCGATTCTGGTGCTTGACCACCAGTTCCTCGCCCAGCGCCCGCACCACATAGCGCGTGGTCTCGCCAAGGAAGATGGTATCGACCACCTGGGCCGGGATGCTGTCCTCGGCGCTCTTCACCGGATCGATGGAGATCGTTTCCGGCCGCACCAGCAGCCAGACATCCTCCGCCGTCACGCCATACGATCCCGGCACGGGCAGATCGTTGCACCACAGCCCACCCTGCTTCGACCGGCATGGCAGGATGTTGCTCTCACCGATGAAGGCGGCGACAAAGCGGTTGCGCGGCCGGGCATAGATTTCCGCCGGCGTCGCATCCTGTTCCAGCTTGCCGTCGCGCATGACGATGATGCGGTCCGACATCACCAGCGCCTCGTCCTGGTCATGGGTGACGAACAGCACCGTCATCTTCAACTCGGCATGGATGCGCTTGATCTCGAATTTCAACTGTTCGCGGAGGTTGCGGTCGAGCGCCCCCAGAGGCTCGTCCATCAACAGGACCTTTGGGTCGAAGACGATGGCGCGGGCCAGGGCCACGCGCTGCTGCTGGCCGCCGGAGAGCTCACGGGGGAAGCGCGCCTCGAATTGCTTCAGGCGCGTGATCTCCATCACCCGATTGACCTTGGCGATGATCGCGTCGTCCCGCAGATCCCGCACCCGCAACGGAAAGGCGATGTTCTCGAACACCGTCATATGCGGGAAGAGCGCATAGTTCTGGAACACCATGCCGATATTGCGCTCGTATGAGGGCTGGCCCAGCACCGATTGCCCGTCCACCAGGATGTCGCCCGAGGTCGGCTGGTCGAAGCCGGCCAGCAGCCGCAGGATCGTCGACTTGCCGGAACCGGAGGGACCCAGCAGCGTCACGAATTCGCCCGGCTTCACCCGCAGATTGAAATCCTGCAGCGCCTGGACGGACCGGCCGTAGCTGCGCGTCAGATTGCGGAACTCAAGCGACGTGGTCATCGGATGCCCCCTTCTGCTTCAGGGTGTCATAGGTCGGATGCGGCCGCAGGGCGCGATATTGCAGCACCGTGATGGTGATGATGACCACGGTGATGATGACGCTGGAGGCGGCGCTGATCGTCGGATCGATCTGCATGCGGATGTCGTTCCACATCTTGATCGGCAGGGTCGGCGTTTGGCGCCCCAGCAGGAAGATGCTGATCAGCAATTCGTCGAACGACACCAGGAAGGACATGACCCAGGCGGCACCGAGCGCCGGGAACAGGATCGGCATCACCACCTTGCGGAAAGTGGTGGCCGGCCGCGCGCCCAAGGTGCCGGCGGCATATTCCAGGTTGCGGTCGAGACCGCGAATGGCGGCGATCAGCACGATCACGGCATAGGGCATGGCCAGCACCAGATGCCCCATCAGGAGTCCCGGGAAGGTACCGAGCAGCGAGACGTCCGACATCACGCCATAGAGGCCGATCGAGAGCACGATGATCGGCACCAGCAGCGGCGAGAGGATGAACAGGAACAGTGCCCGCTTGCCGGCGAAATTGCCGCGTACCAGGCCGAAAGCCGCCGCCGTGCCGAGAATGGTGGAGAGGCAGGCGACGCAGACCGCCAGCCGCAGGCTCATCAGGATCGCCGCGCGCCAGTCGGGATCGGTGAAGAACCGCTCATACCATCGCAGCGAAAAGCCCGGCGGCGGGAAGACCAGGAAGGGCGAGGACGAGAAGGACAGCACATAGACGATGACGAGCGGCGCCGTCAGGAAGAGGACGATCAGCGCCACATGGCAGCGAACCACCGCCGGGATCAGCCAATGCGGCCGGCCGAGCAGGCGATGCCAGCCATGTTCCAACGCACTGAGCAGCCGCAACACCGGGCCGCGCAAGGCGGCACCCAGCGCGAAGCGGCGCTTGCGCGCGCCGCCGCTCTCGCCCTGCAGCGCCCAGAGCTGTTCCAGGGGAATGATCTTGCCGGTGACGAACAGGATCAGCAGCGTCACCGCCAGCAGGATCACCGACAGAGCATAGCCGAACTCCATGTTCAGCAGCGCGGTGATCTGGGTGACGATCAATTGCGAGATCATGGTGTCGCTGGGCCCGCCCAGCAGGACCGGCGTGATATAGAAGCCGATCGCCATGATGAAGACCAGCACGGCGGCGGAGATCGTCGCCGGCACCGACATCGGGAAATAGACCCGGATGAAGGCACGCACCGGCGTCGCTCCCAGCACTTCCGCCGCCTTCATCAGCGACCGGTCCACCTGCACCAGGCTGGCATAGAGGGTGAAGATGGCGATCGGCAGCAACACATGCACCATGCCGACATAGACGGCGGCGCTGGTGCCCAGCACCTTCAGCGGCGCATCGATCAGGCCGGTCGCCACCAGGAACTTGTTGAGGACACCGTTGCGTCCCAGGATCACCATCCAGGCATAGGTGCGGATCAGGAAGGCGGTGAAAAGCGGCACCAGGATGCAGATGCTGAGCAAGGCGACCGCGCGCTTGCTCAAGGTCGTCATGTAATAGGCGACCGGATAGCCCAGCCCCAGGCATAAGGCCGTCACATTGAAGCCGATGACGAAGGTGCGGATGACCGAGCCGGTATAGAGCTTGTTGGTCAGGCTCTCGACATAGAACTGGGTGTTGAAGGCCGTGCCGCCGACACTGCCGTAGATGGTCTTGACCAGGGGATAGAAGAAGAAGCCCGCCAGGAACAGGAAACCCGGCAGCAGCAGCCACAGCGCCCAAGGTTGACGCCAACGCCTCGGCCCACCGCTTGCCTGCCGCGACGGCGCGGCATTGCGCTGCCCGGGCGTTCCCCGCTTCCGTTCCGCGATCTGCTCGCGGCCCCTCTCTTCCGGAACCACCCCTGCCTCCACGCCCGTTACGTCAGCCATGGGCCGCTCTCCCCTTCATCCGTCAGCGGCTCCGCGCGCTCCGGCCATCCGGCATGCATGATGCCCGCGGCCGCTCCCGCATGGCTGAGGTAAAGACCAGCCGCGGCATGGTCAAGCCGCATCTCGCGCCGCTGATGCGGCACCGATGCCCATCAATTGCGTCGTGGCTGAAATGAAGGGATGCGTGCATCGCCATAAGACACGGCCACCGGCCGGCGCCAATATCCGGCGCGCGACCCGGCCGGCGCCATCGCAAATCTCCGCCAGCAACTGGCCCTGCGTCACCACCTCACCGGGCGCCACCAGATAGCGGCACCACCCATCCATCCCGGCGCCGACCCAGTGATATTCATCCGCTTCCATGATCGTATGTCCCGGCATGGACGGCACATCATCGATCAGATCGAGGAGACCGGCCAGGCGCAGCACACCATCGACATGGAAGCCGACGCTGACCTCGTCGATCAATCCATTGCCGCCGGCTTCGGCAAAGGCGGCATAACGCCGTGCCCGTGCCCGGCCGGAGACGCTGCGGCCCGGCTCGTGCAATTGGTCGACCGGCAGCTTGACGAGGATTTCCGGCGCGAAGGCCCGGGCCATGGCCACCATCCGCGCGTCGAAATCGGCATCGCCGGTCTGCGGCGCCACGGTGAAACGGGCCACCTTCTCGCACAGATCGCCGCCATGGAGGTCGACCAGGCAGTCGGCATCCGCCGCCCAGTCGGTCAGGATGGCATCGGCCAGGGCCTCGCTGAAACTGCCGTCGGGACTGCCGGGAAAGCTGAAATTGATATTCTTGCCGTCGATCGGGCAGATGAACTGCGCGTGGCTCGCCACCCCCGGCAGATTGACCACCGGCATCAGCGAGACGTGCCCGCGCCGCAATCTCTCCCCGAAGAGATCACGCAGGCGGAACACCGCCTCGATGCTCGAAACCTCGTTCACATGAATGCCGGCCATGACGCAGAGACGCGGCCCCGGTTCCGGCGCTTCGATCTCGAAGCTGGTCCAGGTCCAGCCCTGCAGCACGGGCGACGCAAAGGTCACCTGTCGGTCGCTGATGCGGTTGCCGCCGGCGTTACTCATTCTTACCCCTATATGATTGTTGCGCGGGATCGGGCCCGGATCACGATCTTGGCAGTGATGATCCAGGCCCGATCGGCCGCTATCGATATTTTACTGGGACAGCATGGACAGGCACTTTTCCAGCGCCCGGTCCCAGTTGCTCTTGCCGTCGCTGCCGATGGCGTTCCACCAAGCGTAGTCCTGATAGATCTGCTTATCGACATTCTGCGGCGAGCCGGGCAGCCAGGCCGCCAGCTCCTTGTCGATCATGTCATAGGCCTTGTTGTTGACCGGGCCATAGGCGATCTCCTTGGCGAACACCGCCTGGGGCTTCGCCTGGGCGAAATAGGCCAGGAACTTCATCGCATTCTCGTGGTTCGGCGAGTTCTTCATGACGATCCAGTAATCGTACTGGATCAGGGATTCGTTCCAGTTGAGATCGAGCGGCGCCCCCTGGTTGCGGGCGGCATAGACGCGGCCGTTATAGGCGCTGGAGACGACAACCTCGCCATCGACCAGGCTCTGCGGCGCCTCCGCCCCCGCCTGCCACCAGCGGCTGACCTGGGGCTTCAGCGTCTCGATCTTGGCGAAGGCCTTGTCGAGATCGATCGGATAGAGGTGCTTCTTGTCGGCGCCGGCGGCGAGAGCGGCGCCTTCCAGCAGGCCGCCATCGATCATCTTCTCACAGCGCGCCAAGCCGCGCGGGCCGGGGAATTTCTTGGTGTCGTAGAAATCCGCCCAGTTCTCCGGACGCGGCTTGCCGGCCGGATAGGTGTCGGTGTTATAGGCGATGACCACGGAATAAAGCACCGAGCCGACACCGTAATCGCTCTTTAGCTGCGCCGGCATGCCGTCCAGCGTCTCCTTGCTGAAATACTTGTAATCGATCTTCTCGACCGCGCCGCGCCGTTCGAAGCCGCTGAGCTGGCCGGCATTGATCGAGGTGATATCGGCTTCCGGCTGGCCGCGTTCGGTCGAGGCCAGCAGCTTCGCGTGGTCTTCCGGGATCAGCACCACCTTGATGCCGGTCTCCTGCTCGAAGGGCTCGAAATAGGCTTTCTTCTGCGCCGCTTCCCAGGTGCCGCCGCCACTGGTGATGACCACCTCGCCCGTTCCCTTCAGCGACGGATCGTCGGCGAAAGCCAGCGTCGCTCCCTGTGTCGCCAGCAGCACGCCGCCTATCAGCAACAGCGCGCGAAATGATGTCGTCATCGTGAATTCCTCCCTCTGTGTTCTGTAGCGTGTGTTCCGTGATCGATATTCGAGGCCGTGCCGGCGCCTCTCCTTTTGTGCCATCGGACCTTGTGCCCTCGAGCCTTGTGCCATCGAGGCGCCGCCGTTCAAGCGGATTCGGCGTCGTGGCAGCCGGGCCGGAGCCAGGGTGCCAGCGGTTCCCAGTCCAGCATCACCTCGGCCGGGACCCTGGCGCGGACCACGGCATAGCGGCCGCGATCGACCAGCACCTCGGGCACCAGCGCCCGCGCGTTATAGGTCGAGGAGAGAACCGCGCCATAGGCACCGGCCGTGGCGAAGGCCAGCAGATCACCGCTTGCCAGTTCCGGCAGCAGGCGGTCGCGGGCGAAGACATCGGTGCTTTCGCAGACCGGCCCGGCGATGTGATAGCTGCGCGGCGCGCTCTTGCCCCGCGCATCCCGGCCTGGCTCATTCCCGCCCCGCGTCTCAATCGGCAGGATGTCGTGATGGGCATCGTAGAGCGCGGGGCGCATCAGGTCGTTCATGGCGGCATCGACGATGGCGAAGCTGCCTCCCGCCTGCGTCTTCACATAGAGCACGCTGGTGACCAGGAGGCCGGCCTGCGCCACCAGATAGCGGCCGGGTTCGATGGTCAGATGGCAGCCCAGATTGCCGACCGTCTCGGCGACGATTCTGGCATAATCCTCGGGGTCCGATCCCGCGCCGCCGTCATAGCTGATGCCGAGCCCGCCGCCGAGATCCAGCCGCTGCACGGGACAGCCGGCTTCACGCAGGCGGCGCGTCAGGCGCGCGATCTTGGCATAGGCCTCGGCATAGGGTTCCAGCGCGGTGATCTGCGAGCCGATATGCAAGGCGAGACCGACGACATCCAGTTCCGGCCGCGCCAGCGCGGCGGCGTAAAGCGGCTCGATATCGTCGATATCGATACCGAATTTATTGTGCTTCTGCCCCGTGGTGATCTTGGCATGGGTCTTCGCATCGACATCGGGATTGACCCGGAAGGCGATCGGCGCCACGCGGCCCATCTCGCGCGCCACTGAGGAAATGGTGGCGAGCTCGGCGGCGGATTCCACATTGAGCTGCCGCACGCCCGCATCCAATGCCGCGCGGATTTCCGCCGCCGACTTGCCGACACCGGAAAAGACGATGCGGCTGGCGGGGATGCCGGCGGACAAGGCGCGCACCAATTCGCCGCCCGAAACGATATCCGCCCCCGCCCCCAGCCCGGCCAGGACGCGCAGCACCGAGAGATTGCCGTTGGCCTTGACGGCGTAGCAGATGTCCACCGGGGCGGCATCCCGGGCAAGCGGCGCCAAAGCGGCGGCGAGCCGGATATAGGTCGCCCGGATCGTTGCACTTGAATAGCAGTAGAAGGGGGTGCCGATCCGCGCCGCGATCTCGCGCAATTCGACGCCCTCCATGCAGGCGACGCCATCGACCCGGTCGATAGGAATATTGCGGTGCAAGTCGGTCAAGGCCACGTCATCTCTCCCCGGTCCGGGACTTGGCCAGCGGTTGTTTTTCCTTGAAAATCCGCCATCTATCGGGGCGCGTCCGCCCCTGCCGATCCCTGTGGGGCGCAATGATGACAAAGCTGCCTATATGTGCAAATATCGCTTTTTCCGATCTCTTATTCATTTTTGATATGAATGAGGGATCCCTCTGACAGCGCCGTACGACCCGCTTGGACCGCCGGCGGGACGGCATCAACCGGGCTCCCCGATGGACGTTTCCCTGCGCCATGTCGAAATCTTCCATGCCGTCATGTCGAGCGGCAGCGTGACCCAGGCGGCGGCCATCCTGCGCACCTCGCAACCGACCATCAGCCGGGAGTTGAAGACCCTGGAGCGCCTGCTGGGCTTCACGCTCTTCGAGCGCCGGGCGAAACGGCTCTATGCCACCGAGCAGGCCTTCCGCCTGCATGCCGAGGTGCAGCGTTCCTTCAACGGCCTGCAGCAATTGGTGCGGGTCGCCCAGGATATCCGCGACAATACCTCCGCCCCGGTCGAGATCGGCTGCCTGCCGCTCGTCGCCCAGACCCTGATGCCCCGGGCCTGCAAGCGCCTGCTGGCGGAACATCCCGAGGCGCGCCTCTCCTTCCACGACATGGACCAGACCATCCTGATCCGCGAATTGCTGGCCTCGCGCTACGAGATGGGCATCGTCGAGGCCGGTGTCGCCATCGAAGGCGCGGAGGTCCAGACCTTTCCCATGGGTAACGAGGTCTGCATCCTGCCCGACGGCCATCCGCTTTGCGCCAAGGATGTGATCGCACCGCGCGATCTGCAGAACGAATATTTGGTCAGCTTTCCCTGGGACGACTGGTACCGCCGCCGCTTCGACCGCGTCTTCGACGAGGCCGAACTCTGGACCAGCGTGAAGATCGAGACCATCACGGCGGAAACGGTCTGCGCCCTGGTGCAGGCCGGGATCGGCGTCGCCACCGTCAATCCGATCAGCGCCCAGGCCTATCGCGGACGCGGCGTGCAGATCCGCCGCCTCTCTGTGCAGATCCCCTTCGTCATCGGCATCTGCCGCCCCTATAGCCGGGCGGCAACCCCCATGGGTGAAGCCTTCACCCGGCATTTCTTCGACGAATGCATCGCCTTTCGCGACACATTGGTGCCGGAAGCGCGGGGCTGATATCGCGCTATGACTTCTGTCGTGCTGTCCGGGTTACGCTGGGAAGATTCACATCGAGACTGGTGTCACGTCTCACCCCAACCATCTCCCCGCGCCTCTCGGCATAGACCGGGCGAGGGAGTAGTTTTTCCGCCTTCGCACGGCGTAGATGCTCTCTCGTTTGTCATTGCCGGACTTGACCCGGCAATCCATGGGAGATGCAGTGCGCTACTTTCACCATGGACCCCGCCGACGAATGTCGGCCTGCGCCGACTGGGTCAAGCCCGGGGGTGACAAATGAGTGGACGCAAATATCGCGCAGAGCCCGCATTGACAGCCCCTGCACGGAATGCGTCAATGGTCACAGGGTCATGTGAGACCGGGGGCTTCGACGATGCCTCACCCCGACGCCCAGCGCTTCCCGCTGAAGAGCCAGCTTTACCTGGCCCTGCTCTGGCTCGCCTTCTTTGCCCAATGGATGACCGTCGTGCCGATCCTGGCGCCGGATCAGGTTGCCACCATCCTCGGTCCCGGTTCCACCACCAAGGAAGGGATCAGCGGCACCGTCACCGCCGCCGGCGCGCTGGTCTCCCTGCTGATCACGCCGATCGCGGGCTCGCTCTCCGACCGGCTGAGGGCGAAACGCGGCCGGCGCCGACCGTTCCTGATCCTCGGCACCCTCGGCAGTTGCGTCGCCCTCGCCTTGCTGATGCCGTTCCATCAGGGCAGCTCCATCCCGCTTTATGTCCTCGCCATCATGAACCTGCAGTTCTGGTGGAATCTCGGTGCCGGTCCCTATGCCGGGCTGATCGCCGATGTCGTGCCGAAGCCCGATCAGGGCATGGCCAGCGGCTGGATGAATGTGATGTCGATCGCCGGCACGGTGCTCGGCAATATCCTGATCACCGTCTGCTACAAGACCGCTGAGCAATCGACGGGGCAATCGAATGGGCAATCAAGCGATCCCCGCCTCTTCCTGGCGCTGATGATCGTCCTCAATCTGCTCTGCCTTGCAGGAACCCTGATCGGCGTGCGCGAGCCGCCGGCCGCCGGACATACGGATAAGCGGGATCTCCGCGCCTATCTGCGCTCCTTCTATATCGATCCCCGGCGTCACGCGAATTTCTACTGGGTCATCGTCACGCGGCTTTTCGCCAATATGGGGGTCTGGTCGATCTTCACCTTCCTGCTCTTCTATGTCGGCACGGTGCTCGGTATCGCCCGGCCGCTGACGGTGTTGCCGGTGCTGCTCGGCGCCGGTGCCCTCGTCTCAGTTCCCGCCAGCTTGATCGGCGTGAAGCTGGCCGACCGCCACGGCATCGTCCGCATCGTCGGCCTGACGAGCTGGATCATGGCCGGATCGGCGCTCTGCTATGTGCTGATCGCCTTCCATCCCAGCCTCGTCCTGGTAGCACCTGTCGTCATCGTGTTCAGCGCCGGCTATGGCGCCTATCAATCGGTCGATTGGGCCTTGGCCCTCGCCGTCCTGCCGAGCAGCGACGAGGCCGGCAAGGACATGGGCATCTGGCATGTCTCGATGATCCTGCCGCAGATCCTGGGACCCGGCCTGACCGGCTGGCTGATCAGCGGCCTGACGCTCCTGATCTCCGCCCGCTTCGCCTATACTGTCGCCTTCGCCATCGCCGCCCTGTGGTTCGCCGCCGCGGCCTGGTTCGTCACCCGCATCCGCCTGCCGCACCCCGTGGCGGCACTGCCGGCACCGGAAGCGGCGTGACGCAGCCACCCGCGACATCTTGTGTTCAACCGCACGACCACAGTCGTGAAGGCATGCTGTTGCGGGCTTTACGCAATACTCGCACCTACTCACTTGTCGCCCCGGGCTTGACCCAAGGGTCCACACAAGCATCAAGCGCGGCCTCCGCCATGGATTGCCGGGTCAAGCCCGGCAATGACAAATGAGAGGTCATTGACGCTGCACAAGGAGGGGAGCTGCAGCGGGCTTTGCACAGTCCTCGCACCTACTCACTTGTCGCCCCGGACTTGGCCCGAGGGTCCACACCAGCATCAAGCGCGACCTCCACCATGGATTGCCGGGTCAAGCCCGGCAATGACAAACGAGAAGTCGTAGATGCTGCACAAGGAGGGGCGCCGCAGCGGGCATTGCACAATCCTTGCGCCCACTCACTTGTCCCCCCCCGGGCTTGACCCGGGGGTCCATGCCAGCATCAAGCATGACCTCCGCCATGGATTGCCGGATCGATCTTAGCAACAACAAATGAGAAGGCATTGATGCTGCACAAGGTCGGCAACATCCCTCTCCTCGTGGCTCCGCGGTGGGTGCATCAAGTATAAGCCGACCATATACTCAATGAAGCGCACCGCCCTCACCCCTTCCCACGCTTGCGGGCTTCGGTGGCAACCCAGGCGGCGATCTCGGCAACACTCAGGCGGCCGGCCGGCACATCCTCCGGCGACTTGCCAAGGAAGACCCGGATGACGGTGATCACGGTTTCCCTGACGCCGCCGACGAAATCCGCGACGCCCGATCCGCAGGCCAGGCTACCGATGAAACATTTGACGATGACATGGCGTAGGCGCGGCTCCGCGACATAGAGCCAGGCGACGAAGCGGTTGACATCGACCTGGAAGGGGAAGAGCCGGCTCTGCTCGACGATTTCCCCGGTTTGGTAAGCCCGCGTCTCGCGCAGGATATGTTCGGCATCGGGCCGGTCCGCCAGGACCGCCTGCAGATTGGCCGGCTGGCGCGCCAGCATCGCGGCGAAGAAAGTCAAAGTCGTGGAACGCCAGACCGGCCCCAGGAAGCGCGGCGCATCCTCCAGCAGGAGGGCCGCCACGCGCTGGCTGAGCGCGATGTCATGGCAATAGGCGATCTTGAAGAAGGCCGTGCCGAACTGATCGATGGACGGCCGATCGGAGGCCGCCGCCTCGCCGCGCTTCTCCAGATCGTCGAACAAAGTGTGCAGGATGGCCGTCAGCACCTCCCACAATCCCGCGACATCCAGGGTGGCGATGCAGAAGATGATCGACCAGTCCATTTCCAGCCGCTCGCGCAGCAGCAGGGGCACGATGCGGTCGCGCATGAGCGTCAGCGCCGGCAGTACGAATTTTCGGTCGCTATAGGAGAGATTGACCAGGATCAGGTTGCCGAAGAACAGAGCCGAGGGCGTGCGGCGCTCGATCAACTGCAGGATGAAGCTTTCGACCGCCGCCCAGTCGTTGCGCATGAGCACACTCGGCAGGCACAGAACGGCGTTATAGCCGATGATGCTGGTGGGCCGGAAATCCAGCATGCGCAGCATCAGCTCCCGGAACGGCGTTCCTTCCGCCAACGAGAGGCGGGCGAAATCGCCGTTATGCAGGTCGACCGCATAGGGGAGGAATTCGGCCAGCACATCACGCTGCACCACGCCGTCGAGATCGCTGAAGAAGCGGTCATTGCCGCTGCCCGGCATCGAGGCGATGAACTTCTCCCATTGCTCGGCGCCGAAGATGTTGAAATGCGAGAAGAGGAAATTCCACAGCGCCTTCTTCGCCTTGGCGAACAGGATGAAATCCCCCTCGCCCGCCACCATCATGTCGAGCACCAGGCGGTATTTCGAGCGGAAGAATTTGCGCACGGCGTCGAGCAGGCCCGGTTGGTCGAAGCCGGACATGATGGCGAAGATCGATACCTGCAGGGAAAACTTGAACTGGCGCAGCGCCTGGGCCTGCTGCCGCAGCGCATCCAGTTTGAGGGGCTCGATGGCGGCATCGAGATAAGCGGTCACGCCGGCCGGATCGTGCAGGAGATGCAAAGTGAAGATATCGGCCAGCCGCTCGACCGGCTTCGGGTCCCGATCCGGATCGCAGGCATTGACGAAGGAAGCCAGTGCCGCCGGCGGCAGGCCCGGCCAATAGGCGACGAAGGCACCGGCCAGTTCGTAGCGCAATCTGGCGCCGCCCGACTGGAAGGCCGGGCCATAGACCTCGTCGGCCGAGAGATAGCGCCGCAGGATGAGATTGGTCGGCAGCAACATGGCGTAATAGCGCATGATGGCCGTGTCATGCGCGGCCAAGCGGTCGAGCAGCGGCAGGACGGGCTGCAGGCGGCGGCCGTGATAGTTCTCCAGATTCATCTGCAGCCAGTGATCCAGCGCCCCGGTCAGGACCGGCGCATCGATGCCGCGCCGGACGATCGTCGCCAAGGTCGCGGTCATCGTCTCTAGCCCGGCACTATCTGCAAGCATCGCCGGATCGAGCGCGCCGAGGATGTGGCGCTGATAGGCCACGGCCAGCCAATACTGGGTATATTGGTCATGGAAGAAGGTCAGGGCCGAGCTCGGCACCTCGCGGCCATTCAGGTCGCGCAGCGGAATACGCACCCGCTCCATCAGCCCAACCTGCAGCACGGCCTCCAGCACGCTGATCTCGCCGCCACCCCGCACATAGGCCTGCAGATCGTATCGCTTGTCGATATCGTCCAGCGGCAGGGCCTCGCGGTTCGCCAATGCGGCAAGGCGCGGATCGTCGCTGGTCAGTCGGTCATACATGGATTTCGCCAGATGATCGCAGAGCGCGTCGATTTCCCCCGGCAGGCGCTCCCGCTCGACAAAGGCCGAGACCGGCACCAGCATCTGCGCATCGGCCAGCTTGCGATCGGTCAGCTTGCGGAACAGCCCGAAGTAATTGAGGTCGCTCGGGATGATGCCTGGTCGCGTCTCGCCAGTTGGACCGCTCGCCGGGCTGGCATAGCTTTCCGCGATCAAGGCCAGCATGAGCGGCTGGGCGATCAGCGCCTGGACCGGTTCCGACAGCGCCGCATAATCCTCCGGCAGGAAACGGTAGCGCCGCTGATAGGCGGCATAGAGCTTGCGGCGCAGCTCCCGGTCGACGAAGCCGCGCACGCGCGGCGCATCGCCATCCTCGGTCGCGAAGATCGCCGGATCGAGCCGCGCGCCGGCCCGGCCGCTGGCGATGTAGCGCAGCCAGCTTTCGCTGCGGCAGGTCACGACGATCTTGCAGCGTTGCAGCGCCGGCTCCAGCTTGACCGTCGTGATGAGATCGGCGAGCAATGCCAGCGAGCCGCCGGGGCCGCTATATTCGTTGATCGCATCGACGAAGACGGTCAGCCGTTCGGCATTCTCCTCGAGGAAGGCATGGAGATCGCCGAGCGCCGACCAGCGCACCGGCACCCGGCCGACGATCTGTTCCACCAGCACGTCGCGGAAATTCGCCTGGTTGAACTGCCGGGCGCTGAGAAAGACGGCCAGGCGGTGCTGCCGCAATTCCCTGAGGAAATGATCGATCAGCAGGTTGGACTTGCCGAAACCCGAATTGCCGACCAGCACCAGGGCCCTTTGCGGCGAGGCGAGGAAGGTATCGATCCGGACCCCTTCCGGCGGTTCGATGAAAAGTTCCTCGTCATAGGCGCCCGTCAATCCCGAATCCGGCACACCGGATATCCGCGCCCCGTCGGCATCGTAGAGATGGACGTTCATCAGATTGGCGAGATGGTCGGCCGAGACCAGCCAGAGCAGTTTCTTCAGGCCATCGGCATTGATGCGCACCCCTTCCTTGACCGGGATCTGCGCCGTCAACTGGCTCATGCGCAGTTTGAAATCGCCGATCTTCTGCAGCAGCACCCGCCCCTGCCAGTCATCCGCCGTGCCGCTGAGATCCTTCTTCTCCGTGCCGCCCAGTTCGGAGAAGAAGATCTTGCTGGAGGGTTCCAGATACTGTTTCAGGGCATAGAGCAACCGCCGCCCCTCCTGCTTCGCCCCCTCTTCGGCCTGCTTCGCTTGCGCCTGTTTTTTCTCCTGCTGCTGCAATTGGCCGGCGATCAGGAAGGGTGTGAGATCGAGATACTGGTGCGGCTCCAGAATGTCCTGAGCGGTGGACGGTCCCAATTGCTTGCTGCGGGCGATCAGGTAAAGCTGCAGATCGACAAAGGCGTAATCGTCCGGCTGGGCCGTCTTGGCAATCTGATAGCGGACCTCATAGGGTCCCTTGCTGCCGGAAAAATCCAGCGCTTCCACACCGGCGGCATCCTCCATGCCGACATCGAGCCGCGCCACATAGACCAGGCTGAAGGCCCGGGCGATCGGCGCCAGCACGAAAAGGATATCGAGGAAGCACCAATGGACCAGCGCATCCAGGGCCTCGATCACCTGCGGCGGGTGCTCCTCGACCCGGTCATGGATGACCCGGTTGCGCAATTGCAGGATCAATTGCATGCAATTGTCGAAGCGCTCGGGAAAGAGTGCCGCGAAACCGTCCGTCGTCTTGTCGGCCAAGGATGCGAGAATGAACTGATCGGTCAGCACGCCGGCATGGGAGAGCTTGCGGAACAGGCGGTTCAGCTTGATCAGCAGGAAAAGCTGGTCCGCTTCCTTCTTGCGGTCGTCGTCATAGCTTTCATAGAAGGTGTTGTAATGAAACATCGCCAGGGCCAGTTCATTGGCCGCGTGTTTCTTCAGCAAATCGTCGTCGCATCGTTTCAGGGCGGCGATCAGGATGAAAGGCATGAAGCGGACGATCTGCAGCCAGCAGGCCCATAATTCGAGAAAAGCCTCGCGGAAGCGGCGGGAAACCGCGCGCCGCTCGCGGTCCTGCTCCTCCTCGTCGAGATCCTCGATCCCCTCCCGCCATCTTTTCAGTTTCGCCTGGAACTCGCTTTCGACTTCCAGCCAATCGGAAAAGCGCCGGGCGAAAGGCCTCGGAAAATTGGCCTTCACGGCATCGATGAGGTCCTGTTCATGCGCCAGCGCCGCATCGCTTGGCCGCAGCCGGTCGCTGCCGAAGACCCGGTCGAGCAGACGCAGCACTTTCGTCAGCTCGGCATCCTCCGCCGCGCCGAGCAAGGCACGAATCTGCATATAATTCGGGCGGTTCATTGTCTCCGTCCCGAGCTCTCGGTATAGTTTGAATGTGAAATGGATCGAAACGCGCCGCCGACCGGCGCCGGTTTCGGATATCACCCCCTGTCAGCGATGCTGTTCTAGCGGTGGTGGAATGACAGCTTAAATCAAGAGATGCCGCCGTACAATTGCGTTGCGGCAATTCAGGGGCTTCACCCTGAGCCTGACCACCGGAATCTGGGACCCGGCGGTGACCATTAACAAATAACGACGACGATCATCGGAGACGGCTAACGGAGGGGCAATCGATGTCCGATCACGAAGGCACGCTCATCGAACACCGGATATCGTTCCTGTATGAATGCCGATCGGCGCGGCGCGATCTCCGCCCCAATCTTACCGGGCTGACCCTGAGCGAACCCGCGATCACCCAAGCGGGGCCGGACTGGCTGGACCCGATCCGGCTCAATCCCGGTCACCCGCGCAACCTGACGCGGCAGCCGGTCTGGCAGGTGATGCCGCTGCCGCTTTCCCCCGACCTGCATCCGTTGATCGGCTCGATCCTCAGCACGACCGGCAAATCCGGCCTCCTGGATGATCGCGCTGCCGCAACCGGTCACACCGCGCCAATTGGCCATGCCATGTCAGCCGGCCATGCCACGTCGGCACAGCCGGAGATCACCCGCCGGTTCGGCCCGGAACGGCCGCGTGCCTCGCAACGTCCGGCCACCCAAGGCAGCTTCTTCTGCCTGACGGCCCAGGCACGTAATCTCATCCAGGGACAGTATCGGCCGGAGCCTCTCGAGATCGTGCCGGCCGAAATCGTCTCCCCCGAGGTCAAACCCGGCGGAACCGTGTCGGCCGGCAACATGCCGGCAGAGACCGTACCGGAGCCCTCCCCGCAATCGGGCGAGGCGCCGCGGCGGCGGTCCGGCGGATTGTTCCTCGGCCTCGGATCGCTCGCCGCCCGGCATCTCGGTCTCGATCCCGATATCCGTCTGCCGGTCCGCCTCGAACAGATTTCTTTCCTGCCCTTCCGCACCGGCATCGGCATCGCCGTCATCGAGCTGCGGGTCCTGCTCCACGGCAATCCGGCACCGGCGGAAAAACTGCTGATCGAGGCCGTCCATCTTCTCGCCGATGAAAGACGCTCGCGGCCCCGGCGCTTATCCTGGGACGACGGCGAGGTGAGCGATGGTGAGAGGGAGATACAGGCGTTTCACCTTTCCGATCTGCTGCGCCCGCTGCTGGCGGGTGCCGGCATCGAGGTGATGGGCGAGCGGCGGGTCTTCACCTATGCGACGGCGGTTGCCCGCCAGCATTGCCCGCCGGCAGCCCGGCAGGACATCGCCTTCCGCCTCAGCCGGCATTACAACTACACCTATGATCCGGGCCTGCGTGATCCGGGCTTGCGTGATCGGGGCCTCGGCGGCTCAGAGGAACTCTTCTACCATCCCTTCACCAATGTGACCCATGCGGTCAATTTGGAAGGCGCCGCCACATTGATCGATCTGCCGGAGGACAGATCCGGCCGCGACGGGGATGACAGCCCAGCATCCGGCTCGCCGGAATTCCTGTCAAACTGGGTGGAGACCGCCTATCGCCCCGTCTATCTGCCGATCGTCATCATCGCCTATCACGAATACCTGGCCCTGCTCGATCTCGCCCAGACGGCGGCGATGGACGTCGATTTCAGCAATTTCACCGACCGGCAGGCGGCGGATTTGCAGCGCCTGTGCCACCGCTTCCTCGCCTTCCGCCTGCGCTATCGTCCGGCGCAGGTCAGCCGCATCACCATGCACAACACTTTTTCGGATCTGGTGCGGCAAGCGCTCGGGATCGAGCAGCTCTCACGCAAGGCGGCGCAGGATGCCGCCGAGGCCGAGAGACGCCTTTCCCAGCATGCGGCTCATCTCGCCGAAAAGGCACGCGAGGCCGCCAAGCGGGAAGCGGCCTTGCAGCGTGCGGCGCAACGGGAGATCGAGCAACAACGGGAGCGCCGCTGGGCCTGGCACGGCGCCCTGATCAGCGGCCTGCTCGCCATGCTGACGGTGCTCAGCCTCGTGAAGCAGATCAGCGAATATGCCGAAACCCGGTGGGGCGAAGCCTATACCAGCGTCACCGGCGCCTATCATCTGCAGGATCTGGCCCTGCGCGACATCGTCACCCTGGCCGGTTTCGTCATCGCCGCCCTTTCCGGCGCGATCGGCTTCTGGGTCGCCAGGGGCCGGCTCGGCAGCGGCCACGACATGTCCGAGGAGGTCGAAGAGGACAGCCAGGACCATATGCTGGATGAATCCTTCGAAAGCATCTCAGTCCATCGCGACCGGAGACTGTAGCAGGCAAAAAAAGACCCGCGATGCCGGGCCCTTTCATCGTCAGAGCGTGTCTCAAGCCTCGACCAACTTGACCTCGACTTTCTTGCCGATAGCTCGCGCGGCCTTCGACAGCGTCGCAAGCGTGATTCCGCCTTCGGAGTGAGGATCCAGCAGCCGATCAAGCTGAGGGCGACTGGTTGCGATCTTGCGAGCCAATTGAGTTTTCGTCCAGTGGCGGCGCTTCATCTCCTTCGCCAACTCATATGCCAGGACCTGACGAATTGCCAATTCCTGGACATCCTCGGCAAGCCCGAGTTCTTCCCACAGAGAGTCGACCGTGCTGCCGGTCCGGGGATTGCGTGCCATGACGAACCTCTCATGCATAGGCCATTAATCACCCCCTCGGGGGTTATTTTTCTGCCAGTCTCTCATGCGATCCTGAGCAAGCTCGAGATCGGCTTTCAGTGTGTTTCTCGACTTCTTGATGAAGCCGTGAAGGAGAATCAATTCCGACTTGTGTACCATGAACAGCAAGCGAATCTCGTTGCCGCTGGACACACTTGAACGGAGCTCATAGAGGCCGCCGCCCATCGGCCTAACGAGCGGCATTCCGACCGGATGACGCCATTCGACTTTCTGAATGTCGGCACCGACAACGCGGCGGTCATCATCCGTCAACTCATCGCTTCGCAGCCAATCGCGGACCGGTTCATTACCGGGCTTTCCGCCAATTGCAGGCAGCTTGTAAAAAACAGCCTGCACCTGCTTCGCTGGTAAAGCCGCAGCGGGCGCCAGTAATCCGGCGGGTTTAGCGGCTTTAGTGGTCTTTCTCTTGGTGGCCATCTCCCGCTCCACCCATACCTAATATGTACTAATTTTGGTACATCCGTCAACCGTCAGGTAGCCTCTGAAGGCACCGCGAAATCATCATAGATTTTACATTAAGCACGTATAAATAGTATTTTAAAATTCTGCACTTGAGCTGTATGTGCGCTTCGGCCCGGTGGAGAAACATCTCTGTCCATCGCGACCGGAGACTGTAACGGGCAAAAAAAGACCCGCGATGCCGGGCGGCATCGCGGGCCTCTTTATCGTATGCGGCTCAGGCTTATTCTTCGCCGTTGCCGATGATGCCCTTGGTCTCCAGGAAGTCGTGGATGCCCCAATCGGCATATTCGCGGCCGTTGCCCGACTGCTTGTAGCCGCCGAAGGGCGCGTGGGTGTCCCAATCCGGATAGTTCAGGTTGATCTGGCCGGCACGGAGCTGGCGCGCCACCTTGCGGGCGTGCTTGATGTCCTTCGACTGCACATAGGCGGCGAGGCCATAGACCGTGTCGTTGGCGATCGAGATCGCCTGCTCTTCCGTCTCATAGGGAATGATCGACAGCACCGGGCCGAAGATCTCTTCCCGCGCGATGCTCATGTCCGGACGGACATTGCCGAACACGGTCGGGCGCACGTAATAGCCACGATTGAGACCTTCCGGACGACCGAGGCCGCCGGTGACGAGCTTGGCACCTTCGGCGATGCCCTTCTCGATCAGGCCCTGGATCTTGTTGAACTGCAGCTCGCTGACCACCGGGCCCAGCACCGTGCCGTCCGCCTTCGGGTCGCCGACCTTGTGGGCTTCGGCCGCCTTCTTGGCGATGCCGAGCGCCTCGTCGTGGCGACCGGCCGGCACCAGCATGCGGGTCGGCGCGTCGCAGGACTGGCCGCTATTGCCGAAGCAGCCTTCGACGCCCTTGGCGACGGCGGTTTCGAAATCGGCATCCGGCAGGATGATGTTCGGCGACTTGCCGCCCAGTTCCTGGGCCACGCGCTTCACCGTATCGGCCGCCGTCTTGGCGACGATGATGCCGGCACGGGTCGAACCGGTGAAGGACACCATGTCGACATCCTTGTGGCCGGCCATCACCTGGCCGACCGACGGGCCGTCGCCATTGACCATGTTGTAGACGCCGGCGGGCACGCCGGCTTCATGCATGATCTCGGTCCAGACCAGGCCGCTGACCGGGGCGATCTCGCTCGGCTTCAGCACCATGGTGCAGCCGGCGGCGATGGCCGGGGCCACCTTGCAGACGATCTGGTTGAGCGGCCAGTTCCACGGCGTGATCAGCGCCACGACGCCGATGCCTTCCTTGACGACGCGGGTGCCGCCGCGCTGTTCCTCGAACTCGAACTCCTCCAGCGCCTTGATGGTGGCTTCCATATGGGCACGGCCGGCCCAGGTCTGGGCGTCGCGGGCCCAGCCCATCGGCGCACCCATTTCGTCGGACACCGCCTTGGCCACGTCTTCGGCGCGGCGGTTATAGATTTCCAGGATCTTGTTCAGCAGCTTCAGGCGCTCGGCCTTGGTGGTCTGCGAGAATTTCGGGAAGGCCGCCTTGGCCGCCGCCACGGCGCGATCCACATCGGCGGCGCTGCCCACCGAAATCTGCGTGAAGGCCTCTTCGGTCGCCGGATTGATCACGTCCAGCACCTTCGGCGTCACCGGATCGACCCAGGCACCATTGATGTAGAATTTCAACGCATTGGACATCGTCTTTACCCTCACTCTCAACATATCAGGCTGGATTGCTTGACAGGATGGAGGGTCAAAATAGGCGGAACCCCAAGGCGGTGCAATGCTCCCAAAGGAGTATTCAAATACCCTTATAAATCATGATGATATGAGGTAATTCGCCATGTCGACGGCAGACAAACGGCAGACAATGCGGGCCGCTTCCGGATCGCGCCAAAAATGGGCGGCCGCTCTATCGATTGACCGTCACATTGGCCGCGACGCTATAGGCGCTGACCGCGCTGCTGCCGGCCGGCACCGGCCGGATCGGGGGCGTCGTGCCGCTCAGCAGGATGGTCGAACCCTCGAGCGAGACATTCCCCGTCACCGATCCGCCGCTCGTGGTCGCGGCCAGTTGCGCGCCGCTCAGCACCGGCATCGCCGCTTGCCGCCAATCGGTGCCGGCAACGGGCACGGCCAGGGCATTGCCGGCCGCCGGTACCGGCCGCGCCGCACAGCCGGCCAGCAGCACGCAGCCGACCAACAGGACGACATGAACCAAGCCGGTCTTCAAGGCAGAGATCGAGGCTTTCATCCGGGCAGGCATCCGCGTCCAGGTTCCGGTCCGCCATCATCACCCCGAAGCCCCTACTATTCGATTAATGCCGCGGCCCGGCACCAAAAGGGAAAGAGGGTTGCGGCAGATGAGGGTTGCGCCGGCTGGCCGCTTCACGCACGATCCGGCCGCGCTTTCGCGTGTCGAATCCGCGTCCATATGACCTTTTCATGTCAGCCGGCCACATGACGACGACCGAACAGATGACGAGCGAGATCGCGGCGCAGAAGCTTGCCCGGCGCAAGGAAAGATGGGTCCTGGCCGCCACCATCATCGCCTCCAGCATGGCCTTCGTCGACATGACCATCGTCAATGTCGCGCTGCCCATCCTGCAGGTCGATCTCGGCGCCTCCTTCGCCGAGGCGCAATGGGTGGTGGAAGCCTATACCCTGCTGCTCTCGGCCCTGATCCTGACCGGCGGGGCGATCGGCGATCTCTATGGTCGGCGGCGCGTCTTCGGTCTCGGCATCTGTCTCTTCGCTTTGTCGTCGGCAGCCTGCGGCCTGGCGCCCGAACCGGTCATGCTGATCCTCGCCCGCGCCGCCCAGGGCATCGGTGCCGCCCTGATGATGCCGGGCAGCCTCGCCATCCTCTCCGCCACCTACCCCGCCGACCGCCAGGGCCAGGCGATCGGCATGTGGTCGGCCTCGACCGGCATCGCCGTCGCGATCGCCCCGGCTTTCGGTGGCTGGCTGATCGAGGTCGCTTCCTGGCGCTGGGTCTTCCTGATCAACCTGCCGCTGGCCGCGGTGTCGCTTTTCATTCTTTTCACCCGCGTGCCGGAAAGCCGTTCCAGCCGTCCGCTGCGCCTCGACTGGCCCGGCATGATCCTCGGCACCCTGGCGCTGGGCAGCCTGACCTATGGCCTGATCCAGGCCGGCCAGAGCGGCTTCGCTCATCTCAGCGTGGTCGTCAGCCTCGCCGTCGGCATCGCCTCCCTGCTCGCTTTCCTGGTGGCGGAAAGCCGTGTCATGATGCCGATGGTGCCGCTGCATCTCTTCCGCAAGGCGAGCTTCGCCGGGGTCCAGGCCTTCACCTTCTGCCTCTGGTCGGCGCTCTCCGGCGCCCTCTTCTTCGTGCCCTTCCGGCTGATGCAGATCCAGGCCTTCAATCCGCTGCAGGCCGGCACTGCCTTGCTGCCCTTCGTGCTGATCGTCTCGCTGTTGTCGCGCTTCGCGGGCAAATGGTCCGACCGGCTGGGGCCGCGCCTGCCGCTGATGGCCGGCGCCACGCTCGCGGGGATCGGCTTCCTGGCCCTGACCCTGCCCGGCGCCGAGGCAAGCTATCTCGCCGGCTTCATGCCGGCCCTGGTCACCATCGGCCTCGGCATGGGGATTTGCATCGCCCCCGTCACCGTTGCCGCCATGAAGGCCGCCGGGCCGGACCGCGTCGGCATCGCCTCCGCCATCAACAACATGGCCGCGCGCACCGGCGGCCTGATGGCGGTGGCGGTCTTCGGCCTGATCCTTGCCTATCGCTTCGGCATCGCCCTCGACCTCTCGCTGGCGAAGCTCACTCTCGCGCCGGATATCCTGCAGGCCCTGACCCTGGAGCGGCCGAAGCTTGCCGCCGCGCATCTACCGGAAACGTTGACCGGCGAGATGCGGAGCGCCGTTGCCCTGGCGATCAAGGAAGCCTTCGTCAGCGGCTATCGCTGGGCGATGACGGCAGCGGCCCTGCTCGCTTTCAGCAGCGTCATCATCGCCGCCTTCACCTTGCGCAAGGATGCACCGGCGCAGGACAGCGGAAACGACAGCGACCGGAGCAGCCATGCTGCTCCGGTCGAGTTCTGATCAACGATCATCCGGCAGGGACGATCCAGTAAGAACGATCCGGCAGGATCAATCCCGTCAGATCAATCGGGCAGCGAAATCGGCCCGATCTCGTCATAGCGGTCGCCGGGGCCCGGATTGTCCTTGAAGGTCTCGCCGCCGAAATGATGCATGACGCCCCAGACGGCATTCAGCGCCGTCTGCACCGCGCCCTCGACCCAGGCCGGGATCCAGGAGACATCGTCGCCGGCGATGAAGATGCCGCGTTCGGCCGGCGACATCTTCTCCTGCATGAAATGCCCGTACATGCGGTGGTTATAGCGGTAATGCCCCGGCAGCGCGCCCTTGAAGGCGCCGAGGAAATGCGGATCCGCCTCCCAGGAAACCGTGATCGGGTCGCCGATGATATGCTTGGCGATATCAACCTTGGGATAGATCTTGTGCAAGGCCGAGAGCGCCAGTTCGACGCGGCGCTCCACGGGGAGCGGCAGCATCTTCAGGGCATCGCTCATCCAGCTATAGGAGAGGCAGATGACGCCCGGCTGGCCCGGCCCGTTATCGAACAGATAGGTGCCGCGCGTCAGCCGGTCGGTCAGCGTCATGCTCATGACGTCGCGGCCGGTCTCCGGATCGACATCCTTCCAGAACGGCCGGTCGACCATGACGAAGGTCTTCGAGGACTGCATGTAGCGCGTGCGGTCCAGCGCCATCCAGATCTTCTGCGAGAAGATGCTTTCATCGGTATCGATGCTGGTGGTCAGCAACCAGCTCTGGCAGGTCGCGACCACGGCGTCGTAGCTCTTGGTACGGCCCCAGCGATCGGTCACGTCGAAATGCTGGTCCGCGCGGCGCTTGATCCGCGTTGCCCCCGGCAGCGGCGCCCCGCCATGCAACGAAGAGAGTGTCGTGCCGCGCGGCCAATGCACGATGCGTTCGGGTGCGCGGCGCCACAGGCCCTGCGGCACCTGCTCGACGCCACCGACGATCAGGCGCTGGTTGTCGTCGCATTCGGTGACATTGACCCGCAGGATTTCCAGCATCGAGTTGGGGAAGTCGGAATCCCAGCCGCCGGTCCCGAACCCGACCTGGCCGAAGATTTCGCGATGATGGAAGGAGAGCTTGGTGAAGGCCGAGGATGTGGTGACGAAATCGTAGAAGGTGCGCTCGTCCCAACCGCGCACCAGCGGGTTCCAGATTTCCTTGATGCCCTTCACATCGCGATTGCGGATCGCCTGCTGCAGCGCGCCGTAATTCGCATGCTCTTCCAGCGCGTCGTGATAGGCAGCGGCGACATCCTTGAACTGCTGCGGCAGGTCGTCCAGCGTGCGGGCGTAATAGGTCTCGCCCTCCAGGTTGAGGACGGTGCTGCCCGCCGCCGGGGTCAGCGGATTGGGGAAGGGCCGCGATTCCAGGCCCAGCCGGTCGACATAGTGATAGAAGCTGGTGGAGGAGACCGGGAAGCGCATGCCGCCTAGTTCGGCGATGATGCCCGGCGCGCCCTCGAAGGGCTGCGAGCGCAGGCGGCCGCCAATCTGCGATGCCTCATAGACCACCGGCTTCAGGCCGAGCTTCATCAGCTCATAGGCGACGACCAGCCCGGAAATGCCGGCGCCGATGACCGCGACCTCGGTCCCGTGCCGCTCCGCCGGAATGCGGCCGATCCCGGCCGGATGCTTGATCCAGTCATCAAAGGGAAACGGAAAATCCGGCCCGAAGATGGTGACCGGTTTCTGCCCACTTTGCGTCGTCGCGGTCTGTTTCGTTTCAGCCATCGGCGCCGTTACCCTTCCTGTCTGCTATCTCAATACGAATCTTGCTGCCGGTTCTTATACTTACCGGCAATGAACCTTCAACCCTCTCGCGACACATGCGGCTATGTCTATTCCGCCTGACCAAGCTCAGTGTCGCGCGAAAGCTGTGGCAGGCCAAGGCCCATGGCCCGGGTTTCTGTCTTATCGGCGCCGAGCAATGCATATCCCAGGGCAGCTCATATCAATGACATGCCGGCCACACACTCGTCGCAGCCGTGCCTTGCCAGTCCCCCCCGGCTTCCTGCAAGCTTTGAGGCATGGCGACACCGACCGCCCCTGGGATCAACACAGGCACCACCGCGCAGCGCACGGCTTTCGTGTTCGCCGGGGGTAGCAGTTTGGGTGCCGTCCAGGTCGGCATGCTGAAGGCGCTGATCGACCACGACATCCGGCCGGATTTTGTGGTCGGCTCATCGGCCGGCGCGATCAATGCCGCCTATTTCGCCGGCACGCCGACAGCGGCCGGCATTGCCGAAATGGACCGGCTCTGGTGCGGGTTGCGGCGCGAGGATATCTTCCAGATCTCACCGGTGATGGGCGTGCTGAGCCTGCTGACGGGGCGCGACCATATGGTGCCGGCCAGCGGCCTGCAGCGGGTTCTCGAAAGCCAGTTCGCCAACCGCTCGATCGATGCCGGAGCCCTGCCCTGCTGCATCGTCACCACCGACATGCTGTCCGGCTGCGAGTTCCGCATGCAGCTCGGCCCCCTGGTGCCGGCATTGCTGGCCAGTGCAGCGATCCCCGGTGTCTTTCCGCCGGTCCATCTGCATGACCGCTATCTGGTCGATGGCGGCGTCACCAATCATACACCCGTCTCCGCCGCGCTCGCGCTCGGCGCCACGACCATCTATGTGTTGCCGACCGGCTATTCCTGCGGCCTCACCGCACCCCCGCGTACCGCCATCGGCACCGCCTTGCATGCCCTCAACCTGCTGATCGCCCAGCAGCTCGTCGATGCCGTGCGCCATGCCCGGCACGAAGCCGATATCCGCGTCGTGCCGCCGCCCTGTCCGCAGCCGATCTCCTCCTATGATTTCAGCCATGCCCGGGACCTCATCGACCAGGCCGAAGCCTCCACCCGCAGATGGCTGGACCAGGGCGTCCGGCTGGTCGATGGCGTGCCGCCGCAATTGCCACCGCATATCCACGGCGATCATGACAGTCACTTCGGCCCGCATTGGCAACATTGAGCTGCAGCGGATGCGACGCCGAAGGAGCGCCGCATAGGACGGCGCCATCATTGCGCCACGGCGGTCCCGCTGGCGCGGTGCCGCTCCTCATGCTAGACCCGCGTCATCCATTCCATAGCACCATCCCGCAAGTCCATCCCCGAAGATCCAGCACATGAGCAAGACCGGCAAATCGTCTTCCCGCCCGACCACCAGCTTGACCACCCAGCCGCCCCGTGCGGCGGGCGATGACGGCTTCGTCCATGTGCGGGGCGCGCGGGAGCATAATCTGAAGAATGTCGATCTCCGCATCCCCCGGGATTCGCTGGTGGTCTTCACCGGCGTCTCCGGCTCCGGCAAATCCTCGCTGGCTTTCGGCACACTCTATGCCGAGGCGCAGCGGCGCTATCTGGAATCCGTCTCGCCTTATGCCCGGCGTCTCTTTCACCAGATGTCGGTGCCGGAGGTCGACGAGATCGAGGGCCTGCCCCCGGCCGTCGCCTTGCAGCAACAGCGCGGCGCCCCCACCACGCGCTCCTCGGTCGGCAGCGTCACGACGCTCTCCAATCTCCTGCGCATGCTCTATTCCCGCGCCGGCACCTATCCGCGCAACCAGCCGCATCTGGAAGCCGAGGCCTTCTCGCCCAACACACCGGCCGGTGCCTGCCCGCAATGCCATGGCCTCGGCCGCATCTATGACGTGACGGAAAAATCGATGGTGCCGGATGACTCGCTATCGATCCGCGAGCGCGCCATCGCCGCCTGGCCGCCGGCCTGGCACGGGCAGAACCTGCGCGATATCTGCGTGACGCTCGGCTACGATATCGACACGCCCTGGCACGATCTGCCGAAGAAAGACCGCGACTGGCTGCTTTTCACCGACGAGCAACCGGTGGTGCCGGTCTATGCCGGCTTCGAGCCGGACGAGGTGCGTCGCGCGCTGAAGCGCAAGATGGAGCCGAGCTATCAGGGCACCTTCACCGGCGCCCGGCGCTACGTGCTCCATACCTTCGCCACGACGCAAAGCGCGCTGATGAAGAAGCGCGTCTCGCACTACATGGTGCATAGCGACTGCCCCACCTGCGACGGCAAAAGGTTGCGGCGCGAAGCTCTTTCTGTGAAGTTCGCCGGCCTCGACATCGCCGAGATCTCACGTCTGCCGCTCGGCCGGCTTGGCGAGCTGCTGCATCCCTATGCCGAGGGCACAGCGCCGGATCTCGTCAAGATGGCGACGGATCACGGCGAACGCGCCAAGGTCGCCCAGCGCATCGCCGAGGACTTCGTCAGCCGCCTCAAGGTCATGCTCGATCTCGGCCTCGGCTATCTGGCGCTGGAACGCAGCACACCCACCCTCTCGCCCGGCGAATTGCAGCGCCTGCGCCTCGCGACCCAGGTGCGCTCCAATCTCTTCGGCGTCGTCTATGTGCTGGACGAGCCCTCGGCCGGCCTGCATCCCGCCGATACCGAGGCGCTGCTCTCGGCCCTCGACCAGTTGAAGGCGGCCGGCAATTCACTCTTCGTCGTCGAGCACGATCTCGATGTCATCCGCCATGCC
This sequence comes from uncultured Rhodospirillaceae bacterium, assembly GCA_964406155.1. GTDB lineage: Bacteria > Pseudomonadota > Alphaproteobacteria > Dongiales > Dongiaceae > Dongia_B. The sequence continues at coordinate 5,058 of CAYOQR010000052.1, read as the reverse complement.
GACTGGATCGTCGATGTCGGTCCCGCCGCCGGCCAGCATGGCGGCACCATCCTCTATAGCGGTCCGCTCGAAGGCCTGCAGACGGTGGAAGCCTCGCAGACCCGGCGCCATCTTTTCGGCGGCGCCGCCCTGCCCGAACGCCAGCCACGCAAGCCGACCGGCTGGCTGAAACTCGCCGGCGTCACCCGCAACAATCTGCGCGGTCTCGATGTCGCCTTCCCGCTTGGCGTCTTCACCAGCGTCACCGGCATTTCCGGTTCCGGCAAATCCAGCCTGGTCAGCCAGGCTTTGGTCGAGCTGGTCGCCGAACATCTCGGCCAGGAGGCACCCGTCGAGGAAGCCGATGGCGAGGCGGCACTTGAGAACCGCCCCCAGGCGCCGGCCGAGGGCCGCATCGTCTCCGGCATGGACAAGGTGAAGCGCCTGGTGCGGGTCGACCAGAAACCGATCGGCCGCACGCCGCGCTCCAACCTTGCCACCTATACCGGCCTGTTCGATCATGTGCGCAAGCTCTTCGCCGCGACCAAGCAGGCACGCGCCCGGCATTACGATGCCGGCCGCTTCTCCTTCAACGTCGCCAAGGGCCGCTGCCCGACCTGCGAGGGCGAAGGCTTCGTCATGGTTGAACTGCTGTTCCTGCCCAGCGTCTATGCGCCCTGCCCCGCCTGTCACGGCGCGCGCTATAACGAAAAGACGCTGGAGATCCAGTATCGCGGCAAGAATATCGCCGAGGTGCTGGACATGACGGTCGATGCCGCCTGGGCGTTCTTCGCCGAGGAACCGACCCTGCACCGCGCCCTCACCGTGGTGCGCGAGGTCGGGCTCGGCTATCTGCGCCTCGGCCAACCGGCGACGGAACTCTCCGGCGGCGAAGCGCAGCGCATCAAGCTCGCCACCGAATTGCAGCGCGGCCAGCGCGGCGACACGCTCTATGTCCTCGACGAGCCGACCACGGGCCTGCACAACACCGATGTCGAGAAGCTGATGATCCAGCTCGACGGCCTGGTCGCCGCCGGCAATACCGTCATCGTCGTCGAACACGAGATGCGCGTCATCGCCGGGAGCGACTGGGTGATGGATATCGGCCCCGGTGCCGGCGATGACGGCGGCAAGGTGATCGCCTCCGGTACCGTCGCCGACATCACCAAGGCCCGCAACAGCCGCACGGCACCCTATCTCGCGCGCTTTCTCGCCTGAAGCGGCCCGGCGGATCGAAAGACAAAATTATATAAGAACCCTGAGGGTCGCGACACGCGCGCTTTCAGGCAGTGTAAAGCATGACAGGCGTCTCAAAGCCTTTGAGCTGAAACTGTTGTGCCTGGCTGTCTTCCAGGCCCGGGAGACACGCACGGACGGATTGGGTGACGAGAATTTCGCTGCCACGTGCAACGCTTTGCGCTCGTGACGCCATGTTCACGACCGTGCCTATTGCCGTCAGGTCCAGCCGTGATCTGCCGAACTCGCCAAAACTGACCTTGCCGCAATCGATGCCGATGCCTACCTCGAGATCCCCCGTGGCAAATCCGAGTACTTTGGCAAGTGACTCGCGCTTGGCGCCCCAGCTCTCCTGAATTTTGCGGGCGGCGAACACGGCCTGCTGCGTGTGGTCGCCCTGCTTGATCGGGAAGTTGAACACCGCCATCACCGCATCGCCCATGGTCTTGTTCAAAAGGCCATCATGTTCCCAAATAGCGGTGGCGCATGCGTCATAGAAATCATCGAGCATGGAGGATACTTGCTCGGAAGAATATGACTGGGACAGATGCGTATATCCCCTGAGATCCGCGAAAAGGATCGTCGCATCGATCGTGATCTTGCTCGCCCGCATGACCTTCGTGAACATGAGTTCACAAACAGTGCATAGATTGGGATTCATCTTGCTTGGGCGAATGCCGAAGGTACGGAAGGGCAGAGACACGGGTCCACGCAACGGCACGGGCAAATGCAATTGCTGCCAGCACCCCTTGCAGATTCTGGACTGCACGGCCGCCTCCTCTACAGATGAAAAAGAGTAGCGTCAGAAGGCAAATACGCGCAAGTGGCTGCGGCCGATCTTGGCGGCTCCCCTTCCTGCCGCCCAGCGGCTAGAATGGGTGCACGTTCCTGGCGGATGAGGCGATTGGGCGTATCATCTGTCCAGGTCCACCCGGTTGTGAGGAGAGCCCCATGCCTCAGACGAAGAAAGCCTCTGAACCAGCGAAAATCCCCGACGCGAAGAAAGCCCGCGCCATTGGTTTTAATCACATCGCACTCGAAGTCGGCGATATCGATGAAGCCTTGGACTTCTATGGCCGGCTGTTCGACTTCACCCTGCGCAACCGGAGCGCCAATATGGCCTTCATCGATCTCGGCGATCAGTTCCTGGCGCTGCAGAAAGGCCGCAGGCAGCCGAAGGATGACGGCCGGCATTTCGGCCTGGTGGTGGATGACAAGGACGCCGTCCGCGCCACCCTGGCCGCCGCCGGCATCAAACCCCTGCCCGGTCCCTTCCTCGATTTCCTCGATCCCTGGGGCAACCGGATCGAGATCGTCGGCTACGCCAACATCCAGTTCACCAAGGCACCGCATATCCTGCGCGGCATGGGCCTCGCCCATCTCACCAAGACGGACGGTGCCATCCAGGAATTGCGCGACAAGGGCATGGCACCGGCGTGACGGCATCGACTATCGGCATTCACCTCATGCCGGCATGCGGCCTCGGCCGTTCGATCCATGACGCGGCACCCTCTGCAAAGGGCTAATCGACCCGCTTCTACTTCTGCTGCTTCAGATCGGGGAAATCGTCCTCGGAGAAGCGGATGCGTTGGGGCCAGGTCGCTTCCAGCTTGCCGTATTCGATGCCCTTCAACTGCACGCGGCGGATCTTGCCGGAAATGGTCTTCGGAAGATCGTCCACGAATTCGAGCAGCCGCACCCGCTTGAACGGCGCCAGCTTGGCATGGACATGATGCAGGATCGACGAAGCGGTCTCGCGGTCGGCCGTGGCGCCCGGCACCAGCGAGACGAAGGCCTTGGGCACGCTGAGGCGCAGGGCATCCGGAGACGGCACGACCGCCGCCTCAGCTACCGCCGGATGCTCGATCAGCACGCTTTCCAGCTCGAAGGGGCTGATGCGGTAGTCCGAGCATTTGAAGACATCGTCGGCGCGCCCGACAAAGGTGAGATAGCCGTCATCGTCGTGGCAGGCGACATCGCCGGTGTGGTAATGCAGCCCGTCGGCGCCGACCAGTTCGCCATCTTCTGCCCGCTGATAGCCGGCCATCAGGCCGGTCGGGCGGTCATTGCCGATGCTGAGGCAGACTTCGCCCTCGCTGGCCAGTTGCCCATCCTGGTCCAGGGTAACGACGTGATAGCCGGGCAAGGGCCGGCCCATCGATCCCGGCTTCAACATCTGGCCCGGCGTGTTGCCGATCAGGCAGGTCGTCTCGGTCTGGCCGAAGCCGTCGCGGATCGTGAGGCCCCAGGCCTCGCGCACATGATCGATAACCTCCGGATTGAGCGGCTCGCCGGCGCCCACCAGCTCGCGCAGATTGGTGCGCCACTGCGCGAGATCCTCCTGCACCAGGATGCGCCAGACGGTGGGCGGCGCACAAAGCGTGGTGACGCCGCAGCGGATAATGGCGTCCAACAGCACCTTTGCTTCGAACTTCACCTGGTTGACGATGCAGATCGTGGCGCCGGCATTCCAAGGCGCGAAGAAACTGCTCCAGGCATGCTTGGCCCAACCCGGCGAGGAGACGTTGAGATGCACATCGCCCGGCTTCAGGCCGATCCAGTACATGGTGGAGAGATGGCCGACCGGATAGCTGCTATGGCTGTGCTGCACCAGTTTCGGCAGCGCGGTGGTACCGGAGGTGAAATAGAGCAGCAACGGCTCGTCGCAGGGCGTCGCTGAATCGGCCGCGAAATCCGCCGGAAAACCCGCCGGATCGTAGCGCCGCCACCCCGCCGAGACCTCGCCCGCGCCGACCACGATCTTGCCCATCTCCCCGGCCGTCCAGGCATTGAATTTATGCTGCTGGTCGATGCCGGTGACGACATGGGCCACCGGGCCGCGCGCCACCCGGTCGCGCAGTTCCTCCGCCGTCAGCAGCGGTGTCGCCGGAATGATGACGACGCCGAGCTTGATCGCCGCCAGCATGATCTCCCAGAGCGGTGCGATATTGCCGAGCAGCAGCAACAGCCGGTCGCCGCGCTTGACGCCGGCCGCGCGCAGGAAATTCGCCGCCTGGTTCGAGCGCCGCGACAGATCTGCGAAGGTCAGCCGGATATCCTGGCCGCTCTGGCTATCGACGATCCACAAGGCGAGACGGTCGCGGCTCTCCGCCTCGCTGGCGAGCACGCCGTCGAACCAGTCCAGCGCCCAATTGAAATGATCGAGGCGCGGCCAGGTGAAGCCCTGATAGGCCGCATCGTAATCGTCGCGATGCGCCAGGAGAAAATCCCGTGCCGCCCGGAATGCCTGCATGTTCTCCTCCCAGCGCTCCCCGCTGCCGTTCGATTAGAAAGCCAGGCTTGTGTGGCAGCATCTGGTTTGTCGCCGTCGCCCCTCACCCCACCCCTCTCCCCACTTGCGTGGGGCGAAGGAGTTTCTCCCTCTACCCGCTTGCGGGGAGAGGATCGGGGTGAGGGGTCGCAACATCAGACGCGATGTCTGCAACTGAAGCCTCCCTTGCAGCGAAGAGCTTCCAAGACCCGATGCCTCAAGCCACCATGCGCAGCCTTACCGCCGCGTCATGCGCCGCCCGATTGCCGGCGGATCGCCTGGATGACGGCGGAGAAATCCAGCCCCGCCGCGCCGGCATCGACGAAACGCTGATAGATCTCGCTGGCATGCTTGCCGAGCGCTGTCTCGGCGCCGGCGGCGGCGCTTGCCTCCTGAGCCAGCAGCAGATCCTTCAGCATCAGCGCGGCGGCAAAGCCCGGCTGGTAATCGTTATTGGCGGGGCTTGTCGGCACCGGCCCCGGCACCGGGCAATAGCTGGTCAGCGACCAGCATTGACCCGAGGCGGTCGAGGCGACATCGAATAGCGCCTGATGGGTAAGCCCCAGCTTCTC
>CAYOQR010000051.1:37242-44240 GCA_964406155.1 uncultured Rhodospirillaceae bacterium | reverse complement strand
GGTCTCGCCGAAATATTCGACGATCAGCTTGCGGCCTTCCTGGCAATGGGACCAGGGCAGGTAGGCCAAAGCGATGTTCTTGCCGATGGTCGGACCATAGGCGACCGAGGTGGTGAAGGAGCGGCGGCCGAGCTCGTCGACCAGCGTCTCGCCGGTCGCCGGGTCCATCACCGGCATGATGCCGACCGGATACCGGGCCACACCCTTGGAATCGATGTTGTCCGTCATCACCAGGGTGCAGAGCATGGCCGGCTGATGGGCGCGGGCCTTGTATTCCAGGTGCTTGGCCTTGCCGCGGAAATCGGCATCCTTGACCTTCGGGCGGGCGAGATCGGATTCGATCAGGTTGTACTCGGTCAGGAGGTCGGCGTTCTGCAGGCGCAGGCTCTTCTCCATGCGGCGGCTGTTGGCATAGGTCTCGACGCCGAAAGCCATCACACCGGTCGAACGCAGGGCATCCCAGACGGCGAGGCCGTCCTCATACTTCATATGCAGCTCCCAGCCTTGTTCGCCGACATAGGAGATGCGGAAGGCGGTGACGTTCTTGCCGGCGATCTTGATCTGCTTGATGGCCGCGAAGGGGAAGTTCTCCGCCTTCAATCCATCCGGATCCTCGACCACTTTCTGCAGATTGACGCGGGCATTCGGGCCCCAGATGCCGATGGTGACATATTTCGAGCTGACATCGGTGACGGTGACGTTGAGGCCCTTGTCTTCCGCCATGCGCTTCAGGTAGTGGAAGTCGCGCGGGCCGGCATCGGCACCGTCGACCACGCGGCAGCGATCCGGCATGCGGATCACGGTCAGGTCGGCACGCACCATGCCCTCGTCATCGAGGAAATGCGTATAAATGCCCTTGCCGAGCAAATTGTCGCCACCGATCTTGGCGGCGCAAACCCATTCCATCAGCTCGACAGCATCCGGCCCTTCGACGTCGATGACGGCGAAATGCGACAGGTTGACGATGCCGCAATCCTCGCTCATGGCGAGATGCTCGGCATTGGAGACGCGCCAGAAATGGCGGTTGTCCCATTCGTTCCCACGCACCGGCACGCGGTTGCCGTATTTTTCCAGGAGATGCTCGTTGGCCTTGTAGCCATGGGCACGTTCCCAGCCGCCGAGCTCCATGAAATAGCCGCCCAGTTCCTTCTCGCGTTCGTAGAACGGCGAGCGGCGGATGTTACGGCCGGTTTCGTAGGGCTCGCGCGGATGAACCGCCGGATTGTAGATCTTCATCGCCGCTTCGCCGCAGCGGCCAGCGATGAACTTCTCATCCATCATATGCGTGTAGAAGCGCGAGAAGTCGATGCGCGCATGGTCGACATGGGTGCGGCCATCGGTCATCCAGTCGGCCAGCAGCTTGCCCATACCGGGGCCGTCCTTGACCCAGATGCCGACGGCATACCACAGGCCGCGCACCTTCTGGCTTTCGCCGATCGACGGGCCGCCATCGGTGGTCACCTGCAGCAGGCCGTTGAAGGAGCGCTTCTCTTCATAGCCGAGCTCGCCGAGGATCGGCGTCAGTTCGATGGCGCGCTCCAGCGGCTCGAGGATCTGTTCCATCTCCAGATCGCGCTGCGAGGGCGAGAGACGCGCCTCATGCTTTTCCAGGAGCTCGCGCGGATGGACCAGGCGCGGGTTCTTCTCTTCGTAGTAACCCCATTCGATCATACCGCCTTCGGCCGTAGTGGGATCGCCGGTATCGCGCATATAGGCGGAGTTGCCCTGGTCGCGCAGCAGCGGCCAGCCGATCTCCTTACCGGTATTGGCGAACTCGGTATACGGTCCGAAGAAGGTGAGGGGATGATCGACCGGCATGACCGGCAGGTCCTCGCCCGCCATCTCGGCGATCAGGCGGCCCCAGAGGCCGGCGCAGACGATGACGTAATCGGCCATGATGGTGCCGCGCTCCGTCACCACGCCCTTGATGCGGCCATTTTCAATGACCAGCGACTTGGCCGGGGTGTTGGCGAAGACCTGCAGCTTGCCGGATGCTTCGGCCTGCTGGACCAGCTTGCCGGCAACGGTCTGCGAGCGCGGAATGACGAGGCCGGCATCGGGATCCCAGAGACCACCCTGCACCTGGCTTTCGTCGATCAGCGGGAATTTCTTCTTGATCTCGGCCGGTTCGATCAGCCGGGCACGGGTGCCGAAGGCCTTGGCCGAGGCGACCTTGCGCTTGATCTCGTCCATCCGACCATCATCGCCGACGCGGGCGACTTCGAGGCCGCCGACGCGCTCGTAATGGCCAAGCTTGCTGTAGAAATCGATCGAGTAGAGTGAGGACCAGCAGGACAGGAAGTCATGGCTGGTCATGTAGCAGAAATCGGAGGCATGTGCCGTCGAGCCGATATCGGTCGGAACGCCGGACTTGTCGATACCGACGATATCGTCCCATCCGCGCTCGATCAGGTGATGGGCGACCGATGCGCCCACGATGCCGCCCAGACCGATGATGACGACCTTCGCCTTTTCCGGAAACGCTGCCATTGCCCATGACTCCCAAATGGTATTGTTGGCATTGGATTAAGCCCGACTCTATCCAGCGACTTCGCATCCCGCGACAGCAATTTGCGCAAACGCGGCAGCCGGCTCCGGCGGGTAAAAGGGACCGAACCGGAGCGGTAATTTTCTTGCAAAATCAACTCCCTTTCCGGGGCGAGCCGGGAGGAGAGGGGCCGCTCGTGCGACGGCCGGGGCCGGTGGCGCGAACCGGTAAGGGCTTGTCGCGGATCCGCTAGAGGATGTCGGGTCAAGATGACGAAATGGCGCTAGAGTCGTCAATCACACCCGACTTCACCCCAAATCATTGAGCGAGGCGGTTTTATGGCCACGGCAGAACAGAGCAATTCGGAACAAGGTGGCGGCCGGCGCGCACGCGGCGGCGCCGAGGCGCGGCGCCAGGCGCGGCAGAAGCCGCCCATCGTGCAGAACCCCTATATCCGTCGGAATATTCCGCTGGTGACGGTGCTGGACGAGGAAGGCCTCGCCCTGATGGAGCACAATGCCGACACCATCCTGCAGGAAATCGGCATGGAATTCCGCGACGAGCCGGAGGCGCTGGAACTCTGGAAGGCGGCCGGTGCCGATGTGAAGGGGACCCGTATCCGCTTCCCGCGCGGGCTGTGCCGCTCGATCGTGCAGAAGAGCGCGCCGAAGGAATATGTCCAGTACGCCCGCAACCCGGAGCGCAATGTCGTCATCGGCGGCAACAACACCGTCTTCGCCCCGGTCTATGGCCCGCCCTTCGTGCGCGACCTCGACAAGGGCCGCCGCTACGCGACCATCGAGGATTTCCGCAATTTCGTGAAAATGGCCTATATGTCGCCCTCGATCCATCATTCGGGCGGCACGGTGTGCGAACCGGTCGATCTGCCGGTGAACAAGCGCCACCTGGATATGGTCTACACTCATATCAAATATTCCGATAAGCCCTTCATGGGTTCGGTGACGGCGCCGGAACGCGCCGAAGACACGGTCGAAATGGCCAAGATCGTCTTCGGTGAGAAGTTCGTTCAGGAGAACACCGTTCTCACCAGCCTGATCAATGCCAATTCCCCGATGGTCTGGGACGGCACCATGCTGGGCGCCATGAAGGTCTATGCCCGCAACAACCAGGCGAGCATCACCACGCCCTTCATCCTCGCCGGAGCCATGAGCCCGGTGACGGCGGCGGGCACGATCGCCCAGGTGCTGGCCGAAGTGCTGGCCGGTTCTTCCACGGCGCAGCTCTACAAGGCCGGTGCGCCGGTGATCTTCGGCGTCTTCGCCAGTTCGATCTCGATGCAGTCGGGTGCGCCGACCTTCGGCACGCCGGAACCGACCCTCGTCTCCCTGGCTTGCGCGCAGCTTGCTCGCCGTCTCGGCCTGCCGTTCCGGACCGGCGGTTCGCTCTGCGGCTCCAAGATCGCTGACGCCCAGGCGGCCTATGAAAGCGCCCAGACCCTGCTGCCGACGCTCCAGGCCGGCACGAATTTCGTGCTGCACGGCGCCGGCTGGCTGGAAGGCGGTCTCTCCGCCGGTTACGAGAAGTTCGTCATGGACGCCGACCAGCTCGGCATGATGCAGACCCTCGCCAAGGGCGTCGATCTCAGTGAGAACGGCCAGGCGCTGGATGCCATTCGCGAAGTCGGCCCCGGCAGCCACTTCCTCGGCTGCGCCCATACGCAGGCCAATTTCGAGACGGCTTTCTATCGGTCGAACATTGCAGACAACAACAGCTACGAACAGTGGGAAGCGGAAGGCGCCCAGGATGCCACCCAGCGCGCCAACAAGATCGTCAAGCGCATGCTGGCCGATTACGAGGCCCCGGCGCTGGATCCGGCGATCGACGAGGCGTTGAATGAATACATCGCCAAGAAGAAGGCGGCGGTGCCTGACAGCAACGTCTAAGACAGACGCGCTCCAAGCTTCGGCACGGATGCTATAGTGGCGACGGCCCCGGATGTCATTCCGGGGCCGTTTGCTTTGGCATCATGCTTTTTCGATGAGGCGCGCCTGGCGGGCCTCGATCACTTAGGTCGGATTGTCGAGGCTGAAAGCCCCGGTCTCGTCATCATAGGATAAGGTTTCGCCATAGCGGCTCCAACTGATGATGGCGCGCAGGGTCTGTTCCGCCGCCTGGGTCGTCATGTGATCCTCGAGTTCGTCGAGGAACCGGCTCTTCGGCGCGCTGTGGCTTTGCCGTTCGTCGAGGATGCGGCGGATATGGGCGGCGAGCGGGACATAGGTCAGCAGGTGCTTGCCGAAGATCTGCTTGCGTTCATCGACCTCGGAATGGGCGAATTGCATGCCGGCTTCCGTCAGATGGATATCGCCGCCCTCGACTTCGGCGAAGCGCATCATCTGCAGGGTTTCCGCCACGGGGAAGAGATCGTCGATCTCCATATGCAGGCTGGAGGCGATATCGGGCAAATCGGCGCGGCCGTTATAGGGGGCGTCCGCCAGTTCCTCGATCAGGCCCGAGAGCAGGTTGGTCGAGACATGCGGCAGGATGTTGCCGATGCCAAGGCCGGGGAAGCGCTGCTCGACCCGTGTCGCCGTGCGCTGATCGGCCCGCTTGGCGGTCATTTCCACATAGATGCGCTCGACCATGTCGCGGAAGGCCGGATCCAGGCGGTCGCGCGGTTGCGGCAGATCGACCTTGATCTCGGTGACGACGCGCCCGGGATTGGAGGAGAAAACAAGGATGCGATCGCACATCAGCACCGCTTCCTCGATGTTATGGGTCACCAGGATCATGCCCTTGATCGGCAACTGTCCCTCGGCCCAGAGCTCCAGGAGATCGGTACGCATGGTTTCCGCCGTCAGCACATCGAGTGCCGAGAAAGGCTCGTCCATCAGCAGGATATTGGGGTGTACCACCAGGGCCCGGGCGAAGCCGACGCGCTGGCGCATGCCGCCGGACAATTCGCGCGGATAGGCGGATTCGAAACCGTCGAGACCGATGAGGTCGATGGCGGCCAGGGAGCGTTTGCGGATTTCGTCTTCCGGCAGGCCCAGCGCCTCGAGGCCGAGCTGCACGTTTTCCAGCACCGTCAGCCAGGGAAAGAGGGCGAAGCTCTGGAATACCATGGCGACGCCGGAAGCCGGGCCGTTGACCGGCTTGCCGAGGTAATTCACCTGGCCGCCATTCGGTTGCGACAGGCCGGAAATGAGGCGCAGCAAGGTCGATTTGCCGGAACCCGAGCGGCCCAGCAGGCCGACGATCTCGCCTTCGGCAAGGCGCAGCTCGACATTGTCGAGGACCAGCAATTCGCCGCCATCCGCCTTGCGGAAAGCACGGCGGACATCCTTCAGGTCGAGAAGCGGGGCGCTGTTCATGCTGCTCTCCTCATGATCGTGGTCTCATGATGCATCGGGCGGCTCACGTCGTCAGGCGGAATTTGCGTTCGGCATACCAGTAGAGCGGCCGCCAGAAGATGCGGTTGATCACCAGCACGAAGACCGACATGACGACGATACCGATCATGACATGGTTCATGTTGCCGGTGGCGGTTGCCTCGGCGATATAGGCGCCAAGGCCGCGGGCCTTCAATTCGGTATTACCCCAGGTCACCAGCTCGGAGACGATGGAGGCGTTCCAGGAGCCGCCGGAGGCGGTAATGGCGCCAGTCACGTAGAAGGGAAAGACGGCGGGCAGGGCGATCTTGCGCCACCACAGCCAGCCGCGGACCCGCAGATTGACGCCGACATCACGCAGATCGTCGGGGATCACAGACGCACCGGCAATGACATTGAAGAGAATGTACCATTGCGTCCCCAGGATCATCAGGGGGCTGAGCCAGATATCCGGATTGAGGTTGAGGAACACGACGGCCGATACGGCGATCGGAAACAGAAGATTCGCCGGGAAGGCGGCCAGGAACTGGGCGACCGGCTGGACCAGGCGAGCGATTTCCGGCCGCATTCCGACCCAGATGCCGATCGGCACCCAGATGACGCTGGCGAGCGCGATCAGAATGAAAACCCGAACCATGGTCGCGATGCCGAGCAGGGCCGTCTCCAGTATCGCGCTGACGGGGATATTGGTGATCCAGGACGGGCCGGTCCAGGCGAGGATCGCCAGCGCCAGGACGACCAGCAGGACATAGAAGAGTCTGTCACCCCAGGGATTGTCCGGTTTCTCGTATTGCTGTGGCGCAGTCGAAGCCTTCGGCTGGAACAGCCGGACACGGAAGGACCAACGCAGGGCCGCCGCGAAGGGGCGGGTCAGGAAATCGATCAGATGCGATTTGCGCAGGGCCGTCAGCACCCAGGATCTCGGTGGCGTGGCGCCGGGCAATTGATCGAAGCGGAACCGGTCGGCCCAGGCGACCAGCGGTTTGAACAGCACCTGATCATAAATCAGGATCACCACCAGCATGGTGCCGATCGCCCAGCCGATGGCCGGCAGGTTCTGCTGGTCGATGGCGAGCGCGATATAGGAGCCGACACCCGGCAGCTTCACCTCGGTATTGCCGACGCTGATCGCTTCCGAGGCGACGACGAAGAACCAG
>CAYOQR010000051.1:0-37232 GCA_964406155.1 uncultured Rhodospirillaceae bacterium | reverse complement strand
ATCATCATGTTCCAGATCAGCGCCGGCATGGCGAAGGGCACTTCCATGCGCCAGAAGCGCGCCCAGGGCGAGAGCTGGAAATTGCGCGAAGCCTCGATCAGTTCGGTCGGCACGGTGCGCAGCGATTGATAGAAGCTGAAGGCCATGTTCCAGGCCTGGCTGGTGAAGATTGCGAAGACGGCAGCGAATTCGACACCCAGCACCCGGCCCGGTGCGATCGACATGAAGAAGACGACGGTGATGGAGATGAAGCCGAGGATCGGCACCGATTGCAGGATGTCGAGTATCGGGATCAGCACCATCTCGGCCCGCCGGTTCTTGGCGGCCAGGGTGGCGAAGGTGAAGGTGAACAGCAGCGACAGGCCGAGCGCCACCAGCATGCGCAACGAGGTGCGGGCGGCATAACCGGGCAGATGCCAGGGATCGAGCGACAGCGGAACCGATTGCAGATCGGCCAGGGGCTGAGACAATTTGCTGCCGGTGCCGAAGAAGAAAGCGAGCAGGGCCAGGACCAGCAGGACGGCCAGGACATCCCAGCGGCTGATGCCGATCCGGTGCCGGCCGATGGAAAGGGGAGGCAGGGCCCGGCGCATCATGCGGCTTGATCCACGGCACGAAACGGAGCGTCGGCTGCCCTACGATCAGCCATTTCCCGGTGGCGCACAATCTGCGCTTGTATTCTTTCGATTACCATGCCCGATCGCCTTTCAATATTCTTGAAGGATCGGGCAAGGCCAAATGGATCAGCGCCCGACCTGTGTCTTTCTTTGGGTAGGTCGACTGCCGTCGTCCATGGTCGGTGCCTCATTTGCCGATTCGGGTTCGCCGGCCCTGCGGCGGTTCCGATAGATACGTTATCCGGTTCGTCGCGTCACCGCGGCCGGAGCGGGCGATCTTCTAGCATATCGTGTGCCGCTTGCCTATCCCGGCGGACGGCCCATTTGGGCATCAAAATGCGACAGGTTTCAAGGCTGCAATCAATGCTGATCAAGGCTGTGGCGCTTGATCAGCGGAACCTGGGACAAGAAAAAAAGCAGGGTCAGGCCGATGATGCCGAAGACCTTGAAATCGACCCAGATATCCGTTGGCTGCGTGCGCCAGACGATTTCGTTCAGCCCCGCCATGGCGGCGAAGAAACAGCCGAAACGGAAGCTCAGGCTGCGCCAGCCCGCATCGTCCAGGTGCAGCGCGCCGCCGACTGCATAGCGGAGCAGTGGCTTGTTCAGCAGCAACCCGCCGAACAGGATCAGGGCAAAGAGGCCCTGGATCACCGTCGGTTTCATTTTGATAAAGGTATCGTTTTGCAACCATAAGGTCAGACCGCCGAAGACCCCGACAACCACCAGGGTGATCAGCGGCATGACCGCCAGCCGCCGGCTGCCCAGATAAAGGACCACCGTGGCGATGACGGTCGCGACGATAAGGACGAGCGTTGCCGCCATCAGGCCAGAGACCTTGAAGGCGACAAAAAAGGCCAGGATTGGTCCAAAATCGACCGCCGGTTTGACCCAGCCCGGCATCGACGGCTGGGAAGAGGGCGGCCGCCGGGAAGACGGTTGGGAGCCGGACGGCATCGGGGCTTGCGGTTCAGGCGATCCTGTCATCTTCTCGCTCATCGCATTGCAGCGTAGTTATGCTATTACAGTTTCCGTGCCAAGAAATAGTGAGTCATACCAGCGATGAGCAATGCCTTTCTTCAGCGTATCCTGGACCGCAACAAGGAATGGGCGCGCGAAGCCACCCAGCAGGATCCCACCTTCTTCGCCCGGCTGGCCGAGCAGCAGGCGCCGGAAATCTTCTGGATCGGTTGTTCGGATGCCCGGGTATCCGCCGACCGCCTGTTGAACCTCGATCCCGGCCAGGTCTTCGTCCATCGCAACATCGCCAATCTGGTTTATCAGATCGACGTCAATTGCCTGTCGGTCCTGGAATTCGCGGTCAATGTCCTGAAGGTGAAGCATATCATCGTCTGCGGCCATTATGGCTGTGGCGGCGTTCGCGCGGCGATCGAGCGCAATGAGCTGGGCCTGATCGACAACTGGCTGCGGCAGATCAAGGATATCTACGCGGCCAATGCGCGGGTGTTGGATGCAGAGGGCAGCACCGACAAGCGGATCAACATGCTGTGCGAATTGAATGTGCGCCAGCAGGTGCTCAATATCTGCCATACCTCGATCGTGCAGAACGCCTGGAAGCAGGGGCAGTCCCTGACGGTTCATGGCTGGATCTACAGCATCCGCAACGGCCGTCTGCACGACCTGGACTTCTGGGTCGACGGCGTCCACGACCTCAATCCGATCTATCAGATGCTGAATGTCGAGGACGATACGCCGGGTTTCTGAAACCCGGCGATTGATCCGCCCCTCGCTCCGTCTCAGTCCGGTGTCACGATCTGCTCCGGCACGGTACAATCCGCCGGCCGGTGCTTCGCTCCCTGGCGCGCCTCACGCTGGGCGATATAGAGACTGGAACCGATGATGATGACGGCGCCGATGACGACCTGGATGGTCGGGAGATGGCCCCAGAGCGCATAGCCGAGGATCGTGGCCCAGAGCAGCGCGGTATATTCCAGCGGCGCCAGCATCGAAGCTTCGCCGATCTTGAAGGCCCGGATCATGCAGAGCTGGGCAATGGCGCTGCAACTGCCTTGCAGCAGGAACAGCGACCAGTCGATCAGCGACGGCGATTTCCATTCCAGGATCGCCGGCACCAGGCCGGCGAGGCCGCTGAACAAGGTTGCGTAGAAAATGATGTTGTAGTTCTGCTCCTTGCCGCTCAGCGGCCGCAGCCAGAGCTGGCCGAGGGCATAGGTGAAGGCGGCGATCAACGCGAGCAGCGCCCCCCAGCTAATGCCGTGCTGGCCGGGACGCAACGCGATCAGGACGCCGACGAAGCCGATCAGCACGGCGGCCCAGCGCCGGGGACCGACGCGTTCGCCCAGCAGTGGACCGGACAGCGAGGTCATGAAGAGCGGTGCGGCGAAGGCGATGGCGATGGCATCCGCGAGATGCAGATAGCGCAGGCATTCATAGAAGGTCCAGGTCGTCGCCACCACCAGCACGGCCCGCATGAGATGGGTTTTGACGAAAGCGGTGCGGAAAGCGAAATAGCGGCCGGTCGAGCGATGCATGACCAGGATGGCGGCGAGCATCGGGCAGATGCGCGACAATATCATGATCTGCCACGTGCCGTAGCCGTCGGTCAGCAATTTGGTGACGGCATCGAGAATGGAAAAGCACAGGACGCCCGCCGCCATGAAAAACAGCGCTTTGATGCCGTTGGCGGTGTTCGGGGCGGTGGCGGCGGAAATCATGGAACGGTCCTGACACTGATAGAGCGCCTTTTCGGGGCAGGCCGATGACGAATTGTCAGGACCTGCTGCCTGATGGCGCCGATGATATTTGTGACCAAAGCCCTAGCATGACTGTCACGGGCTGAGGTCGGCATTTTGCAGGCGCCGCATATGCAGAACTTGCGGCTTCACACTTGGGAAATGTAAATTCTGGGAACTGTGAATTGGACCTGTTCGCCGATGAGGGAATAGACCTGACGATGGATCTCCCGGCAACAGGACTTGCAGTGGGGGCCGATGCCTGTCGCCAATAACCGATTTTCAGTTGCGATACATACGCTGCTGATCCTGGCCATGCATCCGGGACGGCCGGTGAGTTCGGATTTGATCGCCGCCTCGGTGGGAACGAACCCGGTCCTGATCCGGCGGCTGATGTGCGAATTGCGGGCGGCGGGCTTGGTCACGTCGCGGGCCGGATCGGCGGGCGGCTTCACCCTCGGCAGGGCTGCCGGTGAGATTTCGCTCGATGCCGTCTATCGGGCGGTCGATGAAAGCCATGTCTTTCACCAGCACGACCATCCCAGCAGGGAATGCCCGGTCGGGCGCAGGATCAAAGCTATCTGCGGCTCCGTCTTCGCCGAGGCGGAGACGGCCCTGCGCGACAATCTCAAGGCCAAGACGATCGCTGATCTGGCGGCCCGTCCGTAATACCGGAGCGAGCGTTACGCAATAACTAACTGGCCTGCCGGTTGCCGGCAATTTATAATCGATTGATTAGGATTTAAGTCAAATACGCGGCTTCAGGGCAACTGGGCGCGGCCATCGGGGATTATGGTACTGGGGATTGGGGGTTGGACGGGGAACGATTGCCGTCACCCTCACATTGAGGCAAATCCATGCATTTCAGCACCCTGAAGCGGATCGTCGGATCTGCCTTCATTACTTGTGCCCTGATCGCTCCCGGCCTGTTCAGCATCGTGCTGTGGCTGAGGCCGACCATGTTCCGGGAAATGGGCGGCATGGCGGTCGCCGGCTATTTCACCTTGGCCGAAAGCGTCGGCCTCATCCTTCTCTTCATACCCCTGGGCCAAGCCTTTGCTCCCTGTCTGTTTCGCGAATTCTGCGCAACGGAGAGCCTGGCCACGGAGCCCGCATCCTTCTCCCTGAGACGGGCGGCGGATGTCATCCATGCCTTGCGCGGCCTGAGCGGTGGCCGGGGATATCTCTGGTTCTTGCTGCTTCTGGCCTTGGGGGGTCTCGCTTTTTACGCGGCCGCCTTGCTGATCGGTCTCTATCTCGATCTCGGCGCGGGCACGTTGCTCCTCGCCTTCATCGCCCTGACCGTCCTGGGGAGCGCTTTGATGATTTTCTTCGGGTTGCCTTGCGTCATGCAGGCCTGCGAGATGGCCGACCCGGCCGCCATCCTGGCGCAATCCAGCCAAAAGCTGCGCGGTGGCGGCAAGTAGGGATCAAGAAAAAGGCCGCTCCAGGGAGCGGCCTTTTTACGGTGTATCGGCGATACCCGATCAGGCGCTGATCGCCAGGCCGAAATCGGCCGAGATCTTTTCCATCCACTGCCAGAGATAATCCGAGAAGCTCTTCAGCACATAGATGTCGTAGCTCGGCTTGTCGTCGGTCTGGTGCAGCAGCACGTTGGCCTTCGACAGGCTGGTCTGGGCGCATTGGCCCGGGCCGAAGACCCGCGGATGCAGATCGAGGCTCATGCCACGGGCGAGCAGGTCGCGGGCCTTGGGGCCGGTCAGGGTGATGACCGTGCGCGATTCCGAGACATCGATGACCGCCGTATGCTGGCCCTGGAAGGCCTGGCGCAGGGCAGGGACCAGCGTATCGGCGCGGTCCGGCGCGGTCACCACCCACCATTCATTGGGGCCGAGCCACAGGATGCCGGTCTCGCCGCTCTTGTTGACCGTGTTCGCCTTGACCGGCAACTCGACGTCCGTCGCCGACCTGACGGCACCGATGAAGGCCGGGTCATTGCTGTCGCCGCGGATGTTGATGATGGTGCGATGGGCGCTTTCACCCAGGATCACGCCGGCGGTCGCGTGACCGCCCTGGCTGGCGCGGGCCGCAAGGCCGAAGTGATTGAGGGCGCTGCGCCGCTGATAGGCTTCAACCATTGATGCGCTTCCCTTCCAGATCGAAGAATTTCGGCTCGGTAATCTTGGCCGGGATCACCTTGCCCTCGTAAGGCAGAAAGACCGTCTCGCCCATGCGGTTGCGGCCGTTCTTGACCAATGCCAGGGCGATCGAGCGATTGCAGTTCGGGCTGTAATAGCTCGAGGTCACATGGCCGATCATATCCATCGGCGGCTTGTCCTTGAGATGCGCCACGATCTGTGCACCCTCCAGCAGCACCTCGTTCGGATTGTCGGTCAGCAGGCCGACCAGATGCTTGCGGTCGGGGCGCTTGGTGTCCGACCGGGTCAGCGAACGGCGGCCGAGGAAGTCCGGCTTCGACTTCGCCATGATCCAGTCCATGCCGAGGTCTTGGGGCGTGATCGTGCCGTCGGTTTCCTGGCCGACGATGATGAAGCCCTTCTCGGCGCGCAGCACGTGCATCGCCTCGGTACCGTAGGGGGTGATGTCGTACTTCTCGCCGGCCTGCATCAAGGCGCGCCAGATATGCAGGGCATGGGACGGCTTGCAGTTCACTTCGAAGGCGAGCTCGCCGGTGAAGCTGATGCGGAAGATGCGCACCGGCACCCCGGCCAGATGGCCGTCCTTAAAGGACATGAAGGGGAAGCTGGCATCGTCCAGCGGAATGTCCGTGACCAGCTCTTCCAGGAGCTTGCGCGCCAGCGGGCCGTTGAGGGCCATGACCGACCATTGCTCCGTGACGCTGGTGAAATAGACCTTCTTGTCCGGCCATTCGCACTGATGCCATTCCTCCAGCCAGCCCATGACGCGCGGGGCGCCGCCGGTGGTGGTGGTCATGTGGAAATGATTTTCGGAGATGCGGCTGGTAACGCCATCGTCGAAGACCATGCCGTCTTCGCCCAGCATCAGGCCGTAGCGGCAGCGGCCGGGCTCCAGCTTGGTCCAGGCATTGGTATAGACCATGTTGAGGAACCAGGCGGCATCCGGGCCCTGGATGTCGATCTTGCCCAGGGTCGAGGCGTCGACGATGGTGACGCCGGTACGGGCCGCCTTCACCTCGCGATTGACCGCGTCATGCATGGTCTCGCCGGGCTTCGGATAATAATAGGGGCGATGCCACTGGCCGACGCATTCGAAGACCGCGCCATGCTGCTCGTGCCACTGATGCATCGACGTCTTGCGGATCGGGTCGAGGAGATCGATCTTGTCGATGCCGGAGAAGGTGCCGAGGGTGACCGGGGTATAAGGCGGGCGGTAGGTGGTGATGCCGACCGAAGGGATCTCCACGTTGCGCAGGCCCGCCATGATCGCCAAGGCATTGACGTTGCTGGTCTTGCCCTGGTCGGTCGCCATGCCCATGGTGGTATAGCGCTTCAGGTGCTCGACCGAGCGGTAGCCTTCGCGATGCGCCAGCATCACGTCGGCGGCGGTCACGTCATTCTGGTAATCGACGAAATGCTTGCCGCCCTGGCCGACCGGCTTGTCGCTGGGGACGATCCAGACCGGCCGCAGGGATTCCTCAGCCGGGGCGGGTGAGGCGTTGGGTGTGCTGCCGCTCTGACCGCTGAAGCCGAGCTTCGCCACGCCTTCGCTGCCGGCGGCATGGCCTTCGGCCAGGCAATCGGCCAAAGCGAAGACGCCATGGGCGCCGCCGATCGAGCGGTTGTTCTGGCCGGGGATCGTCTCACCGGGCACGAAGGCCTGGATCTCGTCGCTCCAGGCCACTTTCGAGCGGGTCTGGGAGTGCAGATGGACGGTCGGCTGCCAGCCGCCGGAGGAGAGGACCAGGTCGCAATGGATATGCCGGCTGCCGCCGGTGACGTTCCTGCCGTCGGCGGTCAGCGGGCGGACATCGACGCCGGTTACCGCGAGCTTGCCTTTGACACCGGTGATGGCATGGCCGGGCAGAACCTCGATGCCCTTGCTGCGCGTCGCCTGGACCAGCTCGCCCTGCGGATTGTCGCGCAGATCAACCACTGCGGAGACGGTGACGCCGGCAGCGGCGAGATCCAGTGCCACGCGATAGGCGCTGTCATTATTTGTCATAATAACAGTACGTTGCCCGGGAGTGCTGCCGTAACGGTTGACAAAGGTGCGGCCGGCCGAGGCCAGCATGCAGCCGGGCCGATCGTTGTCGCTATAGACCAGCGGACGCTCGATCGCACCAGTCGCCAGGATCACTTCCTTGGCCCGCACGCGCCACAGGCGCTGGCGCGGCTGATTGGCGCCGGCCACGGGGCCGAGATGGTCGGTGACGCGCTCCATCAGGCTGACCGAGTTATGGTCGTAATAGGCCCAGGCGACGGTCCGGGTCAGCAGGGTGACCTCGGGCAAGGATTTCAGTTCGGCCACGGCGGCGGCAACCCAATCGGTGGCCGGCTTGCCGTCGATCTCGGCGGTGCGCTCGGAGAGCAGCGAGCCGCCCAGTTCCTGCTGCTCATCGACCAGGATCACCCGGGCGCCGGTGCGGCCGGCGGCCAGAGCGGCGGCGAGGCCGGACGGGCCGGCGCCGATGATCAGCAGATCGCAACTGGCATAGAGCTTGTCGTAGCGATCGGGATCCGGTTCGGTCGAGCCCTTGCCGAGACCAGCGGCCTGGCGGATGAATTTTTCGTAGAACATCCAGGCCTTAGCCGGCCACATGAAGGTTTTGTAGTAGAAGCCCGAGGGGATGAACTTCTGGATGACGTTGTTGACGGCGCCGACATCGGTGGTCAGCGACGGCCAGCGGTTCTGGCTTTCCGCGACCAGCCCGTCATAGAGCTCGATCTGCGTCGCCCGGATATTCGGCTCGCTGCGGTCACCGGTGCCGAGCTGGATCAACGCATTCGGCTCTTCCGCACCGGCCGAGAGGATGCCGCGCGGGCGGTGATATTTGAAGCTGCGGCCGATCAGGGTCACACCATTGGCCAGCAAAGCCGAAGCCAGGGTATCGCCCTGATAGCCGTAATAGGTCTTGCCGTCGAAGGTGAAGCGCAGCGGTTTGCTGCGATCGATGCGGCCGCCTTGCGTCAGACGGTTCTTCTGCGCAGTCATTATTTCTTCTCCGTATCGATCTGCGGCGCCGGCTTGCCCATCTCATAGACCGCGAGGATCTCGTGGGTCACGGTATGGCGCGCCACATTGAACCAGCGGCGGCAGCCCTTGGTATGGACCCAGCGCTCGAAATGGACCCCCTTGGGGTTCTTGCGCATGAACAGGTACTGAGCCCATTCGGCATCCGACATCTGCTCGTATTCGGCCGGGGTGGGGCGGGCGATATGGGCTTCGTGGCCATAGCCGAATTCGTGCTCGTCGCGCGCGCCGCAATAGGGACAAGTGATGAGAAACATGGGCTTTTGCCTCAGGTATCAGTGAGCGACGCCGGCGGCGCCATGCTCGTCGATGAGATAACCGGTGGTGAAGCGCTCCAGCGCGAAGGGCACCGCCAAGGGGTGCGGCTCGCCGCGGGCGATCGTGTGGGCAAAGACGTTGCCGGAACCCGGTGTCGCCTTGAACCCGCCGGTTCCCCAACCGCAATTGATGAACATGTTCTGGATCGGGGTCTTGCCGATGATCGGGCTGGCATCCGGGCAGGTATCCACGATGCCACCCCACTGGCGCAGCATGCGCAGCCGGCTGAAGGCCGGGAACAGGTCGCAGAGCGCATTCAACTGGTTTTCGACGATCGGCGGGCTGCCGGCCTGGGCGTAGGAGTTGAAGGCATCGATGCCGGCGCCCAGCACCAGTTCGCCCTTGTCCGATTGGCTGACATAGACATGGACCTGCGGCGACATGACGACCGTGTCCAGGATCGGCTTGATCGGTTCGCTGACCAGGGCCTGCAGGGGATGGCTTTCCAGCGGCAGGCGGAAACCGGCCATGCCGGCGATGACGCCGCTATGGCCGGCGACGACGATGCCGACCTTCTTGGCGCCGATGAAGCCGCGGGTGGTCTCGACGCCCTGCACCGTGCCGTTGACGATCTTGAAGCCGGTGACTTCGCAATTCTGGATGATGTCGACGCCACGGGCATCGGCGCCGCGAGCGAAGCCCCAGGCGACGGCGTCATGGCGGGCGGTACCGCCGCGCCGCTGGAAGCTCGCCCCCATGATCGGGTAGCGCGCCTTGTCCGAGGTATCGAGCAGGGGCACGATTTCCTTGATCTGGGCCGGGGTCAGGATCTCGGAATCGATACCGTTGAGCTGAATGGCATAGACCCGGCGGCGCAGCGCCTGCATGTCATGAACGGTATGGGCCAGGTTCATGATGCCGCGCTGGCTGAACATGACGTTGTAGTTCAGGTCCTGCGACAGGCCTTCCCACAGCTTCAGCGCATGCTCATAGAGATGGGCCGATTCATCCCACAGATAGTTGGACCGCACGATGGTCGTGTTACGGCCGGTATTGCCGCCGCCGATCCAGCCCTTTTCCAGGATCGCGACATTGGTGATGCCGTGTTCCTTGGCCAGATAATAGGCCGTCGCCAGACCATGGCCGCCGCCGCCAATGATGATCACATCATAGGCCGGCCGCGGATCCGGACTGCGCCAGGCTTCCTGCCAATCGGTATGGTAGTTCAGGGCGTTCCGAACCAGGGAGAAGATCGAATAGCGTTGTTTCATGGGAGGTAACCGGCCAATCGGTTGTGACTCGTTTTTCTAAGCGGTCGCATCCTGCCAAACGGGTAGGAGCGATTCCGACATTCAAGCGCCACCTATTGTCTCGCCCGCGTCTCTCGGTCAAGTAGATAGCGACGTCTAACGGCATGACTTTTTTGCCGAAATGGGGGAATGCCCGGCGGGGTCGTGGAATTAAGTTACGGGCGGGCCTGGCAAGGCCCCGGCGTCGGTCGGGGACGAAGAATTTTCGTATCCGCGACATAAAACCCTGGAAAAATACCGGGAAATTTGGTCTATTCTCGCCACTCAATGTCTTGTCCACGGCGGGGTCAGTCAGGGAGGGCTTGGCCGATCGCCCCGCGCCGATGCGCAACGACGCAACGGTGGCCGCGTGGTATGTTAACGACATTGGGGAGGATGAGGACCTCCATGTTTGGCTCTTTGCCATCGAAGCTGCCGCAGCAGATCGCGTTTCTGCTGGTGCCCAATTTTTCCATGATCGCCTTCACATCCGCCGTCGAGCCGTTGCGCCTGGCCAACAGGGTCAGTGGACGGGAGCTCTACCGATGGCATCTCTTTTCGCCGGATGGCCAGCCGGTCAATGCCAGCAACGGCATCCAGTTGACGCCGGAGGGGCCGGTGGATCAGGTCGGCGGCTATCAGACCGTCGTCCTTTGCAGCGGTGTCGACGGGCATCTCTTTGATGATAAAGCAGTTTTTGCCGCCCTGCGGCGTGCCGACCGGCAGGGGGCGGATATCGGCGCCCTGTGCACCGGCAGCCACATCCTGGCCAAGGCCAATATGCTGAACGGCTATCGCTGCACCATCCATTGGGAAAACCTGGCGAGCTTCTCCGAGAACTTCCCGGAAATCGAAACGACCTCGGAACTGTTCGAGATCGACCGCAACCGCTTCACCTGCTCGGGCGGTACGGCGGCCCTCGACATGATGCTGAACATGATTTCCCAGCAGCATGGGCATGAATTGGCGGCGGCGGTGTCGGAACAGTTCATTCATGAGCGGATCCGCGACCGCCACGACCATCAGCGCATGGCCTTGACGGCCCGTCTCGGCGTTCGCCATCCCAAATTGATCCAGGTCATCCAGTTGATGGAAGCCAATCTGGAGGAGCCGCTCAGCCGCAGCCAGTTGGCCGATGCCGCCGGCTTGTCGAGCCGCCAGATGGAGCGCCTGTTCAGCAAATATCTGCACCGGTCGCCGGCGCGCTATTATGTGGAGCTCCGTCTCAACCGAGCGCGGCTCCTGCTGCTGCAGACCAATATGTCGGTCATCGACATCGCCTTGGCCTGCGGTTTCGTCTCGGCTTCGCATTTCTCGAAATGCTATCGCGACTTCTTCGGCAAGACGCCGCGCCGGGAACGGGCCACGCCATCGGCCCTGCGGGATGCCGATGTGATGGGCCTGGAAGGCGTCATCAACTGACGCTTCAAACAGTTTCCGCGGTCGCTGAGCCCTGGTCGCTACGAAACTGTTTTTAAGCGATAACTGATAAATGCTGGCGGCAACTCCCGAGGTTGCCGCCAGTATCCGCTGCGAGGCGGATGGGCTAGACGATGGCCACCGTCGCACTGACGAGAAAACAGGCGATCAGCAGCAGAATGGTCGCTACCGTCAGCAGTCGCATGAACATCTTCCCCTCCTTCACACGATTTCTGCGTCATTGGGGCGCTCCCCTATCCAGCGATATTTCCCGGCCGGAATCGTGTGGGATCAGAACATAGGAAAATCTGGGCCCGTTGGCTGTGACCCCGCGCACAAGGCGGTGCAGGAGCAGGTACCGGATGCAGGGGCGGGATTCGCTGCATGGTTAAGTCAGGATATAGAGGTCAGTCGTACGAGGATCGATGGCGCAGCCGGTGTAACATCGCCGACCAGTGCGGCCAGGGATTTTCCTATCTTACGGTCTGTGCAATGTTCAACCGAACGCGAAGCCCGTCATTTCGTCGGGCCGGCTCTTACGATGCGAGAAGGTTCCCAGGTGAATAGCGGCAGATTTCATGGATGACCTCATCGTGGAAGCAGTCCTGTTGGACATCGAGCGGATCGAGCTGCCGCTGCTCAACCGATTCTACGCCGATTGGCGGGACCTATGCCGTGGCCGCTTCGCACCGTCGCGGGCGGATATCGATCCGACCAAATTCGCTTACATCCTGCCGCGCGTGCTGATGTTCGATGTCGTGGATGAGGGGCGGGACTTTCGCGTCCGCTTGGCAGGCAGCGCCACGTATGGGCTGCATGGCCAGGATGTGACCGGCATGCTGCTCTCCGATTTTCAGCCGCCGGCCTTTCGCGATTCCGTCATGGCTTCCTATCGGCAGATCGTCCGGGACCGACGTCCGCTTTATGTGCGCAATGCCTATCGGCAATATGACGCGGAGGTGAATGCTTATCACGTCTTGCGCCTGCCGCTCTCCAACGATGGCGAACGAGTCAATATCATCCTGATCGGTGAGGATTACAGCGGCCATGAAGGCGAGCTGATGAAGATCATGACGTCCGCGTGAGGCGGTCGCGTAAAGCCGTCAGGTCACGCCGAAACCGGGTGACCTGACGGGACGATAGGCGCCTTAAGCGAGATCCGTCATCTCGACCTTCAGATGATCGCCGAAGGGTTGACGGGCAAAGATGCGCCGCACCATCGGCTCGAAGGCGTCGATCGGCAGCGTGTCGTAATCCGGGTCGAAGGAGACCTGATCCCAGCGCGCGCAGAACCGGGCGCAGCGGTCGAACAGGGG
The DNA here is from genome assembly GCA_964406155.1 of uncultured Rhodospirillaceae bacterium. Classification (GTDB taxonomy): domain Bacteria; phylum Pseudomonadota; class Alphaproteobacteria; order Dongiales; family Dongiaceae; genus Dongia_B. The sequence goes on along the minus strand of CAYOQR010000051.1, from coordinate 24,465 downwards.
ATGGCCGCGATATTGATCGCGGGCATTCCGGTCGCCGCCGGTGAAATGCCAGAAGTAATAACCCTGGAAGATGCCGTGATGCTTGATCACCCAGTGATTGGTTTCACTGACATAGGGCTGCAGGATCGCGGCGGCCAGGTCGGAATGATTCTGCGGCGCCAGAACGTCGCCGATATCATGGAGCAGGGCGCAGACGATGCTCTCCTCATCGGCATTGTCGCGCAGGGCCCGGGTGGCGGATTGCAGCGAATGCTGATAGCGGTCGATCTTATAGCCGAGCTTGTCGCCGGCCAGGCGATCCAGCATGCCGAGGACGTTGTCGACCAGGCTGGTTTCGTGAACCTTGAACAGCCGGTCGAGAAGTTGGTACTCGGCTTCGGTGCCCTCGTCCATGCGTGTGAAATTGATTGTCTCCAGCGACATCGCGCCAATTCTCCCCGTTAGTATCAATCAGTATCGGCGATGTCGCTTTCCGGCATGCCGATGCGGCCAGATTATTGTTTGATAGCGAGGCGATGACGAGAACCATGACCGATATAGCCGCCATGCTGGCGCCGCATGGCCTGATCCTGCGCGGTGGGTTCGCGCTGGAACCGGAGCGCGATGCCGATCTGCTGCGGCAATGGCCTGAAGCCCGCCAGCTTGTCCTGATCGGCCATGCCGGATCGACGATCTGGCCACCGCTCGAAGATTTCATCGACGCGCATCCTTCGGACGAACATCCGCTGGATCATTGGACCGTCCAGACCGTCGATCGTTTGGCATCTGAGATCGGCGCGGTGGACCTCTATCCCTTCGGCGGGCCGCCCTGGTGGCCATTCCAGCGCTGGGCGCAGCGGGCGGAACCGGTGGCGTCTTCGCCCATCGCCATCCTCATCCATCCGGTTTACGGCCTCTGGCATGCCTATCGGGCGGCCTTGCTCCTGGAGCAGGCGATCGATCTGCCAATAGCGGCGACGTCCGGGTCGCCTTGCGATACTTGCTGCGACCGGCCCTGCCTTACGGCTTGTCCGGTCGGTGCCTTTTCATCGGAAGGCTATGATGTCGGCCGCTGCGCCCAGCATGTGGATGGGCCGGCAGGTGGGGCCTGCCGCGACGGCGGATGCCTGGCCCGGCGCGCCTGCCCAGTTGGGGCAGCCTGGCGCTATGAGGCGGCGCATGCCGCCTTCCATATGGAAGCTTTTGTGCGGGCACGTCGTCCGGGTGCTTGACCAAGGATGACGGGCGAGGGCGCTACGAACGGCTGAGAAGGTCGATAACATCTCGTTTATTAAGATTAATAGTCTAGTTGAATCAATATCTTGCCGGAGAAATGCCTTGTTAATCGCCGAGTCGATAAGGTATGTAAGGCGCATTCTCTGACATGCCTTCGTCTTCAATGAGGTCCTCTGTGCGCAAGTTCTCTCATTTCTCCGTCGTCTGTGCCCTGCTGCTGACTGGGAGTTTCGCTGGTCCGGCTTTCGCGGCCAGTGCCACTTTTACGGCAGCCATGGGAAGTGAGAGCGGCCAGCAGGTGACGACGCCAGTGACCTGGACGGTGACGCGCCTGACGGATGCGAACAAGCCGGATCCCAAGACCACCACCAGCCAGGTCGGCCCGGTCTTCAAGGCCGATCTCAAACCGGGACACTATATCGTCGTCGCCCAGAACCAGGGTATTGCGGCGCAGCAGACTGTCTTTGTCGGGCAGAGCGGCGTGAAGCAGGCGATCGTTCTCGGCATGTCGCAGCTTTCCATCAATATGATTGCCAGCAGCGGCCGCAAGCCGATCGCCGATGCGATCAAATGGGAAGTCTACACCTACCAGAAGGGCGCGACCGAGGCCGGCACCCAGGTCGCCAAGGCCACCGGGCCCAGCGCGCAGTTCTCGCTGCCTGCCGGCGGTTATGTCGTGCGCGCCATGTACAAGGATACCCGGGCTGATCTCGTCGTCCCGATGGTCGCGGGCCAGAAATATGACTACACCATCAACCTTTATGCCGGTTACGCCAAGCTTTCCGCCGTCGCCAACAATCAGGCGGTGAAGCAGAAGGTGACCTATCAGATCGTCCACCAGAAGCCCAACGACAAGGGCGAGTATGAGCTGGTGGCGGAGCGGGAAGAAGCGGCGCCCAATGTGATGCTCCGGGAAGGCAATTACCTGTTGATCGCCCGCTACGGCAAGATGTGGGGCCGGCAGCTCCTGGTCGTTCAGGCGGGGCAGACCAAGTCGGTCAAGGTGACGATGAAGGAGGCCACGGGCGCGCCGGTGGTGGTGACCGCTTCCAACTGATCAGGTTTCGGCTGGACCCACGCCGATCCTTGCAAGAGCCGCCGGTATATCCGGCGGCTCTTTTGCTTTTGGGGCCGTCGCCGAGGCGGCTGATCCCTTTCTCGAATTCAAAAAACACAATCGTTTATGATTAAAATGTCGCACTGGCCTGCTTGTCAGAATCCCGGGGGAGTGTTTCAGTGGCGGAAAGACTGCAGGTGGTCTGCGCGCCACGGATCCGCGGGAACCGGCGCGACCGCCTGATCGATGGGAGCAGCAGACAAATGGCGCGTGAGCAGAGAGTCCGGCGTGAACGGCGTAGCGGTGGAAAAAGCCTGAAGCAATTGCCCTGGCGGCAATACCGCAACCCCTACAAGCCGGTCGAAGTGGTTTCCGAGGATCAGCTTGAAGCGATCCATCAGGCCTCCCTGCGCATTCTAGAAGAGATGGGGATTGAGTTCCTCGATGCCGAGGCGCGGGCCATCCTGAAGGAAAAGGGCGCCGATGTCGTCGAGGGATCGGAGCGTGTGCGTCTCGATCGCGGCATGATCGCCGAATATGTCTCCAAGGCGCCGTCGGAATTCACCCTGCATGCCCGCAATCCCGATCACAATCTGATCTTCGGCAAGGACTACATCAATTTCGGCTCGGTCGCCTCGGCGCCCAATGTCTCCGATCTCGATCGCGGTCGCCGGCCCGGTAATTTCGACGATTACTCGGACCTGCTCCGGCTGTCGCAGAGCCTGAATATCGTGCAGTTCATCGGCGGCTATCCGGTCGAACCGGCGGACCGGCCGCCTTCCACCCGCCATCTCGATGCGCATTACGCTGCGATCACGCTGACGGATAAGATCTGGCATCCCTATTCGCTGGGCAAGCATCGCATCTCGGATGCGATCGAGATGATCTGCATCGCCCGCGGCATCGACAAGGAGCAGTTGAAGCGCGAGCCGAGCCTGTTCTCCATCGTCAACAGCAACTCGCCGCTGCGGCTCGATATCCCGATGCTGCAGGGTCTGATGGAAATGGCGCGTCATAACCAGCCGGTGGTGCTGACGCCGTTCACCCTCAGCGGTGCCATGGCGCCCGCCACCATTGCCGGTGCGCTGGCCCAGCAGAATGCCGAGGCGCTGGCCGGTATCGCCTTCATCCAGATGGTCAGCCCCGGCGCGCCCTGCGTCTATGGCGGCTTCACCTCGAACGTCGATATGAAGACCGGGGCTCCCGCTTTCGGCACGCCGGAATATACCCGGGCGGCCATGGTCGGCGGTCAGTTGGCGCGCAAGCACGGTCTGCCATACCGCTCCAGCAATGCCTGTGCGGCGAATGCGGTCGATGCCCAGGCGGCCTATGAATCGGAAATGTCGATCTGGGGCGCCGTGATGGGCCATGCCAATCTCATCCTGCACAGCGCCGGCTGGATGGAGGGCGGCCTCGTCGCCTCCTTCGAAAAGATGATCGTCGATGCGGAAATACTGCAGCATATGGGCGAGTTCCTGCAGCCGCTGGAGGTCAACGAGGATACGTTGGGCCTGGATGCGATCCGCGAAGTGGGGCCGGGCGGCCACTTCTTCGGCTGCGCCCATACCTTGGCGCGCTATGAGACGGCTTTCTATGCGCCGATGCTCTCCGATTGGCGCAACTTTGAAACCTGGCGTCTCGCCGGTGCTCATGATGCGGCGCAGCGGGCCAATGCCCTGTGGAAGCAGGTACTCGCCGATTACACGCCGCCGGCGCTCGATCCGGCGCGGGACGAGGCACTGCAGGCTTTTGTGGCCAAGCGCAAGGAGCAGGGCGGCGTGCCGTCCTGATCTTCTGTTGAGGCCAAAAGACAAAGCCCGCGCAGAGCGCGGGCTTTTTTCTTGGCTGGAAGGCGCCGGGTCAGTGATGGACCGGCTGTCCGATCTCGGGATGCAGAATCGGTTCCTTGGCCGAGAACGCATAGCGGGCGAACAGCCGCCGATAGCCGGGCATCACGTAATGATCCGCCCGGGCGGCGATCTCCGGTTTGCGTTCCTGATAGCGCGCCGACCGCTTGTGCCAGGCGAGACCCGGTTCCTCGTGATGCACCACATGCAGGTTGTTATAGAGGAAGAGGAGGCTCCAGAAGCGGCCCGCCTCGCAGATGATGGTGCGGCCCTGGACGCTGGGATGCGCCCGATGCTCGGCGAAGGAGCGGACCAGGGCGAGCGACGTACCGGGATAGGCCATGCCGAAGACATAGACCCAAAGCGGGATGTTGCAGACAACGACCACCCAGTAAAGGACGAGCGCGACGGCCGGCAGATGCCAGAGCCAGGCGCGAAGCACAGGGACATTGCCGCGCAGGACGGCATGCAGCAACTCGCGCAGGCCCATGAAAGCGTAATATACCGGTCCGATCAGCATGCGCCCGAGCAGGGGGCGCATCGCCTGACGCACCAGTCGATGCAGGGGCGACATGGCCACCCATTGCGCCGGCGTCAGATAGTTGGATTCCGGATCGATCGTCGGATCGGTCAGATTCTCGTCGATATGGTGCTGCAGATGGGCGCTGCGATAGCTGAGATACGGCAGCCAAAGCCACAGCGACCAGCCGACGATCGTACTGTTCAGCCACCGCCAGCGGGTCGGATAGCCATGCGTGCCTTCATGCTGCAGCGATCCGTGCAGAGCGACAACCAAAGCCCCTGCCGGACAGATGATCCACCAGGGAGCATGCCGGTAGGCGAGGGTGACGATGAAGAAGGAAAAGTAGATCCCGCATGCCAAAATCAGAGTTGGCCAGTCGATCTTATAGTTGTGGCGACCGAAATCGCCTTTTCTTATGCCAGCATGATCAGCCGGTGATGTGCGCGTTGTCATTGTGCCCAGTTATACACGCCTGTATATACAAGTAATACCCTCTTGACGGATGTGGATCAAGCGTCAAGTTGCGAACCAGCTTAGTGTCGCAGGGTTAAGAAGGCGTAGACTGCTCCGGAACCGCCGGCAATGGCAGCGAGAATTCCTGGGGAGGGCCATAAGTTGACATCAGCACCCGCTTCCGCCCTGTCTGATATTCAGCCCACCGGCTGCAAAGCGCGGGGGCATTGTCTCTGCGGTGCCGTCCGCTACGAGATCCACGGCGCACCGACGGGGGTGTCAGCCTGTCACTGCGGCATGTGCCGGCGGCATCATGGGGCCCTCGGCGTCTTCACGGGGGCGCCGGTCGTCGCCTACCGGATCGGGGGGGCGGAGCATGTTGCCTGGTACCGCTCCTCGCCGGAGGCGGAACGCGGATTTTGCCGGCAATGCGGCAGCAAGCTGTTCTGGCGCCAGATCGACAGCGAACGCATGGACGTCACCATGGGCAGTCTGGACCAGCCGACCGGGTTGCGGCTCGAGAGCCATATTTGGATCGCTCATCGCGGCGATTACTACGAGATCGCCGATGCGCTGCCGAAACACGGGGAATCGGCGATCGGGCGGGGAGAGGTGGCGCCGCTCGCGATCCTTCAGCCGCCGGCCGATGCGCCCGCCTTGCATCGGGGTGGCTGCCTCTGCGGCGCCATCCGTTTCGAGGTCGCCGGGCCGATGCGTGAAGTGGTGGTCTGCCATTGCGGCCAATGCCTGCACTGGCATGGACATTGCGCGAGCTATACGGCGGCCCGGACCGCCGATTTCAAGCTGGCCGGCGAAGCGGCCCTGGCTTGGTATCATGCGTCGGATACCGCGCGGCGCGGCTTCTGCCGCCATTGCGGCTCCAGCCTGTTCTGGCAATCCCTGGCCGGCGATGCGCCGCCAGCGTCGATTTCCATCAGCGCGGGCGCGCTGGATCATCCGACCGGCCTGAAAACCGTCCGGCACGTCTTTACCGGTGATAAAGGCGATTATTACGATATAACCGACACAGTTGACCGGTCGGAAGGCAGTATGTCGGGCAATCCTGTCCTCTTCTAGTTTCCGTCTGTTCTTCCTTCCCTGCGACGCTTCACAAGGAAAACGCCCTGATGCTTGCTGGCTTGCCGATGTATGTCTTCCCGGAACTGATGACGGCGACCGCCGATTGGTGGTCGGGCCTGCGCCGCCATTTCCGGCAGGCTGGGTTGCCGGAGATGCCGGCGGCGATCGGCGAGCCGGCGGATCTCTATGCCCATTGGTTGCAGCCGGATCTCTTGTTCACCCAGACCTGCGGTTATCCGCTGACCCATGAGCTGGCCGGCCGCGTGCAACTGGTCGCGACGCCCTGCTATAGCGCGCCCGGTTGCGAGGGGGCCAATTACCGCAGCGTCGTCGTGGTCCGCGCGGCGGATGGGATCGGACAGGCGGCGGATTTGCGTGGCAAGCGGGTGGCATTCAACAGCCGGGATTCGCAATCCGGCTACAACACGTTGCGCAATTTTATCGCTCCCTTGGCCCAGGACGGGCGTTTCTTCGGCGCGCAGCTCGAGACTGGCGGGCATCGCCGCTCGCTGGCGGCGGTGCGTCGGGGCGACGCCGATGTCGCGTCCCTGGATTGCGTCTCCTTCGCGCTCATTGCCGCCGTTGCGCCGCAGGAGGTTGCCGGCATTCAGGTGCTGGGCATGACGGAACCTGCCCCGAATCTGCCTTTCATCACCGCGCTCGGCACCAAGCCCGATGTCGTCGCGCGGCTGCGGGACGGATTGCGGGAGGCAATGGAGGACCCGCATCTGGCGTCCGCCCGGTCGGCTTTGCTGATTGCCGGTGTCGAGGTTCTGCCGCTCGAGGCCTATGACCGGATATTGACCATGGAAAAAGCGGCGATTGCCGCGGGCTATGCCGTGCTGGACTGAGCCATGTCAACTTCGAAGCCGATCAACGCTGTCCTGCCGCCGCTTGCCATCCTGGCCTCGGCGGCGCTTTGGGGCAGTCTGTGGATTCCGTTGCGAGAAATCCAGGGAGCGGGACTGTCCGGCGTCTGGGGCGCGCTGATGGTATATGGCGCACCCATGCTGCTGATGCTGCCGTTCCTGGTCTTCGGCCGCGGCCGCTTCGGCAGGTTCGGCCTCATGGCGCTCTGGGTCGGCGCCACGTCGGGCATCTGCAATACCTTCTATGCCGTCGGCGTCACCTATGGCGAGATCGGCAAGGTGGTGCTGCTGTTCTATTTAAACCCGATCTGGAGCGCGCTGCTGGAACGGCTGGTCCTGAAGGTGCCGATCACACGGTCGCGCCAGGCGACGATCGCGCTCGGCTTCGCCGGCATGGTGGTGCTGGTGGGCGGCGGTACCGGCTTGCCGATCCCGCGCAATCTCGCGGAATGGTCCGGTGTCTTCGCCAGTATTTTCTGGGCGCTCAGCCTCATCGGCATGCGGGTCAGCGGTGCCGGCGACATCATCCCGAAGACGTTCTTCCAATTCCTGTTCGGCCTGCTGACGGCCAGCGTTCTCCTGATGGCTGGCTGGTTTCCTGGCGATCTGCTGCCGCCCGGCGATCTCCTCCTGCAGGCTTTGCCTTGGGTCGCGCTCACCGTCCTGATCTGGATCGTGCCCGCCATGGTCAGCAGCTTCTGGGGCGTGAGCTTCATGTCGCCGACCCGGGCCTCGATCCTCTTCATGCTGGAGGCGGTGGTCGGCGTCGTCTCGGCGGCCCTCCTGACCAGTGAGCCTTTCGGCTGGCGGGAGATGCTGGGGGGCATCTTGATCCTGGGAGCGGGGTTACTGGATATTCTGGTGGCCGGTGGCGGCCATGAGAGCGGAGAGCGGCAGGAGACCCAGGCCGTCGCCGAGTGACATGACGCGGGATATGCCAAGATGACGAAGATTTTCGACGCCCGGGGCATGAAATGCCCGTTGCCGGTCCTGAAAGCCCGCCGCCTCCTGCGCGACATGGCGGCCGGCGAGGTGCTGGAAATCCAGGCCACCGATCCGGGCGCGCCAGCGGATTTCACCCATTTCTGCGAAACCACGGGACACCGCCTGCTGGACCAGCAGGAACAGGACGGCGTCTTCGTGATCCGGCTGCAGGTCGTGGCGCCGCCGGCCTGATAGGACCTCAGATCAGGCGGCGCGCTGTCAGTTCATCCTTGAGATAGGCGTAGAAGATCGGTGCGGCGATGACGCCGACGATGCCGAAGGCCGCCTCCATGACCAGCATGGCGAGCAGCAGTTCCCAGGCACGTGCCCGGATCTGCGTGCCGATGATCCGGGCGTTGATGAAATATTCCAGCTTGTGAATCAGCACCAGGAACACCAGCGAGCCGATGGCGGCGACGAAGGATGCGCTCAGGCTGACGATCACGATCACCGTATTGGAGATGAGATTGCCGATGACGGGGATCAGGCCGGCCATGAAAGTGACGGCGATCATGGTCTTTTTCAGCGGCAGATCGATACCGAGGAACGGCAGCAGGACCGCGATATAGAGCGCGGTGAAGAACGTATTCAGCGCGGAGATGCGGATCTGGGCAAAAACCACGCGGCGAAAGGCCGTGCCGAGAAAGAGCAGACGCTCGCGCAGGGCGCGGGCGAGGGGACGCTGGTCCTGCGCCAGCCCGCTGCTGCCGATGGCGATCATGCCGCCGATGATCATGCCGATCAGGATGCGCACGAAGATCTTGCCGAAATTCTCGCCGATCTGGCGGAGGTCGCTGGCATGGATACGCAGCCAGTCTGCGGCCGTGGCCTTCAGATCCTCGACATTGGCTGGCAGGTATGCTTGCGCCCAGGGCGGGAAATGGATGCGGGCGGCATCGATGATGTCCGCCATTTTCTGCAGCAGCACGATCAGGCTGTCCGAGCGGTCCGTAATCATCACTGCCAGCGACCCGATCCCCAACAGCAGGACCAGGGTGACCGCGGTCGCAAGCAGGCTGAGGGCGATGACCTTGCCGGCCCGGTAGGTGACGCCGAAGCTGCGGTGCCTGATACCGGCCAGTTGGACCAGTTCGTAAACCAGCAATCCGGGCAGCAGGCTGGTCAGCAGGCCCATCTCGAGGACGGTGAAAAGGCCGATCCCCATCAGAATCCAGGCAGCGATGTCATATCGCAATGAGTGGTCGGGAAGGTCAATATTGCTATTTATGGTTGCAATATCCGTATTCCCGTGATCTTGATCCGGCATCGCCTCGTCCAACTATCCCTGGCTATTCGTCGGGGCGATTTTAGGGTGGCCGGACAGGAAGGTGCAAGCCGGCCAACCTGACAACTTTGGGAAAAATATCATCAAAATCATGGCAGAATGTGTATCATGAAGCTGTCATTCCTAGTTGATGTTACCTGTATAGACAGGCATAGTTCACCGAACCGACTGCCGGGATAAGGCGGAGGTGTCTGTGCGGGAAATGAAACCAGTTTTCTAAAGAGGGGAGCGACATGTCTTCATGGTCTGATTTACGGTCTGCCTTTTCGGCCGGCCGGTTATCGCGGCGCGATTTCCTGGCCGGTGCCACGGCCCTCGGCATGGCGACGGCGGCGGTCGGGGTGCTCGGTTCGCCGGCCCAGGCCGATACGCCCAAGCGCGGCGGCACGTTGCGGATGGGGCTTGCGGGCGGCAGCACCACCGACAGTTTCGATCCGCGCAGCTTCACCGAGATCGTGATGATCACGCTGGGCTCCCAAGTCTATAACAGCTTCGTCGAATTTGACGGGACCAACCGGGCGCAGCCGGATCTCCTGGAAAGCTGGGACGTGAAGCCCGGCGCCACCGAGTGGGTGATGAATGTCCGCAAGGGCGTCACCTTCCACAACGGCAAGACGCTGGATGCCGACGACATCATCTATTCGATCAATCTGCATCGTGGTGAATCCAAATCGGCCATGGTCGGGCAGACCAAGCACATCAAGGATGTGCGCAAGCTCGATACCCATCAGATCGGCATCAGCCTGGAACGGGGCGACGCCGAGCTGATCTATCTGCTGGGCGACTATCACATGAAGGTCGTGCCGAACGGTTTCACCGACTGGGCGAAGCCGGTCGGCACCGGTGCCTTCACCTTCGAGAACTTCAATCCCGGCGTCAGCGCCAAGACCAATCGCAACCCCAATTACTGGCGCAGCGATCGCGGTTTCGTGGATACCGTGGAGACCTCGGTCATCAACGACACGGCGGCCCGCATGAATGCGCTGGTGGCGGGGCAGGTCGATATCATCAATCGCGTCGACAAGCGCGCGGTCGATCTCCTGAAGTCTGCCGATGCCCTGAAGCTGGAAGAGGCCCCCACCGGTTGGCATGCGATCATGGCGATGCAGGTCGACAAGCCGCCCTTCAACGATCCGAATGTGCGCCTTGCCCTGAAATATGCCATCGACCGCGAGCAGGTCCTGAAGACGCTGTTCAACGGCTTCGGCACGCTCGGCAACGACCATCCGGTTCCGCGCCGCGATCCGTTCTATAACAGCGAATTGCCGCAGACCACCTTCGACATCGACAAGGCCAAGTTCTATATGAAGAAGGCCAATATCGGGAATATCGCCGTGCCGCTGACGGCATCCGATGCGGCCTATGAAGGGGCGGTCAATGCGGCAGCGCTCTATCAGGCGACCGCGGCCAAAGCCGGGATCAGCATCTCGATCAAGCGCGAACCGGTCGATGGTTTCTGGGACAATGCCTGGCTGAAGCGGCCGTTCTGCGGTTCCTATTGGGCCGGCCGTTCGACCGCCCTGCAGATGCTGTCGGCGGCCTATAAGTCCGACGCGGCCTGGAACGAGACCGCTTGGAAGAACGAGACATTCGACAAGCTGCTCTCGGATGCCGCCGCCGAATTGGATGAAGCCAAGCGCAAGTCCTATATCTGGGAAGCCCAGCGCATGCTGCATGATGACGGCGGTGCCGTCATTCCGGTCTTCTCGGACGTGCTCGAAGCCCATAGCGAGAAGGTCAAGGGCTACAAGGTCGGCGGTGTCGACGAGCTTTTCAACGGCCGCAATCCGGAGTTCGTCTGGCTGGAAAGCTGATTTCCCCATCCAGGAACAAACGATCCAGGTTCAAATCGGGGGGCGCCGTTTACGGCGCCCCTTTTTTTGGTCAATTTTCTGAACCGGAAATGGGGCGAGTTTTCCTTGCGTCCTGATCGAGTTCTTCTCGATTGTCGCTGTCTGCGGGGACAGGCAAGGTCAGGCCACGGCGCCGGGACCGGTTTCGGTCGATGGCGCGGCCACCAATCGAAAACAGCTTACTATTGAGAAGAAAAATGACTGCTTGGAACGATTTGCGCTTTGCTCATTCATCCGGCCGCCTGTCGCGGCGTGACTTCCTCGCTGGCGCGGCGGCGCTTGGCATGACGACGGCGGCCGTCGGCACCCTGGGCGTGAACCGGGCCAAGGCATCGGAAACCCCGAAACGCGGTGGCACCCTGCGGCTGGGGATCGGTGGTGGCAGCACCACCGATAGCATCGATCCCCGCAGCTATACGGATATCGTCGGCATCACCATCGGCGCGCAGCTTTTCAGCAGTTTCGTGGAGTTCGATGCGCAGCATCAACTGCAGCCGGCCCTGATCGAGAGCTGGGAGGTGAAGCCCGGTGCGACGGAATGGGTTCTGAACCTGCGCAAGGGCGTCACGTTCCACAATGGCAAGACGCTCGATATCGATGACATCATCTATTCGATCAATCTGCATCGTGGGGAATCGAAATCGGCGGCGGTCGGCCAGACGAAGCATATCCAGGAGATCACGAAGCTCGGCGACCACCAGATCGGCATCACCTTGTCGCGGGGTGATTCCGAGCTGATCAACCTGTTCGGCGACTATCATTTCAAGGTGGTGCCGAACGGATTCACCGACTGGTCGAAGCCGGTCGGGACCGGGCCTTTCGTCTTCCAGAGCTTCACGCCCGGCGTCAGTGCCCGCGTTACCCGGAATCCCAACTATTGGGCGGCGGATCGAGGCTTCGTCGATGCGGTCGAACTGACGGTCATCAATGATACGCCGGCACGCACCAATGCCCTGATCGCCGGACAGGTGGATATCATCAACCGGGCGGATAAGCGCACGGTGGAGCTGTTGAAGCAGGCCGGCAATATCAAGCTGGAGACGGCCCCCACCGGCTGGCATGCGATTCTGGCGGCGCAGATCGATACGCCGCCTTTCAATGATCCGAATGTGCGCCTTGCCTTGAAATATGCCATTGACCGCGAGCAGTTCCTGAAGACGCTGCTGAACGGCTATGGCGTGGTCGGGAACGATCACCCGATCCGCCAGGGCGATCCTTTCCATAACAGTGAATTGCCCCAGACCGGTTACGATATCGACAAGGCCAAATTCTATTTGAAGAAGGCCAATATCGGCAGCCTGACCCTGCCGCTCAGCGTCTCGGAAGCGGCCTATGAAGGCGCGACCAATGCTGCGGAAATCTATCAGGCGACTGCCGCCAAGGCTGGGCTCAACATTTCCATCCACCGCGAGCCGGTGGATGGCTTCTGGTCCAATGTCTGGCTGAAGCGGCCTTTCACGGGGTCCTATTGGCAGGGCCGGTCGACCGCTTTGCAGATGCTGACCGTCGGCTACAAATCCGATGCGGCCTGGAACGAGACGCATTGGAAGAACGAGACCTTCGACAAGCTGCTGAACGACGCGGCGGCGGAAATCGATACCGCCAAGCGCAAGGCCTATGTCTGGGAGGCGCAACGCCTGCTGCACGAAGAGGGCGGGGCGATCGTCCCGATCTTCCAGGATGAGCTGGAAGCCCATGGCGAGCAGGTGAAGGGATACAGGGTCGGCGGTATCGACAGCCTGTTCAACGGCCGCATTGCCGAATATGTCTGGCTCGATAGCTGAAACCTGACATCCGCTCCGCTCGGCCGTTGCTTCACGCGGCGGCCGGCCGGAGCGGTCAATCCGTCAGTTGGTGGTGCCGGTCAACCGGCCCACTCCCGGATGCAGCGGCACCACGGTCGATTCGATATGGGCATCCGGGCCGGAGGCCGCCGGGTTGCTGGTGACCTTGGTGCCCCGCTGCGGCACCATCAAGGTGCGGGCCAGTTCATAGGCCACTTTTTCATCGGTCTTGGCCGTCACCAGGAACAGGATCGGGATGACCAAGGTATCGGTCTCGACCGGGCTGGCGTCGGTGCCGGCCGGCAGATGGGCCAGGATCAGATCGTGCCGGTCCTTGCCGATCTTGGCGATATCGGCTGCGCTGACCGGGATAAGGCGGATCGGCTGGCGGTCGGCGAAGGCCATGATCTCGGCCTGATTGGGGCGCTCGACGATGGCCAGGGCGTCGATCTTGCCGTCGGCCAGCAATGCTGTGGCATCGGCCAGTTCCATCGGCTGCAGCTTGACCCTACGTTCGGGCAGGCCCAGGGCATCGAGGATCAGCCGGACCGAGGTCGCGCCGTCGCTGTCGGGCGGATTGGTCGCCACCTTTTTGCCCTTCAGGTCGCCTAGCGTCTTGATGGCGGAATTGGCGGGAACGATGATCTGCAGCGCGACATCGCCGACCGTGGCGATGGCCCGGAGATCGGCATTGGCGCCGGCGCTCTTAAAGGGGCCTTTGCCGGCAGCGGCCAGGGCGACCATATCGGCCTGGACGATGGCGGCATCGATGCCGCCATTGCGCAGCAGCGTCAAGCTCTCCACCGCGCCGGATGTGGTCTGGGCCATGCCGACGACCCCGGGGACGCCACAGGCATCCTTGGTATCGCAATCATTGCTGCCGGCCGGATTGCTGATGGCATTGCCGATCTCGGCGGCGATGTTGAAGGGATGCGAGCCGGGGCGGCTGGTGCCGATGCGGAAATAGGTGATGTCCTGGGCGGCACCCCTGGAAACCAGGCCATCCACCAGACCCAGGGCGCCGAGGGTGGACAGAACGCCGATGCCGACGGCGAAGGCATAGACCCGGAGTCGGAGCCGGCGATTGATCAGCCGGTCGATGATTGGGCCATAGCGCTTCCGCAACGTCTTCATGATCTCGAACCAGTTCCACCCAACGCGGCCATTGTCACGGCCTTGTTAACTTATTCCGGGCCAATCTCCTCCGGTCGCTGTCTCGCGCCGGCCCGACGGAGGGTCCCAGTTGGTTCAGCCTATCACATGCCAATATGGCAATACTGTGATAGCCCGCACCGGAACGTCCTGCCGTTCCGTTGCCGACCCTTCCTTCTCCCAGGGGGACACCGGTGGCGGACACCGGTGGTTCAGGGCCGTTGGGGGCGGTGACCGGGGCGGCAAAGCCATGCATTCCAGAACCCGATTGGAACGCGAGCGATGCGGCCCTTGCATAGTTTCCCCCCTTCCCGGAAAGGGGGCGCTCTGCTACCACCACGCCCGGTGACAGTATGGGTCTATCAGACTAAGGAAGCTTTAATGTCGACTACCTTGTCTAAGCGGCAGCAGAATCTGCGCCGCCTGCTTAATCCGAAGCATGTTTGCATCGTCGGCGGCCAGGCCATGGAAGAAGCGATCCGGCGCTGCGATGAGACCGGCTTCAAGGGCGAGGTCTGGGTCGTCAATCCGAAATACAGCGAATTGGGCAGCCGGCGCTGCTATTCCTCCATCGCCGATTTGCCGGCGGCGCCGGACGTGACCTTTATCGCCGTACCGCGCGATGCCACCATCGATATCATGACGCAGCTCAATGCCCGCGGTGCGGGTGGCGCCATCTGCTATGCCGCCGGCTATGCCGAAGTGGGCGGCGAGGGGCATGACCTGCAGCGCCGTTTCATCGAGGCGGCCGGCGATCTCGCTGTGGTCGGGCCGAACTGCTATGGCGTCCTGAACTACCTGGACGGTATCGCCCTGTGGCCGACCGGGCATCTCGGCAAGAAGGTCGAGACCGGCTGCGCCATCATCGCCCAGAGCGGCAATATCGCCCTCAACCTGACGATGAATCACCGCAGCGTCCCCTTTGCCTATGTGATCAGCTCGGGCAACCAGGTCATCCTCAATGTCGCCGATTACGTCGATGCCCTGGCGGAAGATCCCCGGGTCAAGGCGATCGGCCTCTATATCGAGGGCATCAATGACGTGCCGGCTTTCAGCCGGGCAGCCGCCAAGGCGCTGGCCAACGGCAAGCCGCTGGTCGCCCTGAAGGCCGGCAATTCCGAGCTGGGCGCCAAGCTCGCCATGAGCCATACCAGCTCGCTGGCTGGCAGCGACAAGATGTATGACGCCCTGTTCGCGCGGCTGGGCGTCATCCGCGTCCACACGATCCCGCAGCTCCTGGAGACGATCAAGCTGGTCTCCAGCGCCGGCCTCCCCAAGGGCAAGCGCCTGGCTGTCTTCACCTGCTCCGGCGGTGACGGCCTGTTGACGGCGGATATCTGCGAAAAACTGGATGTGCCGCTGCCCAGCTTCCCGAAGGCCCAGGCCGAGGATCTGCGCAGCCAGCTTCCGAATTTCGCCAGCGTCACCAATCCGCTGGACTACAACACCTCGCTCTGGGGCAAGGAAGACCTGCTGACCAAGCTGTTCTCCACCGTCATGGCGGGGGATTTCGATGCCGGCATGCTGGTGCTCGATTATGCCGTGGAAAGCGAAGAGAGCCTGGGCGTCTTCGACCGCAGCCGCCGCGCCCTGATCGCCGCCTGCGAGCAGCACGGCAAGATGCCGATCATCACCGCGACCATGCCGGAGCTTTTCCCGACCGGTCCGCGCGATCTGGCGGTTGCCCAGCATGCCGCCCCGATGCAGGGCCTGCCCGAGGCATTGACGGCCTTTGCCTCGGCTCATGAATTCGCTGAGTATCGGGCGCGGCGCGAAGTCGGCGATGCCAGCCCGATCGACGTACAGGCTGTTCCGGTCCTGCCGGCCGACGGCCAGCGGCGCCTCTGGTCGGAATTCGAGGCCAAGAGCAAGCTGGCTGAATTCGGTCTGAAATCGCCCGCCAGCCGCCTGGTGGCTCCGGCCGAGGCCGCCGCCGCCGCGGCCGAACTCGGCTTCCCGGTGGTGATCAAGGTCGCGGAGCCGGTTCTCGCCCACAAGACCGAGGCCGGTGCCGTGGCGCTCAACCTGAAATCCGCCGACGAGGTCGAGGAGGCGGTCGAGCGCATGGGCAAGTCGCTGGCGGCCTATAAACCTGGCGCGGTGATCGCCAAGGTGCTGGTCGAGCGCATGGTTTCCAATGTCGTTGCCGAAATGATCGTCGGCATCAAGCGCGACCCGCAATTCGGCCTGGCCCTGGTGGTCGGGGCCGGCGGCATCCTGGTCGAGATGGTGGAGGATGCCACCATGCAACTGCTGCCGACCGACCGGAAGGCGATTGCGGCCGCTATCGGCAAGCTGAAGATCGCCAAGCTGCTGCGCGGCTATCGCGGCAAGCCCGCTGGCGACATGGAAGCCCTGGTGGATGCCGTGGCGGCGATCGCCCGGTTCGCCGAGGCCCATGCCGACAATCTGGTGGAGCTCGACGTCAACCCGCTGATGGTGCTGACCGACGGCGCCGTCGCCGTGGATGCCCTGGTGGTCACGGCGGTGTGATCCACCCGTTACATTACTGATCAATCGGTCAAACGGCTGTTCCGGACTGAATACCTGGAACAGCCGTTTGGTGATTTAAGGGGGTCGCTGTGAAGCCAGTCGCCTCCCGGCAGCTTGATTACCTTGGTGGCAACGAGAATTAAAACCAAGGAGGATCAGATGGCCTATCAACCCGGCCGCCATTTCTTGCAGGTGCCAGGGCCGACCAATATTCCTGACAGTGTGCTGCGGGCGATTTCCCAGCCGGTGCTGGATCATCGCGGGCCGGAATTCACCAAGCTCGGTCGCGAAGTTCTGGATCGCATCAAGCCGGTTTTCAAGACCAAGCAGCCGGTCATGATCTTCCCCGCCAGCGGTACCGGGGGGTGGGAATCCGCCCTGGTCAATACGCTCTCGCCGGGCGATACGGTGATGACCTTCGATACCGGCCAGTTCGCGGTGCTGTGGAACAAGATGGCGAAGCAGCTCGGCCTGGATGTGAAGACGGTCACCACCGACTGGCGGCGTGGCCCCAGCCCCGAGCAGATCGAGGCTGCCCTGGCGGAAGACAAGTCGCACAAGATCAAGGCGATCCTGCTGGTTCATAACGAGACCTCGAATGGCGTGATGAGCCGGGTCGCCGAGATCCGCAAGGCGATCGACCGAGTGAAGCACCCGGCCCTGTTGATGGTGGACACCATTTCCTCCCTGGGCAGCGCCGATTTCCGCTTCGATGAATGGGGCGTCGACGTTGCCATCGGCGGCTCGCAGAAGGGTCTGATGCTGCCGGCTGGTCTCGCTTTCGTCGCGGTGAGCGAGAAGGCCCTGGCGGCGGCGAAGACGGCGAAACTGCCGCGCGCCTTCTGGGACTGGGAGCCGATGCTGGCCAATTCGACCGGCGGCAACTTCCCCTATACGCCGGCGTGCAACCTGCTCTTCGGCCTGAAGGAAGCGCTGAACCTGATCGATGCCGAGGGCTTGGAGAACATCTTCATTCGCCATAGCCGCCATGCCGAGGCGACCCGCCGGGCGGTTCGCGCCTGGGGGCTCGAGACGGTTTGTGACGAGCCCAGCGAATACAGCCAGTCGGTGACGGCGGTCTTCGCGCCGGAAGGCCATTCGGCCGACGGCCTGCGCAAGGTGATCCTGGAGCGTTTCAACATGTCGCTCGGCGCCGGTCTCGGCAAGCTGGCCGACAAGGTGTTCCGCATCGGTCATCTCGGCGATTTCAACGATCTGATGCTGGCGGGCACGCTGAGCGGTGTGGAGATGGGGCTGGCGCTCAGCAACATTCCGCACAAGGCGGGCGGCATCGTCGCCGCGCTCGACCATCTGTCGTCTCAGGCCGGCTTGCGCGCCGCGGCTTGACACAGCGGCTGCCGGAAAGGCGGCCGGATGCCTCGCACCCGATCATGGCTTGCCGGCCGTGATCGGGTGAATTTTTTTATGTCGCGGGTTTTATGTCGTGGGATTGAGCAGCCGGCCGGCGGGCAGGATGACGGAAACCACCGTGCCATGATGTTGCTTGCTGGTCACGCTGAGCTGGCCGCCCAGCAATTCCGTCAGCCGTTTCGAGAGGGCTAGGCCCAAGCCGGTGCCCTCGAACTTCCGGTTGGTGCCGGTATCGACCTGGAAGAAGGGCATGAAGATGTGTTCCATGGTCGCCTCGTCGATGCCAATCCCGGTATCGATGATCGAGATCGCCATGCCTTTGTCCGGCGTGACCTCGGCCCGCAACTTCACCTTGCCACCGGCCGAGGTGAACTTCACGGCATTCGACAGGAGATTGCTGAGGATCTGGCGCATGACGCGTTGATCGATGAAGAGATGCGGCAGGTTCTCGGGAATCTCGATTTCCAGGGTCAGGCCGGCGGCGGTCGCCTTATGGCGCATTCCTTCCAGGACCGGCCGGACGATCATGTCCAGCGTAACTTCCGTATCGTTCAGCACCAGATTGCCGGCTTCGATCGCGGTGATGTCGAGCAGATCGTTGATGACGGTCAGCAGGCGGTTGGCGCTGTCATGGATATCGCTGGCATAATCGACATATTCGCGGGCGCCAAGCGGGCCATGCGGCTGCATCCGCATCATCTCGGAAAAGCCGATGATCGAATTCAACGGCGTGCGCAATTCGTGGCTCATATGGGCCAGGAAATGCGTCTTCGCGCGGTTTGCCTGTTCGGCAGCTTCCTTGGCCGCCAGCAATCCGCGCTCACGTTCGGTCAGTTCCGTGATGTCGCTCGCCGTGCCGCGAAAGCCGAGATGCCGGCCGGTCTCGCTGTCGAAGATCGGGACCGCGCTGATCAGCAGGAGCTTGGCCTGTCCGGCCTTGTCGGTCGCCTCGAAGACGTGATCGCGGAAGGGTGAAAGGTTCTGAAAGCGGGCCAGCAATGTCTGGCGTGCCCGCCGGTTCAACGCCAGGTCGGGCAGGGGGCGGCCGACCAACTCGCGCGGATGATATCCCATGACATTGAAGACCCGCTCGGACAGCGAGGTGAGACCGAGCTCGGTATTGCACTCCCAGATCCAATCCGATGCCAGACGGACGACATCGTCGAACCGTCCTTGCAGGCGGGTCAGGTCGCGGACCAGTCGCGTCATATCCGGTTTCATCTCGATCCGCCCGGCAATCGCGGCAGGTTGACCGTCATGATCCGGGACGGAAAAGAAATGCGCGGTCACGTGATGGGGGCCTGTCTCCAGCGCGACGCGCGCCTCGCAGGAGGCCGTACCGTCGCGCTGCAGCTCTACCGGGTCGAGCCAGGAGAGCGGCTGCAAGCAGGGCCGCAACTCGGCATGCCGCTCCAGCAAGGCTTCCATATCGCGGTATCCGGCATTGGACCACAGCACATGGCCTGCGTGATCGAAGAGGGCTAGCGGGTGCCCGATCTCAAGGAGCTGGGCGGTGAGGCTTTCTCCAAGCTGCACGGGCAGCGGCGCGAAGTCCGCAACTTTCCCCGCCTGGGATGATGCCAGGCCCAGATCCTTCCGCCCTTTGTGCCCGGCTCCCCCTTTATGCCCAGAGCGCATCGGGCGGGTCATCGCCGGGTCTGTTCGAGGCGCTTGATCGATCGGAGAAAATCGGGATTGAGCTTCCAGCGTTCGACAACTTTGGCGGCTGTCTCGGTCTTCAGGCGGTCGAACAGATCGAGGGCATGTTTCATCGCATCGGCATCCTTCGCTAGCTCTTTGGGATGCACGCGCTGCAACAGCAGGAAGATGCTGGTGAAGCTCGTCCGGTCGATATTGGCCGCGCGGGCGACGATGACAAGGCCCTCGGCACCTTCGTCGTAGATCAGCTTGCGCACCGAAGTGGGACGCAGATTCGTCAGTTGCGCCAGCAAGGCCTCGAAAAGCGGCACCTCTCCCTGGCGCAGGGTCTGCAGGAGCAGGGCGGGGGTCAATTGCTGCTGTTTGGCGAGGTCGGCCGCCAGATTGCGCGCGGCTGAATCGTCTTCCTGGGCTGTGTCGTCGAGCGTTTCATCGACCATTTCGCCGACGGCGATATCGATATCGACCGGGTCGACCGAGAAATTCTCCACGATGAATTGCCGCAAGGCGGCCGAAACCCAAGCATACATGCGCTTGGCGAGATCCGGCCCCAGTTCCCGGCGCCGCAGCAATGGCTCCTGGAACTCATCCATGGTGCGCGATTGCTCCACCAGATAGGCCATGGTCGATTGCGAAATCTCGGCGCCATGGTTCTGCAGCAGTGTACGGATGACATCCGGCGCGTTGGTTGAAACGAGGGCATCCGTCACCTGCATGCTGACACTTCGCCGCATGGCGATGGCGAGACGATGCGCCTGGCTGCGATGGCGCACGATCTCGATCAGCGTGTCGTCGGACAACAGGTCGCTTTTCAGCAGGATCGGCGAGGCGATGTCGAAATCGTCATTGGCGAGGATTTCCACGACCTCATGCGGGGCATTGCGCGATTTCGCCAGCTTGGCGGCCAAATTCTTGCGGATCGGCCGGGCGACGTCCTGAATCAGCTTCTTCAGGATGTCGTTCATCAGGGCCAGTTCGTGGGGCGTCAGGCTACGGGCGTTCTCATCGACCAGATTGCCGACCGCAACGGCCAAAGTGCTGCGCCCCTCGGTGGTATTGTTCCGGGCCAGGTCGATCAGATTACTGACGTCCGATGCAATCACGCTCATGCTCACAACGTCTCGAAGAATCCCTGTTATTGCCTGTCGGCACGACGAATGAAGGTGGCCTTTTCGGCACGGGCCGGGGCCGATCCGCAGCTTAGGCCGTGTCCCTTACTAAAAGTTTAATTCTCCGAATTTCTATCATAGTTTTCAGGGCTTAGACAGCAGGCAGCGTCAGGTGGCGTGACGGCGGCGGATGGGACTGATGTCGGGCCTCTGCGACATCGGGTCGCGAATTAAAAACCATCGATGGATTGTCACAGGGGGTTAATTGTTTCGAAAGGATATATCGGGAGAAAGAACGCGATCGCCGCCGATGGCTTCAGGCGCTGTCACGGCGATTGATACGGGACAGAAAGCCCATCCAGATTCGATAAAGGGGCGTCCGCTCGGATGCAGAACACATGAAGGCCACCCATCACCTGCTGACCCACCAGGAACGGCGCTTTGCCGCCGATGATGTGATCGTCACCAAGACCGATCTCAAGGGGCGCATCACCTATGCCAATCGCGTGTTCCTGGATATCTCGGGGCTCGAACTGAAGACGGCGCTGGGGGCGCCGCACAGCATCATCCGTCATCCGGACATGCCGCGCTGCATCTTCAAGTTTCTCTGGGACCGGCTGCAGGCCGGCAAGGAAGTCTTTGCCTATGTCGTCAATCGGGCGACCAGCGGCGATCATTATTGGGTCTTTGCCCATGTCACGCCGTCATTCGATGCCGGCGGCAAGATCATCGGCTATCACTCCAACCGGCGGGTGCCGAACCGGGACACGGTCGAGAAGGTGATCGTGCCGCTTTATGCGGATCTGCGGGTGGAGGAGGAGCGGCACGAGAACCGGAAGGACGGCATGAATCACGCGTTCGACCGGCTGTCGGGTAAATTGAAGGAACGGGGATTGGGCTATGATGAATTTGTCTTCTCCATCTAACAGCCCGATCGCGATCCTGTTCTCGATCGGCTGCAGCCTTGCCGCCATTGCCAGTCTTCTGCTGCTGCAGGGCTCCCTGCCGGCTTACATTCTGCTCGGTTTGGGTGCCCTTTTCGGATTGGTGTCGCTGCTTGGCCTGCTGCGGCAGGACCGGGAGTTGCGGCGCGTCGTCGATGTGCTGAAGAGCCTGCAACGCGGCGATTTCGAGGCGCGTCTGATGCCTGTCACCGTGGGCGGGACGTTGGGCGAGGTCATCTGGGGCGTGAACGATTTCGCCGACCGTGCCGATGCCTTCAACCGCGAGGCTTCGGCAGCGTTGAGCGCCGTCACCCAGCAGATCTATTACCGCCGCCTCATCGAGGCCGGCATGCTGGGTTCCTATGGCCAGGCGGCCCGGACCATCAATGCCGCGACCTCGCAGATGCACAGCAAGATCAGCAGTTTCGGCACGGCCGTCACGCGCTTCGAGGGGATCGCCAACGAGGTGGTGAACAAGTTGGGCGGTACCTCTGTCGAGCTCACGCAGATGGCGACCACCCTCAATCACGCCGCCTCCTCGACCAATGACCGTACGTCGGTGGCATCGGATGCGACCGAGCGGGCCGCCGTCAGTCTGCAGGCGGTGGCGGCGGCTACCGAGGAACTGACGGCCTCGATCGGTGAGATCAACCGCCAGATCCATCGCTCGGTGGAGGTTGCCCATGCGGCCGTCCGCGAGACCGAAAGCGCTCATGGCCAGGTCGATGGCCTGGTGACGGCGGCGGCCAAGATCGGCGAGGTCGTGACGCTGATCCGTGAGATCGCGGAAAGGACCAATCTTCTGGCTTTGAATGCCACGATCGAATCCGCCCGGGCGGGTGAAGCGGGCAAGGGCTTTGCTGTGGTTGCCGCCGAGGTGAAGAACCTGGCCAATCAGACGGCGCAGGCGACCGACGACATCATCGATCAGGTGAATTCGATCCGCGGTGTGGTCAGCAGCGTTGCCTCGGCGATCAGCAATGCCCGGGACGTGATCAACCAGGTGGATGAGACGGCCTCGGCGATCGCGGCGGCAATGGAAGAGCAGAGTGCTGCCACCAGTGAGATCGCTCGCAATGTGGAACAGGCCTCGCAGGGCTCGAGCGATGTCTCGCGCAGTGTCGCCGATGTCCGTCAGGTGACGCAGGAGACGGAACAGGCGGCGGCGCAATTGCTGGGGTCGACCTCGGAGATGGAGCAGCAATCGCGCGGTTTCGCCAAGGAACTGACCGGCTTCCTCGGCGAATTGCGCAAAGTGATCTGACTCGGAGATTTCTGCTAGTCGAGGGTTCGCAGCAGGGCCAGGGCCAGCACGATATAATCGACATCCTTGCCCGTCTTGGAGAGGGGCAGGCAGAGGATTTCGAAATCGAGGAAATCCTTGTCGATACCGTAAGGCATGCCGATCATGACCATGGGGGCTCGGGCGGCAATCACCTGATCATGCAGGCTGAGCCATCTCTCGCCATAGACCGGCCCGAGATCCGAGAGTTTGGTATTGGTCAATTGCGGGGCATTGAAGAGATCGACCCAACCGCTGCCGAGATAGCGGAGCACGACGTCATAGGGCCTCAGAGCATTTGGCTCGGGGACGATCTCGCCCAGTTGCATCAAGGAAATCTGGCGGGGAAAATCGATCGGGTCGAACGACACGCGCAGCGGGATGTCATTTCCGGTGCGCCAGGTGGTCCAGCGATCTCGCAGGTTTCTCAACCCCGGATCCTGTAATGTCTCGACCACGTGCAGTTTCGGATCTTCGACCATTTCCCCTTCCGGCTTTCCGCCCAGCATAGACATTTGCATCGATTTAGTTAACAGAATCGATACAGCTATATGACAGCTCGGTGTCAGATTGCGGCGGCGCTGTGGGGCGGGAATGGTGCCGGCTGCGGGATTTGAACTCGCGACCTACCGCTTACAAGGCGGTTGCTCTACCACTGAGCTAAGCCGGCTTCCGAAGGAATTTGCGGGGCACCTCGCGGCGCTCACGACAAGTGGTGCTGTGATACCCTGACTGGCGCCGCCCGATCAAGTCTTTCGGGCGGATTGCCGCCCGGTGATCGATACGGGATGATCGGTGCCGGCCAATCGGCACGGGTTGCCACCCGGCCGGATGCCGGACAAGATAGTCACCTGGATATGGATCGGATTGGGAGAGAGCCATGGCTGCGGTCATCCGGGTTGCCTGCATTCAGAACTGCGCGGAACGGGAGATCGAACCCAATATCGCGCCAGTCAGCGATCTGGTGCGGGTGGCGGCGAAAAAAGGTGCGCAACTCATCGCGCTGCCGGAAATGGTCGGCCTGTTCGAGCCGATCCCGGCGAAAGTCCTGGAAAAAGCCCAGCCCGAGGCGAGCGATCCGATGCTGGCCGCTTGCCGGGACCTGGCGCGGGAAACCGGCGCCTGGATTCTGGTCGGGTCGCTGCTGTTCAAGGAGCCGGGCCAGGACCGGGTGGTCAACCGCTCGCTGATGCTGGATCCCTCAGGCGACATCACGGCACGCTACGACAAGCTGCATCTGTTTGATGTCGATCTCGCCAGCGGTGAGACCTACCGGGAATCGGCGACAGTCGCGCCGGGGCAGCGGGCGCAGCTTGCGGCGACGCCCTGGGGGTTGCTGGGGCAGTCGATCTGCTACGATCTGCGCTTCGGCTATCTGTACCGGGCGCTGGCCCAGGCCGGTGCCGCCCTGCTGACGATCCCGGCGGCTTTCACCTATACGACCGGCAAGGCGCATTGGCATGTGCTGGTCCGTGCCCGGGCGATCGAGACCGGTTGTTTCGTCA
>CAYOQR010000050.1:0-44758 GCA_964406155.1 uncultured Rhodospirillaceae bacterium | reverse complement strand
CACCTGGATGGTGCGGTTGACTTCGGATTCACGGCCGATCAGCGGATCGATCTTGCCTTCGGTCGCCTTGCGGTTGAGGTTGACGCAATAGGCATCCAGCGCCTCGGCACCGGTCTTGACGCCCCCCTCGGTGGTCTCCTGCTCGGCACCGCGCACCCGCCGGGGCTCGGAGCGGCCGGGCGTCTTGGCGATGCCGTGGCTGATGTAGTTGACCGCGTCGAGCCGGGTCATTTCCTGTTCCTGCAGGAAATAGACGGCATGGCTTTCGCGTTCGGAGAACAGGGCCACCAGCAGATTGGCGCCGGTCACTTCCTCGCGGCCGGAAGACTGCACGTGGATGGCGGCACGCTGCAGCACGCGCTGGAAGCCGGCGGTCGGCTTCGCCTCGTTGTTATGCTTGCCGACGATGTTGCCCAACTGATTGTCGATGTAATCGGTGAGGTCGCTCTTCAAGCGCTCGATGTCGACATTGCAGGCGCGCATCACGGCGATGGCGTCCTGGTCATCGGCCAATGCCAGCAACAGATGTTCGAGCGTCGCGAAATCGTGACGCCGCTCATTGGCATAGGCAAGTGCACGGTGCAGGGTTTGTTCCAGATTGGGCGACAGCATCGGCCGATCTATCCTTTCTCAGCGTCCACCTGTGCGATGCCGGCGGCACCGCGGGGTTTGGCACGCTATGTCAAACCGACGGGGTTGGCCCGCCGGTCACTCCTTCTCCATCGTGCATTGCAGCGGATGCTGATGCCGACGGGCAAAGTCGATCACTTGTGCAACCTTGGTTTCAGCGACTTCATAGGTATAGACGCCGCAGACGCCGACGCCCCGGTGATGTACATGCAGCATGATCTCGGTTGCGGCTTCCCGGCTCTTGTTGAAAAACCGTTCCAGAACATGGACCACGAATTCCATCGGAGTGTAGTCGTCGTTCAGCAGCAACACGCGGTACATCGCCGGTTTCTGCGTTTTCGGCCGGACTTTGACGACGGTACCGGTACCGGGCCCCTGCTGCCCGCCGCCGTTATGGTCGTCGTCATTCTGTGCATTGGTAATCGTCCAGGTCAGCATCGTCCCGTGCGTGTCGTCGTTCCTGATCACCGTATAATATTGGATATCAAGGCTTAGTTAAAAGGGGGTCCGCAATTCGCCATGAGCCAATCGAGGAGCCAGCAGAACGATCACAAGCGGTTTTGCGCAAAAATGATCGATTTATGCCAGTGCCTGAAGGAATTCACGACCATGGACGGCAGGATGGCCGACTTATCTGTCTCAATATTATCAGCCTCCATGATCCGCTGATGTGGCAGATTTGCGCCAACGGCATCGACATGAAAGCTGTGGATTTCGTCGCTTCGACGTCAGAAGGCATTCAACAAACCGTTGATCCCATCTTTTCCCACGGTCAGCGTGAAGATCGTCTGTCCCGCGCGTTCGCCGTCCCAGCGGCCGGTCGGGCGGCGTTCCAATGGCGTCGTCACATGTGCAGGCCGGAAGGAAACACCGGTCTGATCGTGTTTCAGGAGAAAGTCCTGAAACTTAATGGGGGTAAATCCGGCCGGTGCCATGCTCTGCGGCCGGTTGTTCCAGGCATAGAAATGAAACACGCCATTGTCGCAGCCCGCCGCCACCCAGTAAAAGTCCTGTGAACTCAACTGCAGCCCCGCCGGCGCCGGCTGGCCATAGCCGCTGGCCGCCAACAAGGTACGGAATTGCTGAACCTCCGCCGGCGTCAGTTTCACCTGCCGCTCCTGCCAGTTCCAGGGGCTGAACGGATCATTGGTCGTCCAGTTGCTCAGATTGGCGCCGTCATTGTTCCGGGCGCGGACATTCATGATGCCGCCGCCATCCTTGCCGACGTAAACCTCGTAGCTTCGCAACTGCTGATCATATTGCCCGTTATAGACGAGCCGGTAGCGCTCGCTACCCCCGGAGGCACAGGCCTCACGGATATCATTCCCATCCAGATAGCTGAACCAACCAACCTTACGGACGACAGGGTTGTTGATGTCAAACTGCTGTCCTTCGTGATAGGCGCAACCAGTTAACAAGGCGAGAACCAGACACAAACTTCCCGTCTTTGTGAACATTGCATCCTACCTGTCGGAAAAAACTGAATTCTTAGGCTATTAATCAAGCCTAAACCGGCATTGTGGTATAGACAAGATTCGCGTCATTTCATAGAATCTGAGGCGATTTTGGCATTCTCTGGACAATTTTACGTCCATTCCTGGGGGAATCTCTGATGGCGGTAACAGCTCCGGCCGGGTGTGTTCGGGTTACACGAGCCCTCTCCCGACTGCGGCCCCTCTCTCGTCTACTCAAGGGCGCAACGGCCGGCTTCTGTGCCCTGACCCTCATCACCGCGGTCCTCGCCAGCGCCCCGACGGCCTCGGCAATCGCCAAGCCGATCCAGTCCAGCATCATCGTCGATGCAGCGACCGGCGCCGTCCTGTCCTCCTCCAATGCCGATGTGGTCACCCAGCCGGCCTCCCTGACCAAGATGATGACCCTCTACCTGCTATTTGAATCCTTACAGCAGGGCAAGATCAAGCTGACGGACACCCTCACCTTCTCGACTTATGCCGCCAGCCGGGCCGCCACCAATCTGAATGTCAGCGGCGGCGACCGGATCGGCGTCGAAACCGCCATCCTGTCCCTGGTCGTCCGCTCCGCCAATGACGCAGCGACGGCGATCGGCGAGCGTCTCGGCGGCAGCGAGGAAGGCTTCGCTGCGAAGATGACGGCGAAGGCCCGCCAGCTCGGCATGACCAGCACCGAATTCCACAATGCCTCCGGTTTGCCGGATCCCGATCAGAAGACGACGGCGCGCGACATGGCGGTGCTGGGCATCGCACTGCTGCGGGACTTCCCGCAGTATTATCCGTATTTCTCGCGCTACAAGTTCAGCTATCGCGGTGTCAATTACAGCGGGCACAATCGGCTGCTGAAAAGCCTGAAGGGCGCCGACGGCATCAAGACCGGTTATGTCCGCGCCTCGGGCTTCAATCTGGTGACCTCGGCGGAACAGAATGGCCGTCGCCTGGTCGGCGTCGTGCTCGGCGGCGAGACCGCCTCGATCCGCGACCGCAAGATGGCGGGCCTCATCCAGACCGCCTTCGCCACGCGCGGCGGGACCGGCGCCACGCTGATGGCCAAGGCACCCGGCAGTGTCAGCAACAAGGCGATGTCCGACGCCGTTGCCGCGGCCTTGTCCGAACCGGCCAGCAGCGTCGCTGATAACAGCGATAGCGGCGATGAAGATGTCGAAACCGTCGCAGCCGCCGCTCCGGCGGCGACCACGGCGACTGCTACCGCCGTCAAGGCCCTGGCGGACACTAGCGACGATACCGCCGGCATGGGCGATACCGGCGATCTGAAGCCGATCCTGAAGCCCGGCATGCAGCTTGCCGCCGCGCTCCCGAAACCGGTGGAGGCGAAGCCGGTTGAAACGAAGCAGGTGGAAACGAAGCCGGCAGTTGCCAAGCCGGTGGCCGCGAAGGCTACCACGACGAAGAAGAAGCAGCTCAGCGTCGACGACCAGACCACGGCCAATGTGTGGAAGCCGGGCAATGCCGGTTACGGTATCCAGGTCGGCGCCTTCTCGCAGTATAACGGCGCTCAGCGCGCCGCCACTCGCGCCACCAAGTCCCTGCCGAAACTGCTGTCCGATGCCCGCGTCGTCATCGATCAACAGAAGAATGCCGGTAATGTCCTCTATCGCGCCCGGGTCGTCGGCTTGTCGCGCGGCGATGCCGAAAGCGCCTGCAAGCATCTGAAGGATTGCATGGTGCTGAAGAACGAAAACAGCCTGGCCATGGATAGCAACTGATCGCGCAGCCGGTCCGATCTGTCGCGCTTCGTCTTCCATAAGGCGGATCGTGAGTGCCGCTCCAAATCATCAGGGATGTACCTAGAACCGGATGCTCACAGGTAGCATCGCGGGGGCGATTTCACTTGTGAGCTGAATCGCGCTCTAGTGACAGCACGCTCCTGATGTGGCAGCGACGCGACAAAAGCAAGACGACGTAATCGGCACGTCCGTCTTCGCGAGCGCGGCGGCGAGCTTGCCTTCCAATTCAGATCGCTCCTCGCGCTCTCCCCGACGCCGCAGGCATTCGACCAGCCCGTGCAGGGCCCACACATTGGCGGGATGCTGCGCGCATCGTTGGACCTTTCCCGACAGGCCGAGATCGTCCCGATAGACCTGCTCCGCCTCCTTGGCATGGCCTTGATCAAGCAGCAATGCCGCCAGCGCGTGACGGGGTGGGTGCATCCAGGCCCAGGGCTCGGTGTAGGACAGATTGTCATCGAGCTCGACGGCGCGGCGCAGATGCTCATAGGCGGCCTGATACGTGCCTTGATGATAGGCAAGCTCGCCTTCGAGGAGCGCCGCCCCCACCTCAAGCGACGCCCGCGCGGGGTTGCTGAGAAAGCGGCGTTCGGGGGCAAGCGTCTCAAGGTGACGATAGAAGCGTTCGCGCTCGATCTCAGCCTCGGCGAAATTGCGGAGCGTCGCATGGGCAACGCCTTTCGCATAATATTGCAGCGCAGTCGTCATGACATGAAGACCGGGATCTCCGGCCATCGGCTCGTCGATGATCTCCTGCCAAAGGCCGAAGCGCACCTGCACATGCGATTTCATGGCCCTGTAGCCTTCGATCGTGTGGGTGAATTTCGGCCGGTCCGGCAGGGCGATGATCTCGCGCGTCATCAGCCTGCGCACCTCGTCGGCAGCCCACAGCGCCGGCCGCGATTGCCCGAGCAGCATGCAGGTATGCATCATCAGATGAAGATCGTGACCGCAGCCGAGCAGATAATACGTCGCCGCATCGGTATAGTTGAGATAGAGATCGTTGGCGCGGATTGCTTTTTCACTCGCGAGCTTTGCCTGTTCATATTCACCACACAGCACATAGATATGCCCCGGCATATGATTCATATGGCCGGCATCGGGGCACATCTCACCGAGCAGGTCGGCTGAACGCATGGCACGTTCTGGTGTCGCCGACATCTCGAGGAGATGGATGTGCAAATGAAGGATCGCGGGATGCTGCTGCACGCCCGCTTTATCCGCCAAGGCGATTGCACGCTCGCAGACCGCCAGCGCCTCCAGGGCATCCGACCTCGCCGCCGGCTGGCCGGTCTTCAGGTTCCACAATTTGCGCACGGTCCTCATCATCAGCGCTTCGACGAAGAGCGCCATCACGTCCTGATCCTCGGGGAAGCGATGAAGGGCACGGCGCATCTCGGCAGCATAGGCATCATCCCACTGCTCGAACTCCACAACCGGTACCGGATGGGGCTGCTGAAAGCGGCTTGAGAGCGCATCGATCAGATGGCGCTCGACTTCGGTCGCCCGCTCAGCATGCGTTTTTGCAATCCGCACATGTTCGAAGCAGCGCTTGGTTGCGGTACGCGCCTCGACCGCCCCATGCTCCTTCCAGGTCAAATTATAAAATGGCCCGGCCGCATAAGCGATGCCCCAGTGAACCATGGGGCAGGTGGGATCGGTCTCCAGCGCGCGCTCGAAGCACTTGATGCCTTCTTCATGATTGAAGCACGCAACAACCCCTGCCTTCAAGACGACCTTCAGGTCACCCATATCTAAATAATGAGATCTTCGATCCGGATGGGAAAGCGCCGGACCCGCACGCCAGTCGCATGCCAGACCGCATTGGCTATTGCCCCCACGGTGCCGGTGATGGCGATCTCTCCCACGCCCTTCACGCCGAGCGGATTGACATAGGGGTCGTCCTCCGGAACCAGGATCGCCTCAAGCGAGGGTACATCCGCATTGACCGGAACGTGATATTCGGCGAGGTCTCCATTCATGATCCGGCCGGTACGTCGATCGGTGATCGCCTCCTCCTGCAAGGCAAAGGAGGTGCCCCAGATCATGCCGCCGAAATACTGGCTGCGCACGAGACGGGGATTGATGATACGTCCGGCCGCGAACGCACCCACAAGACGGGTCACGCGGACTTGGCCGAGATCGGGATCGACCTTCACTTCAGCGAAGACGGCGCCGTGCGAATACATGGCATGGGCGGCCGCAACCGCCGGGTCCCGCGCGGCCTTGGCCGTGCCAACCAGTTCGGCATGGCCGGCACGGGCGAGGATATCGGCATAGCTCTCACTCCGTCCGTCATCATCGCGGCGATAAAGCCGGCCGGATCGTGCCACCACGCCGACATTGCTCGTGCCGAAGAGCGGCGAGGCGGGGTCGGCGGCAGCAAGCGCCGCCAGCCGGGCGATCGCATCTTCGCCGGCCTTGTGAAGCGCCAGCCCCGCACTGGCGGTATGGGCCGAGCCGCCGGCGATGCCGCCATCGGGTAGGCTCGAAATGCCGGAATGAAACTCGACCTGTTCCGGATCGAGACCGATCGCTGCCGCCGCGATCTGGGCCAGAGCCGTCCAGGCCCCCTGCCCCATATCGGCGCCCGCCGTTTCCACCAGAGCGGTACCGTCGGATCGGAGCGTCACGCGCGCCTCGGCCGGGAAATGAGGGCAATGGAAAAGCGCCGTTCCCATGCCCCAGCCGACAAGGAAGCCGTCCTTGTCCCGCATCCGGCGTGGTGCCAGCGGCCGGCCGGACCAGCCGAAGCGCTCGGCACCCTGGGCATAACAGTCGCGGAGCGCCTTGGATGAAAAGGCCCTGCCGGTACCGGGTTCCGTCTCGGCGTAGTTGACGAGCCGGAAATCGAGCGTATCCATTCCGCAGGCTTCGGCTGCCTCATCCATCGCCACTTCAAGTGCCGCTGAACCCGACGCAACGCCAGGCGCACGCATCGGCCCAGGCGTTCCGATATTAAGGCGCAAGCCCTGATGCTCGACGAGAATGGCGGGGCTGGCATAAAGCACCAGCGACACATTGCCCGCCGGCTCAATGAAGTCGTCAAAAGTGGAAGTGGCCGCGATGACTTCATGGTGCAACGCGGTCAGACGGCCGCCCTTATCGGTGCCAAGACGGAGCCTCTGCCAGGTGCTGCCGCGATGCCCGACCGGGCCAAATGTCTGCGCCCGGGTGAACACCAGCTTGACCGGTCGCTTCAGCGTGCGCGCGGCGAGAATCGCCAGGATCTGCGGGCCGTTGAGGATGGCCTTCGAGCCGAAGCCGCCACCGATGAAGGGTGAGCGGATCAGCACATTCTCCGCCGGGATGCCGAAATAGGCCGCATAGGAAGCGCAGCTCAATGCCATTGCCTGATTGGGCATATCGAGTGTCAGCCGATCGCCCTCCCACTGGGCGACGACCGCATGCGGCTCCATCGCATTGTGATACTGCGCGGGGGTCATGTAATCGGCGCTCGTCACCTGGGCAGCAGCAGCGAGACCTTGCTCGATATCGCCATGCGCCGCGCGTGCCGGCGTACCAATGCCGACCACCGGGGGATCGAAACGCTCGCCGGTTTCCGGCCCAGTGCGAGCGGATTCGACATCGTATGTCGGGTTAAGCAGGGCCGCACCTTCCGTCGCGGCTTCCAGCGTCTCGGCGATCACCATCGCGATCGGCTGGTTGACGTAGCGCACGCGATCATCCTGCAGCACTTCCACGCGGAAGCCGAAGGGCGGCATTTTCTCGTCCGGATCATGCGCCAATCGCGGCCGGTTGGCCGGCGTCAGGACCTCGACGACACCCGGATGCGCCTTGGCGGCCGCGACATCGAGCGTCGTCACCCGGCCACGGGCGATGCGGCTGACGGCGGTGACGGCATAAAGCATGTCGGCAGGATGATTGTCGGCCGCGTATGTCGCACGGCCGGTGACCTTGAGGACACCGTCACGGCGCGTCAGCGGCTGACCGGCATTGGAGCCATGCCGATGATGCCGAGGATCGTGCTGGGGATGGTGCCGAGGAAGTGGAGAAGCAAGATCAGGCGACATGGCTTACTCCCATTTGCATGGCGGGACGTGTCGAGAAGGGGGAGGCCGGCAAAGCTGGCATGACCGCCGGCGTTCCGTCCAGGGCACAAGTCAAAGCACGGATAACGATGCGGCTGGCCAGCTTGATCTTGAAGGCATTGTCACCGGAGGGCCGTGCCTCGGCGAGCGCCAGATCGGCAGCCTTGGCAAAGGCCTCGGGCGTTGCATGGCGGCCGGTCAGCGAGGCTTCCGCCGCCCGCGCGCGCCAGGGCTTCGCTGCGACGCCACCGAGCGTAAGACGTGCCTGACGGATGACGCCATGCTCCAGCTCCATTGCCGCCGCCGCCGAGACAACGGCAAAGGCATAGGAAGTGCGCTCCCGCAGCTTCAAGTAGCGGGCGTTGCCGGCGAAGGCCTTGGCTTCGGCTGGGATCCTCATGGCGACAATGAGCTCGCCGGGCGCAAGCGCGGTTTCCCGTTCGGGCGTGTCGCCGGGCAAGAGATGCAGCGCCTCGACCGCGATCTCCCTTGTTCCCTGCGGACCCGCCACCTCGATCACGGCATCGAGCGCGACCAGCGGCACGCAGAAATCGGATGGATGCGTGGCGATGCAATGCTCGCTCCAGCCGAGGACGGCATGGAGGCGGTTTTCACCGCCGCGCGCATCGCAGCCGGATCCCGGCAGACGCCGATTGCAAGCGCTGGCGAGGTCATGAAAATAGGCGCAGCGCGTCTGCTGCATCAGATTGCCGCCGACCGTCGCCGCATTGCGGAGCTGCGGAGAGGCTCCCGACAACAGGGCTTCCGCAACCGCCGGAAAGCTGCGTGCAAAGCGTGCGTCATAAGCGAGGTCGGCATTGCGGACCAGCGTGCCGATACGGACGCCGCCATCCGGCAGCCAGTCGATACGGTCGAGGCCCGGCAGCCGCGTGATATCGACGACCCGTCCGGGCCGGGCGACGCCCACTTTCATCAGGTCGAGCAGATTGGTGCCGGCGGCGAGATAGACGGATCCCGGCACAGCGGCCGCCGCTACCGCTTCCGGCACGCTGGCGGGACGGATATAGTCGAACCGGTTCATGCCGCGTTCCTCCCCTTGCCTTCGGCCAGTGTTCTCTGTGCTTCCAGCACCGCCTCGGTGATGCCCTGATAGGCGCCGCAGCGACAGATATTGCCGCTCATCAATTCCCGGATGCGTTCGGGATCGGTCCCCGCCTGACCTTCGGCGATCAGGCCGAGCGCGCTCATGATCTGGCCTGGCGTGCAATAGCCGCATTGGAAACCGTCATGGGCGATGAAAGCGGCCTGAACCGGGTGCAACTCCTCGCCCACGGCCAGTCCCTCGATCGTCGTCACCGCCACCCCATCGAGGCTTGCAGCGAGG
This sequence comes from uncultured Rhodospirillaceae bacterium, assembly GCA_964406155.1. Taxonomy (GTDB): domain Bacteria; phylum Pseudomonadota; class Alphaproteobacteria; order Dongiales; family Dongiaceae; genus Dongia_B. Next base: position 35,511 of record CAYOQR010000050.1, on the reverse strand, counting down.
GTGAGGCACGCATTGATGCGCCGGCCATCGATCAGTACGGTGCAAGCACCGCACTGGCCCCGGTCGCAGCCTTTCTTGGTGCCCGTGAGGTCCAGCCGTTCGCGCAACAGGTCGAGCAGCGTCACGCGCGGGTCGTCAAGCGCAACAGAATACGGTTGACCATTAATCGTGAGACTGATGGAGAGTGACATAGGGTACTCCAGTCAGGATTTTTGATGTAAGGATCAGAATTGCCGATGGGCTGCCGGATGGACAGCTAAGGGCGCGGCGAGGGAACGCGATCTGGCGCGCCTGGCCCACCGGCCCTGGCCGGGGTTACTCGCGGTTTTGCGGTTCCCCGGTAGACGTGTTATTTATACGGAGGGTTCCTCCGTTTATCAAGAGGAAAAGAGCCCCGTCAAAAAAATGACATCCGAGAGCGTCAAGACCAGCCGCAAGCCGCGCGCCGATTCAATCCGCAACCGAGAACTGTTGCTCGAGGCGGCAACGCAGATCTTCAGTACCGGCGGCCCACAGGCGAGCCTGGAAGCGGTCGCCCGCCAAGCCGGTGTCGGCATCGGCACGCTTTACCGGCACTTTCCCACACGGGAGGCTTTGTTCGAAGCGGTCTATCGTCATGAGGTTGATCATCTCGCCGATCTCGCGGAGGAGCTCGCACGCGGTGGCGATCCGGTCGAGGCGCTGCGCAAATGGCTGCACGCCAATGTCCGCCTCGTGGCCGCCAAGAAAGGGATGATCGAGGCGCTCCAGCTCGTGGCCCATGGCTCCTCGGAACTGAAGGCCTATTCCTTCGACCGGCTCACCAGTGCAATCGGCCTGCTGCTCAAGCGCGCCGTCACAGCGGACAAGATCCGCTCCGACGTCCCGCCGGAAGATCTGCTCCGCACGCTTTTCGGTATTTTCTATTCCCAGGGCTCGGCCGATTGGCAGCCGAACGCGCTGCGCCTCGTCGATGTCTTTGTCGATGGGCTGGTGAAGCGTTGAGGCGCGCTTCCCAAACCGATCGCAGGACCCTTCACCCCATCAGGTTACGGTAGAGGCTGGTGCCGAACCGGTGGTAAGCCGGCATCATATAGCCGGCGGCCGCGCGCAGGCGTTCATAGGAACCCGGGCCAAGCTCACGCTCGAAGGCCGCCACATGGCCCGAATTCTCCGACCAGGAATTAACGAGCTCCTGGGTCCATTCGGCATGAAACTGCAGCCCGACGGCATGCTGGCCGATGGCGATGGCCTGAACCGGCGTGGAACTCGATTCCGCCAGAACTGTCGCGCCCGCCGGCAACCGTTGAACCTCCGCATGGTGCCATTGCGTCACCGTCAGTTGCTGTGCATCGACGCCCTGGAACAGCGGATGCCGCCGCCCCTCCGGCGTCAGCGTGACGGTATGCAGGCCAACCTCCTGGACCTTCGCCTCGCCGACCTTGCCGCCGAGCGCGTCCGCCAGCAATTGGTGACCGAGGCAGACGCCGAGATAGGGCTTCCCATCCCGGACGACCCAGTCCCGTATCGCCTGCTTCTCCTCGACAAGCCAGGGATGCTCGGCCTCTTGCCAGACATCCATGGCGCCGCCCAGCACCATCAGAAAGTCGTAGCCGGACAATGCCGGAATCTTCTGCCCCTGCCCCAGCATCACGGTCTCGAGGGTAAACCCGTCGGCGCGCAGCAAACCGCCAAAGCGTCCCGGCGAATCGTAATCCATGTGCTGAAAAACCAGGGCGCGGCGCGTCATCTTTTCTCAATCCCATGCAGTGGAAGAAACCGTCCGGCAGGCAGCTCCCGCGACGGCGACGTTCTCCGCCAAATAATCCGACGACCTTCGACACCACGAATATCCCAGGGGGACATTCCAGGGACCATTCCGGGGAGAACACTCCGAGGAACATCCCAGTCCAGTCCCATTGCCATGTTCGGATTGATCAGGAGGTCAAAGGTCGGGAACACATGAACGACGGACAGCCCACGATAATAGCTTTCCGACATTCGTTCAATTGATGGTGGAAGCAACGGAAAGGACGGATCCGTCGCCATCGACCTGCAGGGCCAGTTGCGGGAACCGTCGATATTCTGATGCCGATATTCTGGTAGTGACGCGCTCTAACCCGCGCTCACATGCGCCGGCCGGCCGGCGAAGGCGCCGAGAATGGCTGCCAGGGCGGCGATGGCCAGGAACGGCAATACGGCGCCCGACCAGTCGCCATCGGCCCGGCGGATCATGCCGGCGAGGAAGGGGCCGAACGAGGCGATCACACTGCCGATGCTCTGGACCATGCCGGAGAGGGACGCCGCCGATTGCGGATCCGGCGCCCGGAGAACGATCAGGGTCAAGGCGAGGCCGAAGGAGCCGCCCTGCCCCAAGCCCAGCAGCACGCCGCTGCCGATACTGTATTGCAGCGGCCCGAGGATACTGGCGGCCAAGCCGGCCGCCACGACCAGCATAATACCGACCGCCCAGAGACGCTGGTCGCGGCATCGCGCGGCCAGGGTCGGTACCGACAGGGCCGTGACCGTCTGCGTCAAGATCGAGATGGAAGCGACGATTCCCGCTTCCGCCGCCGACATGCCGCGATCCTGCAGAATGACCGGCAGCCAGCCGAAAGTGATGAAAGCCAGCGAGGACTGCGCCGCCATGAAGCCGGTCACCTGCCAGGCCAGCGGATTGCGCAGCAGCGAGAAGAGCCGGCCGCGACGAGACGGCGGCAGCGTCTCGTGGCGTTTCATCTGCAAGCGCCAGCAGATGGTCGCCAACACAGCCGGCAGCGCCCAGAAGGCAAGGGTCAGCGACCAGTCGGTGACCTGATGCCCCGGTGCCGCCATATCGGCGAAGAACGCCGCGATCGGCACGCTGGCACCGGTCGCCGTGGCGGCCCCCAGGCTCAGCGTCATCGTATAGACGCCCATCATGAGGCCCGCCTGGCGATTGAAATCCGCCTTCACGATGGCCGGCATCAGCACGCCGATCATGCCGATGGCGGCACCGAGTGCGGCAGTGCCAAGGAAGAGTGCGAGGCTCGACGGCACGATCCGCAGTACCAGGGCGGCAGAGAGAACAATGAGCAGAGAGAAGATCGCCCGGCGGTTCCCCAGCCGCGCAGCGAGCCGGGGCGCCAGCGGACCGAACAGGCCGAGACAAAAGGTCGGCAGCATGGTGAGGAGGCTGACCATGACGGGCGACAGGCCGAGTTCCTGACGGATACCGGGCAACAGCGGCGACACGCTGGAGAAGCCGGGCCGCAGATTGAGGCCGACCAGAATGAAGACCAGGACCGCCGGAATTACCGATGCGCGCCTCGAGGTCTTGAGCGTCTCCGAAGTAGTCATGGGCATCATGATTGGGATAAAGGAGGAAACCGCGTCATTCCGCCGTCATCACGGGAAAGGACGATTTGAACATGGTATCGAGCGGCGGCGTGCCGACGGCGCGCTCCCGATGCGTCTCGATGACCTTGCGGAACTGCCAGTCAGCCTGGCGGGTCAGGGCGGCGTAATCGGCACCGATCACCTGATGATCCTGCATCACCTGGCGGCCGTTGACATAGACATCGCGGAAGTCGCGGCCGTTGCCGCTCAGCACCATGGTCTTGATCGGGTCGATGAACTGGCCGAGATGAAAGCCGCCGAGATCGAAGACGGTGATATCCGCACGGGCGCCGGCAGACAGCCGGCCGAGATCGTCCCGCCGGAGCGCCTTGGCGCCGCCCAGGGTCGCGGCGATATAGAAATCCGCCGAGGTGGCGCTGCGCCGCCCGCCTTCCATGACATGATTCAGATTGAGACCCTGGCGCATATTGTCGATCATATCCGGCGGGAAGGTGTCGGTTCCCATGCCGATATTGATGCCCCGCGCCCGATAGCGGCCAAAGGACGTCAAGGCATCGCCGTCCCGCGCGAAGACCACCGGGCAATGGGCGATCGACGCGCCGGAACCGGCGAGGCGTTTCAGATCATCATCGCCCGTCACCGAAACCTGCGGATGACCGCTGACATAGATGCCGTGCGGCAGGATGGCCCGGTCCATCAGCAGCCCCAGTTTCTCCAGCCAGCCGAGCGGTGTCGCCTGCCGCAGCTTCAGGACCGTGTTGAATTCGTAGAGGGACTGGCAGCAATGCAGGCGGACCGGCGCATCCAGCTCACGGGTCACCTCGGCGGTACGCTGCAACAGTGCCGGTGTACAGGTCTCGATCCGATCCGGCGCGAACATGCCGCGCACCAGCCCAGCCTGACTGCCGTCGAAGTCGCGGAAGAAGCGGGCGGCCTCGTCCAATCCTTTCAAGCCCCGAGCCTCGTCCCAATGCTGACGCGGCTGCCCGTCGGCCGTCGTATAGGTGAGGCCGCTCATATAGCAGGGACCGAGATAGGCCCGGATGCCGATTTCACCCGCCAGCCGCGCAACCTCGGCAAATTCCTCATAGCTCTCCGCCCAGGCGCGATAGAGCATCGAGGTGATCGGCAAAGCTGTGGTGATGCCGTTGCGCAGGAGCTGCGTAAAGGCATAGCGGTATTTGAAGATCTGTTCGTCGAAACTATAGGCCTCGGCCGGACCGGATCTGAGATATTCCTCCGACCAGACGCGGCCGATGGTCCATTCCGGCCCGTTATCGAAACAGAGGATGGTGGAATCGAGATCGCCCAAGGCATCGAGATCGACGAAACCGGGACCGATCACGGCATTGCCGTAATCGACCGTCCGATCGACATCGCCGGGAAAGGCGCGACCGACGTAATCGATCCGGTCGCCGCTGAAGACGACTTCGCCTTTCGGCCAGATGACATGACCGGTTCCGTCATAGCCGATGACGAAATCGGCCCTCAGTTTCGTCCGCATGCCGTCGCTCATACCCCCATTCATGCCAAGCGAGAGGCGAGAAGTTGGGCGTCCCGGGCGACGATCTGGCCGCGACTGACGATCGTGCGTTGCTGCGGCCGCCGCACCAGGGCATCGCCCAGCGTTTCCGCCGGCAGCAGCATGAAATTGGCAGTCTTGCCGACCTCCAGGCCGTAGTCGGGCAGATTGAGCGCCTTGGCCCCCGCCCGGGTCGCGCAGTCGAAGGCCGCGGCCAGTTCGGTGTCCTTGGCCCAGTCGAAGCGGAAAGCGAGCAACATGGCCCGTTCCAGCATGTCGCCATTGCCGAAGGGCGACCAGGCATCGCGGATACCGTCGGAGCCGCAGCAGACATTGACGCCGAGGCCGCGCAGGAAATCGACCGGCGGCACGCTGGTATCGGCGGGCGCCGAGGTCATCAGCGAAATGCCGAGATCCGCCAAGCGCCGCCCCAGCTTCTCGATCCGCGATGTCGGGAACATGCCCAGGCAATAGGCATGGCTGATTACCACCTTGCCCTTCAACCCGCTGGCATGGGTGAAATCGGCGATCCGTTCGATCTGCCAGAGGCCCAACTCGCCCCGGTCGTGCAGATGGATATCGACCTGTCGGCCATGACGCTCGGCAAGGCCGAAAACCGCCTCCAGATGCCGGATCGGATCATTGTCGATACCGGCAGGATCGAGACCACCGACACTTTCCACGCCGAGACTCAACGCCTCTTCCATCAGCTCCAGCGTACCGGGTCGGATCAACAGGCCGGTTTGCGGGAAGACGACGAATTGCATGTCGACGATATCGCGATAGGTCTCGCGCAAAGCCAGCATCGCCTCGACATGGCGCAGCCCGAATTCCGGATCGACATCGATATGCGAGCGGAAATAGAGCGAGCCCCGGCTGATGCATTGTTCGAGCAGTGCCCCGGCCCGGGCCGAGATCGGCACATTCACCTCGCGCAGAACAGCCCGCTCATTGGCGATGTAATCCTTGAGCGTCGGCCCGGCGCTGTTCGGCCGCCAGGGCATGCCCCAGAGCGTCTTGTCGAGATGGATATGGCTTTCGACCAGCGCCGGCAGCAGCAACTGCTTTCCCATGTCGACGACAGTCCCACCCGAGGCCTGACCTGCCGGCACCATCGCGGCGATACGGCCGTCACGGCACTGGATATCCAGGAGACGCCCATCGGGCGATTTGACATGGCGATAGATGACGGTCTCTGACATTGACGGCCTCACTGGGAAATAGTGTTCTGGGAAACAGTATCGTTGGGTGACTTGGATGCGATCACAGCGCCGCGACGCAGCACGATCCGGGCAATCGAGGGCTTGGTCGCGATCTCCTCCGGCACCTCGGCTTGCACCAGGACCAGGTTGGCGGAGCAACCGGGGGCAATGCCGTAATCGGTGACGCCAAGTGCCTTGGCGCCATTGCCGGTCACCGCCTGCGTCGCATAGTCCAATTCGTCATCGGTCGCCCAGCCGAAGCGCTGCGACAGCAGCATGGCGCGCTCCAGCATATCGCCGGTGCCGAAGGGCGACCAGGCATCGCGGATGCCATCGGAGCCACAGCAGACATTGACGCCGCAGGCGCGCAGCAGCGCGACCGGCGGGGCCGGCCCCCAGGCCGGGGCAGCCGTCATAATGGAAATATCGAGACGGGCCAGCCGCTCGGCAATCGCACCGGCGCGCACTTCCGACACCGCCCCCAGGCCATAGGCATGGCTGATCATGACGCGCCCCTGCAAGCCGGCAGCCTCGGTGAAATCGGCGATGCGCTCGATCTCCCAGGCGCCAAGCTCGGCCGGATCATGCAAATGCAGATCGATCGGTTTATCGAAACGCTCGGCCAGGCCGAAGATGGCCCGCAGATGCCCCATCGGGTCCTGATCGAAACCCGCAGGATCGATGCCGCCGACGACGTCCGCCCCCATCTGCATGGCCTCGGTCATCAGCTCCAAGGTCCCCGGCCGGCTGAGAAGCCCGGTCTGCGGAAAAGCCACCAGTTGCAGGGTGACCTCGTCGCCCCAGCTCTCGCGCAAAGCCAGCAACGCCGTGATATGGCGCAGGCCGAATTCGGGACTGATATCGACATGGGAGCGCAGGAACAACGTGCCGCAGCGCCGCATCTGCCGCAGCAAGGCCGCCGCCCGTTCGGCGATCGGCATATCCAGTTGCGCCAGGATGCGCTGCTCATGGGCGATATATTCGCGGCGAGTGGGGCCGCCGCCATTGGAAACCCAGGGCAGCCCCCACAGCGTCTTGTCGAGATGGAGATGGCTGTCGACGAAAGCCGGTAAGGCGACATAATCCCGGCCATCGATCATGGCCTTGCTGGCCGGCGACGGCATCTGACTGTCCAGCACGGCGGCAATGCGGCCCTCATCGATGCAAAGATGCATCCGCCGCCGGTCCTGAAGCTGCACGTTGCTGATCAGAAGGTCCATCACGCTTTCACCTGTTCTCTCTTCCCCGGTCGGACGGCGGCCCGCAAATTCGGGCCGCCGCCACCTTCGGGCTTACCCTTTCAGCTTGGCCCAGACTTTATCACGAAGTTCGCGGGCTTTCACCGAACACTCCAGTTCCGGGCGCAGGCGGCTCTGATATTCCGCCGGCATGTTGATGGCTTCGCTCTTGCGCCATTCGGCATTGAGGTATTTGTCGCTCTCGATGGAATTGGCATAGGCGATGGCATTGGTCACCGCCGCCGCATTTTCCGGCGCCATCATCCAGTTCAAGAAGATCTTGGCATTCTCCGGATGCGGCGCGTTCTTCGGCACGGCGAAATTGTCACGGAACATCGGCGTGCCTTCGCGCGGATAGATGTATTTGATCGTCGGCCGCTGCTTCCAGGCCCGCGCCGTCGCGCCGTTCCACAACTGATGCATGGCCACTTCGCCTGCCGCCATGCGGTCGACCGTGCTGTCGGCGCTGTAGAGTTTCAGCTTCGGCTTCTGGGCCAGGAGTACATCGAGGATCTTCTTGGCATCGGCCGGGTTTTCCGTGCATTGATCGACACCTACATAGAAGGCAGCGGCGACATAGAGGGAGCTCGGGATATCCAGGGCCGCGATCTTGCCGACGAGTTCCGGCCGGGGATCGAAGAACTCCTTCCAGCTATCCTCGAGCTTGCCGCCCGGCACCTGCGCGCTGTCATAGGCGATGCCGGTCGTTCCCCAGAGATAGGGCACGGTATATTTGCGGTCCGGATCGAAATCCGGATGCTTGAAAGGCTCCTTCACATATTTGAAGTTCGCCATGTTCTCGGCATCGATTTCCTGCACCAGATTGCCGGCCACCAGCGTCTTCAGCAGATAGTCGCTGGGCACGATGACGTCATAACCACCGCCACCGGCCTGCAGCTTCGCCAGCAGGGTTTCATTGCTGTCATAGCCGTCCATGGTGACCTTGATGCCGGTCTCCTTCTCGAACTTCGCCAGCAGTTCGACCGGATAGTAGTCGGTCCAGTTGTAGAAGAAGAGTTCCTTGGCTTCGTCCGCCGCGGCCGGCAGGGACAGGCAGGCCAGAACCAGGCCCGTGGTCCCGAGAAGAAATCGACGCAATCCCTTTTGCATGATGACAGTCACTCCCAGAGGTTAGATCTATGGTTATTGTTGATGATTATTGTTTGCTGGTGGTTTTCCCGGCCCGCCCGACCAGGAAGGAAACGATGACGAGCAGGATCGAGGCCAGAACCATCAAGGTCGAGATGGCATTGATTTCCGGGCTGATACCGGCCCTGATGGCGGAGAAGATATAGACCGGCAGGGTCGTCGAACCCGGCCCGGCCACGAAGAAGCTGGTGATGAAATCGTCGAGGCTGGTGACGAAAGCCAATGTCGCGCCGGAGAGGATGCCCGGCCAAAGCAAGGGCAGCGTCACCCGGCGGAAGGTCGCGAAACGGTCGGCATAGAGATCCTGGGCCGCCTCATGGATATAGCGGTCCATATCCGCAAGCCGCGCCTTGATCGGCAGATAGGCAAACGGAATGCAGAAGGCCGTATGGGCAACGATGATGGTGGTGAGGCCAAGCTGGACGCCGATCGCCATGAAGAACAGCAGAGTGGCGACCGAGATGACGATTTCCGGCAGGATCAGCGGCGCCGTGATCACGCCTTCCAGCGCGCCCAGGCCGATGAACCTCTTCGCACCGCCCAACGCCGCCAGAAGGGCGATGAACGTCGCCATGATCGTGGCGCAGACGGCGACGATCAGGGAATTCTCCGTCGCGGCCTGGATCGACGGATTGTTGAAGATGCGGATGTACCAGTCGATGGAGAACGAGGTCCAGACGGTCGCCGTCCGATTGGCGTTGAAGCTGTAGAAGATCAACACCGCAACCGGCAGATAGAGATAAGCGAGAACCAGCAGGCTGGTTTCCAGCGTCAGCGGCAAGCGCTTGAGCGAGCCGGTCATAGCCGAACCTCCCCGTTCTTCCGTGAGCGCCTGGTGCGCTGATAGGCATAGATCATCAGGACCAGCATCATGATCCCCAGCAGGATCAGCGACAGCGCGCCGCCGAAGGGCCAGTTGCGCGACGGGCCGAACTGGAGCTGGATGAGATTGCCGATCATCAAGGTCTTGCCGCCGCCGAGCAGAGCCGGCGTCACATAGGCGCCGAGGCTGGGAATGAAGACCAGCAGCGAGCCGGCGGTGATGCCGGGAATCGCCAGCGGGAAGATCACGCGGATCAATGTCCGCAGGCGATTGGCCCCGAGATCATAGGCCGCCTCCACCAGGCGCCAGTCGAATTTCTCCAGGCGCGCATAGATCGGCAGGATCATGAAGGGCAGGAAGGAATAGACGAGGCCGACGGAAATCGCGAAGTCGGTATAGAGAAGCTGAACCGGTCCGTTGCCCGGCCAGACCGCGGTAGCGACCTTCTGCGCCCAACCGTCCTCGCGCAGGATGATCATCCAGGCATAGTTGCGGATCAGAAGATTGGTCCAGAACGGAATGGTGATCAGCAGCACCATGGTTTCCCGCCACCGCCGGTCGAGCGTCGACATCCAAAGAGCGACCGGAAAGCCGAGCAGGAAGCAGAAGAGCGTCGTGAAGAAAGCCTGGTTGATGGAGCGCAGGAAGGTCTTCAGATAGGCGATATTCACCACTTGCTGGCCGTCGAGATCCTCTTCAAAGAGGAAGCCCTTATAGGCGCCGAAATTGAACTTCGACTGCCAATCGACGCCGCCATTGATCCCGCGATCGAGCAGGGAGATATAGGCCATGATCAGCAGCGGCACGATGATCAGGGTCAGCATGGTGATCGCCGCCGGCGTGAAGAGCGCGGTGCGGCGGGCGATCTCGTTCCGGGTATCGAGGGTCGCCATGTCAGTCACCCAGGATCTGGACGGCATCGGCCGGGAACTGGATCCCGACCCGGCTGCCCACCGGCAGCGCCTGCCCTCCGCCCGCCATGTTGCTTTCGCGCAGGACGAAAGTTTCGCTGCCGCAGGCCACATGATAGACCGTCGCGGTGCCGATATAGACGATCTGGGCGACATGGCCGGTCAACTGGCAAGCATCGTCAGGTGCGCAGAGCCGCGCCCGTTCCGGCCGGACGGCGAGGGTAACGGGATCGCCGGGCTTGAGCGCCGCCACGTGATCGCCCGTACCACCGCAGGAGACGTTGCCGCCGCCGTTTTTCAGCACGACCCGCACGACGCCGTCATCGCTGGAAGCGACGGTGCCGTCGATGAAATTGATCTCGCCGATGAAGTCGGCGACGAAGCGGCGTTGCGGCCGTTCATAGATCTCCAGCGGCGTGCCGATCTGCAGGATCTTGCCACCGGACATCACGGCGATCCGATCCGACATGGTCAGCGCCTCTTCCTGATCATGGGTCACGAAGACGAAGGTGATGCCGGCCTCATGCTGGACGCGTTTCAATTCGACCTGCATCTCCTTGCGGAGCTTGAGATCGAGGGCCGAGAGCGGCTCGTCGAGCAGAAGGACATCCGGCTTCGGCGCCAAGGCGCGCGCCAGGGCGACGCGCTGCTGCTGGCCGCCGGAAAGCTGCGCCGGGCGGCGCTTGGCGAGATGCGGCATCTGCACGAGCTGCAGCGCCTCCGCAACCCGCGCCCGGACCTCCGCCCTGGGCAGGCGCTTCATCTCCAGGCCGAAGGCGACGTTCTGCTCGACGGTGAGATGGGGAAAGAGCGCGTAGCTCTGAAAGACGGTGTTCACCCGCCGCTTGAAAGGCGGCAGATCGTTGACCGCCGTGCCGGCGATCTTGATCTCACCGGCCGTCGCCTGTTCGAACCCGGCGATCAGGCGCAGCAGGGTTGTCTTGCCGCAGCCGGAGGGCCCGAGAAGGGTGAAGAATTCGCGCGACTGGATGGCGACCGAGACATCGTCGAGGACGCGGACGGCATCGGGGCCCCGGCCGAACCTCTTAGTGACCCCGCAAACCTCAATGGAAGACGTAGATGGCAATATTTTCCTCCCAGGAAGATCGGCCGCTCGAATTCGCTGGCTCTTTGTTTTCAAATTTTGTATACATTTTTCGAAGACACACAAGTGAATTTTGATGCCGGCATCTTCGATCTCGCCGATTGTTGCGCCGGCGGGGCGAAACTGGAGAATGGGCGCCTCTTGAAAATCCGGCGACTCGTTCGGGGATAGGCGGCAGAGGGGTCAGGCATATGGGGAGGCCGAACGCGCATCAGATGGTGGAAACCGTCTATGCGGAGATTCACAAGGCGATCGTCGACCGGCGGCTGCGGCCGGGAACGAAGCTGCGCGAAGTGTCGCTCGGCGAAGTGTTCGGCGTGAGCCGCACGACCGTGCGCGCCGCCCTGCAGCGACTGGAAACGGATGGGCTGGTCACCATCGAACCCAACAAGGGCGCCGCCGTCTCGCTTCCCTCGGCACAGGAAGTCGGCGAATTGTTCAGCCTGCGGCGCATCGTCGAAACCGGGATCGTCGCGCATCTCTGCCGGCACCGGCAGGCGACATTCATCACCTCACTGCGCAAGCATATCCGCAATGAGCAGAAAGCGGTGGCCGCCGGCGATTACCGCAAGGCGATCGCCCTCATGGGCGGCTTCCACGCCTTGCTGGCGGAAGCGACCGGCAACCAGATCCTGCTGGATTTCTTCAAGGGGATCGTGCAGCGCACCTCGCTCGTCGTCACAACCTTCGACGACACGACCCATGGCGGCTGCCGGTCCGACGAACACACCATCCTCTTGAACCGGATCGAAGCCGGCGACATCCCCGGCGCCATCGCCTGCATCGAAGAGCATCTCCGGGAAATCGAAGACGCGATCACCAGCCAGGCGGCGAAGATCGCCGACGACTATCATCCGATGCAGCATCTCTTCGCGCCCCTCTCGACACCCGATCAGAAATCCTGACTCCCCCTCCCTTTCTCCGCATAGGGCATCATGCGTCTCAAGATCATCAATCCCAATACGACGGCTGAAGTATCGGCGGGCCTGGCACAGGCCGCCAGTCGCGTGGCGGCGCCCCAGACCGAGATCATCGTGGCCACATCCAGCATGGGCCCGGTTTCCATCGAGGGACATTACGACGAGGCGATGAGCCTGCCCGGCCTGCTCGCGGAAATACGCCAGGGCGAAGCGGATGGCATGGACGCTTATGTCATCGCCTGTTTCGGCGATCCGGGCCTGGCGGCGGCGCGCGAACTGGCGCGCGGCCCGGTGCTCGGCATCGCCGAGGCGGCCATGCATGCCGCCTCGATGGTGGCCACCGGCTTCTCGATCGTCACCACTCTACCGCGCACCAAGGTGATCGCCCGCCATCTCGTGCAGCAATACGGCATGCAGCATCTCTGCCGGGGCATCCGCGCCGTCGATATTGCCGTCCTCGATCTCGAGAACCCCGCGAGCAATGCCGAGGCCTTGCTGATCGAGGAATGCCGCCGCGCCAGGACGGAAGACGATGCCGGGGCGATCATCCTCGGCTGCGCCGGCATGACGTCGCTCACCCGGCGCGTGAGCGACGCGGTCGGCATTCCCGTGATCGACGGCGTCACCGCTGCCGTCAAATTCGCCGAAGCCCTGGTCGGCCTGGGGCTCGGCACCAGCAAGGCCGGCGACCTCGCTTATCCGATCGAGAAACCCTATCGCGGCCTTCTCGCCGGCTTCACCTATTCGGCCAGCTGATATAACCCCGGCACGAACGCCGCCCGGAGGATGGACCTGGGGTAAGGACGCTCCTGGAGTAAGGACGGGCTTGGCCCGTTTCAGGCACGAGATTGGTTGCGCCGGGTCTATGATTCTATTCGCAAGAAAATGAGGGGCATCACCGGCCACAGCTTGACAGGTTTCGCCATCCTTATATAGTTCGTCTACTAGACTAACTTAGAATGGCGTTTCAGAATGCATCCGGGATCCCTCGCCGCGCCCGTGAAGAAGCAATTGTCCCTGCGCTCGGTGATGGAAATCATCATCCATCAGGGGCCAATCTCACGCGCCCGGATCGCCAAGATCACCGGCCTTTCCAAGCAGACCGTCTCCGAAGCCATGCGGGAGCTGGAAGCCGCCGGATGGGTTCTGCCCTGCGGCGAGGCGCGTGGCCCGCTCGGCCGCTCGGCCGTCAATTACGAGATCAATAAGAATGCGGCCTTCGTCATGGGCGCCGATCTCGGCGGGACCAAGCTGCATCTGGCCCTGGCCGATCTCAGCGGCGCGACCGAGGCCGAGGACACCGAACCGACCGATCCGCGCGGCGGCCAGCACATCATCGACCAGATCGGCAGCATGATGCGCCGCCTGGCGGATCAGGCGGGCATCGATGCCGGCCGTGTGCAGATCGCCGTGATCGGCAGCCCCGGCGTTCTCGATCCGGCGACCGGCCGCGTCGCCATGGCCCCCAATATTCCGGGCTTCGGCGAGATGGATGTGGTCGCCGCCCTGCACCGCACCCTCGGCGTCAAGGTCGTCTTCGAGAACGACGTCAATCTCTGGGCGGTCGGCGAGCATTGGCAGGGCAGCGGCAAGGGCCTCTCCTCCTTCGCCTTCATCGCTCTCGGAACCGGTATCGGCATGGGCCTCTTCGTCGATGGCCGCCTGCTGCATGGCGCGCGCGGTGCGGCAGGCGAGGTTTCCTATCTGCCGATCGGCGCCGATCCCTTTACGCCCGAGAGCGTGCGGGCCGGTACCCTGGAACGCGCCATCGGTTCGGCCGGCATCGTCGACAGCTATCGCGCCACCGGCGGCAAGGCCGCAACCGTGCGCGAGATCTTCGATGCCTACCGCACCGGCGATCCGACCGCACGGACCGTGGTCGAGGCGACCGCCCGCACCCTGGCCCTGGCCGTCGCCGCCACGGCCTCGATCATCGATCCGGCTCTGGTGATCTTCGGCGGCAGCATCGGCACACAGCCGGAGCTGATCGATGCGACGCGCCTGGCGCTGGGCCTCTGCATGGCCCGGCCCCTGCCGATTGCCATCAGCGGCCTCGGCAATCGCGGCGCCATCATCGGCGCCCTCGCCATCGGCCTCAATCAGATTCACAATTCCCTGTTCCACCCCGCAGACCTGCCCGGCAATCTGACCCTGCCGGATGCCGAGGCGGAGAACCAGGAAGCCGCCGAATGACGGCACGCCCTGCCATCTCGAAGATTGGAGATCATCGCCGTGTTCCTTGACCTGCTTCGCCGCCGCAATCCGGCCCTGATCGAACAGTCCATCGCCCTGCATCAGGCCAATCTCATTCCAGCGAACAGCTATGTGATCGATCTCGATGCGGTCACGGCCAATGCCCAGGCCATTCGCGGAACCGCCGACCGCCTCGGCCTCAAGGTCTTCGCCATGACCAAGCAGATGGGCCGCAATGCCGCCTATTGCCAAGCGATCAAGCGTGGCGGCATCGACAAGGCGGTTGCCGTCGACATGGAATGCGCCAGGGCCTGCCATCGCGCGGGCCTCGGCATCGGCCATCTCGGCCATCTCGTCCAGGTGCCACGGGCCGAAGCGGATGCCGCCGGCACGATGACGCCGGATTACTGGACCGTCTTCAATCTCGAGAAAGCCGCCGAGGCGGGACGAGCCGCCAGGAAGCACGGACGCCGGCAGCCTTTCCTCGCCCGCATCCAGACCGACGGCGACCGCTTCTATCGCGGCCATGAAGGCGGTTTCGATGCCCGGGATATCGTGACGGTCGCCGATCAGCTTGACGGCATCGAGGGCGGCACCTTCGCCGGCATCACCACCTTTCCCGCTTTGCTGTTCGATGCCGAAACCCGCCGCGTCGCCACCACGCCCAATGTGAAGACCCTGCATGCGGCAGCCGAAGCCCTCGCGAAAGCGGGACGATCAAAGATCGAGATCAACGCGCCGGGCACCACCTCCGCCGCCGTACTGGAAGCCCTTGCCGCCGTCGGTGCGACGCAGGTCGAACCGGGCCATGGCCTGACAGGCACGACGCCCCTGCATGTAACCGAAGACCTGCCGGAAATCCCAGCCGTCGTCTATGTGTCCGAGATCGCCCATCTCCATCAGAACCAGGCCTATTGCTTCGGCGGCGGCCTCTATATCGATCCGGTCTTCCCCGATTACGACGTCAAGGTGATCGTCTCGCGCGAGCCCACCACATCCAGCACCGCCTTGCGCTCCATCGAGATCCCGGTGCCGGCGGCGATCGACTATTACGGCATGATCGACATGACCGGCGGCCCGGCACCGCAGACCGGCGACACGGTCGTCTTCGGTTTCCGTCCTCAGGCTTTCGTCACCCGCGCCTATGTCGTCGGCGTCTCCGGCCTGCGCAGCGGCAAGCCGGTGGTCGAGATGATCTCCGATGCCCTCGGGCGGAAAGCGGATTGGCCGATCTGATCCGGCCACTCGCTTCAGAAATAAAAAAAGGCCGATCCGGCAGCACCGGATCGACCTTTTCATTGCAGCATATCATTATCAGACGGTTTGCGTGACCTTCGAGAGATAAGGCGGCCGGTCGGGATCGCGGCCGCGACCACGGGCCACCGCATCGGCGAGAACATAATAGCTCTGGACCAGCGCGATCGGCGCCGTCACCGCGTTCATCCCGGCGACATGCGGAAGCGCGATGGTCCCCTCGCCCGTCACCGGGCCGGCGGCAATGACCGGCACCTGGCGGGCGGTGAAGCGGTCGATCACATCCCGCATCCCGGCTGCGGATTCGTCCGGCTGGCTGAAGATGAAAAGCGGAAAATCGGCGCCGGCCAAGGCCATCGGACCGTGGATCAGTTCGGCAGCGCTCATCGCCTCGGCATGGAAACCGGCCGTCTCCTTGAATTTGAGCGCCGCCTCCTGGGCGATGCCGAAGCCGACGCCACGCCCCGCCGTATAGAGATTGGGCACCCGCGTCAGCAGCGGCAATGCGGCACTCCAATCGAGATCCGCCGCCTGCGCCAACTGCTCCGGCAGACGGTCCAGCGCCGCCATCAGCGTGGCATCGCCGCTCCAATGCACCAGGAGCTGCAGCACCGCCGCCAGCGCGGCGATATAGGACTTGGTCGCGGCAACACTCTGCTCGACGCCGGCATGCAGCGGCAGGACGACATCGCAGATATCGGCGAGCGGCGCCGTCGTGTCATTGACCAGGGCGACGGTGATCGCGCCGGATTCCTTCGCCGCTTCCGAGAGCCGCAGCAGATCCGGGCTGCGGCCCGATTGCGAGATGGCCAGGAACAACGCGTCCTTCATCTGCGGCGCGACGCCATAGACCGAGCGCACGGAGGGACCGACCGAGGCGGTCACCATGCCAAGACGGATCTCCGCGACATATTTCCCGAAGGTCGCGGCATTGTCCGAACTGCCGCGGGCGCAGGTGACGATGAAACGCGGCGGCGTTGCCTTCAGCCGCGCCGCCAGGTCCTGGCATTGCGCCGCGTTGTTGCGCAGCAACCGCTCCACCGCCGCCGGTCCCTCGCGAGCCTCGGTCAGCATATGGGTCGGCGATGTCGATTTATCCGTGGTCATGATGTCCCTGTCCGAAAAGAAATGCGCTGTCAGGCGGCGGAAGCGCCGGTGATCAGACCGACCAGATCCCGCGCCGTCACATCGGCGATGCGCACATCGCCGACCTTGCCGCCATGGCGCAAGACCACGGCGCGGTCGCAGGTTTCCACCACATGCTGCATGTTATGGCTGATCAGCAGGACCGCCACGCCCTGATCGCGCAGCCGCTTGATCAGATCATTGACCTGGCGGGACTGCTCGACACCCAGGGCCGCCGTCGGTTCATCCATCAGCACGATATTGCGGCCCCAGCCGACCGCCCGGCCGATGGCGATCGCCTGACGCTGGCCGCCGGAGAGGCCCTGCACCGTCTGCGTCACGAACTGCACGCGGGCGCCGATCCGCGCCAGGATATCCTGGCTCTGGCGCTGCATCTCCCGCTTGTCGAGCCAGCCGATCATCCGCAGCAGCGGGTTCTTGTGCAGGATCTCGCGGTTGAGGAAGAGATTGCTGGCGACATCGAGCTTCTGCACCAGGGCTAATCCCTGATGCACGGTCTCGATGCCGATCTCCCGCGCGTGATGCGGCGAGGTGATATGCACCTCCTTGCCGTTGACGGCGATGACGCCGGTATCGGGGCGGAGCACACCGGCGATGCATTTCGTCAGCGTGGACTTGCCGGCGCCGTTATCGCCGAGCAGGCCCAGGACTTCGCCGTGATTGAGATCGAAACTGACATCCCGCAACGCCTTGACGGCACCGAAGGATTTGGCGATCGACTGGACCGAGAGCGCGATCGTGCTCATTCCTTGGCCTCCCGCAGGCTGAGGGCAACCGCCATGATGAGGATGACGCCGCGCGCCATCATCTGTTCCGCCACCGTGAAGCCCATCAGGATCAGGCCGTTATTCAGCATGCCCATGACCCAGGCGCCGATCACCGAACCGACGACGGATGCCTTGCCGCCGAACAGGCTGGTGCCGCCGATGACGACGGCGGCGATGACGGTCAAGAGATCCAGTTCGCCCAGGGTATAGCGTGCGCCATGCAGGCGCCCGGCATAGAGCATGCCGGCCAGAGCGGCGGTCGCGCCGGAAATCATGAAACCGTAGATCTTCATCCGCGAGGTGCTGATGCCAACCGCCGCGGCGGCGGCGGCATCGCCGCCCGTCGCCAGGATATGGCGGCCGAAGCGCGTGTTCTGCAGGAAGATGTGGCCGACGCCCAAAGCGGCGAAGGTCCAGATCATCAGGACGGAAACCGGCCCCAGATTGCCCGAGCCGAAAATGAAATTATAGGTGTCGTCGACGATCGGCACGGCTTCCAGATTGGTGATGCTGCGCGCCAGACCGGCAATGATGCCCATGGTACCCAGCGTCACCAGGAGGGAGGGAATGCGCAAGGTCACGGTCAAGGCACCATTGATCAGGCCGATCACCAGGCCGACCGCGAGACCAGCCAGCAATGCCGGTGCCATCCCGACCTCACGCAACACCAGCGCCGTCACCAGGGCCGCCAGGGCGACGATGGCGCCGACCGAGAGATCGATCTGGCCAGTCGACATGGCGAAGGTCATGCCCACCGCCATGATCGCCACCGGCGTCGTCTGCCGGATGATCGTCATCATGTTGTCGATGCTGAGGAAGCCGCGATCATGCAGGGTGGCGGCGAAGAACAGGAAGATCGCGCCGAAGCCGATATAGACCACATAATCGGTCCATCGGATCGGTTGCTTGGCACGGGTCGTGGATGTCATTGCAAAATCTTTCGGGCAATTTGGCCGGCAACTTCGTCGGACGCGGTTGCCGGCCGATCGCAAGGTGTTACTTCAGGAGCTTCTCGATCTGGTCCGGCAGCGGCTTCTTCAGGGATTCTTCCCAGGCCTGCTTCAGATTTTCCCGGGTCACCGTGGACAGGCCGACGGTCGAGAAAGCCGGCGCATCCTTCTTCAGCCAGCCATAGGCCGCCAGGTTCGCCATCGCATAGCCGATATCATAGGGCTTATCGATGACGGTGGCATAGAGGTTGCCGTTCTTCGCCATGTCGAGATCGTTGGTGGCACCGAGATCGTAGGTCACGACCTTGACGTCGTTGCGGCCGGCGGCGCGCAGAGCTTCAATGACGCCTTCGGCAGCAACGTCCCAGGCGACATAGATGCCCTTGATCTCCGGATGCTGCTGCAACATCGCCGAGGCGATGTCATAGGTCTGGTTCTCCGCCGTGAAGCCCTTGGCATCGACGATCACCAGGCCCGGCATCTTCTGTTCCAGGGTCGCGCGGAAGGCATGGTCGCGATTGTTGGTCACGAAGAAATCAGCGTCGTGGAAAATGTAGCCGACGGCGCCCTTGCCGTTCAGCAGCTTGTTCATCGCCTCGGCGGCGGCGACACCCATGCCGTAATGGTTGCCGGTGACGATGCCGACATAATCCTTGCCGGGCTTATAGCCGTCGGCGCCGTTATCGGCGAGGACCAGCTTGACATCCTTGTCGACCGCCGGCTTGAAGGCCGCCGCGCCCGAGGTCGGATCGACGATCAGCGAGAGAATGGCGTCGGGCTTCAGCGACAGGGCATTGGCGACATCATTCGCCTGGGTCGCGGCGTCGAAATTGGCATCGGCGCGGGCAACGACCTTGACGCCCAGTTCCTCGAAGCGCTTGGCGGCGCCGGCATCCAGCGCCGCATACCATTCGCCCGAACCCGCCCAGAGCAGGGCCGCCTTGTAATGGCCGGCCTTCACCTTCGCCTCTTCCTCCGGCGTCAATCTGACATCGCTGGCCGGTGTGGCCACAGCGCCGGTGGGCCCAAGTTCCGCCTTGGTCAGGTCGAGCTTGATCGGGTCCTTGTAGAAGGGCTTGAGATCGTCCGCTAAAGCCGGCTGGATGGCGGCCGGTAGAAGTGCAGTCAGGGTCAGGGCAACGGCCAGAGCCGTCTGGCGGAAGCAGGCTTTCATTTTTTCCTCCCGTGATCATGAATGGGTTGCTGTCCTCTGCAGATTGCGAGGGCTGACAAATGGAGTCAATTAGTAAGTCAACTTGACAAACTAATATATAGGAGTGTCTGCTACCATCATGGCGATCAACCCAACAGATATACGTCCCCATGGCGCCAATCCCGGACACTCCAGGCTTTTCAACCTACGGGTGGTTTTCGAGATGGTGCGGGTCAGCGGCCCGATTTCCCGGGCCGAACTGGCGCGCCGAGCCAACCTGACCAAGCAGACCATCGGCGTCATCGCCGATGAACTATGCCAGGCCGGATTGCTCCGCGAGGAGGGACGCAAGACAGGCGGGATCGGCAAGCCCTCGACCCAGTTGGCACTCAATCCCGACGGCGCCTATTCGCTGGGCCTGCATCTCGACCGGGACCAGTTGATCGGCATCCTTTGCGACCTGACCGGCCGGATACGGCTGCGCCGGCAGATCGAGGCCCCCACCACCACCCCGGAGGCGGCAATGCTGTTGCTGCAAGGGCTGGTGATGGAGCTGCTGCGGGAATCGGGGATCGAGAAGCGGCTGGTCATCGGTGCCGGCCTCGTCATGCCGGGGCCCTTCGGCGTCGAACATGTCAGCCCCACCAGCCTGCCCGGCTGGGACGGCCTCGCCCTTGCGCGCAGCCTTAGCGAACGCATCCAGCTCCCGGTTCTATTGGAGAATGACGCGACCGCCTCGGCGATCGCCGAGGCGCAGACGGGTATCGCCCGCAACATGCAGAATTTCTGCCTGATCTATCTCGGCATCGGCCTTGGCATCGGCATCATCCTCGACGGCCAGCCCTATACCGGCGCCACCAGCAATGCCGGCGAATTCGGTCACCTGATCGTGCAGCCGGGCGGGCGTCCCTGTGCCTGCGGCAATGCCGGCTGTCTCGAACGCTATGTCTCGCTGCATGCGGCCTTCGATGCCCTGTCGGCGGAACAGCGTCCCATTCAAACGATCCATCAGTTCCGGCGCGGGATCCCACCCCAGGACCCGGCCATGCTGAGCTGGATCGATGAGGCCTCCGCGCCGCTCCGCCTCGGCATCAATGCATTGGAAAATCTATTCGATCCAGAAGCCATCATTTTCGGCGGCGACGCGCCGGACTGGGTCATCGACGGCCTGATCGAACGGGCCCATCCCCTGCTGCCATCGGTCCGCACCCGGCCCGACCGGACGACACCGCGCCTCTTGCGCGCGGCGACCCTTGAGGACATGGCCGCCCTGGGCGCGGCGACCATGGTCATCTTCAATGCGCTCAACCCCAACTACAAATGGCTGTTCCATGGCGGCGATGACAGCGGCCTCCCCGCCAACCACCAGTTCAGCATCCTACGGCCACGCTCCAATTCCATGTGAATCGGCGCGCCGAGCGCCCTCTGCCGGGATCGGTTCAGACGGTCGATGAAGCCGGTTTCGCCTGCCAGTCCCGGCGGGTCGGAATCCCATCTTCCTGACAGGGAAGCCCCTGGTAACGGTTCACCATCCTTTTTTATACTGTCATATTCAAGATCGCCCAAAGCGTGCTAACTGGCCACGCTTGACTGATACATTGCTGGCAGAAACCTGACGGCGCGGGATCGGAACGCGGCTACCCCCTGATCGGATACCGACACAAAAGAGACATCGTTTTCCTTAGATTTGACCGACAGGAATCGTTTATGCTGACCTTCAACTTACCGACTGCTGCCCCAATCAGGTCGGCCAGCGGGGGTAAAATATTAACTTATCGGTGGGCCGCAGCCACGGACCGCCGTAAGCAATTATTACATTTCAATGACATGCTGTCGCATGATCATGTCCATGTTGAGATTTGGGTTCCGATGGCTGTGTGCAAATGCTGAACGACGAGACTCGCATGTTGGATCGGGATGAACCAGGCATCGGCCGTTCTTCTGCTTCGCCGGTCGCGTTGACGGTGCCCGCGTCGCGCGCCGCCTGGAAATTCCGGCTGCGTCCCGAGGTTTCGACGATCCTGATGATCACACTGGGTTTCGTCGCCGTCGCTCTCATCATCTCGGCCATAACCGGCATTCCGTTCACCGCACCGCAGCCCGGCAACATTCCGGGGATGAAAACGAATTACTGGGTGCCGCCGATCGCCGCCGCCCTGGGCTACCTGCTCCTGCAATTCCTCGCAGGCCTGTTCGGCGCCGAGAAACGAACCTGGCGTGAAGCAGCCTCCCATGCCGTCGATGACTATCTTCTGCTCGGCCTGTTCATCCTCGTCATCTACGTGCATTTCAACATCAAGATGTGGGTTCCGGTGATCAACCCGAACCTCTACGACCAGGATTACTTCGCCATCGATCAGGCCATGCGGCCGCTGATCGACAGCTTCTTCTTCATCCGCGGCAAGATCGCACAAGTCCTGCCGGCGGCCGATGTGTGGTATCAGCTCGCATTCTTCTCTGTCTTCGTACTGTCCTTCCTCTCGCATTCGCTGGGACGGCGCCGCTGGCACTATCAGAACATGATCGCCCTGCTGCTGCTCGAGATGGCCGGACCCTTGAGCTATCTGATCCGGCCGGCGCTCGGCCCGTTCCTCTATGAGCGCGGCGCCAATGCGGCGGCGACGGATGCAGAACTGCGGATGTACGATGTCTATCTGCAGGTGCATGCCGGCGGTGCCGCCTGGATCGGCGAGCATGGCGGCCGTTTCTTCACCCAGCCGCTTGCCGCCATGCCCTCCCTTCATGTCGGTGCGTCCTTCATCATCGCCTATTACGCCGTGAAGGCGCGTCTCTGGGTGGCACCGGTCACCGTTCTTGCCTTCCTCTGGATCTTCATCGAATCCGTGGTATCGCGCTGGCATTACCTGATCGATCTGCCGATGGGCCTGCTGTTGGCGATGGTGGTGATCTTCCTCGCCAATCACATCTGCCGCAACGCGCCGCGGACCACGACGCAACGTCATGGACTCGCAGGTATCTGAGCCGCGAATGCTCGACCAGCCCGATCATGGAAGTCCATCGGCTGCGGTCGCGCCGGTATCGGCGACGGAGATTGCCGCCGATCAACCGGCGGCGATTGCTCTTCCGGCACACGGATCGCCGCCGCTCGTCTGGGTTCTGAAATGCCATCGTCCCGGTGATCATGCGCAGAGCCTGGGTCTGGCACAGGCCCTGGGCTGGCCCTTCATCGTCAAGGAGATGGAGTTCCACTGGTACGAGATCTTCTTCGCTCTGGCGGCGCGGATCACCTTGACCGGGCTGTATCGCCGACGCTCCAGCCTGCTCACGCCCCCCTGGCCCGATCTCATCATCATGGCCGGCCGGCGGAACGAAACGCCGGCGAAGTGGATCCGCCGGGAATCCGGCGGCAAATCGCGCATCGTCCTGATCGGCCGCTATTGGACGCCGCCCCGCGAACTTGACCTCGTGGTCACGACCCGGCAGTTCCGCCTGCCGGCGCATCCCAACGTCCTGCACAACGATTTCCCGTTGCATCTGACGACCGGGAACCGGGTGGCGGAAGCTGCCGCCCTCTGGCGCCCGCGCCTCGAGGGATTGCCCGGCCCCTATGTCACGCTTCTGGTCGGCGGCTCCACGGGCCCCTATGTCTTCAGCCGCGAAACGGCGCGTCGCCTCGGCCGCGAAGCCAGTGCCCTTGCCCGTTCGCTGGGTGCCTCGCTGCTGGTCAGCACCAGTGCGCGGACCGGCCGCGGCGCCATGAAGGCGCTTGCCGATGCCATCGACGTGCCTTGCCATTTCTATCGCTGGCGGCCGAATGACGGCGACAATCCCTATTTGGGATTTCTCGGCCTCGCCGATGCCGTGATCGTCACGGCGGACAGCATGTCAATGCTGGCCGAGGCCTGCTGCACGGAACGGCCGGTCTATATGTTCGAATTCGGCGGCGGTCCCGCAGCCATGCACGGACCGCGTTCGGCCGATCCCCGCATCAAGCAATGGTGGCGTTGGTCTCAATTACGCGACCAGGGCGTTCTCGGTCTGCATTATGCGTTCGCGATCGGCCTGCCCGCCTGGCGGCTCAACCGCAGCCGGGACATCCGCCTTGTGCAGGATATCTATATCGCCTCGGGCCGTGCGCGCTGGCTCGGCGATCCCGGTTCCACACCGGCACGTCCCGCACCGCTCGATGATGCGGGCAATGCGGCCCGCCGCGTGCGTCAATTACTCGCTCCGGAAACGCAACCGCGGATCTGGCTGCTCCAGTCCGACAAGGCTGGCGATAATGCGCAGTTGCGCGTCGTGGCCGAGGCCTTGCCCTGGCCCTGCGAGGTCAAGCGGGTGACAGTGCGGGACGAGTTTGTCTTCGACAAGCCGTCGATCACACCCTCGCTGCATCATATCGATGCCGACCGGTCCGATCCGCTAGGGCCGCCCTGGCCGGATCTCGTCATCACCTGCGGCCGACGCATGTCGATGGTTGCGCTGTGGATCAAAGCGCAATCCGCCGGCCGGACCAAGGCCGCCCTGATCGGCCTGCCGAAAGGGCAGATCGACCGCTTCGATCTCGCTGTCGTGTCCGAGCAGTATCGACCACTGGACCGACCCAACCTGCAGCGCATCCGCTTCCCGTTGCAGCGCCCCGATACCGCCGTCATCGTGGCGGAAGCGGAGGCCTGGCGCGAAACCTTCGCAGCCCTGCCACGCCCTCTCACCGCCGTCATGATCGGCGGCACGACCAAGGCCGTCCGCTTCGATGCCGAGGTCGCGGCCAAGCTTGCCGCCGATCTCTCGGCGCTCGCGGCGAAAGACGGTGGCACCCTGATCGTCACGACCAGCCGGCGAACGCCGCCGGAAGTCGTCGAGGTTCTGGAGCGGGCTCTTCCTCCCGGCACCATCCTGCATCGCTGGACGGCGGGCGGCGGACGCAACCCGTATCATGCCCTGCTAGGCCTCGCCGATCGCTTCGTGGTCACCGGCGACAGCCTCTCCATGCTGATGGAAATCACCCATCTCGGCCGGCCCCTGGCGATCTATCCCCTGCCGGCTCCCAGTTCCGGCGGCACGTTCCTCGACCGGGTGCTGCGGCGGGTACCGGTTCTCGAACAGATCGCCAGCCGCCTGGGCCTCGGCCATCACCGGGATATGGCGGCAATTCATCGCCTTCTGGTCAAGGAGGGCAACGCGATCTGGTTCGGTTCGTCCTTCCCGGCCAATGGCCGACGACCGATCGACGATCTGCCCGTCGTCGTCGAGCGTATCGTCGCCTTGCTGAGGCAGCCGGCATGATCGCAACAGGCATCTACATCAATAGCGTGCAACAGGAGTTGGCGTGATCGAGTCCGTTTTAAATCGCGTCGTGCGTGAAATCGTGGAGCAGGCGGCCGTTTTCGCGCCCCATGACCGGCGGCGGCAGATTCGCCGCCGCGCCCGTGGCCGCGAGGACAGCCTCAATCTGCAGCAGGCCGATTACGCTATCGTTTCCCATGGAAAAAGCGGCCGTACCTGGCTTGTGGTCATGCTGTCGCGCTTCTTCCAGCTCCGGTATGGGTTGTCGGAACGGCTCCTGCTCAGCTTCGACAATCTGCACCGCAAGAACCGCAGCATTCCGAAAATCCTCGTTACCCACGACAATTATATCCACGACTATACCGGTGCTGCCGGCAAGTCGGTTTATTATGACAAGCCCACCTTGTTGCTGGTGCGCCATCCAGCCGATGTCGCGGTGTCGCAATTCTTCCAGTGGCGTTACCGGATGCGGCCGCACAAGAAGGTGCTGAACACCTATCCCGACCATGGCTCCGACGTGTCGATCTTCGATTTCGTCATGCATGCCGATGCCGGCTTGCCGCGCGCCGTGCGCTTCATGAATGACTGGGCCCAGGAATTGCCGCACCTGAAGAGCTGCCTGGTGGTCCGCTACGAAGACATGCGGGCCGATCCGCAAAAGGAACTGCACCGCGTCGTCGGTTGGTTCGGGCAGAAGCCGACTGATCGCGAAATCCAGCAGGCGGTCGACTTCGCCAGCTTCGAGAACCTGAAGAAACTGGAAACGGGACGCAAGTTCTGGCTGTCCGGCAAGCGGATGGTGCCGGGCCAGTCGGGCAACCCCGATTCCTACAAGGTGCGCCGGGGCAAGGTCGGGGGCTATCGCGACTATTTCGATGACGACCAGGTGCTCCAGATCGACACCTATATCCGGACGCATCTCGATCCCGTCTACGGATACAAGATCGGCGAGGAATAGTTTTCACGGAATGGCGGCTATGACAGGATTTATCGCAAACAGCATCAAGCAGGTACGGGCGTGATCGAAGTCACCATGAACCGCCTCATGCGCCGGGTCGTCGAACAGGCCGCGATCCTCGCGCCGATCGAAACGCGGCGCCGGATTTGCCGGCATGCCCGCGGTCGCGAGGAAATCGGCCGGCTGCGGCAGGCGGATTACGCCATCGTCTCCCATGGCAAAAGCGGCCGTACCTGGCTGATCGTCATGCTCTCGCGCTTCCTGCAGCTCCGCTATGGGTTGCCCGAGCAGGACCTCATCAGCTTTGACAATCTCCATAACAAGCAGCCGGAGATTCCGACGGTCCTCATCACCCACGACCATTTCCTCCGCGATTACACGGGCGATGGCGGCGGCAAGCGGGTTTTCTACGAGAAGCCGACCCTGCTGCTGGTCCGGCATCCGGGCGATGTCGCGGTGTCGCAGTTCTTCCAGTGGCGTCACCGGATGACGCCGCATAAGCAAATGCTGAACGACTATCCGAAACAGGATGCCGATGTCTCGATCTTCGACTTCCTCATGAGCCGCGGCACCCAATTGGAGCGGACCATCAGCTTCATGAATGAATGGGCGAAGGAACTGCCGAGGCTCCGGAACGGCTTGATGGTACGCTACGAGGATATGCGGACCAATCCGCAGGCGGAACTGCACCGGATTCTGACTTGGTTCGGCTTCAATCCGACCGATGAGGAAGTCGCCCAGGCGGTCGACTATGCGAGTTTCGAAAACTTGAAGAAGCGGGAAGTGGACGGGACATTCCGCCAGGCCGGCAAAAAGATGCAGCCGGGCCGGGGCGGCAATCCCGATTCCTACAAGGTGCGCCGGGGCAAGGTGGGCGGTTATCGCGACTATTTCGACGATGACCAGGTGCGCGAGATCAATGCCTATATCCGGACGCATCTCGACCCTGCCTTTGGCTATGAAACGGTTTAAGCTTTGCCCGATCGCGCCGGCCCCTCACCGGTTTGGTGATGGCCGGCCCGGTGATAGAGGAGAGGATGTAAGGTCATGAGCGAAACGACGGCACAACAGAAGCCCTCCGTCTTCATTCAGACCAATCGCAAGCAGTTGGTCGGCGCCCTTGTCGCCGCTTATGCGCTGAAGCGGAATTCGGCACATCCCGATGCCTTCGATGTCCGCATCATGCATCAGGAAGAGCAGGATTTCTTCCGCCGCCGGGAGGGGCAGACCTATCTGCGCCACGGGCTGAAGCGGGTCTGGCTCAATGACGATCTGCAATCCTTCACCCCCCTGCGATTCATGCCGCCGGAATTGATGGGCTATCAGGGCCGTGCCGTGGTGATCGATCCCGATATCTTCGCCGTCGGCGATATCTGGGACCTCATCAGCCGCGACATGCAGGGCAAGGCGATCTTCTGCCGCCGCTACGGACCGCGCAGCGATCATGCGACCAGCGTGATGCTGCTCGATTGCGCCAAGCTCAAGCATTGGCATGTCGAAACCCAGTTCAATGAACTGTTCGAGTTCAAGCGCGATTACATCCAGTGGACGACGCTTGCCACCGAGCCGCAGGACAGTATCGGCCTGCTCGAGCGCCACTGGAACGATTTCGACCGGCTGACACCGGAAACCAAGCTGCTGCACAATACCAAGCGCAAGACGCAGCCCTGGAAGACCGGCCTCAAGGTGGATTTTTCACCGGTCGACCGCGTCGCCTATTTCCCGCCCTGGGCCTGGCTCATGATCGCGAGGCGCAAGCTGTTCGGCGACTATGGCTTGCTTGGCCATTATCGCGTGCATCCCGATCCGAACCAGGAACGCTTCTTCTTCGGCCTGCTGCGGGAATGCCTCGACAAGGGCGTTGTGACCGAGGCGCAGTTGCGCGACGAGATGCGGCACAATCACATCCGTCATGATGCCCTCGATCTGCTGAAGCAGGTTCCCGCACTGGGGAACCATCCAGCCGCGGCCTGAAGCCGGCAAGCTCAGCCGAACAGCGCCCGTACCCGCGTGACCGTTCGCGCGAGATCCGAAGCCCCGGGGGGCGTGATCCTGTCGGATGCCTGCGTCAAGAGCCGTGCGGCGGCCGTCCGGTCCGGCGCACCGTCCTCGGGCAGCCAGGTCGCTTGGCTCTGCGTCACGACGTGCCGCAGGATCGGCCGGATATCGCGGCGGACCCGGTCCGGCAGAAGATGTGCGAGCAGCCAATGCAGAACCCGCTTCGGCCGCAAGCGAGGATAATGGTCCCGCACCATGGGCACCGCCTCATCCGCCGGCGCCCGCATCCGGCTCCAGCCATGCCCCATGTCGAGGATTTGCACCGGTTTACCGGTGGCGCAGGCCTCGGCCACCATGGACATGCTTTCACCGGTGACGATGAAACCATCGGCCAGGGCGAGATAACCGAAAAAGGGATTACGGTCGGCATCCGCGGTCCAGTGATGGAAATGGCACGGCACGTCGATCGCCTGCTGCAAGGCCGCAGCCGCCGCTGCCTTGGTACGCGGGCTGGTCGTGACCGCGAGGGACCCGTTCACCGCCCGCGCCAGCGCCGCCGCAGCCCGGCCAAGACGCCGCGCCATCGCCGCATCGAAGACATAAGGCGGACTATCGCCGCCCACCAGCACCGCGATCAGCGGGCGCGGCAGATGGGCAAACACGGGACGCCAGCGTTCCGCCGCCGCCGCCAAGCGCGATGCCTCCACCCGGTGCAGGGGCAGATCGATCTGCAGCACATTCGGTGCCGAGGGCACGAAGTATTGCGGCGTGGTGACGACGAGATCGAAATGCCGTGCATCGGCCCAACTGCGCCCCAGATGCACGAGGCGCGTATGCCCGCCGGCGTGGCTTTTGATCCAGCGGGCGATCGGCTCATTGCGCCGGCCAGCCGTGATCACTAGATCCGGCCAGGGCGGCGTCAACACAGCCGATTTCATGCGATCGATGCCGGCCAGATTGGGACCCAGCAATCGATTGGTGAGAAACTCGTATTTGCGATAGGAGAAATGCTTGACCTCGAATGGCCAGCCCAGCGCTTCCGCCAGGGCCAGGACCTGTGCATTGTCGCCGGCCCGGTAGCCTGTCAGCAGCCACATCTGCGGCACCACGATGCCACCCCGCCGATCCATGTCTTGCAAGACGTCGGTCATTCCAGGATTGTCCGCATTCCAGGATCGTCGGGCGCCGTCACCGCAGCGTCACCGGCGCGTTTCAATAGCGATCGCCCGGTACCTTGCGGCGGCCGACCTGGCGCAACTGCTTCCAATGGAAGGGCCGCAGAAGCAAGCTCATTCGTGGCGTCTTGAAGGCGTGAAACGGCACTTCGGCGATGAGATTGATGTAGCGCCGCGCCACCCTCGAAGGTCCACGCGGCGAAACCCCATGAACCGATTGCGACGAATTGACGAAGCAGGCCAGCATATTTTCGGCATAGGGTACACGGCCCGTCTGCTCCACGTCATCCGGCAGGATCATGCGATAATTCAGGAAGCGTGGCTCCCGCTTCCAGCGATAGAGTTCGAGATCGCCGCCTTCCGACCGGTCTTGCGGATCGCGTAGATAGAAGAGGCCGGCAAAGATTGTCTGCCGCCGATCCACATGCGGTGTCTTCACCGAAGACGTCTGCGTCCCCGGCGTGTTGATGACGAACTGGCATTCCAGGCTGAGATCGACATTGTCGTTCAGACCGCGAATACCGGATCGGAAATCAGAGAGGGGTCGACCGACCCGATCTTCGAGGGTTGGAAAACGTGCCCGGATCGACGCACCGAAAACCCGCACGATATCGGTCCAGAAAACGGACGATGTATGAAGCGCGAAGAAATCCCGCCAGCCGTCGTCGATCTCGGCATTCTCCAGCACCTGCGCCGCCGGCAGACGCCCGACCGCATTCCCCTTGGTTTCGCGCCGCCCGCCCAATACCGTTTCCGCCGAGGGGAAAGCCGCCTGCAGGCCGCCATAGAGATCCGAAGGAAGGGCATCCCGGGCAACCACATGGGGAAAAGGCTCCGCCGTCACCTGGCTCGGAGAAGCCGCTGCCAGAAGGCTCCGCACCGTCGTCATATCCGTTTCTGTTAAGTACCTGTCTCGCTGACGGGCCGGATTGTAACAGATTATCCAGGGGCCGAAAGCGGCAAAGCGCGATATGGCCTCGCCGGCCAACGAGACGGGGATCAAGGTCGTCGCACCGGTCTGCAGCTCTATTTCAATAGATTGGAGCACTCCAGCTTTCCCGGCGCACATACCTCTTCCCACGCGACGCCACGATGCTCCATCGAAGATGTCTGGCGAGAGCGTTGGCCCCCAGAGCGTTAGCTCCGTTGGGCAAGAACGTTAATAGGGATCGTCGCCGATCTTATTGCGGCGAATCTGGCGTACCTGCCGCCAATGAAACAGCCGCGCAGGCAGGCTGATGCGCGGTGTTTCAAAGGCGTGAAACGGAACTTCGGCAACGACATTGATATAGCGGCGATGCCTGGTGGAAGGCCCACGCGGCGTGACGCCATGGATCGATCGGGGCGAGTTGACGAAACAGGCGAAGATATTCTCGATATACGGAATGCGGCAGCTCTGGTCTACGTCCTCCGGCAGGATCATGCGATAAGGCAGGAAGCGCGGCGCCCGTTTCCAGCGATAAAATTCCAGATCGCCGCCTTCCGAGCGATCCTCCGGATCGCGCATATAGAACAAGCCGGCAAAGATTTTCCGCCCCTTGTCCACATGC
Source organism: uncultured Rhodospirillaceae bacterium (assembly GCA_964406155.1). Lineage (GTDB taxonomy): Bacteria > Pseudomonadota > Alphaproteobacteria > Dongiales > Dongiaceae > Dongia_B. The sequence goes on along the minus strand of CAYOQR010000050.1, from coordinate 4,932 downwards.
GGCGTCTTGACCGAAACACGCTGTGTTCCCGGCGTATTGATGACGAACTGACATTCCAGGTACAGATCGACATCGCCTTTCTGTTCCCGCAACCCGACCCGGAAATCCTCCAAACGGCGCCCAGCCCGTTCCTCGAGCCCCGGAAACTGCGCCCGCATCGCATGACCGAAAATGCGCACGATATCAGCCCAGAAGACGGATGAGGTATGGAGGGCGAAGAAATCACGCCAGTCGGACGCGATGGCGGGATTGTCCAGCACATGCTGTGTCGGCAGGCGCGCCACCGCGTTTTCCTTGCTCTCGCGCCGACCGCCCAGAATGATTTCCGGCGCGGGGAACGATGCCTGCAAGTCGCCATAAAGCTGCATAGGAAGAGCGTCCCGCTTGATGACGTATGGGAACGGCCCCGCCGCTACATGATCAGGAGAACTCGATGCCAAAAGGCTGCATACCATCGTCATATCCGCTTCTGCTGCCGAGGCTACAATCGGATCGTGACTGATGGGCGGGATTGTACCAGATTGCGGGTAAGCGAAAAGCGCCAAAGATGGTGGCCAAATGGTGGTTCAAGTTTATGCCGGCGCTCACTTGGCATCATGGAAGATGATGCCGAGCGTGTGGCGATGGCCCGAGCGGACCCGGCTGACACCATGCCGGAGATTGACCCGGTAGACGCCCCGGCTGCCCTGTACCGGCCGGTGATGAACGGCGAAAGCCACCCCGTCACCTTGCCGTAGCGGCACGACTTCGGGGCGCGACTGCATGCGTGGCTGCTGTTCCGTCAGCACGAACTCCCCGCCGGTGAAATCGCGACCCGGCTCGGACAACAGGATCGCCACTTGCAGCGGGAAGATATGCTCGCCATAGAGGTCCTGATGCAGGCAATTGAAGTCATCCGCCCCATATTGCAGCAGCAGCGGCGTCGGCCTCTCCTGCCCGGCCCGATGGCAGCGTGCGATGTAATCCGCATGCCGCGCCGGATAGCGGATCGCCAGCCCCATCGCCTCGTTCCAGCGATTGGCGATGGGCGCCAGATGCGGATAGAGACCGGTGCGGAGCGTGGCGATGGCTTCCGGCAGCGGATAGGCGAAATACTTATATTCGCCGCGCCCGAAGCCGTGCCGCCCCATCACCACTCGACTGCGGAACAACCGGTCCTCCGCATAGAGGGCCGACAGATCCGTGCAGATCGCTGGCGGCAGCAGGCCAGGCAACAAGGCATTCCCGGAGAGATCGAGGTCCCGGCCGAGCCGTGCCCAATCGATGGCTCCAAGCCGATCCGCGAGATCGACCTGGGGCCCCTTCACCGCTGCCTTCACCCCGGCCGCATTTGTCTTAGCCGCATTTGTTCCAGCCGCATTCATCGCCGCATCTCCGCCTGCAGCAATGCCTGCTTGCGTGCCACCCCCCAGCGATAGCCGGAGAGGGCGCCGTCCTGGCGCAGCACGCGGTGGCAGGGAACCGCCACCGCCAGGGCATTGGCGGCACAAGCCCGCGCCACTGCCCGGACCGCTCGCGGCGATCCGATCTGCCGGGCGATATCGGCATAGCTGGCCGTGCTGCCTGCCGGTATGTCCTGCAACGCCTGCCAGACCTTGCGCTGGAAATCGGTGCCCCGGAGGTCCAGCGGCAGGTCCAATGTCCGGCGCGGCTGCTCGACAAATGCAATGACCGCCGCGAGTGTCTGTTTGACATCCGCACCACCGGGCCGGAGATCCGCCGCCGGGAAACGCTGCCGGAGGTCCGCCTCCAAGGCGGCCGCGTCATCGCCCAGCAGGATCGCACAGATACCCGTAACGCTCCGCGCCACGAGAACCGTCCCAAACCGGCTGTCGGCCGTGGCGAAGCGGATCGTTTCCTCGTCGGTCGCATGCCGGACAATGTTGGATTGTGATGTCATCTGGATCGACTGTGTCATCTCGCTTCCTTTCAAGATCGCATGTCTTGAAGGTGAAGGTAACGCCCGCCGGGCCTCGCCGCTCTCCGGCTCTTGCTGTCTGCTCTCATCATATGCGGGTCGTGTCACCCTGGCGGCAACCATCCAGCAGCATCCGGGTATGGAGCTCCACCACCTCTTCCTCCGACAACCGGCCATTCGGCTTGTACCAGGTGCAAGCTCCGGTCAGCATGGCGAGAATCGCATAGGCGGCGACATGGGTATCGGCAAGATCGAAACTGCCCTCGGCCACACCGTCGTCGAGAATAGAGATCAGATGCGATTCATAGTCCCGGCGCAGGGCGATGACGGTCTTGTAATTTTCCTTGTTGAGTCCCCGCAATTCGAAATTGGCGATGAAGACCTCGCGCTTCTTCGCCATGTGATAGGTGAGGTGATGCCGGATGAAGCAGCGCAGCTTGCTCTCGGCATCGTCGGCAGCCGCCGACAAGGCCTCATTGGTCTGCGCCAGCAAGGCCATCATGTGATCGTGGATCAGCTTGAAGAGCAGATCCTGCTTGGTCTTGATATGATTATAGAGCGAGGCGCTCTGCAGCCCCACCTCCGCCGCAAGCTGCCGCAGGCTCATGGCTTCATAGCCATGTTCGGAAATCAGCCGGAGCCCCGCTTCCTGGATCGCCAGCGAAGTGGTGGGCCCATGCGAACCGACGGTCCGCGTCATCTCAATATCTCCGCAAATCGACTCATTTTACCCTTGATCGATGATCGGCTACGCCACAGCAATGAAAGCGTTCCCTCAGCACGATCCCGCTCGCCGACCTGCCTCATCCAGAATCATCCGCCTAAGCCGTCAGGCGCTTTGCCAGGACCTGCGCCACCTTCGAGGCCGGTGGGTGACCGAGCGCCGCTGAGATCATGCGTCCCACTGCTGCTAGTTTGTCGAGATCGATCCCGGTCGCGATGCCCATGCCATCCAGCATGTAAACCACATCCTCAGTCGCCACATTGCCGGTAGCGCCGTTGGCGTAGGGACAGCCGCCCAGGCCAGCGACGGAACTGTCGATGACGGCGACACCAAGTTCGAGGCAGGCGAGGATATTCGCCAGGGCCTGGCCATAGGTATCGTGGAAGTGCACCGCGAGGCGGTCCATCGACACGACTTCCGCCACGTTTCGAAGCATGGTCTGCGCCTTGCGCGGCGTGCCGACACCGATCGTATCGCCGAGCGAAATCTCATAGCAGCCGAGATCAGTCAGCGCCTTCGACACCCGGGCGACTGCGGCAGGATCGACCGCGCCTTCATAAGGGCAGCCGAGCACGCAGGAGACATAGCCGCGAATCTTGATGCCGTGTCGGGCTGCGGATTCGCAAACGGGCGCGAAGCGCCCCAGGCTCTCGACGATCGAGCAATTGATGTTCTTCTGGCTGAAGCTTTCGGAAGCTGCTGCGAAGACGGCGATTTCCTCCGCGCCGGCCGCGCGTGCCGCTTCCAGCCCCTTCATATTCGGCACCAGGACCGGATAACTGATCCCCGGCCGGCGCCGGATCTGCGCCATCACCTCGGCACTGTCCGCCATCTGCGGCACCCATTTCGACGAGACGAAGCTGCCCGCTTCGACGGTTTTCAACCCTGCCTCAGCCAGGGCTTCGATCAGGGCAACCTTCACCGCGACCGGGACGATGGCCTTCTCGTTCTGCAACCCGTCGCGCGGTCCAACCTCGACGATGCGGACGCTAGACGGAATGCTCATGACGCCGCCTCCTCGCCAGAGGTCAGCGCCAGCAATTCGACGCCTTCATTGACGAGATCGCCCGGCGCGAAATGGATCGCCTCGACTTTCCCATCGCGGGGCGCGGCGATGGTATGTTCCATTTTCATCGCCTCGACCACCAGCAGCGGCGTCCCCTGCCGCACCTGTGCGCCGGTCTCGACCAGAACCTGGACGACACGGCCCGGCATCGGCGCCGTCAGGCCGCCACCACCGGTACCCTGACTCTGCGCCGCCGCATGCGGATCGATCAGGGTCAGGCGCGACTGACCGCCCTCGGTGAAAACCGTGATCTCCTCGCCGTCGCGAACCACCGAGAGAGGCGTCTTCACCCCATCCAGAACGAGCCAACGTTTCTCATCAACCGGCCGACCCGGTGTCGGAGACGGAGGTGCAACCTCCATCGACCCATCCGGCAAATCGAGCCGGAACGCACCATCGGCCCTGGGATAAGCCCGCACGGTGATCCTGCCGCCGCCGCCCTCAAAGGTCAGATCCTGGTAGCCTTCGCCGTTGAGCCGCCAGGCGCCCAGACTGTTCCAGGGCGACCAGGGATCGAGCGAGCGATGGGCCGCCGCCTCCACCGCCCTCCGCTGATCATCCAGCACATGCGAAGCGGCCGCGGCCAGGGCCGCGCGTTGCACGGTACCACCGGCCGGGTGCAGATCCGCCGCATGACGCGGGATGAAACCGGTATCCAGTTCGGCAGCGCGGAAGGCCGGGTGATCGGCGATCGCCTTCAGGAAAGCGAGATTGGTCCGCACGCCAACCACCTCATAGGCCGCCAGGGCGGCGGAGAGGCGCCGTGCCGCCGCGTCGCGGTCACGATCCCAGACGATCAGTTTCGCGATCATCGGATCATAGTAAATGGAAATGGCATCGCCGCCGCGCACGCCGGTATCGACCCTGACATGCGCCGTTTCCTCTGGCGCCCGCAGATGAACGAGCCGGCCGATCGAGGGCAGGAAATCGCGCGCGGGATCCTCGGCATAGACCCGCGTCTCGATCGCATGACCATTGATCGCCAGTTGATCCTGGGTCAGCGGCAGCTTGCCGCCCGCCGCCACCTGCAACTGCCAATCCACCAGATCGAGCCCGGTGATCATCTCGGTCACCGGGTGCTCGACCTGCAGGCGGGTATTCATCTCCATGAAATAGAAGGCGCCGCCCTCGGCGATGAATTCCACCGTACCGGCACCGACATAGCCGACGGCACGGGCGGCGGCACAAGCGGCCTCGCCCATCTCGCGGCGGCGGGCCGGCGAC
>CAYOQR010000049.1:0-46564 GCA_964406155.1 uncultured Rhodospirillaceae bacterium | reverse complement strand
CCGCGAAGGCGGCCGCACCGTCGGCGCCGGCGTCGTCGCCAGCATCATCGAGTAAATAGAGTAAGAAAGTTATGGCTTGCCGGTGCCGGGTCGATCCCGGCCCGGTGCCGGCAAACTGAAGGACGATAAGATGGATAGCCAAAATATCCGTATCCGCCTGAAGGCGTTCGATCACCGCGTGCTCGATCAGTCGACGGGCGAGATCGTGAGCACGGCGAAGCGGACTGGCGCGCAGGTGCGCGGCCCGATCCCGCTGCCGACCCGCCTCGAGAAGTTCACCGTGAACCGTTCGCCGCACATCGACAAGAAGAGCCGCGAGCAGTTCGAAATCCGCACCCACAAGCGTCTGCTGGATATCGTCGATCCGACGCCGCAGACCGTGGACGCGCTCATGAAGCTTGATCTCGCCGCCGGTGTCGACGTCGAGATTAAGTTGAAGAACTGAGGAGCGGGACGATGCGTACGGGTCTGATCGCCCAGAAGCTGGGCATGAGCCGCATCTTCGCCGAAGACGGCGCGCATGTGCCGGTGACGGTTTTGAAGGTTGATAACTGCCAGGTGGTCGAAGTTCGCACCGAAGAGAAGCATGGCTACAACGCCGTGCAGCTCGGTGTCGGCGCCGCCAAGGTGAAGAACGTCTCGAAGGCCGAGCGCGGCCGTTTCGCCAAGGCGAAGGTCGAGCCGAAGAAGAAGCTGGTCGAGTTCCGCGTCGCCAAGGACGCCCTGCTGGATGTCGGCGCCGAATTGTCGGTGACGCATTTCCTGGCGGGCCAGTTCGTCGACGTGACCGCGAACACCATCGGCAAGGGTTTTGCCGGTGCGATGAAGCGCTGGAACTTCGGTGGTCTGCGGGCCTCGCACGGTGTCTCCGTGTCGCACCGCAGCCACGGTTCGACCGGTAACCGCCAGGATCCGGGCCGTACGTTCCCGGGCAAGAAGATGGCGGGTCATCTGGGCGACGAGCGCGTCACCACGCAGAACCTGAAGATCGTCGCGACCGACGAAGCCCAGGGTCTGATCATGGTGCAGGGTTCGGTGCCCGGTCACGAAGGTTCCTACGTGCTGGTGCGCGATGCTGTGAAGCGCGCCCGCCCGAAGGATGCGCCCTATCCGGCAGCCCTCAAGGGCAAGTCGGAAGCGGCGGCGTAAGGTAAGGACGATCGGTCATGAAACTCAAGGTTACCGATATCGATAACAAGGCGGTGGGCGAGGTCGAGATCGACGACGCCGTATTCGCCGACATCTTCGGCCGCGAAGTCCGCAAGGATCTCCTGGCTCGTGCCGTGAACTGGCAGTTGGCCAAGCGCCGCGCCGGCACGCACAAGACCAAGGAAATCGGCGACGTGCAGGGCACGACGAAGAAGCCGTACAACCAGAAGGGCACGGGTAACGCCCGTCAGGGTTCGCTGCGCTCGCCGCAGTTCCGTGGCGGCGCCACCATTTTCGGTCCGGTTCCGCGCAGCCATGCGCATGACCTGCCGAAGAAGGTCCGCAAGCTGGCCCTGAAGACGGCGCTCTCCGCCAAGCAGGCCGAAGGCAAGCTGGTGATCTGGTCGGGCGCTGATGCCAGCGGCAAGACCAAGGATCTCTCGGCGAAGCTCGGCAAGCTCGGCTGGAAGTCGGTCCTGGTGATCGACGGCACCGACGTGAACGAGAAGTTCGCGCTGGCCGCCCGCAACATTCCGGGCGTCGATGTCCTGCCGCAGCAGGGCGCCAATGTGTACGACATCCTCCGTCGCGACACCCTGGTTCTCACCAAGGGCGCGGTGGAATCTCTGGTGGAGCGTTTGAAATGAGCCGCGCACGTCCCATGGGCAAGCCGGTGGTGAAGCTGAGCGAGAGCGCTATGTTCGAGCTCATCCGCCGTCCGGTCGTGACCGAAAAGAGCACGTTGGGCTCGCAGCACAATCAGGTCACCTTCAAGGTGCCGCTGGAAGCCAGCAAGCCGGAGATCAAGGCTGCGGTTGAAGGCGTCTTCAAGGTGAAGGTGACTGCGGTCAATACCCTGCGCGTCGAAGGCAAGAGCAAGGTCTTCCGCGGCACCCGCGGCAAGCGCGCCGATTTCAAGAAGGCGGTGGTGACGTTGGCCGAAGGCAACACCATCGACGTGACGACGGGAGTCTAACACGATGGCGTTGAAGACCTATAAGCCGACATCCGCAGGCGTTCGCCATCTGGTGACCGTCGACCGCTCTGAGCTGCACAAGGGCAAGCCGGTTAAGGCTTTGACCGAGGGCTTGACCAAGAGCGGTGGCCGCAACAACTACGGTCGTCTGACCTCGTTCCGTAAGGGCGGCGGTCACAAGCGCCGTTACCGTCTGGTCGATTTCAAGCGCGCGAAGTACGACGTCTCGGCGACGGTCGAGCGGTTGGAATACGATCCGAACCGCACGGCGTTCATCGCCCTGATCAAGTATCAGGACGGCGAGATGGCCTACATCCTGGCGCCGCAGCGTTTGAAGGCGGGCGACGTTGTCGTCTCCGGTGAACGCGTCGACGTGAAGCCGGGCAATGCCATGCCGCTGAAGAACATCCCGGTCGGCACCATCGTCCACAATGTCGAGCTGAAGCCCGGCAAGGGTGGCCAGATGGCCCGCGCCGCCGGTGCCTTCGTGCAGTTGGTCGGCCGTGATCAGGGTAACGCCCTGCTGCGCCTGGCCTCCGGCGAAGTCCGCATGGTGAAGACGGAATGCATGGCGACCATCGGTGCCGTCAGCAACCCGGACAACCAGAACACGGTGATCGGCAAGGCCGGTCGCGCGCGCTGGCTGGGCCGTCGCCCGACCGTCCGCGGTATCTCGATGAACCCGGTCGATCACCCGCATGGTGGCCGTACCAACGGTGGCCGCGCCTGGGTTACGCCCTGGGGCAAGCCGACCAAGGGCAAGAAGACTCGTCATAACAAGAAGACTGACGGCCAGATCATCCGCCGTCGTCAAGCTAGCAAGTAAGGAGGGCGACTAAAGTGGCTCGCTCTGTTTGGAAAGGTCCGTTCGTCGATGGTTATCTGCTGAAGAAGGCAGAGACCAGCCGTGGTTCGGGCCGTAACGAAGTGATCAAGACCTGGTCGCGGCGCTCGACGATCCTGCCGCAGTTCGTGGGTCTGACGTTCGGCGTCTATAACGGCCATAAGTTCCTGCCGGTTCTCGTCACCGAGAACATGATCGGCCACAAGTTCGGCGAGTTCTCGCCGACCCGGAGCTTCCCCGGCCATGCCGCCGACAAGAAGGCGAAGAGGGCCTAAGACGATGAGCAAGGCAAAAACGCCGCGCGTGCAAAAGGACAATGAAGCGAAGGCTGCCGCCTCCGTGATTCAGGCCAGCCCGCGCAAGGTCAATCTGGTGGCACAGATGATCCGTGGCCTCGGGGCCCAGCCGGCGATCGCCGCGCTGACCTTCTCGAAGCGCCGCGTCGCCAACGATGTGAAGAAGGTTCTGCAGGCGGCGATCGCCAATGCCGAGAACAATCATTCGCTCGATGTCGATCGTCTCTATGTCGCCGAAGCCCATGTCGGCCGCAGCATGAAGTTGAAGCGCTTCCATGCCCGCGCTCGTGGCCGCGGCGTGCGCGTCGTGAAGACCTGGAGCAATCTGACTGTGATCGTGCGTGAGCGCGAGGAGAACGCGTAATGGGACAGAAAGTTAATCCGATCGGCCTGCGCGTCGGCATCAATCGGACCTGGGATTCGCGTTGGTTCGCCGGTCGGGATTATGCCGATCTGCTGCACGAGGATCTGCGTCTGAAGAAGTACCTGACCGAGCGCCTGGCTCAGGCCGGTGTCGCCCGGATCATCATCGAGCGTCCGGCGAAGAAGGCCCGCATCACGATCCACACCGCCCGTCCGGGCGTGGTGATCGGCAAGAAGGGCGCCGACATCGAAAAGCTGCGCAGCGAGCTCAGCAAGATGACCGGTTCGGAAGTCAGCCTGAACATCATCGAAATCCGCAAGCCGGAAATCGATGCCAAGCTGATCGCCGACAATATCGCTCAGCAGCTCGAGCGCCGTGTCGCCTTCCGTCGCGCCATGAAGCGCGCCGTGCAGTCGGCCATGCGCCTGGGCGCCCTCGGCATCCGGATCAACTGCTCCGGCCGTCTCGGCGGTGCTGAAATCGCCCGTATGGAATGGTACCGCGAAGGCCGTGTGCCGCTGCACACCCTGCGTGCCGAAATCGATTACGGCGAAGGCACGGCGAAGACCACCTATGGCACCTGCGGTGTCAAGGTCTGGGTCTTCAAGGGCGAGATCATGGGGCACGATCCGATGGCCATGGACAAGCGGGCGACGGAGCATCAGACGGCGCGCTAAGCCCGTCTGACCAGAGAATAAGGAAGACGTAAGATGCTCTCTCCGAAGCGAACGAAATATCGCAAGGCCCATAAGGGCCGCATTCACGGCAACGCCAAGGGCGGCACCACGCTCGCCTTCGGCGCCTTCGGCCTGAAGGCCGTCGAGCCGGAACGGATCACCGCGCGCCAGATCGAAGCGGCGCGTCGTGCCATCACCCGCCACATGAAGCGTGTCGGCAAGGTGTGGATCCGTATTTTCCCGGACGTGCCGGTCAGCCGCAAGCCGGCCGAAGTCCGTATGGGCTCCGGCAAGGGCTCGCCGGAATATTGGGTTTGCCGCGTTCATCCCGGCCGCATCCTGTTCGAACTGGATGGCGTGTCGAAGGAACTGGCGCAGGAAGCCTTTACGCTGGCCGCTGCGAAGCTGCCGGTGAAGACCCGCATTGTCTCGCGCCTCGGCGACGAGTGATCGGGAAGGAAGGAACCGGATCATGAAAGCAGAAGATTTGCGCACCAAGACGCCGGATCAGCTCAAGGCTGATCTCGTCAGCCTGAAGAAGGAAGCGTTCAACCTGCGATTCCAGCAGGCGAACGGTCAGTTGGAGAACACCGCGCGGGTTCGGGCAGTGCGCCGCGACATCGCTCGGGTTCAGACCTTCCTGAACCAGAAGGCTGCCGCCAAGGCCTGAGGCCTGGGGCGGGTATGAGGAGAAGAAGGTATGCCAAGGCGAGTTTTGCAGGGCACCGTGGTCAGTGACAAGAACGACAAGACCGTCATCGTGTCGGTCGAGCGTCGCGTCATGCACCCGGTCTACAAGAAGTTCATCCGCCGCTCGAAGCGTTACGCGGCGCATGACGAAGCGAATGCGCACAAGATCGGCGACGTGGTGTTCATCCGCGAATGCCGGCCTATTTCCAAGTCCAAGCGTTGGGAAGTGGTGGACGAGTCCGCTGCTGCCGGCGCTAACTAATAAGAAGGAAAACCAACCATGATCCAGATGCAGACGAACCTGGATGTGGCCGACAATTCCGGCGCACGCAGGGTGCAGTGCATCAAAGTGCTGGGCGGTTCGAAGCGCCGTTTTGCGACCGTTGGCGACGTCATCGTCGTCTCGATCAAAGAGGCGATCCCGCGCGGCAAGGTGAAGAAGGGCGACGTGCATCAGGCCGTCATCGTGCGTACGGCGAAGGAAATCCGCCGCGCCGATGGCAGCGCGATCCGCTTCGACCGGAACGCGGCCGTCCTCATCAACAAGCAGGGCGAGCCGATCGGCACCCGTATCTTCGGCCCGGTGACCCGCGAGCTCCGTGGCAAGAAGTTCATGAAGATCATCTCGCTGGCCCCCGAAGTGCTCTAAGGCACCGGGACAGAGAGAGCGAAAGGTTCAGGTGCTGAGATGGCAACGAAGCTGAAAGTTAAGAAGGGCGACAAGGTGGTTGTGATCACCGGTCGCGACAAGGGTAAGTCGGGCGAGATCCTGAAGGTGCTGCGCGAGGAAAACCGCGTGCTGGTGCAGGGCGTGAATGTCGTGAAGCGGCATCAGCGCCAGAGCATGGGCACCCAGGGCGGCATCATCGAGAAAGAGGCGCCGATCCACGTTTCCAACGTGGCCCATGTCGATCCGAAAACCCAGAAGCCGACCCGTGTCGGTTTCAAGATGGACGGCGACAAGAAGGTCCGTGTTGCTCGCCGCTCCGGCGAAATCATTGGTTGAGGGAGCGCGTCATGGCAACCCGTATGCAAGAACATTACTCCAAGGTCGTGCGCCCGGCCCTGATGGAGGAATTCAAGTATCAGAACGAGCTTGAAGTCCCCCGTATCGAAAAGATCGTGATCAACATGGGTGTCGGCGAGGCGACTGCCGATTCCAAGAAGATCAACAACGCAGTCGAAGAGCTGACCTTGATCGCCGGCCAGAAGCCGGTCGTGACCAAGGCTCGTAAGTCGATTGCGACCTTCAAGCTGCGCGAAGGCATGAATATCGGCTGCAAGGTGACCCTGCGTCGCCAGCGCATGTACGAATTCCTGGATCGCCTGATCACCATCGCCCTGCCGCGCGTCCGCGACTTCCGCGGCGTGAAGGGCGACAGCTTCGACGGCCGTGGCAACTACTGCCTGGGCCTGAAGGAGCAGCTGGTGTTCCCGGAAATCGACTACGACAAGGTCGACAAGGTGCGTGGTATGGACATCGTGATCGTGACCAGCGCCAAGACCGATGCTGAAGCCAAGGCGTTGCTCAAGGGCTTCCAGATGCCCTTCGTGAACTGAGCCGCGGGCTGGAGGAGATAACATGGCTAAGACGAGTGCCATTCAGAAGAACAAGAACCGCGAGCGCCTGGTGAAGCAGTATGCCGCCCGCCGTGCACGGTTGAAGGCGATCGCCGACAATGAGGCGTTGCCGATGGAAGAGCGTTTCGCAGCCCGCCTGAAGCTGGCTGAGCTGCCGCGCAATTCCTCGAAGGTGCGTATCCGCAATCGTTGCGAGCTGACCGGCCGTTCCCGCTCGGTCTATCGTAAGTTCAAGCTGTCGCGTATCGCACTGCGCGAACTGGCCTCGACCGGGCAGATCCCGGGCGTGGTCAAGTCGAGCTGGTAAGGAGGACATGAGATCATGTCGATGAATGATCCCCTCGGCGATATGCTGACCCGCATCCGGAACGGCCAGAAGGCCCGGATGCAGACGGTTCGCACGCCGGCCTCGAAGCTGCGCGCCAATGTCTTGGACGTGCTGAAGCGCGAGGGTTACATCCGCAACTACTCTGCGGAGAATGTGAAGCCCGGTGGCGAAATCGTCATCGAGTTGAAGTACCACGAAGGTGAACCGGTGATCCGCGAGATCAGCCGCGTGTCGACCCCGGGTCGCCGCGTCTACTCGAAGATCTCGGACCTGCCGCGCTTCTACAACGGCCTCGGCATCTCCATCCTCTCGACGCCGCGTGGCGTCATGTCGGACAGCGAAGCTCGCACCGCGAATGTCGGCGGCGAAGTGCTGTGCCGCGTGTTCTAAGGAGGCTGATAGATGTCTCGCGTTGGTAAAAACCCGGTTGCCATTCCGCAGGGCGTCACCGTCGAGGTGGCCAGCGGCGAAGCGACCGTCAAGGGCAAGCTCGGCACGATGAAGCTGCCGGTCAGCAGCCATGTCTCGGTCACGGTCGAGGACGGCAAGGTTTGGGTGAAGCCGCTCACCGAGAGCAAGGACGCGCGTATGATGTGGGGTTCTACCCGCGCCAATCTGCGCAACCTGGTTCAGGGTGTCAGCACCGGTTTCACGAAGAACCTGGAAATCAACGGCGTCGGCTATCGCGCCGCGGTGCAGGGCAAGAACCTGCAACTGCAGCTCGGCTTCAGCCACGACGTGCTGTATCCGATCCCGGAAGGCATCACCATTAAGTGTGAGAAGCCGACCTCGATCACGATCACCGGTTTTGACAAGCAGCGTGTTGGTCAGGTCGCGGCGGAAATCCGCGGGTACAAGCGCCCCGAGCCCTATAAGGGCAAGGGTATCAAGTACGATACCGAGACCATCCTGCGTAAGGAAGGCAAGAAGAAGTAAGGATCGGCCATGTCGAAAGCGAAAGAACTCTTTACTCGGCGCCAGGCGCGTGTGCGCACGGCGATCCGGAAGAAGTCTGACGGTCGGCTCCGGCTGTCCGTCTATCGTTCCAGCCTGCATATCTATGTGCAGATCATCGACGACCTGAAGGGCGAGACCCTGGTCGCGGCGTCGACGGTCGACAAGGATCTGAAGAGCAAGCTGAAGACCGGTGCAACGGTCGACGCTGCCAAGCAGGTTGGCAAGTTGATCGCAGAGCGTGCTGTGGCGAAGGGCATCAAGGAAGTGGTGTTCGATCGCGGCGGTTACATCTATCACGGCCGCGTCAAGGCGCTGGCCGATGCCGCCCGCGAAGGCGGCCTCTCGTTCTAAGCAAGGATTGCGAAATGGCACGTGCAGCAAAATCGGAACGTCGCGATCGCGAGCAGCGGGAGCGCTCTCAGGAAGTCGAGCTGATCGAAAAGCTCGTCGGCATCAATCGCGTCGCGAAGGTGGTGAAGGGCGGTAAGCGCTTCGGTTTCGCCGCGATCGTCGTCGTCGGCGACGGCAAGGGCCGGGTCGGTCATGGTACCGGCAAGGCGCGCGAAGTTCCCGAGGCGATCCGCAAGGCGACGGAGCATGCGAAGCGGTCGATGATCCGCGTTCCGCTGCGTGAAGGTCGGACGCTGCATCATGACGTGAACGGCCACTACGGTGCCGGTCGCGTGGTGATGCGGGCGGCGGATGCCGGTACCGGCATCATCGCCGGCGGTCCGGTCCGCGCGATCTTCGAAGCGCTCGGCGTTCATGACGTCGTCGCCAAGTCGGTCGGCACCTCGAACCCGCATAACATGATCAAAGCGGCCTTGGACGCCCTGTCGCAGTGCAGCTCGCCCCGTTCGGTGGCGGCGCGCCGTGGCAAGAAGGTGGGCGAGGTTTTCGGCAGCCGTAAGGGTGCCGAAGCCGAAGTCCGCGAATAAGGCAGGTGAATCATGGCAAAGCTGAAGATCACCCAGGTCGGCAGCCCGATTGGGCGTCCGAAGGAGCAGGAAGCGACGTTGATCGGCCTCGGCCTCAACAAGCTCAACCGCAGCCGTGAGGTCGAGGATACGCCGTCGATCCGTGGCATGCTGCGCGCTGTGCAGCATCTGGTCCGCGTCGAAGCGGTGAAGTAATCACGATGGGGCGGCGGCGGTTCTTGACCGTGCCGCCCATCGAATAAGGAAACGAGATCATGAAACTCAACCAGCTCTCGGATAATCAGGGCGCCCGCAAAGGCCGTATCCGCGTCGGCCGCGGCATCGGTTCCGGCAAGGGCAAGACCGGCGGTCGTGGCGGCAAGGGCCAGACGGCGCGCTCCGGCGTTGCCATCAACGGTTTCGAAGGCGGCCAGATGCCGCTCTTCCGCCGCCTGCCGAAGAAGGGCTTCAACAACATTTTCCGCCTCGACTTCGTCGTGGTGAATGTCGGCACGCTGCAGCAGGCCATCGAGGACAAGCGTCTCGATGCCGGCCAGACCGTGACCGCCAAGGCCCTCAAGGAAGCCGGCATCATCAATCGCACCCTCGACGGCATCCGCCTGTTGAACAAGGGCGAGCTGAAGACCAAGTTGACCATCGAAGTGGCCGGCGCCTCCAAGGCGGCCGTCGCGGCGGTGGAGAAGGCCGGCGGTTCGGTCGTCGTCAAGGCTCCGAAGGTTCCCGCCGAGAAGGCCGCCAAGGCGTAAGCTGAGGCACTAGAGTAAGCGTAAGAGTAATCGAAAGGAACAGGGCGGTCATGGCCTCGGCGGCTGAACAGCTTGCGGCGAATATCAATTTCGGCGCTTTCGCGAAAGCGACCGAGCTCAAGAATCGCATCTGGTTTACCTTAGGCGCGCTCGTCGTTGCCCGCATCGGGGCCTATATCCCGCTGCCGGGCATCGACTCCGCGGCTTTTGCGACCTTTTTCGCCCAGCATTCCGGTGGGGTGCTGGGCATGGTCGACATGTTCGCCGGCGGCGCCATCAGCCGCATGACGATCTTCGCCCTCGGCATCATGCCGTATATCTCCGCCTCCATCATCATGCAGCTCCTGACCTCGGTGTCGCCGCAGTTGGAAGCGCTGAAGAAGGAAGGCGAGAGCGGGCGCAAGAAGATCAACCAGTACACCCGCTACGGCACCGTTCTGCTGGCGGTGGTTCAGGCCCTGGCGATGGCCAAGGGGGTTGCGGCGATGAATACCGGCGCCGGGCCGGTCGTCGCCAATCCCGATATCTTCTTCTATGTGTCGGTCATCACCTCGATTTGCGCCGGAACGATGTTCCTGATGTGGCTGGGTGAGCAGATCACCGCCCGCGGCATCGGCAATGGCATTTCGCTGATCATTTTCGCCGGCATCGTCGCCCGCCTGCCGACCGCGCTCGCCCAGATGTTCGAGCAGCTCCGCACCGGGTCGATCAGCCCGGTCTTCGTCCTGGTCGTGCTGGTTCTGGCGATCGCCGTCATCACGTTCATCGTGTTCTTCGAACGCGCCCAGCGCCGGCTGATCATCCAGTATCCGAAGCGCCAGGTCGGCAACAAGATGTATGGCGGCGAGAACTCGCATCTCCCGTTGAAGCTCAACACCTCGGGCGTCATCCCGCCGATCTTCGCCTCGTCCCTGCTGCTGCTGCCGCTGACCATCGCCGGCTTCTCGGGCAACGCGGCGCCCGGTACGGGTGGCCTGTTCAACACGATCATGCAGGACGTGCTGCTGTATATCGGCCATGGCAAGCCGCTTTATATGGCTCTCTATGTCGCCTTGATCGTCTTCTTCTCCTTCTTTTACACCGCGATCGCCTTCAATCCGGAAGAGACGGCGGATAATCTGAAGAAGTATGGCGGTTTCGTCCCGGGTATCCGGCCCGGCAAGAATACGGCGGATTACCTCGACTATGTCGCGACGCGCCTGACGGTTCTCGGTGCAGCCTATCTCTGCTTCGTCTGCGTGCTGCCGGAAGTCCTGATCGCCAATTACGCCATCCCGTTCTATTTCGGCGGCACCAGCTTGCTGATCGTGGTGTCGGTGACCATGGATACGGTGGCGCAGATTCATTCGCATCTGTTGGCGCATCAATATGAAGGGCTCATCAAGAAGGCCAAGCTGAAAGGACGTCGGGGTTGAATCTGATACTGCTGGGCCCGCCGGGAGCGGGGAAGGGGACGCAGGCCAAGCGCCTATTCGATCGTCACAAGCTGGTCCAGTTGTCGACCGGCGATATGCTGCGGGCCGAGGTTGCCTCGGGCAGTGAATTGGGCCAGCAGGCCAAGAAGGTGATGGAAGCCGGGCAACTGATGCCCGACGACATCATCATCGGCATGATTGCGCATCGCATCGAGGCGCCCGATTGCCGCAATGGTTTCGTGCTGGACGGATTCCCGCGCACGGAAGGTCAGGCGGCGGCTCTCGACAAGATGCTGACGGAAAAGGGCGGCCATATCGACGCGGTCATCGAGCTCGCGGTCGATGAGGGCGCTCTGGTGGAACGGATCTCTGGACGCTTCTCCTGCGCCAAATGCGGCGCCGGGTATCACGACGTGTTCCAGCGTCCGAAGAAGGATGGCGTTTGCGATGTTTGCGGCAGCACGGAATTCGTCCGTCGCAAGGACGACAACGCTGAAACGGTGAAAGCCAGGTTGGTTGCCTATCGCGAGCAAACCGCCCCGATTCTGCCCTACTACCGGGCTAAGGGGCTGCTCCACCAGGTGGACGGCATGGCCGATCTTGATGACGTAACCACGGCGATCGACGCGGTACTAGCGAAGGTCCGGAAGTAACCCACTGGTTTCATTCACCAATTTCGTGCCTTTGAGGGTGGGATTGGCGATTGACGGGGGCGCGAATCTGCATATAATGCGCGCCTCTCGACCACCTTGGGTGACCGGGCCCTTAGGGCACGCCCAGATCCGTGTAAATGAGGAGACTGACAGTGGCTCGTATTGCTGGCGTCAACATTCCGACGCAAAAGCGAGTGGTTATCGCTTTGACCTACATTCACGGCATTGGCCCGGTGAAGGCTAAGGAAATTTGCGAGAAGGTCGGCATTCCCGCCGAGCGCCGCATCAACCAGCTTTCAGACGCCGATGTCGTCCGCATCCGCGAGGTGATCGACCAGGGTTACCGCGTGGAGGGTGATCTTCGCCGTGAAGTCGCCATGAACATCAAGCGTTTGATGGATCTCGGCTGCTATCGCGGCCTGCGTCACCGCAAGGGCCTGCCGGTCCGCGGTCAGCGCACCCACACCAATGCGCGTACGCGCAAGGGCCCGGCGAAGGCGATCGCCGGCAAGAAGAAGTAATCTCCGGTCGCAGCACCGGTAAAGGAACGGAACGGAAATGGCCAAGGCTCCAGCTAATGCCCAGCGCGTTCGCCGCCGCGAACGCAAGAACATCACCTCCGGCATCGCGCATGTGAATGCCAGCTTCAACAACACCATGATCACCATCACGGATGATCAGGGCAACACCGTGGCCTGGTCGTCGGCCGGTGCGCAGGGCTTCAAGGGCTCGCGTAAGTCGACCCCGTATGCGGCCCAGGTTGCCGCCGACAACGCTGCCAAGAAGGCGGCCGAGCACGGCGTGAAGATGCTTGAAGTTGAGGTGAAGGGTCCGGGCGCCGGCCGTGAATCGGCTCTGCGCGCGCTGCAGGCCGCGGGCTTCACCATCACGTCGATCCGCGACGTGACGCCGATCCCGCACAATGGCTGCCGGCCGCCGAAGCGCCGCCGCGTCTGATATAGGTTCTGCCGGCCCCCACAGCGGGGCCGGCCCTCTATAACGGCCATCTGCGAGGTCAGGCCTCGCGCTTTAAAAATACGTTGGTCGTCGGTTTTTCGAGGCGAGAGCGATTGGATGGCTGCTCGCCGTTTTGCATGAGGAAGATCGCTGTGATTCAGAAGAATTGGACCGAGTTGATCAAGTCGAACAAGAAGATCGACGCCGGCGCCGATGGTCGGCGCGCTGCCACGATCGTCGCCGAGCCGCTGGAACGCGGTTTCGCGCTGACCTTGGGCAATGCGCTGCGTCGCGTGCTCCTGTCGTCGCTGCAGGGCGCGGCGGTGACCGCCGTCCATATCGACGGCGTGCTGCATGAATTCTCGTCGATCCCGGGTGTTCGTGAAGATGTCACCGACATCATCCTGAACATCAAGACGATCGCGCTGCGCATGGGCGGCGATGGTCCGAAGCGGATGCGCCTGAAGGCCCAGGGCCCGGGCGAGGTGAAGGCCGGCCAGATCGAAACCGGCCACGACATCGAGATCCTCAATCCGGATCTGGTGCTTTGCACCCTCGATCAGGGTGCCAATCTGTCGATGGAATTCACCGTCGAGAGCGGCAAGGGCTATGTCCCGGCTTCGCAGAACCGTCCGGAAGACGCGCCGATCGGCCTGATCCCGGTCGATGCGATTTTCAGCCCGGTGCGCAAGGTCTCCTACAAGGTCGATAACAGCCGCGTCGGTCAGGTGACCGACTATGACAAGCTGTCGATGCAGATCGAGACCAACGGCGCGGTATCGCCGGAAGATTCGGTGGCGATCGCCGCCCGCATCCTGCAGGACCAGTTGCAGCTCTTCATCAACTTCGAAGAGCCCTCGGCCGCCACGGAAGAATCGAAGGCTGTGGAGCCGCCGTTCAACAAGAACCTGCTGCGCAAGGTCGACGAGCTGGAGCTCTCGGTCCGCTCGGCGAATTGCTTGAAGAACGACAACATCGTCTATATCGGCGATCTGGTGCAAAAGACCGAGGCGGAGATGCTCCGGACCCCGAACTTCGGCCGCAAGTCGCTGAACGAGATCAAGGAAGTGCTGGCGCAGATGGGCCTCCATCTCGGGATGGAAATCCCCAACTGGCCGCCAGAGAACATCGAAGAGATGGCGAAGCGGCTCGACGAGCCGTACTGAGCCATCTGAAGGTTGCGTAGGATTGGGCCATGGTGGCCCGACCTGCCGTACATGGCGCCGGTTTCTGTCCGTCAGATGCCGGTGACCGCGGCGGTGGGAAGTGTAATCGGTTTCGCGGCTGCCACAGGCAGGCGAGGCCAAGCGAGAGAGGAGATGTCAAATGCGTCACGGAATGAGTGGCCGTAAGCTGAATCGGACGAGCAGCCATCGCAAGGCGATGTTCAACAATTTGGCGCACGCGCTGGTAAAGCACGAGCAGATCAAGACGACCCTTCCCAAGGCGAAGGATCTGCGCCCGATCGTTGAAAAGCTGGTGACGCTGGGCAAGCGCGGCGGCCTGCATGCCCGCCGTCAGATCCTGGCCTCGCTGAAGGACGAGAAGATGGCTGAGAAGCTGTTGACCGTCCTGGCCGAACGCTACAAGAGCCGCAATGGCGGTTATACCCGCGTTCTCAAGGCCGGCTTCCGCTATGGCGACATGGCGCCGATGGCCGTCATCGAGTTCGTCGACCGCGACCCGGCTGCCAAGGGCCTGGATTCCGGCCCGGTGCAGAATGCCGGTGACGAAGACGGCGCGGCCGCCGAGGCCTAAGGCCGACAATCTGATCCGGGCCGCGGTCTTGATCCGGGGCCGGTCGGAATGAAACAGGTGAAAGGGCAGCCTCCGGCTGCCCTTTTGCGTTACCTGCCGGTTGCATTGCCCCATTTTGCACTGGCCAGTTTTGCGCTAGCCATTTTGTATTGGCCGTTTTTGCATTATCCGGGGCAATCACCATATGATTGACCGTGTTTCCGCTTGCTGGAGTTAGGATCGAAGATGTTGCGTCGAGTACTGTTTTTGCTGGCGATCATGATGACGGGGATGATCTCGGGAGGGACGGCCCTGACGGCCGCGCTGATCTCGCCAGCCCGGGCGGACGATACCGTGCCGACATCGCGCGAGCAGATCCAGCTCAGCTTCGCGCCGGTGGTGAAGAAGGCGGCGCCCGCCGTCGTCAACATCTATACTCGGAAGGTGGTGCAGGAACAGCAGATGTCCTCGCCCTTCTTCAACGATCCGTTCTTCCGCCAGTTCTTCGGCGATCCGAATTGGCAGGGGCGGCCGAAGGAACGGGTGCAGGGCTCGCTCGGTTCCGGCGTGCTGGTGAAGGCGGATGGTCTGGTGGTCACCAACAACCATGTGGTCCAGGGCGCCGATCAGATCACGGTCGTTCTCAATGACGGCCGCGAATTCGAAGCGAAGCTGGTCGCGGCGGAAGAGCAGTTCGACCTTGCGCTGCTGCGTCTCGACACCAAGGGCGAGAAGTTGCCGACTCTCGAGCTGCGCGATTCCGACGATATCGAGGTCGGCGACGTGGTGATCGCCATCGGCAATCCTTTCGGCGTGGGCCAGACCGTGACCCAGGGCATCGTCTCGGGCCTCGCGCGTACGCAGATCGGCATCAGCGATTACGGCTTCTTCATCCAGACCGATGCCGCGATCAATCCCGGCAATTCCGGCGGCGCCCTGGTGACGCTCGATGGCCGCGTGATCGGCATCAATACAGCGATTTTCTCCAAGACCGGCGGCTCGGTCGGCATCGGCTTCGCCATTCCCAGCAACATGGTCAAGGCGGTGATCGATGCCGAGGGCAATGGCGGCAAGCTGGTACGTCCCTGGATCGGCGCCACGGGTGAGCCGCTGACGGCCGAAATCGCCAAGAGCATGGGCATCGCGCGGCCCGGCGGCGTGGTCGTCAAGCAGGTTTATCCGGACGGCCCGGCGGCGCGTGCCGGCATCAAGGCGGGCGATATCATCACCGGCATCAATGGCAAGGTGATCGCAGATCCGGAGGCCCTGCGCTTCCGTCTGGCGACGCAGCAGATCGGCAAGCCGGCGACCATGCAGGTGCTGAGCCGCGGCAACAGCCGTGACGTGCACGTCGATATGATCGCGGCGCCGGACAAGCCGGCGGCCGACGAGCAGCTTCTGAAAGGGCATCAACCGCTGGCCGGCGCGTTGGTCGCCAATCTGTCGCCGGCCTTGTCTGAACAGCTCTCGATCGGCGCCTGGAGCGGCGTGGTGGTGACCAAGGTGAAGCGCGGCAGCTATGCGGACCAGTTCAATCTGCAGCCGGGCGATATCATCGTGAAGCTGAACGACCGGGAGGTCAATTCGACGGCGGACCTCGTGCAGATGGTGTCGAAGCCGGCGGATCAATGGTCGGTCACGGTCAATCGTGGCGGCCAGGTCAAAACCTTCCGTGTCGACTGATCCCATCGCGTGAGGACGGGACGCAAGAGGTGAGCGGTCTTTTCGAACAGCAAGCCCCCCGGCCCCTGGCGGATCGCCTGCGGCCGACCAGGCTCGCGGAGATCGTCGGTCAGGATCACTTGATCGGCGAGGAGGGGCCCATTGGCCGGATGATGACGTCCGGCCATCTCTCCTCGATGATCCTCTGGGGCCCGCCGGGCTGCGGCAAGACCACGCTCGCACGGCTGATCGCCGAAGGCAGCGGGCTGCATTTCGAAATGCTCTCCGCGATCTTCAGCGGCGTCGCCGATCTCCGGAAAGTCTTCGAGTCCGCGCGCCAGCGCCGCATCGTCGGCGAAGGCACGCTGCTCTTCATCGACGAGATCCATCGTTTCAACCGCAGCCAGCAGGACGGCTTCCTGCCTTATGTGGAGGACGGCACCGTCATCCTGGTCGGCGCCACGACGGAGAATCCGTCGTTCGAGCTCAACGCCGCCTTGCTCTCCCGTTGCCAGGTATTTGTTCTCAACCGGCTGGACCACGACGATCTCTCGCAACTGGTCCAGCGGGCTGAGGCGGATATGGAGCAGAAGTTACCGCTGACATCCGATGCCCGTGAAGCGCTGATCGCGATGGCGGATGGTGACGGCCGCTATCTGCTGAATATGGCAGAAGAGCTGTTCCGTTTCCCGCCCGATACCGAGCTCGACGTGGCGCAGCTCACCAAGGCGGTCAACCGCCGGGCGCCGCTCTACGACAAGGCGCAGGAAGGCCATTACAATCTCATCAGCGCACTGCACAAATCCCTGCGGGGATCGGATACCGATGCGGCGCTCTACTGGTTCGGTCGCATGCTGGACGGGGGCGAGGACCCGAAATATATCGCGCGCCGACTGGTGCGTTTCGCGGTTGAGGATATCGGCCTCGCCGATCCGGCGGCCCTGACCCAGACCCTGGCCGCCTGGGACGCCTATGATCGCCTGGGATCGCCGGAAGGCGAATTGGCGATTGCCCAAGCGGTGATCTACCTGGGTACAGCTCCCAAATCCAATGCGGCCTACCGCGCCTACAAGGCTGTCATGCGCTCGGCGAAGGAGACGGGGTCTCTGACACCGCCCAAACATATCCTGAATGCGCCGACAAAGTTGATGAAGCAGCTCGGATATAGCGACGGCTATCAGTACGATCACGATGCGGCGGAGGGATTCTCCGGCCAGAACTACTTTCCCGACGGCATGCCGCGTCAGCGCTTCTACCAGCCGGTCGAGCGTGGCTTCGAACGCGACCTGATGAAACGGATCGAGTACTGGGATCGTTTGCGGCAGCGCAAACAAACCGGTGATGGCTGATTTCGGCATAGCTGTGTTGCGGTAGTGAACGCGATCCGAACACGGCTTCCGTCTTGTCGGAAGGGAAAGCTGGGGTTAGGGTTTTCGCATCATGTTCGTTGGGGATCGGACATGCGCGGAACCGAAAACTGGGGATGGGTGTAGAGGCATGCAGGATTATTTGTCACCGGAGCGCAACAGAGCGGCCCTTTTGACCATCGATGTGCAACGGGACTTTGTTCTGCCCACGGGACCAGCCTCCAGCAGTGGCGCCACCGCTGCTGTTCCTCAGATCCAGCGCCTGGTGCGGGCCTTCCGCGCCGCCAATGCGCCGATCGTCCATGCGACGCGGCTCTATCGCTGCGACGGCTCCAATGTCGATCTCTGCCATCGTGCTTCGATCGAGGCCGGCGCCCGCATCGTCATGCCGGGTACGCTGGGTGCCGAACTGATCGACGAGGTGAAGCCCGAAGGTGCGTCGCGTCTGCAGCCGGATCTGTTGCTCGGCGGCAAGCTGCAGGAAATCGGCAGCAATGAGTGGCTTTGCTACAAGCCGCGCCTCTCCGCGTTCTTCCAGACGCCGATCGAGGATCATCTGAAATCCCTCGGCATCACCACCATCGTGATTTGCGGTATCGATTTCCCGACCTCGCCGCGCTCCACCGTTTATGCCGCCAGCAACCGCGACTTCCGCATCCTGCTGGCGACCGATGCGATTTCCTGCGCGACCGATGCCGGCCTCGACGAACTGGCGGCGATCGGCGTCTATCTGATGGGCACGGATCAGCTCCTGGATTGGCTGGGCCGCAGTCGCGCCGCCGCCTGATTCCCGATCTCATATGAGTGGTGTCACCCAGATCGAAGTTGCCGCCGAAGACGGCGAGCAACGCCTGGATCGCTGGTTCAAGCGGCGCTTTCCCGCACTTGGCCATGGCCGTTTGGAAAAGCTGCTGCGCACCGGCCAGATTCGCGTCGACGGCAAGCGCGCCAAGGCGAGCGACCGGTTGGAGGTCGGCCAGGTCGTGCGCGTCCCGCCTTTGGGTGAGGATGCGACCGCCGCGCACCCGGACACGGCGGAGAAGCGCCCGGCGAAAGTTTCCGACCGTGATGCCAGGGAGTTGCAACAGGCCGTACTCTATCGGGATGACGACGTGATCGTCATCGATAAGCCCGCCGGTCTCGCCGTACAGGGCGGCAGCGGTCTCAGCCGCAACCTCGACGATATGCTGACGGCCCTGCAATTCGACGCCAAGGATAAGCCGCGTCTGGTGCATCGGCTGGACCGCGACACCAGCGGTGTCCTGGTGCTCGCCCGTTCGGTGCAGGCGGCGCAGCGTCTGGCGGAGGCCTTCCGTCACAAGGACGCGAAGAAGATCTATTGGGCCGTCACGGTCGGCGCGCCGAAAATGTCGCGCGGCAAGATCGATGCCGCGTTGATGAAGCAAGGCGGCCAGGGGCAGGGCCGCGAGCGTGTGCAGATCGACGAAGAGGGCAAGCGCGCCGTCACCTTTTTCAATGTGCTCGATCGGGCCGGCACCAAGGCGGCCTGGCTGGCGCTGATGCCGATGACAGGGCGCACCCATCAATTGCGCGCCCATTGCCTGGCGCTGGGGACACCGATCCTCGGTGACGGGAAATATGCGGGGGCAGGTGCCTTCATCGCCCGCGAAGCGGTGCCGCGGCAGTTGCACCTGCATGCCCGCCGCCTGATCCTGCCGCATCCGCGTCGCGGCATGATCGACGTGACGGCACCGCTGCCGCCGCATATGCGCCAGACCCAGCAGTTCTTCGGTTTCGCCGACAGCTTCGACGAAGATCCGTTCCGTGACCTTGATATCTGACACCGGTTCGGCTGCCGCCGCCGATCTGCTGCGGCAGCTCGGGCCGTTCAGGCTGATCGTTTTCGATTGCGACGGGACGCTGGTGGACAGCCAGCACAATATCGTCGCGGCGGTGCAACGCGTCTTCCGGCATATCGACATGGAGCCGCCGGTGCCGGAGCTGATCCGGCGTCAGGTCGGTCTGCCGGTGGAGGCAGCCATCGCCCGGCTGGCGCCAGAGGCTGGCGATGCCGTGCATCAGCAACTGGCAGCGGCCTTCATTGCCCTGAAGGGCGAGTTGCAGGCGGCGAATAAGTTGGAAGAACCGCTATATCCAGGTGTGCGCGAACTGATCGACCAGTTGCGCCATCCCGAGCTGTTCCTCGGTATCGCCACGGGCAAGGGACGGCGGGGGCTGGATTACACGCTGCAGAAGCAGGGGATGGAAGGGTATTTCCATACGCTCCAGACCGGCGACCGCTGCCGCGGCAAGCCGCATCCGGAGATGATGCTGCGGGCGATTGAGGAGGTCGGTCTGACTCCAACCCAGGCGGTCATGATCGGCGATACCAGCTTCGACATGGAAATGGCCCGATCCGCGGGGGCGACGGCGATCGGCGTCGCCTGGGGGTATCACGAGGCAGCCGATCTGTGGCAGGCGGGGGCCGCCGCCGTCATCGACCACCCGTCACAATTATTGCCGCTTTTGTCACGCCTTTCGGCAAGGTAAAGATCACCTCGAATCTGCTAGAGCCGGATGCTCACTGGTGGAATCGCCGTTGCGATTTCATCTATGAGGCGAATCCGTCTCGTCTTAATAAGATTAAGGCGCGATTCCTTTTTTAAAGGGGCCGGCGCGACAGCCGGATTGTCCCATGCCGGTGGGGTGGTTAGAATCCGGCGGCAATTCGAGGAGTCATTGTGCAGATGCGTTGGAAGACGATCCTGACCGGCTTGGCCCTGCTGCTGATCGGTCTCGCGGCCGTGGCGGTGACGATCGTCAAGTCGATCGATTTCAATGCCTATAAGGATCTGGTCGCCCAGCAGGTGAAGGTGGCGCTGGGGCGCGACCTCGTGATCGCCGGGGATGTCACGGTGTCCTTCGGCCTGACACCGCATCTTTCGGCCAGGCAGGTCACGTTGCGGAATGTTGCCTGGAGCGACCAGCCGCAGATGATCGCGCTTGACCGGATCGATGCCGAGATCGAGCTGTTGCCCTTGCTCTTCGAGCAGATCAAGCTCCGCAACGTCACCTTGTCCGGCGGGCAGATCCTGCTGGAGCGCAACAAGGACGGCGTCGGCAACTGGGCTTTTGACGGTGCGGCTGGCGGCACGGGCGGCGGGGCGGGCGGCGGGGCGACGCCGCTGCCCGAAATCGAACGGCTGTCGATCGAGAATTTCAAGCTGCGCTATCGCGATCTCGCACATGGCCGCGACAGCGAGTTCCTGGTGAAGTCCTTGACCGCCAGGACCTCGGCTTCCAGTGGTTCGATCGATTGGACCTTGCAGGGCACGCTCGACGCGGTACCGATGGATCTCAAGGGGACGATCGGATCGCTGCGCCAGCTCAACGCGGGGCCGATGCCCATCGACCTGCGCGGCAGCATCGCCGATATCAACATGCAATTGAGCGGCACGGTTCGTAATGCGACGACCCTGACGGGTCTGGATCTCGATCTGCAGGTCAGCGGCAGCGATCTCTCGAAGCTCAATCCGCTGCTTGGCACATCCCTGCGGCCGACCGCGCCGGTCAATTTCTCGGGCCATCTCTCCGACCCCGATAAAGGCTATCGCTTGGACCGCCTGCAGCTTTCCGTTGGCAAGAGCTATATCTCCGGTCTGGTGGCTATCTTCACCACGCGCCAGCCGACCTTGCTGCGGGCCCAGGTGACGGCCGATCAGATCGATCTGGTGGATTTCGGTTTCCCGGCTCCGGGCGCGGCAGCGGCTGATCCGGCGGCAGGGAATAGCGGCGGGCGCCTCTTTTCAGATGCCCCCTGGCCCCTCGGCCTCCTGACGGCGATGGATGCCGATATCGCGCTGACGGTCAATCAGGTGAAGCGCGGCCAGCCGATCCTGTCCAACGGCAAACTCGGCCTGACGCTGGAACAGGGCGTCCTGACGATCAAGACGCTGAAGGCGGTGGTGGATAGCGGCAACATCGATGTGACCGGTACGTTGCAGGCCGGCGACAAGCCGTCCCTCAATCTCAACATGGCGGCGCAGCATGTCGCCTCCGAGACCCTGCTGGCGGCGGCGGGCGTGTCAGATGTGCTGTCGACCGGCGGTGTCGATGTCAATGTCTCGGTGGCCGGGCCGGCGCGCTCGACCCATGACCTGATGGCGGGCCTCTCGGGCGAGGCGCGCTTCGCCACCGGCAGCGGCGCGCTGCGCAACAGTTTCGCCCGCTTCCTGCTGGCGGATCTGACGAAACTCATTTCCTTCGGCGGCAATGACGACTTGACCCGGGTGAGTTGCCTTGCCGGCCGCTTCGACATCGCCGATGGCAAGGCCAAGACCAATGGCGTGGTGCTGGATACGCCCGGCGCCGCGGTGGTCGGGACCGGGGTGATCGATCTCGGTGCCGAGACCATCAACATGCGCGTCGATTCGAAATCGAAGGATGTCAGCCTCGCGGCCCTGGCCGTTCCCATGCGTGTGACCGGCCCGCTGCGCCAGCCGCAGGTGGCGCCGGATACTTTGGGGGCTATCGGCAATACCACCGATTTCCTCACCGGCACCGTCAACAAGGTGACGCTCGGTACGCTGGCGTCGCTGACCGGCCTGGGGTCGCAACAGACCCTTGGCGACAATCCCTGCGCCACGCTGGCCAATGTCAGCAGCAAGAGCGGCGCAGCCGGCAGCAAGATCAAACAGGGTGCCGAAGCCGTCGGCAATGGCGCCAAGCAGGTAGTCAAGGGGGCCGGCGATGCCGCGCGGGGTGTCGGCAACAGCATCAGCAAGGGCGTCAACAGCCTCTTCGGCAATTGAGGAACGATCATCGTGACCGCGCAAACACCCCGCCGTTTCTATCGTCAGGTCGATATCCGGGCGGCCTCCGACGGCTGGGAAGTGACGCTTGATGGCAAGGCTCTGCGTTCGCCGGCCAAGGCGCCGCTGATCCTGCCCAGCGAGGCCCTGGCGCGTGCCATCCAGGTGGAGTGGGATGCACAGACCGACCGCATCCAGCCGCAATCCATGCCGATGATGCAGCTCGCCAGCACCGCCATCGACCGGGTGCTGCCCCATCGCGGGAGAATCGTCCAGGATATCGCCGCTTATGCCGGCAGCGATCTGATCTGCTATCGCGCCGAGGGACCGGTCGGGCTGGTGCAGCGCCAGGAGGAACAGTGGCAGAGCCTTCTGGATTGGGCGAATGGGCGTTTCGATGTCGCCTTGCAATCCACCGTCGGTATCATGGCGATCGAGCAATCGTCGCAAAGCCTGGCAACGTTCCAGCGGGTGGTCGACCGGCTCGATCCCTGGCGGCTGACGGCTTTGGCCAGCATCACTACCATTGCCGGGTCGCTGGTGATTGCCCTGGCTGTGCTTGATGGCCGGCTGAGCGTCGAGGCTGCGGTGGCGGCCGCGCATCTCGATGAGCTGTTCCAGGCCGAACGCTGGGGCGCCGATGCCGAGGCCCTGGCCCGGCGCGACGGCCAGGCGCGGGAGATCGCCGAGGCCGCCCGTTTCCTGACATTGCTGCCGCCGGATCAAGCCGGCTGAGTCGGGGGATAGGCCTTGGGGGATGGTCCCGGGATTTGGCTTCGTACGGGTGCGAAGAGGTGTCGCTGCGGCGCCAAGATGTCGATCCTGCTGTAGTGCGGCGACCAAGCTGTTAGCGCAACCAGCTCTCGGCCGTCCGGCAAACTGCCTGGTCGGCTTTTCCGGCACGATTTTCCGGCATATTGGCCGCCCTGCGACGGCAAGCTATTGCGGGCATCTCGCAACTGCAATATGACAAAACGGCTCGTCCCCGGATGTGTGTCGGACGTGTCATGGGATGTCATCCGATGACGGGCTCCATAAGCAGATTTGACAGCGGGATGGCGACACCATGCAGGACATTCTGAAGCGACTGGAAGACATGCGGGAGGCGGCCCGGGCGGGCGGCGGCCAGAAGCGTGTCGAGGCGCAGCATGCCAAGGGGCGCTTGACCGCCCGCGAACGTATCGAATTGCTGCTCGATCCGGATTCCTTCGAAGAATGGGACATGTTCGTCGAGCATCGCTGCGCCGATTTCGGCATGGCGGAGAACAAGGTGCCGGGCGACGGCGTCGTCACCGGCTATGGCACGGTCAACGGCCGTCTGGTCTTTGTCTTCAGCCAGGACTTCACCGTCTTCGGCGGCTCGCTCTCGGAAGCCCATGCGGAGAAGATCTGCAAGGTGATGGACCAGGCGGTGCGGGTCGGTGCGCCGGTCATCGGCCTCAACGATTCCGGCGGCGCCCGTATCCAGGAAGGTGTCGCGTCATTGGCCGGCTATGCCGAGGTGTTCCAGCGCAACATCACCGCTTCCGGCGTCGTACCGCAGATCTCGCTGGTGATGGGCCCCTGCGCCGGCGGCGCGGTCTATTCCCCGGCCATGACCGACTTCATCTTCATGGTGAAGGATTCCTCCTACATGTTCGTCACCGGCCCCGACGTGGTGAAGACGGTCACCCATGAGACGGTGACCTTCGAGCAATTGGGCGGTGCGCTGACCCACAGCCAGAAATCCGGTGTCGCCGATCTCGCCTTCGAGAACGATGTCGAGGCGCTGCTGGAGCTGCGCCGCTTCATCGACTTCCTGCCCTCGTCGAACCGCGAGAAGGCGCCGATCCGCGAAACCCCGGATCCGATCGATCGCGACGAGCCCTCGCTCGACACGCTGATCCCGAGCAATCCGAACAAGCCCTATGACATGCGCGAGCTGATCCGCAAGGTCGCCGATGAGAGTGATTTCTTCGAGGTTCAGCCGGAGTTCGCCAAGAACATCCTGACCGGCTTCGCGCGCCTCGGTGGCGAAACGGTGGGCATCGTCGCCAACCAGCCGATGGTGCTGGCCGGCTGTCTCGATATCGACAGCAGCCGCAAGGCGGCGCGCTTCGTACGTTTCTGCGACTGCTTCAACATTCCGATCATCACCTTCGTCGATGTGCCGGGCTTCCTGCCGGGTACGGCGCAGGAATATGGCGGCATCATCAAGCACGGCGCCAAGCTGCTCTTCGCCTATGGTGAAGCAACGGTGCCGAAGATCACCGTCATCACCCGCAAGGCTTATGGCGGCGCCTATGACGTTATGAGCTCCAAGCATCTGCGCGGCGACGTCAACTTCGCCTGGCCCTCGGCGGAAATCGCCGTCATGGGCCCGAAGGGCGCGGTGGAAATCATCTTCCGCGCCGATATCGGCGACAAGGACAAGATCGCCGCCCGTACCGAGGAATATCGCGAGAAGTTCGCCAATCCCTTTGTCGCCGGTGCACGTGGTTTCATCGACGATGTGATCATGCCGCATTCCACGCGCAAGCGGCTCTGCCGTTCGCTCGCCATGCTGCGGGACAAGCAATTGAGCAATCCCTGGAAGAAGCACGACAACATTCCGTTGTGACGGCTGTTGCGCCCCCGTCACAAACGGAGAGCGCATCGGGGACATTGCAGCCAGGGGAACGCTGAGGAAAGCGCGTAAGATGTTCAAAAAGATTCTGATTGCCAATCGTGGGGAGATTGCGTGCCGGGTCATTCGCACGGCGCGCGCCATGGGGATCAAGACGGTTGCCGTCTATTCCGACGCCGACGCGGATGCGCTGCATGTGCGCGAGGCGGATGAGGCCGTGCATATCGGCGCGGCGCCGGCGGCGCAGAGCTATCTGCAGATCGACCGTATCGTCGATGCCTGTGTGAAGACCGGCGCCGAGGCGGTGCATCCGGGCTACGGCTTTCTCTCCGAGAACATGAAATTCGCCGATGCCCTGAAGAAGGCCGGCATTACCTTCATCGGCCCCGATCCCCATGCGATCCATGCCATGGGCGACAAGATCGAATCGAAAAAGCTCGCCAAGGAAGCCGGCGTCAGCACGGTGCCGGGCTATCTCGGTGTCATCAAGGATGCCGACGAGGCGGTGAAGATCGCCAAGGAGATCGGCTATCCGGTGATGGTCAAGGCCTCGGCCGGCGGCGGCGGCAAGGGCATGCGTATCGCCCATAACGACCAGGAGGCCCGCGACGGTTTCCGCTCGGCCACCAATGAGGCGAAGTCCAGCTTTGCCGATGACCGCGTCTTCGTCGAGAAGTTCGTCACCGATCCGCGCCATATCGAGATCCAGATCCTGGCCGATGGTCATGGCAACTGTCTCTATCTCGGCGAGCGTGAATGTTCGATCCAGCGCCGTCATCAGAAGGTGATCGAAGAGGCGCCGAGCCCGTTCCTCGACGAGAAGACCCGCGCCGCCATGGGCGAGCAGGCGGTGGCGCTGGCCAAGACGGTGCAATACAAATCCGCCGGCACGGTGGAATTCATCGTCGATGGCAAGCGCAATTTCTATTTCCTAGAAATGAATACCCGCCTGCAGGTCGAACATCCGGTGACCGAGATGGTGACCGGGCTCGATCTCGTCGAGCAGATGATCCGGGTCGCCGCCGGCGAGAAGCTGGCGCTGAAGCAGTCGGATGTGAAGCTGAAGGGCTGGGCGATCGAATCCCGCGTCTATGCCGAGGATCCGATCCGCAACTTCCTGCCCTCGACCGGCCGTCTGGTGCGCTACCGGGAGCCGGCGACGGGACCGGTGGTGCGCGTCGATAGCGGCGTCTATGAGGGCGCCGAGATCAGCATGTTCTATGATCCGATGATCGCCAAGCTGGTCACCTATGGCGAGGATCGCAGCGCCGCCATCGCGGCCATGCGCGAGGCCTTGGATTCCTTCTATATCCGTGGCCTTGGCCACAATCTCAGTTTCCTCTCGGCCTTGATGGCGCATCCGCGTTTCCAGGCCGGCCGCCTCACCACGGGCTTCATCGCCGAGGAATTCCCCGACGGCTTCCACGGCATCGAG
Source organism: uncultured Rhodospirillaceae bacterium (assembly GCA_964406155.1). GTDB lineage: Bacteria > Pseudomonadota > Alphaproteobacteria > Dongiales > Dongiaceae > Dongia_B. The sequence continues at coordinate 20,415 of CAYOQR010000049.1, read as the reverse complement.
CTGAGCGACGAACAGAAGTCCGATCTGGTCGCCGTCGCCGCCATCGTGCATCAGGGCTTCGCCCGCCGCGCCGCCGGCGGCAAGCCGCATTTCCGCACACGGGCTTCGGCCGCCAACGGTCACTGGGCGATCAAGTTCGGCAAGGAAAAGCATCTCGTCAGCATCATCGAGACCGCCTCGGGCCATGCGGTGATCGACGGCAAGAAGAGCTGCGAGATCATCAGCGCCTGGCGCCTGGACGAGAACCTGTTCCAGGGCCGTATCGACGGGCGCTCCGTCACGGTGCAGGTGGAGCGCGACGGCGTCGGCTATCGCATGACCTATGCCGGCGCCCAGTTGAAGGTGCTGGTGCTGCTGCCGCGCGCCGCCGAACTGGCGGAATACATGCTGGAGAAGACGCCGCCCGACATGTCGAAATATCTGCTCTCGCCGATGCCGGGCCTGCTGGTCTCGCTGGCGGTGCAGCCGGGCCAGGATGTGAAGGCCGGCCAGGAGTTGGCCGTGGTCGAGGCGATGAAAATGGAGAACCTGCTGCGCGCCGAGCGTGACGGCAAGGTGGCCAATCTCCATGCCAAGCCCGGCGACAGCCTGGCGGTCGATCAGATCATCATGGAGTTTGCGTGAAGGAGTGGGTGCGATGAGCGATCAGGCGGCATCGCCCTTGCCGGCGGGACATAAGGCGGAGCGCGTCCGTATCAGCGGGCGCGTCCAGGGTGTGTGGTACCGTGCCTGGACGGTGGAGCAGGCGGAAGCGCGCCAGCTCAATGGCTGGGTGCGCAACCGCCTCGACGGCACGGTCGAGGCCCTCTTCGCCGGCCCGGCGGAAAAGGTGGATGACATGATCACTGCCTGTCACCGGGGCCCCGAGCACGCCCGCGTCGATGCCGTCACCCGAGAACCGGCCCAGGGCATCGTCGGCGCCGGCTTCCGCCAACTGCCGGACGCCTGACGGCATGGTCCGTGCGCTCGGGCACGCTTAACGTCGCCCGGCGATTTTCTGCCCTTCTTAGCTGTCGCCATCTGGGCTGTCATTTTTGTGACCTTTGTGGTCGCCGCCGCGACTTTTCCTGACGAAATCCGGCTCTAGTCTCACTCCGTAGGCACGTTGCCGCTTGGGCCGGCCGGCGAATTTGTCCATGCAAGATTTCGCGCTGACGACGGCAATCCGGGCCGATCGACTGCTGACGGCGAGCCAAGGCCTGCCAGCAAAAGATAGATCGCGCCGATTGACTTTGAATTTAATGGACTTACGATTAAGCGAATTTGTCCAAACAATTGAATATATCAAATTGGGCATGCGTACCTAAGATTTGGCGGGGTGTGAGGGTGATACAACTATAACGCGGCAAAACCTGGGAGATTTTCAGTGAAAAAGAACGACAAGTTCATCGACGGTATACGCCGTCGCAGCAGCGATATTGAAAATCACATCATCGACGAATTCGCCGCCGGCCATATCGGGCGGCGTGACTTTCTGCGCCATGGCAGCATCATCGGCATGTCGCTGCCGCTCCTGACCGGCCTCGCCGGCACATTCGGCTCGACCCTCTGGGTACCCGAAGCCCGTGCCGGTACGCCCGGCGGCACCATCCGGGTTGCCACCACCGTTCCGGCGGCGGCGATCGATCCGGTGACCGTGGCGGATGCCGGCGGCCTGCTGATGCTGCAGCAGACCGGCGAATTCCTCGCCGTGTCCGGTCCCGATCTGATCCTGAAGCCGGTTCTGGCGGAAAGCTGGAAGCCCAATCAGGATGGCAGCGTCTGGACCTTCAAGATCCGCCAGGGCGTCAAGTTCCATAACGGCAAGACGATGTCCGCCGCCGATGTGGTCGCCTCCTTCGATCGGCTGGCCGATCCGAAGAATTCTTCGAACGCCCTGTCGGCCTTCGCCGGTGTGCTGTCGAAGGGCAATACCAAGAAGGTCGATGACTACACGGTCGAGTTCCATCTCGATGCCCCGAACGGCAACTTTCCCTATTATGTCTGTTCGGACAACTACAACACCATCATCGTCCCGGCCGATTATGCCGGCGATTTCGAGAAGAACTTCATCGGCACGGGTCCGTTCAAGCTGGACAAGTATACGCCGAAGGTCGGCGCCTCCTTCGTCCGCAACGACGATTACTGGGGCCCGAAGGCGCTGCCGGACCGCACGGAATTCACCTTCTATGCGGATATGCAGCCGCAGGTCCTGGCCCTGCAGGGCCATCAGGTCGACATCATCAATCAACTGCCGGCGATCTCTGGCGTTGCCCTGCTGAGCGACCCCAATGTCCATATCATGAGCCTGAAATCCAGCGCGCATACGCAGATCCATATGCGGAATGATATGGCACCGTTCACCGACAAGCGGGTCCGCCAGGCGGTGGCGCTGTGCATCGATCGCAAGAAGCTGGTCAAGGGCCTGTTCCGCGGCCGGTCCGATATCGGCAACGATTCGCCCTTCGCGCCGGTCTTCCCCTCGACGGACAAGAACGTCAAGCAGCGCGAGCGCGATATCCGAAAAGCCAAGGAACTGATGGCCGCCGCCGGCATGCCGAACGGCTTCAATGTCAAGCTGACGACCGAGAAGTATCTGGAGATTCCGGAATACTGCCAGGTCATCCAGCAGGCCGTGAAGGAAATTGGCATCAACATCGACCTCAATGTCGAGAGCCAGGATGCCTATTATGGCAAGGCGGTGTACGGCCAGTCGGACTGGTTGGATTCGGTGATGGGCGGTACCGATTACGGCCATCGCGGCGTCCCCAATGTGACGCTCGCCGCACCGCTGAAGAGCGACGGCACCTGGAATGCAGCGCATTTCAAGAACAAGGACTATGACAGCCTGGTCACCCAGTATGTCAGCGCGTTGGACCTGCAGTCGCAGCGGTCTGCCGCCGGCAAGATCCAGGAACTCCTGTTGGAGGAGACGCCGGTCCTCTGGACCTATTTCTACGACTTCCTGACGGCGACCACCAAGAAAGTGTCCGGTGCGCAGCCGACGGCGATGTCGCAGCTCTTCCTGGATCGCGCCACGATCAAATAAACGGTGCGTTGGAAGTAAGCGCGCTTTGGTAAGAAGATCGGACCGGCTTGTCATCGAGGGGTACTTCGTCGGCAAGCCGGTCCGGATCACAGATCGACGATTTTGATCCCGAGAGGCAGTTGCTGTGGGCTTCTCCAAGGTTATCGTAAAGCGTCTGTTGCTTTCCCTGATCACTCTTTGGCTGCTCAGTGTCATCGTCTTTGCCGGGGCGCAACTGCTGCCCGGCGATGTTGGCCGCGCCATTCTCGGGCCCCTTGCCGATGCCAGGGCGGTTGCCAATCTTAATCACCAGCTTGGCACCGACCGTCCGCTCCTGACCCAGTATTTCGACTGGATCAGCCATTTCCTGATCGGCGACATGGGCATGTCCTACACCTTCCGCTCGCCGGTCGCGCCGTTCATTGCCGCCGCATTGATGAATTCCCTGAAGCTCGCCGCCGTTGCCTTCGTGCTGGTCGTGCCGCTCGGCATTTTCGGCGGCGTCTGCGCGGCCTTGAATGTCGGCCGGCCGCTGGACCGCATCATCAGCGTGATCGGCCTGTCAGCCACGGTGCTGCCGGAATTCGTCACCGGTATCGTGCTGATCATGATCTTCGGGGTCTGGTTGAACTGGCTGCCGATCACGGCCTCGGCCCCGGCCGATGCCGATGCGCTGACGCAGATCTATTATCTCTTCCTGCCATCCCTCCCGCTGGTCCTGGTGCTGTTCGGCTATATCGCCCGCATGGCGCGGGCCGGCACGGTCGAGGCCCTGGATGCCGATTACACCCGGACGGCGGTGCTCAAGGGGCTGCCACGGCGAACGGTTCTCTGGCGCCATGTCCTGCGCAATGCGCTGCTGCCCACCATCACCGTGATCGCCACGCAATTGGGCTATCTGATCGGCGGATTGGTCGTGGTTGAGGTCCTGTTCCATTATCAGGGTGTCGGCAGCCTCATTTATATCGCCGCGCGCGGCAAGGACTTCCCCATGCTGGAGGCCGGCATTCTCACGATCGGCATCGTCTATACTGTCGCGACCCTGTCGGCCGATCTGCTCTATTCCATGCTCAATCCGCGCATTCGCTTCGGAGCCGCCGAATGAGTACGCCGCAAGCCGATATGGCGGAAGTCCGCAAAGCCGAAAGTGTCAAAAGCGCCAGAAGCGAGCGGCTACGCCTGCTACTGCGCTCCGGTACCTTCCTGGTCGGGTTGGTCATCGTGCTCTTCTGGGTAGGCTGCGCGATTTTCGGCAGCGCGCTGGTACCGCAGGATCCGTTCAACGGCGATCTTCTGAATACGTTGGATCCGCCCTCGGCCGATCACTGGTTCGGGACGGATCAACTGGGGCGCGATGTCTTTTCGCGCGTAATCGTCGGCGCCCGCGACATTCTGACAATCGCTCCTCTGGCGACACTCCTCGGTACGGTTCTCGGTACCGCGCTTGGCCTCGCCACCGGATATTTCCGGGGCATCGTCGATGACAGTGTCAGCCGCCTGGTCGATGCCGTGCTGGCCCTGCCGCTGGTGATCGTCGCCATGCTGGCCCTGGTTGCCCTGGGAACATCGAGCGTCACCGTGGTCATCGTCATCGGCGCGGTCTTCGCACCGATCATCGCCCGGACCGTGCGCTCGGCGGTTCTCTCCGAGCGCGAGCTTGATTATGTGGCAGCGGCCCAATTGCGGGGCGAGAAGCCGCTCTACATCATGTTCGCCGAGATCCTGCCGAATATCCTGCCGCCCATTCTTGTCGAATCCACTGTGCGGCTCGGTTATGCGATCTTCACGGTCGCCACACTCAGTTTCATCGGCTTCGGCATCCAGCCGCCATCGCCGGATTGGGGGCTCGCGGTATCGGAGAGTTACGGCCTGATCAATGGCGGTTACTGGTGGACCGTGATGTTCGACGCGCTCGCGATCGCTTCTCTGGTGGTTGGTGTCAATCTCCTCGCTGACGGCATTCAAGGGGCCCTTGACTCGTGACAACAGAACAATCCCCCAAGACACCCATGGCTGCCCCGGATGCCCTGACGATCAGCAATCTCGATCTGGTGTATCGGGTGCGCGGCCGCGACCGGCAGGTGCTGCGCGGACTCAGCTTCCGCATCGGCCGTGGCGAGTCCTACGGGCTGGTTGGCGAATCCGGTTGCGGCAAATCGACGGCGGCGCTGGCGGCGGTCCGTTACCTGCCGCGCAACGGCCGGGTGCGTGGCGGCCGCATCCTGGTTGATGACCGTGACCTGCTGTCGCTCGGCGAAGCTGATCTCCGGCATCTTCGGGCCAATACTGTCTCCATGGTCTATCAGGATCCCGGCCGCGCCCTCAATCCGTCGATCCGTGTCGGTCATCAGGTGGCGGAGATCTTTCGCCTGAAGGGCCTGCCGAGCGGCGAGGCGATGGAACGCGCTGCCGATACATTGCGGCAGGTGCAGATCGCCGATCCGTCTTCCGTGCTGGAGCGCTATCCGCATCAATTGTCCGGCGGCATGCAGCAGCGCGTTGCCATCGGCATGGCCTTGTCGATCAATCCCCGGCTCCTCATTCTCGATGAACCGACCACCGGTCTCGATGCGACGGTGGAGGCGGAGGTCCTCGACCTGATCGCCAATCTGCGCGTCGAATACGACACATCGGTGCTGTTCATCAGTCACAATCTGGCGGTGATCGCCCGGATGTGCGATCGCGTGGGCGTGCTCTATGCCGGCACGCTGGTCGAGGAGGGCACCACGCGCGAGGTGTTCAACAGCCCGCGCCATCCTTATACGGTCGGCTTGCTGCGGTGCCTGCCGCGCCGGGGGCGTCGCAAGGATCATGGGCGCCTGGATACCATCCCGGGCTTCCTGCCGACGCCCGGCGCGGTCATCCCTGGCTGCGTCTTTGCCGAGCGTTGCGGCTTGGCCACCGATCGCTGCCACCAGGAAGCACCGCCCTTGCATGATCTCGGCGGCAGGAGCAGCCGGTGTCACTATCACGACAAAGCCGAAGACCTGCCGCGGATGACGCCGCCGGATCTTGCGGCGACAAACGCGATCTCTCATGAGGGCCATCCGGTCTTGCGGGTGGACAATCTCAGCAAGACCTTCGGCACGGTCCTGCAGCCGGTCAAGGCGTTGCAAGATGTGTCCTTGGAATTGTGGCCCGGTGAAACCCTGGGCCTGGTCGGTGAATCGGGCAGCGGCAAGACGACCTTTGCGCGCCTGTTGCTCGGGCTGGTGTCGCCCGATGCCGGCGCGGTCCTGGAACTGGGCGGCGAGGCGATGCCCGGGCGCGTCGCCAATCGGACCGGCGACCAGTTGAAGTCGCTGCAGATCGTCTTCCAGAATCCGGATTCCGCCCTCAATCGCTCGCATACGGTGCGCCGGCTGATCGACCGGTCGCTTGCCAAGCTGGCCGGCTTGCCGCGCGCCCAGCGCCTGAAACGGGTGCTCGAACTGACCCAGGCGGTGCGGCTGGCCGAGCGGTATCTGGGAGCGAAACCCCGACAGCTCTCCGGCGGGTTGAAGCAACGCGTCGCCATCGCGCGCGCCTTTGCCGGCAATCCTCGAATCGTCGTCTGCGACGAGCCGACCTCCGCGCTCGATGTTTCGGTCCAGGCGGCGATCCTCAATCTGCTGGCGGAGCTGCAGAACGAACGGCGCGTCAGCTATGTGTTCATTTCGCACGATCTCGGTACGGTGCGGTATCTCTCCGACCGCATTGCCGTCCTCTATCTGGGACGCCTGATGGAGATCGGTCCCGCGGAGCGGGTTTTCTCCGGCCCGCATCATCCATATACCGAGGCGCTGCTGTCGGCCGTACCGGCAATCGACGGCCAGACGGCGGCACGCGTCCGCTTGAAAGGTGAGATTCCCAGCGCCATCAATCCACCGAGCGGCTGCGTCTTCCACACCCGATGCCCGCGTCAACTGGGCGAGATTTGCCGCACGCAGCAACCGCCGCTGCTGCCCGGCGCCGAAACGGGGCATCAGATCCGTTGCCATATCCCGGTGACGGAGCTGGCGGTCGATACGCGAGAACAGGCGCCGGTGCCGAGCACGACGGAATAGGCGTCAGTAATCCTCGTAGGGACAGTCGCAGAAGAGCTGTGGCCCATTGGCGGTGATCAGCACCGGCTGTTCCAGCTTGATGCCCTGCCGGCCGCCGACCGCGCCGATATAGCTCTCGACGCAGACCACCATGTTCTCCTGGAAGACGCCGTCATACATGCCATAGGCCTCGTCCTCCTGATACCAGATCAGGGGATATTCGACGCCGAGCCCGACGCCATGGGCGATATCGGCATAGCGGTTGGCGATGAAGGCCTCCGGCACCGGCCAGGATTTCGCCGACATCTCGCGGAAGCTCATGCCGGGCCGCAGCAGCGCGGTATTATGCTCGAGCTGCTGCCGAGCCAGATTATACAGGCGCTTCTGCTCATCCGTCGGCTTGCGGTCGCCGATCACCCAACTGCGGGAGATATCGGTATAGAAGCCCCAGCGGCCGATCAGATCCGTGTCGAAGGAGAGCAGGTCGCCCTCCTGCATGACGCGGTCGGCGGTTTCCTGGAACCAGGGATTGGTGCGCGGCCCGGAGCTGAGCAGCCGTGTTTCCGGATATTCGCCGCCCCGTGTGATGGCTTCCTGGATCAGCAGGCCGAGGGCGGCACTTTCCGTCATCTCCGGTCGAGCTTCCCGGCGCAGGACCGAGATGGCATCGGCACAGGCCTGGAACGAGATCGTCAAGGCGGCGATCTCCTCGGCCGATTTGATGGCGCGGGCTCGTTCCATCAGGGGCTTGCCGTCGGCGACTTCGATATGGCTGCGCTGCAAGCTCATGATCGGCAGCCAGTCTGCGCGATCGATGGCGACGCGCCGGTTGCCGCCGCCATATTGCCGGATCAGGTCGACGATCTCCTTGGTCCAGTTGCCGGCCATTTCCTCGTTGCGATCGCCGACGATCATGTAATCCCAGGCCCAGGCCGGCCGGATCTCGTCGATCGTCGTCAGATCCTTGGCGAGGTGCCGCGCACTGCCCAGTTCGAACAGGACGACCGGCCCCTCGGTCGCGATGAAGACATAGCGACAGGGATTGTGCATGGTCCAGACCTGCATGTTCCGGCTGCCGGTCGCGTATCGGATATTGACCGGATCGAACAGGATCAATCCGGCATAATCCGAGGCGCGCAAACCTTGGCGCACCCGCTTCAGGCGATAGCTGCGGATCGCCGTCTCATCGATGAGGGGAGCCTGAACCTGCATGTCGTTTCTCCCTGACATCCGCTGTTTGCCGCAGGATAGTCCCCTGTCGCGACGGCGAGCGCCAGAGAGCAAATAGGAATTGCTCCTTGAGTTTTTTGCAGCCGGCGGTGTGGGGCGGCTATTTGAGCAGACGCAGCTTCAGCCAGAGAAACATCGGGATCCGCGCCCATCGCGCCATCTGTCCGGCCTTCGGCCCGTCCGGCACCGGCTCGCGCAAGGCGGCGATGGCGAGGCCGGCCTGTTCGAAGGCGGCCATGTAATCCTGCAGCGGCTGGGACCAGCCGGCGAAATGCATGGAGAGCCCGTCCTTTTCTTCCGGGCCGTTGAAATATTCGCGGCCGAAATAAGTGCCTTCGAGAATGAAGGGCGCATCAGCCGCCTTGCCGTCGAAGCGGCCACGGTCACGGAACGGATGGACCAGGGAAACGAAGAAGGTGCCGTCTGGCCGTATCACACGCCGGACCTCGCGCAGCACGGCGGGGATGTCGTCGACATCCATCAGCACGTTATAGGCCATGACGAGATCGAACCGCCGATCCTCGAAAGGGAGGTCGCCGGCGCCGGCGACCGCGTAATCATGCGCTGACGCGGCCTGGCGTGCGGCATCGACCATCGCGCCGACGGCATCGGTGGCGGTGACATGATAGCCGAGCAGCTTCAGCTCGCGGCTGACCCGGCCTTCGCCGCAGCCGATCTCCAGGGCCTGGCCTGTGCCGCCGCCGATGAAACGGGTGAGGGCCGCGCGATAGGCCCAGAAGGCGTCATGCTCCGGCGTGCGGGCCCAGGCAATCCATTGATCCGCCACTTTCGTCCAATGTTCTGCATCCGTTTGCGCGCTCATGCATCGTCTCCATCAGCGATCTCTTGGCGCCCATGTCTACGACAATAATCCCATTCGGAATAGAGGTGAGATGGCAGAAGTTAGAAGTGGGAGAGGGCGTTTTCACGCCATCAGTTTGGGCAAGGCCGCCGCCAGCGCATCGACGGCAAGGCGGACCTTCAGCGGCAAATGCGGCGTCTGCAACCAGAGTGCATGGGCATCGTAGAGAAAGACCGGCTCATCCGAGAAAAGCTGTATCAGCGCGCCGGTCTGAATGCGGTCGCGCACCAGCCAGGACGGGAGCCAGGCAAGCCCCATGCCCGTGGTGGCAACATCGGCGATGGCATCGAGATCGTCGAGCCTCAGCCGATTGACGGGTGTGATCTCCAGCGGCGCCTGGCCGTCGCACGGAAACAGCCAGGGGCGAATGCGGCCGGAGCGGCGATAGATGATGGCGTCATGTTTGGCGATATCCGCGAGCTGCCGCGGTGTGCCATGCGCCGCGAGATAGGCAGGCGAGGCACAGATGATCATGCGCTGGCGTGCGATACGGCGGGCGATTACACCCGCCTTGTCTTCCAGATCGCCGGTGCGGATCGCGAGATCGACATCATCATCGGCCAGATCGGTGAAGCGGTCGCTGAAGGAAAGATCGAGTTCCAGCATCGGATAGCGCCGCGCGAGCTCCAGCAAAACGGGCGTCACGCAATGCCGGCCGAAATGCACCGGCATGGCGACGCGCAGCCGGCCGCGCGGCTCGCCGAGCTGATCGGCGGCGAGGGCATCGGCGGCCTCGGCCTCGGCGAGGACCAGGCGGCAGCGGTCGTAATAAGCTCGCCCGAATTCCGTCAGGCTCTGGCGCCGCGTGGTCCGGTTGATGAGGCGCACCCCCAGACGATCTTCAAGGAAGCGGACATGCTTGCCGACCATCGGCCCCGAGAGGCCGAGCTCGGCCGCCGCTGCGGCGAACGAGCCCAGATCGACGGCTTTGACGAAGACACCCATGCTGGTCAGGCGATCCATGATTAGAAACTATCAGTTTCTTCTGTTCTGTCCATAGTACCATTTATCTATGAAATTCCTGCTGCTACAGCTCATTCAGTTCATATGTTTTGGAGTTGTATCGAATGGCACGCATTGTTCGCTTTCATGAGCTGGGCGGTCCCGAGGTTCTGCGGATCGAGGATGTCGAGGTTCCAGGGGCCGGCCGGGGTGAGGTCCAGATCCGCGTCAAGGCTTTGGGCCTGAACCGGGCCGAAGCCTTGTTCCGGTCGGGCAACTATATCGAGACACCGACGCTGCCGGCCGGTCTCGGCCTGGAGGCGGCGGGCATTGTTGCGGCGGTCGGCGAGGGCGTGGAGGATTTCGCGCCGGGCGATGCCGTCAGTGTCGTACCGCCTGTCTCGATGGCCCGCTGGCCTGCCTATGGCGAGCTTGCCACCTTTCCCGCCGAGCTGATCGTCAAGCATCCATCCTCGCTGGGCTGGGAAGCGGCGGCCGCCGTCTGGATGCAATATGTCACCGCCTATGGCGCGCTGATCGATATCGCCAAGCTGTGCAAGGGAGACTTCGTCGTCATCACCGCCGCCTCGAGCAGCGTCGGGCTGGCGGCGATCCAGATCGCCAATATGGTCGGCGCGACCGCGATTGCCGTCACGCGGACATCCGCCAAGAGACAGGCCTTGCTGGCGGCCGGTGCCGCGCATGTCGTCGCCTCGACGGAGGAGGATCTGGAAATCCGGTTGCGGGAAATCGCCGGCCCGACGGGCGTCCGCGTCGTGTTCGATCCGATCGGCGGTCCGTCGATCGAGCCGCTCACGGCGGCCATGTCGAAGGGTGGCATTCTCATCGAATATGGTGCCTTGAGCCCACAGCCGACACCGTTCCCGATCCTTGCCGTGCTGAGCAAGGCGCTGACATTGCGCGGCTATCTCATCCACGAGGTCGTCAGCGATCCGCAGCGGCTGGCGGCCGCCAAATCCTTTATCCTCGAGGGATTGGCATCAGGCGCGCTTCGGCCGGTGATCGCCAAGACTTTTCCCTTCGAGCGGATCGTCGAGGCGCATCACTTCCTGGAATCGAACGAGCAGTTCGGCAAGATCGTGGTGACGATTTGAGCGGCGAGAAACCGTTCGCTTGATACCGGTGACGAATCTTCGGTGGCGTTCTGTCAGCCGCCGAAGACCTCCCGGAAGGTTTCCTTCAGGACGACATCGACCTCGGGCAGGGAAATGATGTGACCGAGCTTGGCGAAGGAGGTGACGCCGAGCGGTGCCTCATTGGTCTCGCGGATGCCGCAGGGAACGATGCCGCCGAAATGGCTGAGATCGGGATCCACATTGATGGCGATGCCGTGATAGGTGATCCAGCGCCGCACGCGCACCCCGATGGCGGCGATCTTGTCTTCGCGTTTACTGCCGTCGGCGACCCAGATGCCAACCCGCCCCTCGCGTCGTTCGCCCCGGATGTTGAAGCGGTCCAGGCTGCGGATCACCCATTCCTCCAGGTCGTGGACATAACGCCGCAGATCCTGTCCCCGGTGGCGCAGATCCAGCATGACATAAGCCACCCGCTGGCCGGGGCCGTGATAGGTGTATTGCCCGCCCCGCCCAGTGGCATAGACCGGGAAACGGTCGGGGGCCAGCAGATCGGCGCTGCGGGCGCTGGTGCCGGCCGTATAAAGGGGCGGGTGCTCCACCAGCCAGACCAGTTCCGGGGCCTCGCCGGCGGCGATGGCGGCCACCCGGGCCTCCATGGTGGCGACAGCCTCGGGATAGGGCACCAGGTCGTCGGAAATCCGCCATTCCACCGGCCGGGCCGATTTCGGGTTATCCACGGTTATTTGACTAACTGTCATGCCCGGCTGCTTTCGTCCTTGATCACCCAGTGGCGATTTGCTATTCCCCCGGACCGGGCCATGGCAAGTCCTTCTTGCCGCCTCGAAAGAGCCGGCCCAAAGCCATGAAATGCGGTCGTGGCGGAATTGGTAGACGCGCAGCGTTGAGGTCGCTGTGGGGCAACCCGTGGAAGTTCGAGTCTTCTCGACCGCACCATCATCGGACATGACAGCCAGCAGGCAATCCAAGGGGCCAGCCGGGGATCGTTCCCCGGGGCCGAGAGGCTGGCCGCGAAATCCGGTACGTCACCGGTAACTTTCTGAAAAAATAGGCAGATTTTTTACGGGCGCCCCTGGCATCGGCGTGCCCAGCCGCTATAATCCGCGCCGAATTCGGACAAATTCTCGACGTTAGGGGGACAGAATGGCGGATGAGAGCCTGAAGGCCGCGGCGCTGGAATATCACCGGCAGCCGAAACCGGGCAAGCTGGCGATCATGGCGACCAAGCCTCTGGCCAACCAGCGCGATCTGGCGCTGGCCTATTCCCCGGGCGTGGCGGCCGCCTGCGAGGCGATCGTCGAGGATCCCGCCGCTGCCGCCGAAATGACCAGCCGCAGCAATCTGGTGGCGGTGGTGACCAACGGCACCGCCGTGCTCGGCCTTGGCGCCATCGGTCCCCTGGCCGCCAAGCCGGTGATGGAGGGCAAGGCCGTCCTCTTCAAGAAATTCGCCGATATCGACGTCTTCGATATCGAGGTCAACGAGACCGACCCGGATAAATTCGTCGATATCGTCGCCGCCCTGGAGCCCAGCTTCGGCGGCATCAACCTGGAAGACATCAAGGCGCCGGAATGCTTCGAGATCGAGAAGAAGCTGAAGGCCCGGATGCAGATTCCGGTGATGCATGACGACCAGCACGGCACGGCGATCATCGTCGCCGCCGCCATGTTGAACGGCCTGACGGTGGTCGGCAAGAAGCTCGGCGATGTGAAGCTGGTCGCCTCGGGTGCCGGCGCCGCCGCCTTGGCCTGCCTCGACCTGCTGGTCGAGCTTGGCCTGCCGATCGACAACATCATCGTCACCGACGTGGCGGGCGTCGTTTATGACGGGCGCAAGGAGCTGATGGATCCGCGCAAGGCGCGCTACGCCAAGAAGACCAATGCCCGTTGCCTTGCCGATGTGATCAAGGATGCCGATATCTTCCTCGGCCTCTCTGCGCCGCGCGTCCTGACCAAGGAGATGGTGGCGACCATGGGCCAGCGGCCCCTGGTCTTTGCGCTTGCCAATCCGACGCCGGAAATCATGCCGGAGGACGTGAAGTCGGTGCGTCCCGATGCGGTGATCGCCACCGGGCGCTCGGACTATCCGAACCAGGTCAATAACGTCCTCTGCTTCCCCTTCATCTTCCGCGGCGCGCTGGATGTCGGTGCGACGGCGATCAACGAGGCGATGAAGGTCGCCTGCGTCAAGGCGATCGCCAATCTGGCACGGGCCGAGAGCTCGGATATCGTCGCCAATGCCTATGCCGACCAGGAGCTGCAATTCGGCTCGGACTATCTCATTCCCAAGCCCTTCGATCCGCGCCTGATCGTCGAGATCGCGCCGGCCGTCGCCAAGGCGGCGATGGAAAGCGGTGTCGCCACGCGGCCGATCACCGATTGGGAAGCCTATCGCGAGAAGCTCTCGCAATTCGTCTTCCGCTCCGGCCTCGTCATGAAGCCGATCTTCGACCGGGCCCGGCGTGATCCACGCCGCATCGTCTATGCCGAGGGCGAGGACGAGCGGGTGCTGCGCGCCGTGCAGACCGTGATCGACGAGCGGGTCGGCCTGCCGATCCTGATCGGCCGGCGCGCGGTGGTGGAGAAACGGATCGAGAAACTGGGGCTGCGGCTGCAGCTCGGCGCCGATGTCGAATTGTGCGATCCGGAAAGCGATCCGCGCTATCACGAATATTGGACCCTCTATCATCGCCTGACCGAGCGCAAGGGCATCACGCCGGACGATGCCCGGACCATCGTGCGCACCCGGAATACCGTGATCGGCTCGCTGATGGTGAAGCGCGGCGAGGCCGATGCGCTGATCTGCGGCACGGTGGGGCGGTTCCATCGGCATCTCGAGCATGTCAACGACATCATCGGCCGGGCGAGCGGTGTCCGCAGCTATGCCACCATGACGGCGCTGATCCTGCAGACCGGCGCCTTCTTCATCTCGGATACCGAAGTGACACCGGACCCGACGGCGGAGGAGATCGCCGAGACAACCGTGCTCTCCGCCGAGATGGTGCGGCGCTTCGGCCTGGAGCCGAAAGCCGCCTTGCTCTCGCATTCGAATTTCGGCGGGTCCAATTCGGATTCGGCGCGCAAGATGCGCCGGGCCCTGGGCCTAGTCCTGCAACAGGACAGCGAGCTGGAGGTCGAGGGCGAAATGCGCGGCGATTCCGCCGTCAGCGAATTGCTGCGCGACCGGCTGTTCCCCAATTCGCGCCTGAAGGGGCGGGCCAATCTGCTGATCATGCCCAATCTCGATGCGGCGAATATCACGCTCAACCTGCTGCGCTATCTGGGCGAGGGCCTGTCGATCGGTCCGATCCTGCTGGGTGCGGCCCATCCAGCGCATATCCTGGCCCCCTCGACCTCCGTGCGCGGTATCGTCAATGTCAGCGCCGTGGCCGTGGCCGAGGCGCAGGATCGCAAGTCGCAGTCGCGCGGCTGAGCACAACGGCAAGGAGAGGAGCACAAGATGACGCGTCGCCTGATTTCATCCGGATCGGCCTTCGAGAAGACCGCCGGCTATTCCCGCGCCGTGGTCGATGGCGATTGGGTCTTCGTTTCCGGCACCACCGGCTTCGATTACACGAAGATGAGCATCTCCGAGGATGTGGTCGAACAGACCCATCAGACCTTCCGCAATATCAGCGCCGCCTTGGAACAGGCCGGCGTTAGCCTGAAGGATGTGGTGCGGGCGCGCTATATCCTGACCGATTCCGCCGATTTTCAGAAGGTGGCGCCGGTCTTCGGCCAGTATTTCGGCGAGATTCGCCCAACCAATACGACCATCGTCTGCGGCCTGGTCGATCCGCGCATGAAGATCGAGATCGAAGTCACGGCCAAGAAAGCGGGTTGAGCCATGCCGACCATCCTGATCACCGGCACCAATCGCGGCATCGGCCTGGAACTGACCCGCCAATATGCCGCTGAGGGCTGGCACGTGATCGCCTGCTGTCGCAATCCGGACGCGGCGGCCGAGTTGCAGAAGATCGACGGCAATGTCGAGCGTCATGCGCTCGACGTGACCGACGATGCCGCAATCAAGCGCCTGGCGCATGATCTCGCCGGCCGGCCGATCGACATCCTGCTCAACAATGCCGGCGCCATCGGCGAGCGTGAGAATTTCGGCCAGACCGGGACGGCAGACTGGCTGCGCCTGTTCCATATCAACTGCATCGCGCCGTTCCATATGCTGGAAGCCTTCCAGGCGCATCTGGCGGCGGGCATGCAGAAAAAGGCAGTTTCCATCAGCACGCGCATGGCCTCGATGGGCGACAATCCCAGCGGCGGCAGCTACGGCTACCGCACCTCGAAGGCGGCGCTCAACATGGCGATGGTGACGGCGGCGGCGGATCTGCGCGGGCGGCTCATTCTGGCGGTGATCCATCCCGGCTGGGTGCAGACCGATATGGGAGGAACCTCGGCGCCGGTGAAGGTGCGGGACAGCGTCGCCGGCATCCGCCGCGTCATCGCCGGCCTGAAGCCGGCCGATAGCGGCCACTTCTTCAATTACGACGGATCGTCGATTCCCTGGTAGGCGAGATGAGGAGATGGGGCTGGGTTAAGAGCTTCATCATCCAGCAGGGTTTCGATCCGATTGACGCCGCGCTTGCATGAGCCGGCAGGTTAGGGGAGCAGGACATGGATCAGGCAATGCCGCAGGATATCGATCAGACGCTGGTGAAGGACATCATCGCGGCGGTGGATGCCGGCTTCGAGGGGCAGTGCAAGCTGACCGAGGAGCTGACCAGCTTCCCCTCGCTGCGCGGCCAGGAGGCGCCGGCCCAGGACTTCATGGCGCGGACCTATCGGCAACGCGGTCTCGCCGTCGACCACTGGCAGATCGATCTCGCCGATATCCAGCATCTGCCCGGTTTCTCGCCCGTCACCGTTTCATACGACAATGCCTATAACGTGGTGGCGACGCATCGGCCGCGCGAGACCAAGGGACGCTCGCTGATCCTCAACGGCCATATCGACGTGGTGCCGACCGGGCCGCTCGATCTGTGGACCAAGCCGCCCTTCAGCCCCTGGCGCGATGGCGACTGGCTCTATGGCCGGGGCGGCGGCGATATGAAGGCCGGCCTGATCTGCGCGCTCGCGGCCTTCGATGCCTTGGCGCGGCTCGGGCTGCAGCCGGCGGCCAATTGCTATTTCCAGTCGGTGACCGAAGAGGAATGCACCGGCAATGGCGCGCTGGCCTGCCTCGCGCGCGGCTATCGCGCCGATGCGGCGATCATTCCCGAACCGTCGGGCGGCTGCATGGTGGCGGGGCAACTCGGCGTCATGTGGTTCCAGGTCAAGGTGCTGGGCCGTCCCGCCCATGTCGGCTGGGCCGGCACCGGCGCCAATGCCATCGAGGCAAGCTTCCCGCTGATCGCCGCCTTGCATGAGTTGGAGGCGACGTGGAACGCCAATCGGCATCAGAACTGGGCCGACCATCCGCATCCGATCAATTTCGTCGTCAGCAAGATCGAAGGCGGCGACTGGACATCGAGCGTGCCAGCCTGGTGCACCTTCGATATGCGCATCTCCTTCTATCCCGGGATGAAGCTGGAAGCCGTGCGCCGCGATGTCGAGGAGACGGTGCGGCAGGCGGCGGCGAAGCACGTCTTCCTCGCCAACAATCCGCCCCAGGTGGTCTATCACGGCTTTCAGGCCGAACCCTATGTGGTGACCGGCGGTGAGGAAGCACAGGCCTGCCTGCGTCAGAGCCATCGCCTGGTGACGGGCGAGGAGCCGAAGGACGTGTCGCTCACGGCCACCACCGATGCGCGGTTCTTCGGTCTCTATGCTGGTATCCCGGCTTTGGTCTATGGGCCGAAGTCGGAGGATATCCACGGCTTCGACGAGCGCGTTTCGATGAGCTCGATGCGAGACGTCACCCGCACCATCGCGCTGTTCATGGCGCAATGGTGCGGTGTGGAGAAACGTGAAGCCTGAAGGACGATGCTTTCAGGCTGAAGCATGCATACTTCAGCCTGAAACCGTCTCTGGAGTATTTTAGCGGGGCAACTGCCAGGCTTCGGCGCGTAGTTCGACGAGCGTCGGCACCGTGCGCTGGGTCGCGTCGCGCAGGCTGGCGGTCAGTTGCTCGGGAGTTTCCGGCCGGGCGACGGCGCAGCCGAAGCCCTTGGCGATGACCTGGAAATCCGGCGTGAAGATATCGACGCCGATCGGCTTGATCTGGCGGTCCTGCATATAGGTCTTGATCTCGCCATAGCCGTCATTGTTCCACATCAGCAGGATCACCGGCACCTGGGCTTCCACGGCGGCGGCCAGTTCGCCGATGGTGAATTGCAGGCCGCCGTCGCCGACCAGCACCACGACAGGCCGCTTCGGCGCCGCCAGCTTGGCGCCGATCCCCGCCGGCAGGCCGTAACCGAGCGTGCCGTAGCCGGTGCTGGAATTGAAATAGGAGCGCGGCTGCGGAGACTGGTAGCACTGGTTCAGGGCATAGACCGGCTCGGCTGAATCGCCGACCATGATGACGTCCGGCAGGCTTTCCTGAACGATGGCCGCGATGCGGCGATGGGTGGCGACCGCCGGCCACCAATGCGTCGTGAGGATCTTGCTGGTTTCGGCGGCGCGGCTGGCGCCGGACCGGTCGATGCGCGGCTGGCTGCCGAGGATGGCGTTCATCGCGGCAAGGGCCAGACGGGAATCGGCCTGGATCGGCACGGCGGCCGGCAGGCCACGGACCAGTTGCTCGGGGTCGATATCGACACGGATCAACTGCCCGGTGAGGCGCATCGGCTGGGTGTCCGGATACATCTCCGTTTCGCCGAATTCCGTGCCGACGGCCAGGACCACATCGGCTTCGGTGACCAGGCGGCGGACCGGTGGCATGGCCATATTCTCGCCGGCGCGCAGGGGATGGTTCGGCGGCAGGATGCCCTTGGCATTGACGGTATGCACGACGGGCGCATCCAGATGCTCGGCCAGCGCACGGGCTTCGGCCGCGGCATCGGCGGCGCCACCGCCCAATACGATGACCGGTGCCTTGGCGGCCGCCAGCAGGGTGCAGGCGCGGGTGAGCGCATCGGGCGCCGGCGCCGGGCGGCTGGGCAGCGGCCAGGCCTTCGCCGACAGGGCCGGGTCCATCTTCGCGGTGATCACGTCGATGGGGATCTCGATATGGACCGGGCGCGGCCGGGCGCTGCCGAAGATGGCGAAGGCACGGGCCAGGACCTGCGGCAATTGCTCGGGCGCCAGGACCGTGTGACTGAAGGCGGCGACCCCGGCCACCATGTTGCGCTGGGACGGCAGCTCATGCAGCCGGCCGTCGCCCATGGCGAGCTGTTCCGTGCGGTTGACGCTGGAGATGACCAGCATGGGGATGGAATCGGCATAGGCCTGGCCCATGGCGGTCAGGATATTGGTCATGCCGGGGCCGGTGATGATGAAGCAGACGCCAGGCTTGCCGGTGACGCGGGCATAGCCGTCGGCCATGAAGCCGGCACCCTGTTCATGACGTGGCGTGACATGGCGGATCGGGCTGTCCGCCAGGCCGCGATAAAGCTCGACCGTATGGACGCCCGGGATGCCGAAGATCAGCTCGACGCCGTAGGATTCCAGGGCACGGACGATGAATTCGCCACAGGTTGTCATGAAAATCGCTCCCCTTTTACGCACAAATGGACATGCGGCCATTGGCTGTCCGCCGGCCGTATGGCCTTGATACTGCCTTGTCCGTTAGATTGATACGATAGAGAATAATCGAACATTACTTTAGCGCCTATCAATGTGA
Source organism: uncultured Rhodospirillaceae bacterium (assembly GCA_964406155.1). Classification (GTDB taxonomy): domain Bacteria; phylum Pseudomonadota; class Alphaproteobacteria; order Dongiales; family Dongiaceae; genus Dongia_B. The sequence continues at coordinate 1,497 of CAYOQR010000049.1, read as the reverse complement.
GGCATGCGATGCTCTCGAATCTGAGTGATGGCGACATACGTCTTCTGCGGGTCTTCGCGAAGGTCGTCGAGGCTGGCGGCTTTTCCGCGGCGCAGATTGATCTCAATATCAGCCAATCGACCATCAGCACGCATATGACGGCGCTGGAGCAGCGCCTCGGCGTCAGGTTGTGTCAGCGGGGCCGGTCCGGCTTCAGCCTGACCGAGAAGGGGCAGCGCATCTATCAGGCCTGCCTGCGTCTCTTCTCGTCCCTGGACGAGTTCCGCTCCGAGGCGGGGGCGGTGCGCAACCGCCTGGTCGGCAAGCTCTCCATCGGCGTCGTCGACAATGTCGTCACCAATCCGGCCTCGCGGCTGCACGATGCCATCCAGGCGCTGAACCGGCTGGCGCCCGAAGTGGAGATCGCCGTCCATGTCGCCTCGCCGACGGATCTCGAGCGCGCGGTGCTCGACGGCCGCTTCGATCTCGGCTTCGGCGCCTGCGGTCGGCACTCGCCTTATCTCAGCTATGAGGACATGTTCAACGAGCATCAGGTGCTCTATTGCGGCCGGGGCCATCCGCTCTTCGCGAAGGCCCGCGATATCGGCCTCGCGGATATGAAGGGGCATCAACTGGTGCGGCGGGCCTATGCGGCGCCCGACCGCTTTCCCACCAATATGCGGCTCACCACCAGTGCCGTGGCCGATCTGATGGAAAGCGTCGCGCTGTTCATCCTCTCGGGCCGCTATATCGGTTTCCTGCCGCAGCATTTTGCCCGGCAATGGCTCGACCAGGACCGCATGCGGCCGCTTCTGGAGCAGAAGCTCGGCTATCAGAATCCGATCTATCTGGCGATCCGCAAGACCGAGCAGCAGACGCCCGTTCTGTCGGCCTTCCTGAAAGAACTTTATCGCGCCCATCAGCATCCGGACAGTGAGACGGAGATGCAGCAGCGGATTCGGCTGGCCAAAACCGGAAAAGGAGCACGCAATACGCGGCTCGTCACCCAGTCAGTGTGACAGGATCTGTCCCAGGAACAGCCTGGCGCGCTCGCTGCGTGGATTGCCGAAGAAATCCTTGGGGGGAGCCGTCTCGACGACCTGGCCGTGATCCATGAAGATCATCGTATCGGCCACGGTGCGGGCAAAGCCCATTTCATGGGTGACGCAGATCATCGTCATATGTTCTTCCGCCAGTTGAACCATGACATCCAGAACTTCCTTGATCATCTCCGGGTCCAGCGCCGAGGTCGGCTCGTCGAACAGCATGACCTTGGGCTGCATGCAGAGCGCCCGGGCGATGGCGACACGCTGCTGCTGGCCGCCGGAAAGCTGCCGGGGATATTTATGCGCCTGCTCGGCGATCCGCACCCGGTTGAGGTAATGCATGGCGGTTTCCTCGGCCTCCTTGCGGGCCGTCTTGCGCACGCGCAAGGGCGCGAGGGTCAGATTCTGCAGGACCGTCAGATGGGGGAAGAGGTTGAACTGCTGGAACACCATGCCGACCTCGCGGCGGATC